>DAOUKH010000073.1:0-11117 GCA_034421515.1 Dehalococcoidia bacterium
CACCGAGAAGAGCATCACCTTCGCCGCCACCGCCGACAACGTGGACGACGACGGGGAGTCGGTCAACCTGGGCTTCGGCACCTTCCCCACGGGAGTGAGCGCCGGGACGACCAGCACGGCGTCCGTCTCCATCACCGACGACGACGTGCCCAGCGTCAGCGTCAACTTCGGCTCCGCCACCTACAGCGTGGACGAGACCGACGACGCGGGCACCACGATGGTCAAGGAGAACGAGGCCACGGTCACCGTCACCCTGAGCGCCGATCCCGAGCGCACCGTCACCATACCCATCAGCAAGACGAACCAGGGCGGGGCATCGGACTCCGACTACTCCGGCGTCCCCCCAAACGTCGTCTTCAACTCGGGCGAGACCTCCAAGACCTTCACCTTCGCCGCCACGGCGGACACCGTGGACGACGACGGCGAGAGTGTGAAGCTCACCTTCGGCACACTGCCCGCAGGGGTGAGCGCCGGCAGCACCGACGAGACCACCGTCTCCATCACCGACGACGACGGCACCGACCCGCCCCAGGCCAAGACCTTTTCGCTCAGCCGAACGGCCAGCGCGGCAGAAGGGACCAGCGCGACGCTGACGATCACTCTGAGTGAGAACGCGCCCGCGTCAGGCGTACGGTTCACGGTCACGCCCGCCTACTCCACTACCGGGACGGGCAACGCCGACTCCTCGGACGTGGGGACGATCACATCCCCGGTCACTGTCGCCGACGGCAGCAGCACACTGGGCATCACCATTCCCACAGAGGACGACAGGCTGGACGAGGACAACGAGACCTTCAGCGTCACCATCGCCACCACCGCCTCGGGCTGGACCAAGGCGGGCGACGGTGAGGACACCGCCACGGTGACCATTCTCGACAACGACATCGCACGAGTCACAGTCAGTCCCACGACCCTGAGCGTCGCGGAGGGCGGTTCGAGGACCTACACCGTCGTCTTGGCCAGTAAGCCCATGGCCGGCGTGATGGTAGAGGCGGCCAGCCAGGACACCGGAGCGGTGACGGTCACTCCGGCATCGCGCACCTTCACGCCCGACGATTGGGACACACCCCAGCGCTTCACCGTATCCGGGGTCCAGGACGCCGACTACGCTGACGAGTTGGTCACGATCAGACACGGTGTCACCAGCGCCGACACCAAGTATTCGGGCATCACCACACAGTCGGTGACAGTGAGGGTGGACGACAACGACACGCCGCCCCCTCCGCCGCCTACTATCGCCCCGCCGGTCAATCTAGAGGTGGTTCCCGGCGCGCACCAGGGCTTGCCCACACTCATCGTCACATACAACGCGCTCCCAGCCGGTCGGAGCATAGCCTTCCAGGTAAAATCGGAGTCGACCGCCAGCTTCCCCACGCCCGTCGCGGGCAACTTCTATCCTCAGGGCGTGACATCGGTTACTTCCCTGGCAACCGCCACCCGCACTGTGCTTACCGGGCTCAGTTCAGGCACGGCTTACGACGTGCGGGCGCATGCATATGACACTGGATTGAACGTCGGCGTATCAACCGTCCCGAAGCGGGCAACCACCTGGACCGTGCCGGACAAGCTGACCGACGTCCATGCCGGCGCCGGCGACAGGCAAATCTCGGTAACTTGGGCAGAGCCTGAGAATAAGGGTGGGGCCGGGGCGGCCATCACCTCCTGTCTCGTGCGCTGGCGTATTGCGGCCGTGCCATCCACCAATACACCGGCAGGTTCCTGGAACGACGACGACGGTGTACATACCGATACGACTATCAGCCACACGATAACGGGCCTCATCAACGGGAGGAGATACGACATTGAGGTCGCGGCGCTGAACGGCATCGACCCGGGCAGCGATTGGAGTGCCGCGCAAGGCACGCCATTGGCGCCCGTGGTCATCATTCTGGACGACGACCAAGATGATGGCCCCACACCCACCCCTACGCCGACACCGCCGCCCACCGATGGCGGGGATGACGGCGAACACGATGATGACCTCCCGCCAACGCCCGCGCCTACCGCCACGCCTACCACCGCGCCAACGGCGACGCCTACTGCCACTCCGTCGCCCACGCCTACCGCCACGCCATTGCCCACGCCTACCGCCACGCTGTCGCCCACGCCTACTGCCACGCCGTCGCCCGCCCCTACCGCCGCGCCATCGCCCACGCCTATCGCCACGCCGCCGTTCACTGTTACGGCTATACCCACGTCTAGCTCGGCGCCAACCCCTGCTCCAACGGCAACGGTAGCGCCAAGGCCGACGTCTACGCCGTCGGTTACACCGACACCCACTCCGGGACCTACGGACATTCCAGTTGCGCCACCGGCGGCGCGAGAATGGGACGCGGGACTGAGGTCGCTATGGTGGGGGCCCGCCCAGGTGGCGTTGATCGCTGCACTGATCATTCTGGTCATCAAGCGCCTCCGACGCCGCATGCGCCGGATATGGGACAGAATCCGGCGCCGCCGGGACACACAGCGCACATAGCTTGGCGGTCACTCCGCGCCGTCCTCCCCCCAGGGCGGCGGAGATGGTCGCCGGCTTGCCCGACGCGGTCCGCCGGACCCTGGGCAACATCACCTACACCTCGGGGTGCCAGCAGTTTTCCGTTGATCTGCGCAAGCCCTGCACGGGGCCAGCGCCCAAAGGCACGTGGTTTGACCACTACGGAATGGGGAAGGGGCAGGGCAGCCTCTCTGCTCAACAAGCGCGGGGCTACCCTGCGTGAAGAGCTAGCCTAGCTGCTCAGGGACTTTGGGTGATCTCCAAGGCCAGTGGGCGCGCCACGCCGAACCCAGCGGCCCCACCTGCTCCAGCAGGCTTCGATGAGAGACTCGCAGCGGGACGCTGACCCTCGCGCGAAGCATCTTCTCTCTTGCCACCCCCAGGAAGTGAGACGGCCACGATCTCAGACCGCGTCCGCGGAGCGCTTCTTGAGCTTCTTCCAACCGGCCGAGCCTCCGTGCAGGACGTGTCGAACGCCCTTGGCGTCCCCATACGAACATTGCAGCGAAGACTGAAGGAGGAGGAGTCCAGCTTCCGCTCAGTATTAAACGAGACCCGAAAGGGCTTGGCACTATATTATCTGGAGAGTTCTCGGCTGCATGTCGGTGAGGTCTCATTCCTGCTCGGATTGGAAAGCCCCAATTCGTTCTCACGCGCTTTCAACAGCTGGACGGGTGAATCGCCAAGGCAGGCCCGCTCCTCGCTACATCTCAAGGGCCGAGCACACTAGAAGCGTGAATCACAGCGCCCCCAGCCACAATTCGAAGACGGTTCTGTCTATCGTCAAAATAGGCCCACCATTCCCCTAGAACAACCCTTCCACGTTCTCCAGCAGGTTCCGCCACCACTCCCGGTCCGATCCGCGATCCGGTATGAAGTGGACCGCGTACGTACCGTCCTCCTCCACGATGAGCCGCCCGGCCAGGGTGACCACGCGGCCCGGGGGGAGAGCCTTGAGGACCTCCGCTGGGTCGCGGACGCTCACCGGCTGCACGTACTCGTCCCGGTCCACCTGCAGCACCAGTTCGGCGTCGTGGAAGACAACCGTGCCCTTGACCCTCACGCACTCATCGCGCAACAGGTGGCCGACCGTCGCAATCTGCGCGGGCGTCAGAATCGGGAGAGAGTCCAGGGGACACGGTTTGTCGCGCGGCGAGACTACGTCGAGGCTGAACAGGACGACCAAGACCAGCACCCCCATGCCCGCCAGGGCTACCAGCCATATGAGGCACCCGCGAAGGCAGCCTCCGCCTTTTTCCTCCTCAGCCGCCCCTTCCCACCCGTGCGGCTCATACTCCGCCGGCGACGCTTCCGGTGCGGCTGCCGGGGAACCGTCCTGCGCCTCCAGGTCAAGCTCGATCTCCTCAACTTCGTCGGCGGTCCCGCGGTGTGGAGCTTTCCCGGCATCCGGTGATTCCAGGTCGAGCTGCTCGATCAGCACGATCTCCTGTTCATAGCCCCACTGCGCAGCTGCCTTTGCAGCATCCTCCGACCGTCCGGCCAGCCACCACTCCTGCGCGTGCATGAAGGCGCGATAGGCCGCGTCCAAGCCGGCGCCCCGCTGGGAGGATTCTCTGCGGGACCCGAACCACGGCGGAGCCGAGGCCGCAACATCGAGCCACGGCTGGGCGACATTGAAGGCGACGGCGTAGGCCAACATGGGATCCGACTGGCTCCGAGCGCCGGGAGGGGCGGAGCCGACCATCGACGCTTCCCAGCCAAGCCACTGACTTATCTCGAGTGCCCCCGTCGGCGTCGGCTTCAGCATGCCTGTCCTTATCCCCGACGGCAGGGCAAAAAACGAGTACACAAGACCCGCGAACCCGCCGATCAGGGCGTTCGCCCACCATTGGTCCAGCCATAGAGCCGCCCAGAGCCCGCTGCCAACACCCGTCAAGATGCAAGCGACCATCCACCATGAACTTCCGTCGTCGGAGTTTTCCCTCCTGACTCGCACCGGGTTGTCATCAAAGAGGCCGCGCTGCTGGAGGAAGTCGCCTATCTGGTCGCCGATGGCATCCTTGTGCTCGTTTATCGATTCACGAAGCGCATCGACCGTTGTGGGGCCGGGCGGGAGGCAGTTGCATATCGTGCGCTCCCATTCATACTGCGCCGGGTCCTGCCGAGTCAGCCGGTATAAGAAACCGACCCTTGTTCCGACTGCCTCGATGCGTAGCGTGCCGCGCTGGCACATCTCGATGATGGAGGCCAGGACCGTCGGGCTCCATATCATGTGCCCCTGCAGCGCGGATACCGCCGCCGCGGGCATCGAACCGGGCTTCGCGGCCCCCGAGTACCATGGGCTCGCCTGCGGGGGCCGCCACTTGGGCCAGAGCCACAGCACGATGATGAGCAGCTGGGCGACGACCACGCCGATCGTGCGGAAGCCCCAGGCCGTCCTCTGCTTCCAGTCCGTCTCCCGGAAGTCGGGAAAGCCGCTTTCGGCGATAGCCCCACCGGGGTCCAGCGTGAACAGCACGCCGATGGCGGCAAGGACCGCTACGGCCGTCAGCAAACTCACAATGGACCGCCTTCCCTACCGAGTCGTGCTGCCTACCGGACTCCACCGGGCGAGCACCCTCACACTACTCCACCAATACAAACCCAGTACTTGGCGGTGTCCGCCGCCCCAACGCCGAATCGGGGGCCGCCCTCGACCCTAACCGTGACGATAACTAGACCGTGGAACTTCTGGTGGCGCACGGCAGAGGCGTGGTGCCGAAGCAGCCGGTTGGTACGGTCGCTTAACGAAAAGGCCCCGCCACCTGGAAGGTCGGCGGGGCCGTGTCGGGCCGGGAAGCTACGCTAGGGCGCGGCTAGGCGTGGGCGTGGTGCTCGTGGGCGTCGCACTCGTGGACGTCGTGGACGTGGCCGGGCTCGCCGTGGTGCTCGTGGGTGTCGCACTCGTGCATGTCGTGGACGTGATCGCCGTGGGCGTGGTGCTCGTGGGTGTCGCACTCGTGAGGGTCGTGGACGTGGCCGGGCTCGTCGCCGTGGTGCTCATGCGTGTCGCACTCATGCTCATTGTGACCCTCGTCGGCGTGGTGCTCGTGGGTGTCGCACTCGTGAGGGTCGTGGACGTGGCCGGGCTCGTCGCCATGGTGCTCGTGAGTGTCACACTCGTGCGGGTCATGCGCATGGGCGTGATGCTCGTGGGTGTCGCACTCGTGGGGGTCGTGGACGTGGCCGGGTTCGCCGTGGTGCTCGTGGGTGTCGCACTCGTGGATGTCGTGGACGTGCTTCGCCAATGTTTTCCTCCTCTGCGGTGCTGGGCTGACTGTCCTAGCCAATATCGGTAGACGCATCTTAGCGATACCATGCCGCATATGCAAGGCTTATTGATCCTTGTGATCAACAGAGGTGTACGGTGACCGTGGACGCGATACTCGGTATACTCTGCTACGGATATGCTAGGCCGCTGGCGTGTCCGCGCCTCTTTGAAGGAGCTTCCGCGTGACAAGATTCCTGGCCCGCATCTGCGCGCAGCGACCCCTGACGGCCATGGCCGTGGGGCTTGTCGTGCTGGTCGTCGCGGGCTTTATCGGCGTCAACCTCCTTGATAGCGCGACGACGACCGACTTCCGGCTCGCCGGCCGGTACGAGTCGGAGCGCGCGGCGGCGCTGCTCGAGGAGCGGCTGCAGAGGCCGGAGCAACTGGCCGAGATCGTCATCGTGCAGTCGCCGTCGCTCACCGTGGCCGACCCGGCCTTCCGCGCCAAGGTGGAGGAGATTCACGGTCGGATCATGGCGCTAGGGCCGGGGACGATCGAGGGCGGGCTGCAGAACGGGCCGCTGCATCACTACTACCAGGTGATCGAAGCGGGTGGCGCCATCGCTCCTGAGGAACGGATAAAGCTGCTCTTTCTCATGGCCTCCCAGGACGGCGGCACCGCCCTGTTGCATTATTCCCTGGCCGGGAATGTGGACGAGGCTACCGTAAACGTCGAGGACGTAATGCTCGTCGTCGAGGAGGCGAATGGTGCGGATGGCTTCCGGGTACTAATCGGCGGGACCGCCAGCATCATCGTCGATCAGAATAACCTGGCCGCCCACGACCTCGAGCAGGGCGAGCGGTTCGGGATACCGGTGGCCCTGCTTGTTCTCCTGTTGCTCTTCGGCGGCGGCGTCGTGGCGACGCTGCTGCCGCCGGGACAAGCGGGGGTGGCCATCGTCGTCGCGTTGGCCGCGGTGGCGCTCATCGGCCAGGCCTTCGAGCTCATCTTCTTCGTCCAGATGATGGTGGTCATGATCGGCCTGGCGGTGGGCATCGATTATTCGTTGCTGATCGTGTCGCGGTTCAAGGAAGAGTTGGGCCGCGGCCTGTCGACGCGGGCGGCGGTCGAACGGGCGGGCGAGACGGCGGGGCGCACGGTGCTCTTCAGCGGCGCGACCGTCGTGCTGGCGCTCGTCGGGCTGCTGATCGTGCCGGCGTCGTTCCACCAATCGCTGGCGCTCGGCGCCATCCTGGTGGTGCTCGCCGCGCTGGCTTCGACGCTTACCCTGCTGCCCGCCGCGCTCTCGTTTCTCGGTCCGCGGGTGAACGACCTCACCATCCCTTTCCTTGGCAGGTTCGCGTTGAAGGACGCCGAGACCGCCAAGGGCGGGTTCTGGGACATCATCACCCATGCCGTCATGCGGCGCCCGGTCGTCAGCATCATCTTGGTCGCCGCACCGATGCTCTTCCTGTCGTACTTCACGTTCGAGATGCACACCGGGCTCAACGACGTCAACACCTTCCCCGACAACGCGGAGACCAAGGAGGCGTTCGTCGTCCTCGAAGAAAAGTTCTCCGTCGGCGACGTCGGCCCCAATGGCCTGCTGAATCCCGCCGAGATTGTGATCGCCGGCGACGTGGACGACCCAAGGGTGGCGGCGGCCATTGGGCGGCTCGAGCAGGCAATCGCGGATGATCCGACCTACCCGGTGCCCCCCGAACGCGAAGTGTACGAGGCCCAAGACATCGCGCTATTGACGCTGCGGCTGCCCGGAGAGTCAACCAGCCCGGCGTCGGCGGATCAGATGCGGCGGCTCCGTAACGAGACCATCCCCGCCGCCTTCGACGGCGTGCCGGACGACCTGTACGAGGTGCACGTCGGCGGCCTGACGGCGGAGGCCACCGACTTCTACGGCATCGTCGACGTGTACACCCCGATCGTCTTCGTCTTCGTGCTCGGCCTCAGCTTCATAATCCTGATGATGGTCTTCCGGTCGATCGTCATTCCGCTGAAGGCCATCATCATGAATTTGCTCTCCGTGGGGGCCACGTACGGGCTGCTGGTGTTGGTGTTCCAGAAGGGCTTCGCCATCGACTTGCTGGGGTTCCAACGAGCCGAGGTCATCGACGCGTGGCTGCCGCTCTTCCTCTTCGCCGTCCTCTTCGGGCTGTCGATGGACTACCATGTCTTCCTGCTCAGCCGCATACGGGAACGCTACGACGAGACCCGCGACAATACCGAAGCGGTGGCCTACGGGCTGCGGTCGACGGCCGGGCTCATCACCGGCGCGGCGCTCATCATGGTGGTCGTCTTCGGCGCCTTCGCCACCGGCGAGCTGATCATCAACCAGCTCATGGGGTTCGGGCTCGCCATCGCCGTGCTCTTGGACGCGACCCTGGTGCGGTCGGTCTTGGTCCCGGCGAGCATGGAGGTTCTGGGCGGCCGGAACTGGTATCTGCCCCCGTTCCTGCGCTGGCTCCCCGACCTGCGCGTGGAGCCGACCGAGGAACGCCCGGCAGAGCGTGAGGCGCCCCCGTCGTGAACGTGCCGACCGACTACATAGAGGGGTACGAGAAGGCTCGGGCCATCGACGCCGAGCTGGCGGACCGGTACGTCGCGCACACGACCGTCGGCGACCCCGAAGCCGACGCGGTGATGGAGGAAATCGCCGCTCTGGGCCGAGAGGAAGGCAACCGGTTCGTTCACGCGGGAATGGAGCAAGACGAGGACGAGTTGCGCGAAGCGCCGCAATTGGTGCGCGACTTCTTCAAAGGGCTGGACACTCCGCCGGACTGGGTCGACCCCGCGGCCTTCATACCGGGCATCCGCATGTTCCACCGGAACTCAAGACTGGTGCTGGGAGGAATGGTCGGGGGTACCCTCATAGAAGGCTTTTCGACGAACATCGCGAAGTCCTTCTTCATCAGCGGGCGGCTGCGCGATCAGGGTGTCCGGCGCCTAAAGCAGAACAATCGCCACATGGTGGAGATCTTCATGCCGCACGGCTTGGAGCGGGATGGGGACGGCTGGAAGCTGTCGGTCCGCATCCGGTTGATCCACGCCCAGGTGCGCCGCCTCCTGGCCGCCTCGGATGAATGGGATGCCGAAGCCTGGGGAACGCCGATCAGCGCGGCGCACGTGGGTTTCGCCATCACCGCCTTTTCGGCGCGGCTGTTGAAGCATCTGAAGAGCCTGGGCGCGGTCTACAACGATGAGGAACGCGCTAGCTTCATGCGGGTCTGGCGCTACACGGGCTTCCTGATGGGCATCCCCGAGACGATGCTGTACCGCGATGAGAAGGAGGCGCTGCGGATCTTCGACATCGGTGTCGTATCCGAGCCGGTACCTAGCATTGAATCGATCGCGATGGCGAATTCGCTGATCGCAGCCGCGCCGTTGGTGGCGGGGATTACGGAATCGGACGCGCGCCGAAGCCTGGCGAAGTACGTGGGCAGCGTCTCCCGCGCGCTCATTGGGAATACGCTTGCCGATCAGCTGCGGTATCCCAAATACAACACCTTTGGCGTGCTGCCGTGGTTCCGGCTGCAGACGAAGTATTCCGGCATCATGGCGAAGCTCCGCTCCAACTACCGCCAGGACAACGCCTTCGCCAATTTCACCGGTCTGCTCACGGCCTCGATGTTCGAAGAGGCCGGCATCAGCTACCGGCTGCCGGACCACGTCTACGCGGAAGAGTCCAGCCAGTGGTAGGGTTTTCGCCCACCGCGGGCTAGGCGGCTAGACCGCGACGCCGCGTCGCCGTTATCCTTCACGCGGCCCCGCTTTGTGGGGCATCCTCAGACTCACCGGAGCGTGCGCGCGAGCCATGCAGCAGAGCGGCGAGAGCGGCCATTCCCTCAACGGCCCCGCAGCCCCGGCGGGCGTGCTCGCCGACGCCGATCTCCGGCGCGCGGTCGCCGAGGGATGGGTCCGCGCGAAGGACGAGATACCCGAGTCCTCCTACCAGCCGGCGAGCCTCGATCTGCGCTTGGGGCCCACCGCCCACCGCCTGCGGAGCAGCTTCCTGCCCTCCGAGAAGCTGGTGCGGGAGCGGCTGACGGACTACTCGATGGGCAGCGTCGACCTGCGGCGCGGCGGCATTCTGGAAAAGAACCGTCCCTACCTCGTCCCCCTGCTCGAAGAGGTCCGGCTGCCTCCCTCCATCCGGGCCAAGGCCAATCCGCGCAGCTCCATCGGGCGTCTCGACGTCTTCACCCGGGTCATCACCGACTATGGGCAGCGCTTCGATGAAATCCAAACGGGGTATACGGGGCCGCTCTTCCTCGAGGTCGTCTCCCGCTCGTTCACGATTCGTGTCCGCGAGGGGCTCTCCCTGAACCAACTCCGGCTGATCCGTGGCAGCGCGAGGCTGGGCAACGCGGAGATCCGGGCGCTGCACACGGCGGAGCCGCTCTTGTTCAAGCCGGGCACGCCCGATGGCCCTCCGGCGCCGCTGAGTCAGGACTACCTCGACTCCGTGGTGCGGAGCAGCGGTCTCTTCCTCAGCGTCGACCTGCGGCCGCACACGGGCCGCGTCGGCTACCGGGCGAAGAAGAACAGCATGCTCGTCGACCTGTCGAAGACGCAGGCGCACGCGATCGCCGACTACTGGGAAGAGGTGCAGGCGGAGCAGAGCGGGCGATTGATCCTGGAACCCGAAGAGTTCTATCTGCTGGTCTCCGAGGAGCGTGTCTCGATCCCGCCGGGGGTGGCCGCCGAGATGACGGCCTACGACCCGACGAGCGGCGAACTGCGCACCCACTACGCGGGCTTCTTCGACCCCGGCTTCGGCTATAGCGCGTCGGGGGCCCTGGCGGGCAGCAAGGCCGTCATGGAGGTACGCGCCCACGACGTGCCGTTCGCGTTGGAGCACGGGCAGAAGATCGCCAAGCTGGAGTTCGAACGGATGGCGGGCACGCCGGAGCAGCTCTACGGCAGCGGCTCGGTGGGGTCGTACTACCAAGACCAGACTTGGGCGATCAGCCGGCACTTCATCCCGCCGCCCGTCGTCTCCCCACAGCAGGCGGGCCTCCCCGGCTTCGTGGAGCCGTCGGCGCGTTAGGGCGCCCGCGCGCCACGTGGCGCGCCCTCTCTCAATCTCCCCCAGAAGGGGGGAGAGGCCCGGAGGGTTGTGGCGTTAAAGAGACTCGCCTGGGGGCGGGCCGATGCCGCCGCCCAGGCGAGCCTGGATTTCCTTCAGGAGCCGCGGTCGGGGAGACCGGGCCCCACTTCTTAGCTAGCTTCTAGTCGTCGAGCCAGACGATCTCCGCGCAGTGGGCGCAGTGGTGGTAGGCACGTCCGCCCACCGTCTGCTGGTAGCTGTTGCGGAGGATGCCGGCCTGGGAGTCGTAGCTGGCCTCGGTCGGGGCGGGCATCCACCTCATCTCGTTGAGGATTTCCTCGTAGTA
>DAOUKH010000074.1:0-76809 GCA_034421515.1 Dehalococcoidia bacterium
ACGGCTCGACCAACACCTCGACCCCCGCCGTCGCCATTCTAAGCACGGGATCGTAGAAGCTGGCGTCCTCCGACGCCACGATGAGGTCGCACATCGAGGCGAGCACCCAGGCCCCCGCCGGACACGGCCCGTGCACCTGTGCCACCGTGGGCTTGGACAGGTAGTGGATCGTGAAGAAGTAGCCGAGCACCTTCATCGTGAAATCGCGGAACGCCTGCTCGTTCCCTTCGAACCAGGGCCGGCCCTCCGGAGCGTTGAACGCTTCCGGATCACGCGGCAACTGCTTCAGGTCGTGGCCCGCCGAGAAACACGCCCCGGCGCCGCGCAGCACCACGACCCTGACCGCGTCGTCCGCCTCGGCGGCGCGGAATGCCGCGTCCAGCTCGTCCTTCATCACCTCGTTCTGCGCATTCCTCACCTCGGGACGGTTCAGCGTGATGAAGGCGACCGGGCCGTCGACTTCATACAGAATCGTCTCGTAAGCCAGGCTCGCTTCCATCACGTCACCGTGCCGATCACGCCGGCACCGGCGAGCTCGGCGACCGCCTCCGGCGTCATGCCCAACACATCCCCAAACACCATGCCGTTATGCTGGCCGGTCGCCGGTCCGGGCCCCCGCACCGCTCCCGGCGTCCTTTGAAGCTTCCACGGGATGCCCAGGTAGATCTGGTCCGGGGCGACCCGCTCGTCGGCAACGGCAAGCACCGACCGCACCGCGTCGTAGTTCGGATCGTTGACCAGCTCCATGAGGCCCTGCACGGGATAGGACGCCACGCCTACGGTCTGCAGCCGCTGGGCTACGTCCTCGGCGGTCTGGCCGAGGGTCCACCCTTCGATCGCCGCGTCCAGATCCCTCTGATTGGCAAGGCGCCCTTCCAGCGTGGCGAACCGCTCATCCGCCATCTCTGGGCAGTCCGGGCGAGCGAGGTCGCGCAGCGCGGCCCACTCGTCCTCACTCCACGCCTCGATGGCGACCCAGCGGTCCCGCTCGCGCCCCTCCTCGTCCTCCGAGTCGCGGCAGCGGTAGATGCCGTGGGGAGCCGCGCCTGCATACCGGTTGCCATGCGGCGCCGGCACGGCTCCGTTGAAGAAATAGTCCATGAGCGGCTCGGCGGCGCGCTGAAGGGCGGCCTCGCCCTGCGCCACGTCGACGTGCTGCCCCTCGCCGGTGCGGTCCCGGTAGCGCAGCGCCGCGAGAACGGCCACGAGCGCATGGCTGGCCGAGGCCGGGTCCACGTCGGCGGTGTCCTCCCGGGGATGGGGATCATCCACATAGCCAAGGAAGCTCTTGATTCCGTACAGGGCGGACACCGACGGTCCATACGTCTTGCTGTCGCGCCACGGGCCGGGCGTAGCCCCCGCCGCCGACAATGACGCCACGATGATCCCCGGATTGACCTTCCGAAGCTCGGCATAGCCCAGTCCGAGCCGGTCGAGGACGCCCGGCGAAAAGTTCTCGATCACGATGTCGCTGACCGCCGCCAAGCCCTTGTATAAGGCCTTGCCTTCGGGGCCGGCGAGATCGAGCGTAATGCTTAGCTTCCCTCGGTCGTAACTGTGGTAGGCGATGGGATGGTCGTCGGGGAGCGCCATCTCCGCCCTGAGCGCATCCTCGTACGTCCCGTGGCCGCTCATAGCGATCCCCGACTGCCGCGCGGGCGCCTGCACTTTGATGACCTCCGCCCCCATGTCACCGAGCATCATGCCCAAGACCGGGCCAGCCCACACGTGGCCGTGGTCGAGCACCCGCAGCCCCGTCAACGGCGCAGACCCTCCGTCCTTCGCCTGATTGCCGGCGCTCGGCAAGTGAGTCGCTTGCGCGGCCTCCTCACGCACCTCGTCGTCGTGCTCGCCGAGCAGCGGGGCCGGACGGCGAATCGCCCACGGGCTGGCCGAGAGGCGGTACGGCGCTCCCGGCGTGACGAACGTGCCCGCCTTCGGGTGGGAGGTCTTCTCCCAGAAGTTACGGCATGCAAGCTGCTCGGACTCCGCCACTTCATCGATGGTGTTGATGGGATGGAACGACAGGCCCTGCTCACGAAAGAGCTTGGTCAGGGTGGCCTTATCGTGCCGTTGGAGCCAGGGATGCCAATAGGCGTCGAGCTCCTCCGCCCACCGGGGCGCCAGCCAACGGTTCTGCAGCCGCTCGTCCGTCTTGAGCTCCGGCCTGCCCACCATGTCCAAGAACATCTCCCACTGGCTGTCGACCATGGTGATGATCTGGAAGTAGCCGTCGCGGCAGGGGGCGATCTGCCACGGGTAGAAGGGATCGGCATGGACCCCGGTGCGGTTGCGGTTGGTCCCGAGGTAGGTGAACTCCCCCAGCGGCGCGCCCTTCATCACCGTGCCCAGCACCTCGACGCCGGCAAGCCACACGTGCTGGCCTTGGCCGATCACTTCCCGGCCCTGCACACCGAGCAGTGCGGCGATGGCCCCATGCGTGCCGACCCAGTAGTCCCCCGCCTCATAGGGAGGCGCGAGGGGCGCCTTCCCAAGGTCGCCCATGCGGTGGGCGAGGCCGGACGCCGCGCTCTGCGTCAGCGAGCCGCCCTTCCAACCCGCCCGCGGCGACCCCAGGCCGAAGTTGGTGATGGACACATAGACCAAGCCCTCGTTCGACTGCATGGCCCTCTCCGGGCCCACCCCATGCCGTTCCAGCATCGCCGCCGGATAGTTCGTAATGAAGACGTCCGCCCAACGGAGCAGCGGGCCAAGGTCTGATTTCCCGGCCTCGGTCGACGCGTCGGCCGTCACACCCCGTTTGTTGGCATTAAGGAAGAGGAAAAGGCCGCCCTTCTCGAGGTCGGGGATCCTCGAGGGGAACGGCCCTCGGCGGCGGCACGAGTCCCCGTCCGGCGGCTCGACCTTCACCACGTCGGCCCCTAGGTCCGCCAGCAGTTTCGCGGCGTAAGCGGCGGAGATGAAGTCGCCGTACTCGACCACGCGCAGACCGGCGAGAGCCCCGGATGACGACTCGTTGCCGGATGAATGCATAGCGCGGTCTGGACGGCTGAGGGGCGGCCTTTGTCCCGAATGCTAAACTCTTCAGAACCTAAAGCATCGGGGTCAGCATCCTAGCATCGGCCTCCGAGCAACGTCAACGAAATCGGCCGTTGCCGACGGGCGCGGGCCAGGGGAGGCGGTACATGTCGACCGAAGAGAACAAGGCGGTTCTGCGCCGGCTCGCCGAAGAGTTGATCAACCAGGGAGACCTGGACACCGCGGACGAGTTCTACAGCAGCGACAGCTTCGACCACATGCCCGTCCCCGGCCAGCTCGCCGGGCCGGAAGGCGTCAAGCGCGACTTCGCCAGGATCCGGGCCGCCTTCCCCGACTGGCATCAGGAGGTCGAGGACCTCATCGCCGAGGACGACAAGGTCGTCGTTCGCTGGAGATCGACGGGCACCCACAGCGGCGAGTTCATGGGCCTGCCCGCGACGGGCATCCGCGCGTCCTGGACGGGCATCGGCATCTTCCGCCTCGCCAACGGCAAGATCGTGGAGCGCTGGGGCAACTGGGACACCCTCGGACTGATCCAGAAGCTCTCCGAGAAGTAAGCTCCAACCCGGGCCGCGGCGGGGGATTCTTGACCGCCCTCGCAACCGGCCCCTAGAGTGGGCTCGCCCCTTCCGAGCCCGAGGTCTCCCCGCCTCCCACGATGCCCTCCGACCCTTCCTCAGCCGACGCCCAGCGCGCGCGGCGGCTCTACTACGGATGGGTCATCGTCGCCGTCATTTCGATGATCGGCGTCGTACAGGCGGGCCAGTTCAACACCACCGTCGGCGTATTCGTCAAACCCGTAACCGAGGAGTTCGGCTGGGACCGCTCGACCTTTATCGGCGCCATCAGCATCGGCACCCTCACCGGCGGCGCGCTGGCTCCCCTGAGCGGCGTCCTCCTCGACCGGCTAGGCGGACGCTGGGTGATATCGCTCGGCCTCCTCCTGCTCGGCGGCTCGCTCATCCTCCTCTCCTTCGTCAACGGTGCGTGGCAGTTCTACCTCGCCATGATCGTGGGACGCGCCGGACTGCAGGGCGCGACCAACCTCTCCCTTGGCGTCGTCGTGAGCAAGTGGTTCGTCCGCAAGCGGGGCCGGGCGATGGCGATGGCGGAAGTCGGACAGCGGGCCGGGAGCGGCCTCGTTCCCGTCTTCGCACAGACCATCGTCAGCGTCGCCGATTGGCGCACCGCGGCGTGGGCGACGGGCGCGCTGACCTGGGTGCTCGGCCTGCTCCCCGCACTGCTGTTCCTGCGTCGCCAGCCCGAAGACCTCGGGCTGAAGCCCGACGGCGACGACGCCCCTCCGGCCAGCGCGCCAATGGCGGCACGACGGAGTTACGAGCCGCCAAGTGTCACCCTGCACCAAGCCCTGCGCTCGACGACCTTCTGGCTCATCGCGCTCGCCATCGCCGCGATGTTCACCGTCATGAGCGGCGTCAGCCTGAACCTGCTCCCCTATCTCAGCGACCAGGGACTCTCCGCCGGCGGTGCCGTCACCGTGCTCGCCGTCTACGCCACCGTTGCAGGGTTCTCCGCGGTGGGCGCGGGGCTGCTCTCCGAGCGTATACCGGTAACGCGAATGCTCCAGGCGGCCTACGTGGCGCTGGCGGGCGCGACCCTGTTCCTGGTGACCGTCGACTCGGTCCTCGGCGGCGTGGTGTATGGCATTGCCGCGGGAATCGCCTTCGGGACGATCTCGACGGCGTTCCAACTCGTGCTGCCGGCCTTCTTCGGGCGGGGACACCTCGGCGCGATACGCGGCGTCTCGCAGACGCTCAACATGGGGACGGTGGCGGGAGGGCCATTCCTCATGGCCTTCGTGTTCGACACGACCGGCAGCTACGTGCCGATCCTCTTCGCCTTCGCCGGACTGCTTGCGGCCGCGTTCGTCATGCTTGCCATCGTTCCCAAGCCCAGGACCACGGCGCGATAGACGAGCGGCGGATGAGTCAGGACGGGTCGATCTCGTCGATGCGGTACCGGAGATTGCCCGCCGGCGCCTTCACTACGACCGTCTGGCCGGCGCTCTTTCCGAGGAACGCCTTCCCCGCCGGCGATTCGACGGAGATGCGCCCCTGCCGCGGGTCGACCTCCGACGGATCGACGAGGACGTAGACCAGCGCCTCTTCGAACGCTAGGTCGGTCACCGCGAGCCGGCTCCCAATCTCGGCCTTGCCCGATGCCCTCGCGGTCTTGCCGTTCTCGGCGAGGACTTCGGCGTTGTTGAGCGTGTGCTCGAGTTCGCGGATGCGCGCTTCCACGTGCGCCTGCTTGTCGCGTGCGGCATCGAGGGGCGCGTTCTCGCGGTAGTCCTTGTCGGCCATCGCCCGCTTGACGTCGTCCGCGATGACCATCCGTTGGGCGCGGAGGTCGTCAAGCTCGGCTAACGCTTTGGCGTGGCCCTCCTTCGTCATCTTCGGCCCCGCAGCGGGCGCGGGGGGCGGAATCACCGCCGCGCTCGACTTCTTGGCCGAGCGCTTTACCTTCAAGTGCGTCGCCAGCTTGAAGGCGGAATGCCCCTCGTTGTGCAGATAGCCGAGGAACGCCTTGACCGGCGCGAGCGTCTTGATGGAGTCGGCGGAGCGCTTCCCGCAGTAGTCTTCGATGTTGTACGGCGTGATGTCCGCGACCACCTGGTCGCGCCCGGCCTCGCGGACGAACCGTTGCAGTTCTTGCTGTTCTTGTACGGATATCCCCTTGCTGTTCGCCTTCCCCGTATTGTTCGTCGTGGAAATGAACCGGGTGACGGCGTCGCCTAGGGTCAGCGAATCGGAAGGGGACATGCGCAGCCTCCGTGATCGTTAAACGCCAAGAACAGGGCGCCAAAGTGAGAACTCGGTGATGATAGCACAGCCGAGGGCGCAAGGGGGCCCGGCCTAACAGCCCGCTTCTGCTATAATCCGGCCAGCCTCAACAGAGTAAACGGGCCGTGAACGCCCTCGGCAGCCCCCGCCCCATCGGCGCGCGGCGGCGCCTTCCTCGGGCCAACGCGGCATGCTCCTATGAACCAGCGCTGGGTGCGGAACAGCTTCGTCTATCTGCTCATCCTCGGGGCGGTCGTCGCCATCTTCTACGTGGTCTTCCGCTCGCCGTCGAGCGGCCAAGACGTCGACATCACCGAGATCATCACCCGCGCTCAGAACCGCGACCTCGTGCAAATCCAGGTGGACGGCAACTCCATCGCGGCGGAGACCCGCGAGGGCGCGACGCTGCGGTCCCGGAAAGAAGAGAACGTCAGCATTCTCGAACTACTGAGCGACGCGGGCGTCGAACCCGGCTCGATACCCGTCGAGGTTCAACAGTCGAGCTCGCTCGGTAGGGTCTTTGGGACACTCCTCGGCTTCCTGCCCCTCATCCTCTTCGGCGCATTGATTCTTTTCATGATGCGCCAGGCCCAGGGCAGCAACAATCAGGCCATGAGCTTCGGAAGAAGCAAGGCCCGCATGTTCGTGGGCAACCGGCCCACCGTCACCTTCTCCGACGTCGCGGGCGTCGAAGAGGCCAAAATCGAGCTCCAAGAAGTCGTCGAGTTCCTCATGTACCCCGAGCGCTTCTCCTCGCTCGGCGCGCGCATCCCCAAGGGCGTCCTGCTCGTCGGGCCGCCGGGCACCGGTAAGACGTTGCTCGCCAGAGCGGTGGCCGGCGAGGCGGGCGTGCCCTTCTTCAACATCAGCGGCAGCGAGTTCGTCGAGATGTTCGTCGGCGTCGGCGCGAGCCGCGTCCGCGACCTCTTCAACCAGGCCCGCCGCAATGCCCCCTGCATCATCTTCGTCGATGAGATCGACGCCGTTGGACGCCACCGGGGCGCCGGGCTCGGCGGCGGCCATGACGAACGCGAGCAGACCTTGAACCAGATCCTCGTCGAGATGGACGGCTTCGACGCGACCACCAACATCATCATCCTCGCCGCGACCAACCGGCCCGACATCCTCGACCCCGCCCTGCTCAGACCGGGCCGCTTCGACCGCCGCGTCATCCTCGACGCCCCGGACATCGCCGGCCGCAAGTCGATTCTCGGCGTCCACGCCAAAGGCAAGCCGCTGGACAGCGCCGTCGACCTTGAGGTCGTCGCCAAGCAGAGCGCCGGCATGAGCGGCGCCGATCTCGCAAACCTCGTGAACGAAGCGGCCCTGCTCGCCGCCCGCCGCGCCAAGAAGCTCATCGGCCGCGACGAGTTCGAGGAGGCCATCGACCGCGTGATCGCGGGGCCGGAGCGCAAGAGCCGCGTCGTCACCCAGCAGGAGAAAGAGATCACCGCCTACCACGAGGCGGGGCACGCCCTCGTCGCCCACAAGACAGAGCATGCCGACCCAGTCCACAAGATCACCATCATCCCCCGCGGCATGGCCGGGGGTTACACCCGCTTCCTGCCCCCCGAGCGCCGCATGGCAAGCCGCGATCAGCTCAGGGCATGGATGCGCGTCGCTATGGGCGGACGCGTCGCCGAGGAGATCACCTTCGGCGACATCACCAGCGGCGCGGCGGACGACCTCCAGCGCGCCACCGGCATCGCCCGCAAGATGGTCACCGAGTGGGGCATGAGCGACTCGCTCGGCCCGCGCACCTTCGGCCAGCGCCAGGAGATGGTCTTCCTCGGCCGCGAGATCTCCGAACAGCGGGACTACGGCGACACGATCGCCGACCGGATCGACGCCGAGATCAACGCCTTCGTGGATGAGGCCCACACCGAGGCCCTCGACCTGCTCACGACCTACCGCTCCAAGCTGGTGCAGATGGCCCGGCATCTCCTCGCCGAGGAGACGATCGAAGGCGAGGCTTTGGCGCGCCTCTTCGACGCCGAGGCGCCGCCTCTCGACGAAGCGGACCTTCCGCCGCACGCCCCGGGATCGGACAAGCCCCAGCGCACCGACCTAGGTCTGCCCCCGCCGGAGCCCCCGCCCCCGCGCCTCGACCGGCTCAACCCCGCGCTCGGCGAGTCCTAGCTCCCGCCGACCGCGATCTTCTTGTTGTCCCAGGTCGCGAGGCGCTTCTCCGGGGTGATCTTCCAGATGATGAAGGGCGTCGAATAGTGTGACCGCGTCGCCTTGGGAAGATTTTTCTGGGACTCCCGGAAGCTGTCGTACTTCTCCGCGTTCGCCCGTTGGAAGCGCTCCTGCTCGGCCGGATCGGTCACCTCTTCCGCGCGGCCGCGGACCATGACCGCCTTCAGTTCCCGCCAACGCAGCCCCTCTTCCACGACACAGCCCACCTTGGGGTTGCGGCGGATGTTCGCCGTCTTCTGGCTCCGGCGCCGTCCCCGCGTGTAGATCAGGCCGTCCATGTAGACGTACCAGATCGGCGTCGAATGGGGATAGCCGTCCTTGTCGACCGTCGTCAGGATCAACGTGTGGCCGTTGTCCAGGAACTCGTCAATCTCTTGCTGGTCGAGTCGAACGCCCATGGTACCCCCTTGGCAGCGATAACGCCGGCGCGGTGACGAGATTATAGGCAGGCTGCGCTTGGTTTGCCGCCCCGAAAACGCCGTCGCTATAATGGCGTGCCCCTGAATGCCCTCGCCGCGCCGCCGCGCCCTGGGAGGAATCGATGCCCGCCGACTTCTCGAAGCTAGACAAGGCCTTCAACCCGGAGGTTGTCGTCGTCTTTGGCGACAAGAAGGAAAGCGGCTTCATGTGGCTCAACAGCATGAAGAACTTCAAGGGCAAGCTCTACTCGGTGCAGCTCGACCCAAAGGAAATCGCCGAGATCGAGAAGATGGGCGTCCAGAACTTCACCAGCCTCGCCGACGTGCCCGATCACGTCGACTACGCCGTCTGCGCCGTGCCCAGGAAGGTCGCACCCTTCATCGTCTCCGATTGCGTGAAGTACGGCGTCAACGCCGTGACCCTGTTCACCGCCGGCTTCGCCGAGACGGGAACGGACGACGGGCGCGAGGCCCAGGATCAGATCTTCAAGCTCGCCCGCGACGGCGGTCTCACGCTCATCGGCCCCAACTGCATGGGCCTGCACAACCCCTCACGGGGCGTCTGTTTCTTTCCCGGCCAGCCCACCTACGAAGGGGGTTCCGTCGGCTTCGCCAGCCAGAGCGGCTCCCACGGCAACTCCTTCTCCGTCGCCGCCCCGGACAACGGGCTCCCCATCAGCAAGATGGTCAGCTTCGGCAACGGCATCATCCTCGAAAACGCCGACTACCTCGAATACTTCGCGCGCGACGACGAGACCAAGGTCATCGCCATGTACGTCGAGGGCCTGCAGGACGGACGGCGCTTCTTCTCCCAGCTCCGCGAGGTGACCAAGCGCAAGCCGGTGGTCATTTGGAAGGGTGGCCAGACCGACGACGGCAAGCGCGCCACCGCCTCCCACACCGCCTCCCTGGCCGAATCGATGGCGGTCTGGGAAGCCGCCGCGCGGCAGGCGGGCTGCGTCCTCGTCGGGTCGCTGGAAGAGGCCGTCGACGCCCTCAAGGCGCTTGTCTACCTGCCGCCCTTCACCGGCGGAGGCTGCGGTCTCACCGGCGGCGCGGGCGGCCAGTCCGTATCCATCACCGACGCCTTCGGCAAGGCCGGACTCCAGGTCCCGCGGCTCTCCGACCACTCCTACAAGAAGCTCGCCGACTTCTTCAGCCTCGTTGGCGCCAGCTTCAGCAACCCCATCGACATGGGGTCGAACCGCACCGAGATCGACACCATCCTCAACATCCTCGCCGAAGACGACGTCATCGACGTCATCGTCATGCAGATGGCCATGACCACCATGGGGCGCGGCCGATCCGCCGTCAAAACGCAGCTCGAAGCGTTGATTCGCCTGAAGGAACGGACGTCGAAGCCCCTCGTTGCCGTGCCCGTCTCGCCCGCGCCCCTCGATCTGGCCGCCGAGATCAAGGAGATCAACGACAAGCTCATCGCGGCGGGCATCCCCTACTACCCAAGCTACGAGCGGGCCGCCTCGGGCCTCAAGAACGCCCTCGACTTCCACCGCGCTCAGGCGGAACTCCGCTAGCCCGGCCCGTCCACGACCCGCGCCGGGACCCCCACCGCCGTCAGCGCTTGCACCGCCTCGTCCGGCGTGACCGTCTCGGTCCACTCCCGCACGTGGGCGTCGACGGCAGCCCGGTTCTTGACGCGAAGCTCGGCGCTCACGTAGTCGGGATAGGCCATGAGCTCGGGGTGCTCCATCGCTACGGTGAGGTACTGCCAGTGCCCATCGGTCGCCGCCTCGATGGCGCACCAGCCCTCGCGGCAGGGGTAGACCCCCCAGGGCGCGCTGTCCTCTGCATTGGGCATCGACCCCTCCTACCCCACACCGTCGGCCAAGCCGTCGCGGAAGTCGGGATGCGCAATGCCGATCAGGGCCTCCGCCCGCTGACGCATCGTCCGGCCATTGAGCGACGCAACGCCGAACTCGGTCACGATGTAGTCGGCGCAGTAGCGCGGTGTGCTCACCGCGGCCCCCGAAGCAAGCCGGGGCGTGATCCGCGAGATCTTACCGCGCCCCGCCGTCGAGGGCATGGCGAAGATCGAAACGCCGCCTTTCGAGTGCAGCACGCCCTCGATGAAGTCGAACTGCCCGCCCAAGCCGCTGATCTGGCGGGCGCCGATCGTCTCCGCGTTGATCTGCCCCGCGAGGTCGATCTCCACCGCCGAGTTGATTGAAATGAAGTCGTCGAGCTGCGCCAGCACCAGCGGGTTGTGGGTGTACGACACCGAGTCCAGGTGCACCGCCTCGTTCTCGTGAACGAACCGGTACAGGTCGGGGCCGCCCATCACCTCGCCGCACACCACCTTCCCCGTCGAAAGCGCCTTCCGGCTGCCGTTCACCACGCCCTTCTCGATCAGGGGCATAAACCCGTCCGAGATCATCCCCGAGTGCACCCCCAAGTCCTTCTTATCGTCGAGCATGAACATCAGGGCCTCGGGAATCGCGCCGATCCCCATCTGAATCGTCGCTCCGTCGGGGATCAGCGCCGCCACGTGCTCCGCAATGGCGCGCTCGACGTCGCCGATCTTCGATTGCCGGTGCTCGATGACGGGGTAGTCCGCGTCCACGAGGTAGTCGATCTCATCGACGTGGATCATCGAGTTGCCCAGCGTGCGCGGCGCCTGTTGGTTCACCTCGGCGATCACCAGCGGCGCCGAGCGTGCGATGTCGATCATCGTGCACACCGAGACGCCAAGGCTCACGTAGCCGTGCTCGTCGGGTGGCGACACCTGAAGCAGTACGGCGTCCGCCGGCAACATCCCGTCCGGCATCAGCAACGCAGGCACCTGCGACAGCCGCAGCGGCATGAACTCCGCCGCGCCGGAATCGACCAGCTTCTGGGTGTGGCCGGTGACCTGCCACGTCGTCACCCGGATGTTCTCCAGAGGCTCGCGCAGCAGCTCAAGGTTGGCAAACACGAGGCCGACGTAGACGCCGAGGTCCTCGAAGCGCTCCCGTTCGTCGTACAGCGCCTGCAGCAGCGACAGCGGAGCGCCCGCGCCCTGCTGCAGCGTCAGCCTGCCCCGGACCGGCAGCGCCCGAATCGCCTCTCGCGCCGAGACACGGGCCGGCGGGCCGCCGCGCTTCATCCTGCTCTCCCTTCAGCACCCCGCAAGGCCGCATCCTCCACGGCGACGCATGATAGCAGCCCGCCGAGGCGGCAACCCCTGCGCGCAATAGTCCTTCAACGGGGTACTCGAAGGCCGCCGCGTTGCCGCTTCTGAAGCGCCTATGGTATTCTGGCCCAAGAATTCGGCGGCGTTCGTGCCGCCACTGGTGAGGTTGATCGAAGAGCGTATGGTGCAGCAACTCGCCGAGGCAGGCCCCGGCAACGACGAGCTCGTCAGCATGAAGCTCCTGCTCGAAACAGGAGTGCATTTCGGACACAAGACGCGGCGCTGGAACCCGAAGATGAAGCAGTACATCTTCACCCAGCGCAACGGCATCCACATCATCGACCTGCAGCAGACCTTGGGGATGCTCGCCGACGGCTATAACTTCATCAAGGAGACCGCCGCCGCCGGCAAGAAGATCCTCTTCGTCGGCACCAAGAAGCAGGCGCAGGGCGCCATCGAGACCGAGGCCCAGCGCTGCGGCATGTACTACGTCAACGTGCGCTGGCTCGGCGGCACCCTGACCAACTTCGACACCATTCACGCCCGGATCAAGCACCTCGAAGAGCTCGAACGCCTCCGCGACACCGGCGGCTTCTCCAACCTCATCAAGAAAGAGGCGCTCCGGCGCACCAACGAAATCGAAAAGCTCAACCGCCAGATGGGCGGCATCAAGGAAATGCGGAGCCTCCCCGACGCGCTCTTCATCGTCGATCCCGGCAAGGAGAGCATCGCCGTCGCCGAGGCCCGCCGCCTCGAGATCCCCATCGTCGCCGTCAACGACACGGACTCCGACCCTAACCTCATCAACTACCCGATTCCCGCCAACGACGACGCGATCCGCTCCGTGCGGCTTATCACCGGCAAGATGGCCGACGCCGTCCTCGAAGGCCTCGCCCTGCGCGAGCAGCGCCTCCTCGAAGAGATGAAGGCCGCTGAAGCCGAAGATGATGCCGAGGGCGAGGACGCCGGGGAGCCGGAATACGCCGTCGCGGGGTCGTCGGCCGAGCCCGACCAAGGCTAGCGGCCACTATCGTCATGCCGATTTCCAGACGGCTCGCCCCGCGGGCCGCGTTGTAAGGAGCGCAAGGTGGCTGTCACCGCCGAGACCGTCAAGATCGTTCGCCAGCGCACCGGCGCCGGCATCCTCGAATCCAAGAACGCCCTCGTCGATGCCGAGGGTGACATCGACAAGGCCATCGAAGCACTGCGGGAGCAAGGCATCGCCAAGGGTGTCAAACTCTCCGGCAGGCGGGGGGCCAACGAGCTCAATCAGGGCGTCGTCGAGAGCTACATCCACACCGGCGGGCGCGTCGGCGTGCTCCTCGAGTTGAACTGCGAGACCGACTTCGTGGCGCGCACCGACGACTTCAAGGAGCTCGCGCACAACCTCGCGCTGCAAATCGCCGCGATGAATCCCGCCTACATCGGCGTCGACGACCTTCCGGAAGACCCCACCGAGCAGGACATGGAAGCCAGCCTCTGGAACCAGCCGTTCATCCGGGACGGCTCGGTCCTTGTCAAAGACCTGGTTACCCAGTCCATCGGCAAGCTCGGCGAGAACATCAAGCTCACCCGGTTCGTCCGCTACGAGCTCGGGACCGAGTAGCCGCGCTCCGGCCCCGGAGCGGAACAGGGGCAGCCATGGCGACTCCTCGATACCGGCGGGCGGTGCTCAAGCTGAGCGGCGAGGCCCTGCGCGGCGAGGCTGTCTCCGGTATCGACCCCTCGACGCTGCGCTACGTCGCGACTTCGATCAAGAAAGCCATCGAATCCGGCGTCCAGCTCGCCACCGTGGTTGGGGGCGGCAACATCTGGCGCGGCGCTCAGGCCGCCGACGCGGGCATGGACCGCACCACCGCCGACTATGCCGGCATGCTCGCCACCGTCATCAACGCCCTCGCCCTCCAGGACGCCTTGGAGAACCTAGACGTAGACACCCGCATGCAGACCGCCATCCCCATCCACAACGTGGCCGAGCCGTTCATTCAGCGCCGTTCCCTACGGCACCTGGAAAAGGGCCGCGCCGTCATCTTTGCCGCCGGCACCGGTAACCCCTTCGTCACCACCGACACCGCCGCCGCGCTCCGCTGCATGGAAATGAGCGCCGACGTCCTCCTCATGGCCAAGAACGGCGCGGATGGCGTCTACACCGCCGACCCCAAGATAGATCCCGGCGCTACGCGTTATGATGAGCTTGCCTACCTCGATGCCCTCAACCAGCGGCTCACCGTAATGGACTCCACTGCCCTCACCATGTGCATGGACAATAGCGTTCCAATCATCGTCTTCGACCTTCTCGACCCGGAGGGTCTCGCAAAGGCCCTGAACGGCGAAAAGATCGGGACGCTCATTCACTGAAGACGGGCCCCGGCGAGGAGCGGAAGCGGCGAGACTTGACGTAGGCGATTGGAGCGGTTCGATGATAGAGGAGACACTGAAGAACGCAGAAGGCCGCATGGAGAAGAGCGTGGCGGCGCTCGAACGGGACCTGGCCGGACTCCGCACCGGACGGCCCAATCCCGGGCTCATCGAGCACCTCCCCGTCGACTACTACGGCGCACCGACGCCCCTCAACCAGCTCGGCACCATCTCCGTCCTTGAGGGCCGCGCCCTCTCGGTGCAGGTTTGGGACAAGGGCGCGGCCTCGGCGGTCGAAAAGGCGATCCTGAAGAGCTCCCTCGGGCTGGTCCCCATCGTCGAAGGCCAGACCCTGCGTGTGCCCATACCTCCGCTCACCGAGGAGCGGCGGCGCGACATGGTCAAACAGGTGCGCAAGCGGCTCGAAGAGGGCCGGGTCTCCGTCCGCAACGTGCGGCGCGACGCCATGGACGAGCTGAAGAAGGCGGAGCGCGACAAGGAGATCTCCCAAGACGAGCAGCGCCGGGCCCAGGAGCGGCTGCAGAAGGCCACGGACGCCCACATCGCCGACGCGGAGAAGATCGGCGAGCAAAAGGAACAGGAGTTGATGGAGGTCTAGCACGGGCCGCCCCGCCATGACCACCGAAGTCGAACCGCGCGCCGAAGCGTCCCGGGAACGCCCCGCGGCCCCTCGCCACGTCGCCGTCATCATGGACGGCAACGGGCGCTGGGCGAAGCGTCGCGGCCTTCCCCGGCTCGCGGGACACCGCGCCGGCGTCAAGATCCTTCGCGACACCGTCGGCGCCTTCGCCGAACGCGGCGTCGAGGTGCTCACCCTCTACGCCTTCTCCAGCGAGAACTGGACGCGCCCCGACGCCGAGGTCCGCGGCCTCCTCGACCTGCTCACCGAGGCGGTACCCCGCGAGGCCCCCTACTTCCACGAACGGAACATCCGGCTGATGAACATCGGGCGGGAGGACCGCCTCTCCCCCGACCTCCGCGACAAGCTCATCAAGGCCCGTGATAAGACCGCCGGCAACACCGGCCTCACCCTTGTCGTCGCCCTCGACTACGGCAGCCGCTCCGAGTTGGTCCGGGCGGCGCGCCGTCTCGTCGCCTCCGGCGCCGCCCCCGAGGACATCACCGAGGAGGCCATCGCCCGCGAGCTCTACACCGGCGGCCTTCCCGACCCCGACCTCATCATTCGCACCGGCGGCGAGATGCGGCTCAGTAACTTCCTGCTCTGGCAGGCGGCCTACTCCGAGATCTACACCACCCAGGCCTGCTGGCCCGACTTCGACGAGTCCGAGATCGAACGCGCCCTCACCGACTACGCCAGCCGTCAGCGCCGCTACGGCGGCCTCTAAGTCCCTCCGCCGATGCTGAAGAGCCGCATATATTCCGGCATTGTCGGCGTGCCAATCGTGGCCGCGCTGATCTGGTGGAGCATACCGTCCACCGCCGCCCTGGTCGCTGCCGCCGCCGTCATCGGCACCTACGAGTTCCACCGCCTCACCATGCGCGCCGGCGGCACGGTGATCTTCCTCCTCGGCGCCATCGCGGCCACCCTCTTCGTCGTCGACGCTTCGATCCGCACCGACATGAGCGGGCCGCTCCTTGCCGGCACCGTTCTCGTTCCCCTCTTCGTCCTGATCTTCCTCCAGCCCAAGGAACGCCTGCTCTCAGACTGGGCATGGACCCTCGCCGGCGTCCTCTTCGTCGCCTGGACCTTGAGCCACGCCGTGCTCCTGCGGCGCGAGCCCGAAGGCCACGAGTGGCTCCTCACCGCCATCATCCTGACGTTCGTCGTCGATTCCAGCGCCTACACCGTCGGCCGCCTCATCGGGCGGCGGCCCATGGCCCCGGCGATCAGCCCGGGGAAGACATGGGAGGGCTCGATCGGCGGCTTCCTGCTCGTCATCCCCGCCGCCGTGCTGCTCTCCTACCTCTTCGACCTCGATCTCAACCCCGCAGAGGCGTGCGGGCTCGGCATGTTGGTGGGGGTCGCGGCCCAGGCCGGCGACCTCGTCGAGTCGATGATCAAGCGCATCGCCGGGGCCAAGGACGCAGGCTCGCTCATCCCCGGTCACGGGGGCCTGCTCGACCGGTTGGACAGCATAATTCCAGTAGTCGTTGTGGTATATTACTACCTGGTTTACGGTCTTCGGTGAGGCTATGAAAAACCTGGTCGTTCTCGGTTCCACGGGTTCCATCGGCCGCCAGACACTCGACGTCGTACGAGCGCTCCCCGACAAGTTCAAGGTCGTCGGCCTCGCCGCCGGCGGCAACGTCGAGCTACTCAACGAGCAGGTGCAGGAGTTCAAGCCCGAGCTCCTCTACCACATACGCGGCGTCGGCGACTCCCACCTCCATCCCAACGGCTGGACGCACGCCTCCATGGAGGAAATGGTCCGGCGCGAAGACGTCAACGCCATCATGGTCGGGACGGTCGGCCGCGAGGGCCTCAAGCCCACGCTCGAGGCGCTCAACGCCAGGAAGAGCGTCGCCCTCGCCAACAAGGAAGTCATCGTCATGGCGGGCAACATCGTCATGGCGCAGGCGCACCGAAACGGCGTCGAGATCCTGCCCGTCGACAGCGAGCCCAGCGCCATGTGGCAGTGCATGCGCGGCGAGGACAAGGCCGTCCGGCGCATCTTCCTAACCGCCTCCGGCGGCCCCTTCCGCCACACGCCGCTCAAGGAAATCTCGCGCGTGACGCCGAAACAGGCCCTCAACCATCCAACCTGGCGCATGGGCAGGAAGATCACCGTCGACTCCGCCACCCTGATGAACAAGGGCATGGAGGTGATCGAGGCGAACTGGCTCTTCGGCGTGCCCATCGACGACATCAACGTCGTCATCCATCCCCAGAGCATCATCCACTCGATGGTCGAGTTCTCCGACGGCTCCGTGAAGGCGCAGCTCGGCCCGCCCGACATGCGCCTCCCCATCCAATACGCGCTCTCCTACCCCGAGCGTTGGGGCAACCCCACGCTACCCCAGCTCAACCCCATCGAGGTGGGCACCCTGAACTTCGAGGAAATGAACCTGGAGCGCTATCCGTGCTTCAAGCTGGCGCTCGAAGCGGGGCGAAAAGGGGGCACCTATCCCGCGGTCCTCGCCGCCGCCGACGAAATCGCCGTGGGCATGTTCCTGGCCCACCAAATCGGCTTCAGCGACATTCCGAAGGTGGTGGACGCCGTCCTCAGCGCCCACGACAGTGAGGACTATCCGTCCCTGGAGGACGTACTCGACGCGGACCACTGGGCCCGGGACTACGCAAGGCGTCAGCGAGCCGAATAGCGCCCGGGCTCCGTAGTACCGGCCATGGGCATCCTGTCGTTCGTCATCATTTTTGGCGTGCTCGTCTCTCTGCACGAGCTCGGCCACTTCGTCACCGCCCGCCTGTTCAGAGTCCAGGTCCTCGAGTTCGGCATCGGCATACCGCCCCGCGTCTGGGGATTCAAGCGCGGCGGCACGACCTACTCCCTGAACGCGCTGCCCATCGGCGGCTTCGTCAAGATGCTCGGCGAGGAAGACTCCTCCGATCCCCGCAGCCTCGCCGCGCGGCCGGCCTGGCAGCGCGCCTGCGTGATCGGCGCCGGCGCTTTCATGAACGCCGTGCTCGCCCTCGTTCTCTTCGCGATCGTCTTTATGGTCCCGCAGGACACCCGCGTCGGCGACGTCACCGTCCTCGACGTCGCCTCCGGCTCACCGGCGGCGCTGGCCGGCCTTCGTGAAGGCGACGTCATCCGCGAGGTCAACGGCCGCACCGTCGAGAACTTCCGCGATCTTCACTTCCAGTACCAGCTCCGGCGCGGGGCCACGGCAACCACCGTCGTCGAACGCGGCGGCGCGCTCCTCCCCTTCGACGTCATCCCACGGTGGGAGGTGCCCCAGGGCCAAGGACTCACCGGTATCCGCGTCGACCTCTTGAACGAGCGGACGGTGTCCCGCTCCGAGCCGTTCTGGAATGCCGTCCCCATGGCGGGCAAGCGGATCGCCGACTCCGTCGTCTTGATGAAGAACGGCATCTCTTCATGGTTCTCCGGCGGCAGCGATCCGCTGGACGAGGTGAGCGGGCCCGTGGGGATTGTTCAGGTCACCGGCGAGGTGGCGGGGCTCGGCATCGTGCCCCTGCTCACCCTCGCCGCGTTGCTCAGCCTCAACCTCGCGATCCTCAACATCCTGCCATTCCCCGCTCTAGACGGCGGCAGGCTGTTCTTCATCGCCATCGAGGTGCTCCGTGGCGGGAAGCGCATCCCGCCCCACAGGGAGGCGCTCGCCCACGCGATGGGCTTCGCCCTCCTCATGGCCGTCTTCCTTGCCGTGACCTACAACGACATCCTACGCTGGGCCGGCGGCGGTAGCCCCCTCGGCAGCTAGCTGAAAGAAGGCGCCACCTTAAACCTCTCCCCCTCTGGGGGAGACTGAGAGAGGGCGCGTGCCGGTGGGGCCGGGCGGTCCCCCCTCTTCTCCCCACGGGAGAAGATTGAGATGAGGGGCCCTCTCATCTCCACCATTGGCTTATCGAATCCGCCCGCCTTCCCATGTAGGGGCGATTCGCGAATCGCCCGTCCCCTCCGACCTCTCCCCCTCTGGGGGAGATTGAGAGAGGGCGCGCGCCGCAGGCGCGCGGGGTGCCGGCAGGCGCCCCTCCGGCTCCCTCGCATCGCTACGCGGCCGGGACGCCGAGAAACTCCCGGACGACCTTGTCGAACTCCACGGGATTGTCGCCCTGCACCAGATGTCCCGCCTTTGAGACCTCGACGAGCCGCCCGTCCTTGAGCGTCTCCATCATCCGCTGCGCGGTCTCGACGGACAGGATGTTGCTCTCCGCCCCGCGCACCACCAGCGTCGGGGCCTGGACCGTGGCAAGATCGCTCCACGCGCTCCCGCTCATCTCGCCGCCCCGGTCGCGGCGGATGCCGCGGCGCCGGTCGTGCTTCCACGTCCAGCGCCCGTCGTCCATGCGCTTCAGGTTGTTGAGCAGGCTGCCCCGGATCTGCTCCTCGGGGCGGCGCGGGTTGTACCGGCGCACCCGTTCGACCAGCCAATCGAACGACTCGAACACCTCGGTATCTTCGAGAAACTCGCGGATGTAGGCGCTGCCCTCGCGCTGCACGTCGGGCCCCACGTCCACGATCACCAGGCGCTCGACCTTCTCCGGATGCGCCGCGGCGAACGCGTAGGAGTTCCTTCCGCCCATCGAGAGCCCCACCAGCGTGAACCGGTCGTAGCCGATGACGTCGGTGAAGGCGTCCACGTCGGCGACGTGGAAGGGCGCGCCATAGTTGCCTTCTTCCGACCAGCCGCTGTCCCCGTGGCCCCGCTGGTCGAGCGCGACCACGTGGAAGTGGTCGCGAATGCCCAGCGCGAAGAAGTCCCAGCTATGCGCCGTCTGCGCGCCGCCGTGCAGGAGGAGCATCTTCGGCTTGTCGGCGTTTCCCCAATCGAGGTAGTGCAGCGGCATGCCGTTCGCTTCGACGAACTTGTCTTCGGGAACGTACTCCTCCGAGAACGCGATACCGGCGGCGCGCGCCGCGTCGAACAGGTTCATTCCACCAAAGGATTCGGCCGTGGTCATGAAGGTCGGTCTCCTCAGTCTGGGCTACGGTGTCCGGCGTAGCGCGGGGCGTTGCCCCGCGTGGGTCGCTACTTGCCGAGCGGCCCCTCCCAATTGGCGGGGTCTTGGTTGTAGCGATGCGTGAGATACATGTTCAGCACAGTGGCGAGCACGAAGAAGGTGACGAAACCGTAGACGGCGGCCCAGCCGGTATCGCTCGTGAGCCACATGACGATGATCGCGACCCCGATCGCCACTACCGAATTGAAAATCCGGTGCTGCCAGGGCAGCTTCTTGAGCTCCCCGCGGGGACGGGGCTTGGGGTCCGGCCACTCTTCACGGTCCGCGCGGGGTGGGGCCTTCGGTTCGGGCCAGCGCTCGACATTGCCTCCGCCTCGCCCGACGTCTTCCTCAAACCCCGTAACTCGCTTCCAATCGTGGCCATGCTGGTCATAGGCAGTGCGGCTCTTCTTGTCGGAGAGTACTTCGTAGGCTTCGTAGAGCTCCCTATACTTGGCCGCCGCCTCAGGACTGTCGTCGTGGTCGGGGTGATAGAGCAAAGACTTCTCGCGGTACGCTTTCCGAATCGCACCTTGGCCGTCGCCTCGGCTGGCGCCGAGGACCTCATAGTAGTCGCGCTTACTTTCCGCCATAGAACTCAACGCCTTCTCATGGCCTTCAGTATATCGACGCTGCGCTTATCGGGGCCGTCGCCCTCGAAGCCGGGCACTTCCAGCAGGAACGGCACGTCTTGGAAAGCGGGATGCGCCATGATGACCTCGAAACCCTCCGTTCCGATGTGCCCCTCGCCGATGTTCTCGTGCCGGTCGAGGCCGCCCTCGAACGGCACCTTCGAGTCGTTGGCATGCACCGCGACAAGGTTCTCGAGGCCGACGTGCTCATCGAACTCTGCCATGACCCCGTCGAGGCCGTCCTTCGTGGCAACGTCGTAGCCGTTGGCGAAGGAGTGCTGCGTATCGAGGCAGACCTTCACCCGGTCGCTCCCGACCCCCCGCATGATCTCCCCGATCTCCCGCCACGTCGAGCCGATCGACTGGCCCATGCCGGCGCTGTTCTCGATGATCAGCCAGGGCCCTTCCGGCGCCGCGTCGAGGACGCGGTGGAACGACTCCACGATCTGGGGCAGCACCGTCTCGAACCCTTGCCCCTTGTGGCTGCCGACGTGGAAGATCGTGCCCCTGCAGCCGATCTTCTCCGCCGCCGTCTGGTACTTGATCAGCGAATCGACTCCCTTGTCTACAAGCTCCGGGTTCGGCGAGCCGAGGTTGATGAGATAGACCCCGTGGAAGAACGCGGTGTCGATCTCCGTCGCCTCCGCCCGCTCGCGGTACTTCTCCGCGACCGCGTCGTCGGGTATCTTCACCCGCCACATCGTGGGCCCCGAGACGAAGATCTGGATCGCCTCCGCGCCGATCTCCTCAGCCCGGTCGATGGCCTTGTGAACGCCGCCCGATGACGATACGTGCGCGCCGATCTTCATAGCACCGCTTCCAGCGGAAATCGGGAACGTCGAGCCCGCCCTCCCTCTGAAGCGGGCCTATAGTATCACGGCGCGGCTTCGAGGGCCCCCAGACCCTTGACGGCCTCGCGCCTGGTACACATAATCCCTTCACCCTACGGAACGCGTCGCGCTTGAGCACACGAAAAGAGGCTTTCGATGCCGACATATCTGATGCTGACCAAGCTGACCACGGAAGGCCGCCAGCGGATCGCTCAGCACCCCGAGCGTTTGGAGCAAGTCAATCTCGAAGTCAAGGACTTCGGCTGCAAGATCGTCGGGCAGTACGCCGTCATGGGCCAGTACGACTTCCTCACCGTGATCGAGGCCCCCGACAACGAAACGATCGCCCATCTCTCCGTCGATCTCGGCTCGCGGGGCACCATCCACATCATGTCGCTTCCCGCGATCCCGATCGATCAATTCATCGAGAAGCTCAAAGAGCCCATTCACATGGGCAAGAAATAGGCGCGGGGCCGCCCCAGCCTAGCCGCCCTTCACCTGGGCCAAGACCGCCTCGGCGTGGCCCTTGACCTTCACCTGCGGCCAGATCTTTTCGATCGCGCCCTGTTCATCGATCAGAAACGTCATGCGCTTCATGCCCATGTACGTCCGGCCGTAGTTCTTCTTCTCTCCCCACGCGCCGTACGACTCCGCCATCGTCTTGTCCGCGTCGGAGAGCAGCGGGAAGTTGAGGTCGTACTTGCCCGCGAAGTTCCCGTGCGACTTCAAGCTGTCGGCACTGACGCCCAGCACCACCGCGCCCGCCGCCTCGAGCTCGCCGTTGACGTCGCGGAAGGCGCAGGCCTCCGTCGTGCACCCCGGCGTGTTGTCCTTGGGATAGAAGTAGACCACGACCTTCTTGCCGGCGAGGTCCGCCAGCGAGATCGTCTCCCCAGTGGACGCGGGCAGGGAGAAATCGGGAGCCTTGTCGCCTTCCTTCAGTTCCACGGCGCTCCTCCAGGTTCGGGTGCGAAATCGGCCATAGGATAGCCCCGCCCCTCCACCCCTGTCGAGGCACCCACCTTAAACCTCTCCCCCTTCGAGGAAGACTGCGCCTACAATGGCCTATGTCCTCCACCCTGCCGGCCCCGGTCGTCGGCGTCGACGTCGGCGGCACCTTCACCGACCTCTACCGCGTCGACCATGCCGGGGTGCGCGTCCACAAGACACCCTCGACGCCCCACGACCCCTCCGAAGGCGTGCTCCGCGGGCTGCGTGAGATCGGCGGCATGGACGCGGCGCTCGTCGTCCACGGCTCGACGGTGGCCACGAACGCTCTGCTCGAGGGCAAAGGCGCGAAGACCGCCCTGGTGACCACCGCGGGCTTCGAGGACGTGCTGGAAATCGGCCGGCAGGACCGCCCATCGCTCTACGACGTCTGGGCCGGCCGCCCGCCGCCGCTCGTGCCCGCGGAGCGCCGCTTCGGCGCGCCGGAGCGTGTCGCCTCCGACGGCTCGATCATCGAAGCGCTGACGCCGGAGGCCGCCCGCGAGGTCGCCACCCGAGTGCGGGCATCGGGCGCTGAAGCCGTCGCCGTATGCTGCCTCTTCTCGTTCCTGCGCCCCGAGCACGAGCGCATGCTGCGGGACGCGATCGGCGAAGACGGCGGCCCCCTGGTCTACGTTTCCCATGAAGTGCTGCCCGAATACCGCGAATACGAACGCACCGCCACCACGGTCATCAACGCCTTCGTCGCCCCCGTCGTGGAGCGCTATCTGGCCCGCCTCGCCGGGTCGCTGAGCTCGGCCCTCCGTGTCGTGCAGTCGTCGGGCGGCTCAGTGACCGCGGACGCCGCCATGCGGCGTCCCATCGAGACGATTTCTGGCGGGCCCGCCGGCGGCGTAGCCGGCGCCTACCGGCTCGCCAAGGACGCGGGCTACGAGCGGACCATCTGCTTCGACATGGGCGGCACCTCGACCGACGTCTGCCTCTGCGACGGCGGCGTTCCCCGCACCAACGCTTGGTCCCTCGCCGGTCTCCCCATCGGCACCCCCTCCATCGACATCTACAGCGTGGGCGCGGGCGGCGGCTCGATCGCCCGCGTCGACGCCGGCGGCGCGCTTGTCGTCGGACCGGAATCGGCGGGGGCCGACCCCGGCCCCGCCGCGTACGGGCGCGGGGAGGCGCCGACGGTCACCGACGCCAACCTCGTGCTCGGCCGCCTCGGGGCCGGCGACTTCACCGTCGCGGGGCGGCCCCTCGACCTCGAACGCGCCCGCGCCGCGCTGGCGCACCTCGGCGCCGCGATGGGCGCGACACCGGAAGCGGCGGCTGAGGGCGTCGTTCGCGTCGCCAACGCGAACATGGCCCGCGCCATCCGGGTGATCTCGGTCGAGCGGGGCTACGACCCGCGCCGCTTCATCCTGACGGCCTTCGGCGGAGCCGGCCCCCTTCACGCCTGCGAGGTGGCCGACCTTCTCGGCATCCCGCAGGTGCTCGTTCCGGCCCGGCCCGGCGTTCTCTCCGCGATGGGCATGACCGTCGCCGAGGTGAGCCGCGACTACTCCAGGACCGTGATGCTATCGGGCAGTCCGCTGCCGCTGGAGGAAGCGCGACGGGCCGCGGACGCCCTCATCGACCGGGGCCGCGCTGACATGGAAGCGATGGGCATCGCCGGCGGCATCGAGGCCGCCACCAGCCTCGACCTGCGCTACCACGGCCAGTCCTTCGATCTCACGATCCCCTACGACCGCGGCGGCCACGGCAGGGAGACGCCGTCGGGCCTCACCGCCGCCTTCCACGAGGCGCACCGCATGCGCTTCGGCCACGCCCACGACGACCGCGCCATCGAAATCGTCACCGCGCGGGTGCGGCTCGAAGCGCCCGGCGCGGCCGGCCTCGGCGCTGATACGACGTCGACCGGGCGCGCGGGCGGCACACCGAGAGAGCGGCGCGGCGTTCACTTCAACGGCGCGCTGCACGACACCCCCGTGCTCGACCGCGCCGCCCTGGGCGCCGGGCCCATCGACGGCCCCGCCATCGTGGCGCAGTACGACAGCACCGTCGTCATCCCGCCGGGGTGGTCCGCGCGCTCCGGCCCCCGAGGCAACATGATCATCGAGAGAGCACCCTGATGGACGCCGTCTCGCTCGAAATCTTCAAAGGCCTGCTCTCCTCGGTCGCCGAGGAGATGGGGGCCGCGCTGGGCCGCTCCGGCTTCTCGGCCAACATCAAGGAGCGGCGCGACTACTCCTGCGCCGTCTTCGACCCAGAAGGCCGCCTGACAGCGCAGGCCGCCCACCTGCCCGTCCACCTCGGTTCCATGCCCGCCTCGGTCTCCGCCGCCATGAGCGCCCTCACCCTGGAGCCGGGCGACATCGCCATCCTCAACGACCCCTACCTGGGCGGGACCCACCTCCCCGACATCACGCTCGTCGCGCCCCTCCACACTCGAAGCGGAGACCTCGCGGGCTACGTCGCCAACCGCGCCCACCACGCCGACGTCGGGGGCGCCTCGCCCGGCTCGATGCCCCTCGCCACCGAGCTCATCGAGGAGGGCCTCATCATCCCGCCGGTGAAGCTCGTCGAGGGGGGCGTACGAAATGAAGGCGTCTTCGAGCTGATCTGCCGCAACGTGCGCACGCCGGACGAACGCCGCGGCGACCTCGCGGCGCAGGCGGCGTGTATCGGCTTGGGCTCGGAAAGACTGCTGGAGATCGTCGACGCCTACGGCCTCGACACCGTCCACGAGCACATGGCCGAGCTGCTGCGCTACTCCGAGCGCCTCACCCGCGCCGCCATCGAGGGCATCCCCGACGGCGACTACCGCTTCGAGGACGTGCTCGACGGCGACGGCTTCACCGGCGCACCCATCACAATCGCGGTGACCATCACCGTCCAGGGCGGCGAGCTCACCGCCGACTTCACCGGCTCCTCCCCCGAGGTTCGCGGCCCGGTCAACGCCGTCGAGTCGGTGACCTCCTCAGCGTTGCTCTACGTGCTCCTGTGTGTCGCCGGCGGCGGCATTCCGCCGAACCAGGGCTCACTGGCCGCCGCGCGCCTGATCGCGCCGCCCGGCAGCGTCGTCGCGGCGCGGTCGCCGCGCGCCGTCTCGGCGGGCAACGTCGAGACCTCCCAGCGCATCGTCGACGTCCTCTTCGGTGCGCTGGCGCAGGCCGTCCCCGACCTCGTCCCGGCGGCGAGCCAGGGCACCATGAACAACCTGGCCTTCGGCGGCTACGACGCCACCCGCGGCCGTCCCTTCGCCTACTACGAGACCATCGGCGGCGGAATGGGCGGACGCCACGGGCTGGACGGCCTCTCCGCCGTGCAGACGCACATGACCAACACCCTGAACACGCCGGTCGAAGCCATGGAGTTCGACATGCCGCTCCGTATCCGGGAGTACGCCATCCGGCGCAACTCCGGTGGCCGAGGCGCGGCCCGCGGCGGCGACGGCATACGGCGCGCTATCGAGTTCCTCGCCCCCGCTCGTCTCAGCGTGATCTCCGACCGCCGCTCCTCGCGTCCCTACGGCCTCGCCGGCGGCGAGCCCGGCGCTCCCGGACGCAACACGCTTCGCCGCGCAGACGGAAAGATCGAAGCGTTGCCGTCCAAGGCGCAAGTCGACGTGCGGCCGGGCGACGTGCTCACGGTGGAGACGCCGGGCGGCGGCGGCCACGGCGCGCCCGAACGCGCCTAGCCTCTACCGGCGCCTACTCGATGGTGTCGACGAGGTCGAACGAAATCTCGCCGAGGCCGGCGACGGTAAAGCCCATCGTGACCGTGTGTGCCCCCGGCGGCAGCGTCCGCCCGCCCACACTGACGATGGCCTCGCGGTTCATCGCCAACGACGCGGGGTTGTCCGTGTCGACCTCTGGGAAGGCCTGCGTCTTGCCGTCCGCCGTGAACGACGACTGCTCCGCGGGAAGCTCCTCGCCGTCCACGCGCACGGGGCTGATGGCCTGGGCATAGCCCGAGCCCAGGGTATTCGAGAGGCGGAACTCGAAGCCGTCGTCCGTGTTCCGCAGGCTCCCCTTCACGTAGAGCCGCTTGAGGAGAAAGCTGGGGACCTTCATGGTTGCTAACCTTCCTTCGATGCGTCACGCATCATGCTAAAGAGCGCCATCTCCGCGTCAACGACGTCGGGGGGCAGGGAGTGCGCCCCGCCGAGCAGCGTGGCCAACACGTAGATCTTCGCGGCCCGCTCCACGAGTTCACAAGCCGTCAGCGCGGCACGGGGGTCTTTGCCCAAGCCCACGACACCGTGGTTGGCGACGAGGACGGCGTTCCGCTCGGAGACGCCCTCGGCCACCCGCTCCGCAAGCTCCTCCGTGCTGGGAAAAGCATACTCGGTGACCGGTATCTCGCCGCCGAGCGACGTGATCATCTCGTCGACCACCGGCGGCAGCGGGCGATGGGCCACGGCCAACGCGCTGGCGTAGACCGAATGCGTATGCACCACCGCCCCGGCATCGTCCCGTGCGCGGTAGACGCCGATGTGCACGAGACTCTCGACCGAGGGGAGGGCGTCGCCCTCGACCGGCCCGGCCTCGAAGTCGATGATCTGGATATCCTCCGCCCCGAGCTCCTGATAGGGCTTGCGGCTCGGCGTGATGGCCAGCATCTCCTCGCCCCGCACGCGCATGCTCACGTTGCCCGCCGAGCCGACCACGAGCCCCTTGTCGGCCATCTCGCGTGCCGCCTCGACGACGGCCCGCCGCTCGGCGCGGAACCGGTCGGTTACGATCTCTTCGTCCATCTTCACGCCCCTCGGAAGAGGGTCAATCTCGCGCTCCTAGCATAGTACGTTCACAGAAGATCGGCGGCTTGCTCCAGATGCCGCGCCATGCCGAGCCACCGCCGGTAGTGCGCGTCGTACTCCAACGCGGCCCCGGCGTCGGGCTTCAGCGTCCGCCCTCCGCCCGTCATACGCCGCGCCGCCGCGGGAAGGCCGGCGTACCAGCCCGCCCCTACGGCGGCGCAGACGGCCGCGCCCAAGGCCGTCGCCTCCGTCGCCCCAATCCGCACCGGCGACCCAAGGACGTCGGCCAGGATGCGGCGGAACGTCCGGCTTGCCGTGAGCCCGCCGCCGACGGCGATGGTCTCCGGCCCCTGACCCGCCACGCGCTCGATCTGCTCGACGTTGGCCCGAATAGCGTAGGCCGCGTTCTCCAGAGCGGCGCGAAAGAGCTCGCCGCGACCCACTCCGGAAGCCGCCAGCGGCGTAGTAAAAAGTAGGCCGCCCCAGCGGGGACCAAGGTCGGAGGCGTCGGCTTGGCGCGGTCCCAGGAAGGCCAGCGCACCCGCGCTTCCCACCGGCGCCTTCGACGCCGCCCGGTCAAACGAACGCATCGCGCCGTCGCCGCCGAGCACGAGTTCGGCCAACCACGTCACCGCGCCGCCCGCGTCCGTCGCCCCGCTTTCGACCACCCAACAGTCATCAACCACGTGCGCGCCGGTCCAGGCGCGGCGCTCGGCGTCGAGCGCGGGCCGGTCCAGCACCATCTGGACGGGTGCAGTGCTGCCGGCGAGCACGCCCGCCGCTCCAGTGGTAGCCGCACCCATACCGAGCAGCCCGCACTCCGTGTCGGGGCCGGCGGCGACCACCGGCGTCCCCGCCGCCAGTCCGGTTTCGCGCGCCGCTCGTGGCGACACCTCGCCGATCACCGACCCCGGCGCCGCGAGCGCGGGCAGGAGGTCGCGGGGAAACTTCAGACGGTCAAGAAGACCGGTCGCCCACTCGCAGCTTCGGAGGTCGACAAGGCCGATCACGATCCCGCCCGCCGGCGTCATGGCGGCCTCGCCGTTCAGCCGGTGCGCGAGCCAGCCGTCGAGCGTCAGCACGCGCCGCGCTTGGTCGAAATCGGGCAGCGACTCCGCCAACCAGCGCACCTTCGCCGGAGCGGCGATCAGCGCGGGCAGATGCCCCGTCGTAGCATAGATCTCGTCCCCATGTTCCTCCTCAATCGCCTGGCCGTGAAAGAAGGCCCGCGCCTCGGAGGTCAACCCCAGATAGAGCGTCCGCCTATCGTCCGTAACCAGGGCCAACCCATGGCGTTGCCCCGTCGCCGCTACGGCCTCGACGTCACCGGCGCGGACGCCCGCGTCGCGCAGCGCTCCACGCAGACAAGCGGCGGCGGCCCGCCATACGGCATCCGCGTCGAGGTCACGGGCGAAACCGGCGCCGACATCGCCCCCGGTGAAGCGGTGCGGACGGGAGCGCAGGGCCAGGAGCCGGCCCCGCTCGTCAAACAGGCCGGCGCGAATCGACGAGCCGCCCAGGTCGATCGCGGCGACGCAGCGCGGTCGTCCGGCAGAGCGCGCCGCCGGTGCGCGTCTCAGGTGCGCCGCCGGTCCCATGCCGCGGAGTTTACCAGTCGCTCGGGCCGCTCACCGGCCTCGACGCGCAGAATGTCCTCCACGATCATGGCCGACTGGCGTTCGATGGTCTCATGGGTCGAGCCGCCGATGTGCGGCGTGAGGATCACGTTGTCCAGATCGAGCAGCGGACTCGACTCCGGCAGCGGGTGGCCGTCGAAGACATCGAGGGCCGCGCCGGCGATGACGCCCCCGCGCAGCGCGGCGGCCAGCGCCGCTTCGTCGACGACACCGGAGGCTGAGACGTTGACGAGGAAGGCCGTCCGCTTCATAGCGTCGAGGGCGCGCTCGCCGATAAGGCCGAGCGTCGACTCGCCGGGAGGCACGTGGACGAGCACGTAGTCGGAGACCGCGAGCAGTTCCTCCAATGAAATGAGCCGCACGCCGAGCCGGGCCGCCGCCTTGGGGTCGACGTAGGGGTCGGCGGCAACGAGCGACGCGCCGAAGCCGGAGAGCCGCTCGGCGACCATCCGTCCGATCGCGCCCAGCCCGATGATGCCGACGGCTTTGCCTTGAATCTCCGCGCCCCGGAACTCGGCATAGCCGGCCGCCGGGTCGGACCACTTGCGGCCGTGCACCCAGGCGTCGGCGGCGGGGAAGCGCCGCGCCAGACCGAGCATCAGGCCGATCGTGAGCTCTGCGACCGCCGCTCCGTTGCGGCCCGGCGTGTTGACCACCAGCACGCCCCGCTCCGTCGCAGCGTCGATGTCGACGTGGTTAAGGGCGTTTCGGCAGATCCCCACGAGCTTGAGGCCGGGGGCCAAGTCCATCGTCTCCTCGAACACGAAGTCCGCCTCGACGACGACGTACCCCTTGCCCTCCGCGTCGAGCCTGCGGCCAAGGTCCTCGGGGTCACAAAGCTCACCGGTGTCGAGCCAGCTTTCGTAGGTGACGTCGAGCCCTGCGGCGCGGAGGCGGTCGAGCCCGGCGGGGTCGAAGGGCGCGAGGATCAGCGCCCCGTTCACCGCCATGGGAGCAGGCTCCGGGCCACGACGCCGCTCCACGTCTGCAGGACGGTGAGCAGCTTGCCGCCGGTCGAGAGGGCGGCCCGCTCGCTGAACACGTCGTAGCCGTTCGCCTCGATCCGGCGCAGGACTTTCGAGTAGAGCGCGCGCAGCACGGCGGGGCAGACTCGCGAGCGCGTGGGCACCAGCGGAAGGAGCATCCCGCCGCTTCGGAAATGCTCCCGCGCCCGCTCGGCCTGGAAGCGCATCAGATCGACGAAGGGGCCGTTGACCACGCCCGCCATGAGGTCGGCCTCGCTGTAGTCGAACCGGCGTAGCTCCTCCTGCGGCAGGTAGATGCGGTCCCGCTCGGCGTCCTCTTTCACGTCGCGCATGATGTTGACGAGCTGCATGGCGATGCCGAGGTCGATGGCGTACTCCTTGGCGCGGTCGCCGCGGTAGCCGAAGATCTCGATGCAGATCAACCCTACCACCGAGGCGACGTGGTAGCAGTAGCGGCGCAGGTCGTCGAAGGTCTCGTAGCGGTTGATGGTCAGGTCCATCACCACGCCGTCGATCAGGCTGTCGAAGTACTCGCGCGGAATGGCGTAGCGCTGCGCCGCGTCCCAGAGCGCCACGAACGTGGCGTCGCAGGGACGGCCCTCGTAGGTCTCGTGGAGGCGGCGGCGGTGCTCCTCGAGCAGGCTGCGCTTCTCTTCAAGCGGCAGCGGCTCGTCGGAGTAATCGTCGCAGGCGCGGCTGAAGGCGTAGGCCGCATAGATCGCCCGCCGTTTGGGCGGCGGCAAGGGAAGAAAGGCGTAGTAGAAGTTGGTGGCCCGCTCACGCACCAGGGCGCGGCAGGCCTCGTAGGCCTCGGGGACGGTTGGGAGGGAGTCGGCAGCCATCGCAGCGCCGGTCTCGGCGGTGCCGGTAACGGCTACGCGCCGCCCCAGCGCCGCTCCACGTAGTCCTCGACCATCCCGATGAAATCGTCGGCGATCGTCGCGCCTTCCAGGAAAGTCCGGCGCTCGCCGTCGACGAAGACCGGCGCCCGCGGCGCCTCGCCGCTGCCGGGCAGGGAGATGCCGATATTGGCGGCGCGGGACTCGCCGGGCCCGTTCACCACGCAGCCCATGACCGCCACCGTCAGCGTCTCGGCGCCGGCGTACTTGCCCCGCCACACCGGCATCTTCTCGTCGAGGTGCACCTGAATGTCGCGGGCGAGCTCGCGGAACAGCGTCGAGGTCGTCCTGCCGCAGCCGGGACAGGCGGTGACGGCGGGGCGGAAGGAACGGAGATGCAGCGCCTGAAGAATCTCCTGGCAGAGACGCACCTCGCGGGCGCGGTCGCCTCCGGGCTCCGGGGTCAGGCTCGACCGGATCGTGTCGCCGATACCGTCGTAAAGCAGGACGGAGAGCGCGGCGGTCGTCGCCACGATCCCCTTGGTCCCCATGCCGGCCTCAGTGAGGCCCAGGTGGAGGGGGAAGTCGCACTGCGCCGCGATCTCGCGGTAGGCCTCGACCATCTGGGGCAGCCGCGACACCTTGCACGAAATGATGATGTTCTCTTCCGGCAGGCCGAGATCGACCGCCGCCGCCGCGCTCTCGATGGCGCTCTCCACGAGCGCCGCCCGTTCGACGGTGTCGCCGTCGGCGGGGTTGGGAAGGCGCGAGTTCTCGTCCATGCGGCGTGCCAGGATGTCGGGGTCGAGGCTGCCTGCGTTCACCCCGATGCGCACCGGCTTGTTCAGGTCGCGGGCCACCTCGATGAAGGCGCGGAAATTCTCGTCGTGACGCGGGCCGCGCCCCACGTTGCCTGGGTTGATGCGGAACTTCGCCAGCGTCTTGGCGCAGTCGGCATGGTCCCGCAGCAGCCGGTGTCCGATGAAGTGGAAGTCGCCGATAAGTGGGACGAAGCAGCCCTGAGCGTCAAGGCGTTTCCGGATTTCGGGCACGGCGCGGGCCGCGTCGTCGTTGTTGACCGTCACCCGCACCATCTCGCTGCCCGCGTCGGCCAGCAGCTTCACCTGCGCCGTCGTGGCCTCGACGTCGGCAGTGTCGGTGTCGGTCATCGACTGGACCACGATGGGGTTCATCCCGCCGATGGCCACGCCGCCGACCATGGCGACCTTCGACAGCCGGCGCCGCGAGGCGTGGCCGTTCACGGCGCTCGCCGGCGGCGAGGACTGCGCCATGGGCAGCACCCGTTTCTCGCTCTTAGCCCTGGCTACGGACGTTCCTCCGGGCGGCGCGAATGGCCCGGCGGTACTGCCCGAGCGCCATGAGCGGCCAGTAGTTGCGGTAGAGGTGGTAGTTGATCATGAAGTCGCGGGGGAAGCCGGTGCCGGTGAACTCCGGCTCGTCCCACGAGCCGTCGTCCTGCTGGCTGCGGACCAGGTAGTCGACGCCGCGCTTCACGCTCTCCGTCTCCGCCCGGCCCCCGGCGATCAGGCCCAGGAGCGCCCACGCGGTCTGCGACTTCGTGCTCGGCCCCTTGCCGCGCAGCGAGGGGTCGATGTAGGTCTCCACCCCTTCGCCCCAACCGCCGTCCTCGCGCTGGTGCGCGACGATCCAGTCCAAGGCCTTCCTTATGTAGGGCTGGTCCATGTCCTCGCCGATGTGCTTCAGCGCGGGGAGCACCGCCCCAAGTCCGTAAATGTAGTTCACGCCCCATCGGCCCCACCACGAGCCGTCGATTTCCTGGGTCTCCTTCAGAAAGTCGAGACCTGCGTTGACGCTCTCCCGAGAGGTGTTATAGCCCATGCGTCCCAAGATTTCTAGCACGTGGGCCGTGACGTCCTCGCTGGGGGGGTCGACCACTTCGCCGAAGTCGCAGAACGGAATGGTGGAGACCCACCGCTTCAGATTGTCGGCGTCGAAGGATGCCCATCCGCCGTTCTTGCTCTGCATCCCTTCGAGCCAGTCCCGGCTCCGCTCCAGCGCGTGTTCCATACGCGGGTCTCCGTGCCGCCCCATGTTGTGGAGCGCGATCATCACCATCGCCGTGTCGTCGATGTCGGGATAAACGTCGTTGGCGAACTCGAACGCCCAGCCCCCGGGCTTCAGGTCGGGACGCTTCACCTGCCAGTCGCCGGCGTATTCGAGGATCTGCTCGTCAAGGAGCCATTCCGCCGCCTTGGCCATCCGCGGGTCGTCGACCGGCACATCGGCCTCCTGCAGGGCAATCATCGCGAGGCAGGTGTCCCACACCGGCGAGATGCAGGGCTCGGTGCGGAAGGTGTCGTCCGTCTCCCGCGCAAAGCCGTCGAACCCGTTGAGGCCCTTCTGGATGACGGGGTGGTCGTTGTCGTAGCCGACGGTGCGGAGGGCCATCAGCGAGTAGACCCACGGCGGCTGGATGCCGCCCCACGACCCATCCTCTTCCTGGCGTCTGACGATCCACTCTTCGGCCTTCTTTAGCGCGGAGTTCTTGAAGGGGGTGCGCACCGTACGGAAAGGACGCCATTCCAGCAGTCGCAGGGCGCGGTCCACGGCCTTGAAGAACGTCCCCGTGCTCAGCAGCCTCCCATTCTTGCCGAACGTGTATTCCGTCTTCTCCCGCCCATCGGGGTAGAGCTCGTCGATGTTGGCCCACTCCGGCACGCTCCGGAGCGGCTTCTCCGTCATCAGGATGGTGCAGGCCACGATGGTGCCCCGCGCCCAGCTGGCGAATTCGTAGATGTTCAGCGGGAACCATGCCGGGAGATGCATGATCTCGACGGGCAGCACCGGCGTGGCCTCCCACTCCCACTGGCCGAAGAGGGCAAGCCACATCTTGGTGAAGACCCGGGTTTCGGGGACGCCGCCCTTGGAAAGGATGAACTCGCGGGCCTTGACGAGAGCCGGGTCGTCATACGGCTCGCCGGCGAGCTTCATCGCGAAGTAGCATTCGACCGCGATGCTGAGGTCGCTGGGGCCGCCGTACCAGATCGGCCACCCGCCGTCCTCGAGCTGCATCTGCTTCAGATAGTTGGCGATCTTGCGCCAGCGCTCGCGATCGGGCAGGTCCATGAAGTGCGTGAGCAGCAGGTACTCCGCGTGGATGGCGCAGTTGGCCTCAAGCTCGCCCCACCAGTAGCCGTCGTCATATTGCAGGTCGAAGAGGTGCCCGACGGCGCGGTCGATGGTCCTGTCGAGCTTTTCGGCAAACGGAATGGCGCCCAGGCGCGGCGCCGTCCCGTTCCTGTGTGGCGTATGGTTGGCAACTTGTGTTCTCTGGGTGGAAGAGATCATGCGTAGCCATGCTCCCGGAACCAGCCGACGGCTTCGGCGAGACCGGTATCGACTGGGGTTTGCGGAAGGCCGAGCTCCGCCCGCGCCTTCGCGGCATCGAAGAACATCCGCTTCTTGGCGAGCTGCACCTCGGCCGTGGTGGCCCGCGGCGCACGGCGGAGCAGGCGCCCCTCGACTACCTCGTCCGCATGGGAAAAGGCCAAGGCCAGCCAGTAGGGGATGCGGACCTTCGGCGGCTTCAGGCCGGTGATGCGGGCCAGGGTCTGGAAGATCTCGCGCAGCGTCATGTTCCGGTTGCCGAGGATGTAGCGGTGTCCCGGCTTGCCCTTCTGGTAGGCCAGGACGTGCCCCTTGGCGACGTCGCCCACGTGGACGAGGTTGAGCCCCGTCTCCAGGTAGCCGAACATCCGCTGCTTCAAAAAGTCGACGATGATCCTGCCCGTCGGCGTGGGCTTTACATCGCCCGGTCCGACCGGCGTGGTCGGGTTCACGATCACCGTCTCCAAGCCGTTCATGCCGGCCTTCAGCGCTTCCAGCTCGGACAGATACTTCGAGCGCTTGTAGCCCGCGAGAAGCGCGCGCGTATCGACTGGCGTCTCCTCGGTGCCCGGTGAGCCGTCCCTTGGCAGACCGATAGCCGCCGACGAGCTGGTGTGGACGGCGCGCTTGACGCCCGCCTTGCCCGCCGCGCTCAAGATCTTCCTCGTGCCCTCGACATTGGTCCGGTAGGCGAGGTTGTGGTCCGGCGGCCAGTAGGCGTAGAGCGCGCCGACGTGGAACAGCGCGTCGCACCCGCTCAGCGCTCGCCGCATCGGCTCTTCCTCACCCAGCAGGTCCGCTTCGGCTATCTCCACGTTCAACCCTTCGATTGCTCTTTGGTCGCTCCCCGGCCGTACCATCGCCCGGACCGAAGCCCCCTGGTCGAGGAGCTCTCGCACCAGGTTGCCCCCGATGAATCCGGTGGCCCCGGTGACGGCCGCCTTCATGTCACCACCGGCGCCGCCCGGTAGACCTTCTTGATGAAGGTCTCCCCAAAGACGGCGAGGTTCCTTGCTCCTTTCCTCGCGTTCACCGCCAGCCGCGGCGCTTCAAAGATGTGCCAGGGATGCGTCGCGTAGTAGCGGGCCGCGGCGAGGGGGCGCACCTCGCCCATGTCGTCGAGAAAGCGGGGGTAGTCGGGGAGGGCGTCTTCCGTCTCGTCGGAGATGGCGCGCACCGCCAGGAAGGGGATGCGTGCCTCTAGTGCCAGCTTGCCAATCCAGTAGCTCTCCATGTCGACCGCCTTCGTGCGCGGCGACGGGGCGAACTGCTCCTTCTGCTCCAACGTGAAGAGCGTTTCCGGCAAGGTGACGACCTCGTCCGTATGCACCGCGACGAACTCGTCTTCGAGGGCTTCGAGCGCCGAGTCGAACAGGTATGGGTCGGGCGTGATGGCGCCGTCCAGCGCGCCCGAGTAGTCCAAGCCGCGAATCGTCCGGGGCACGACGAGGTCGCCGCCGTAGACGTCGGGAGCGACGCCGCCCGCGAAACCGAGCGAAACGATGGCGCGGGGCCGGACATGGGCGAGCAGAAGGTCGCGCACCGCCGACTCCGACCGCTCCCGGCCGATGCCGCTGCGGATCAGGGCCACGGGACGTCCGTCGGCCGTCCCCTCCACCACGACGGCGGAGCCGAACCGTTCCGTCTCCGGGTCGCTCACCAACGGCTCGAGGCCGGCGATCTCACGGCGCACCGCACCAATGAAGACGAGCATCGGCTACCGGCCTCCCTCTTGCGCGGCCAGCTTCTCGGCCGCCTTGCGCTTGACCCAAGCCTCCCAACTCTTTCCCGCGGCGGTGTCCTTGCCGGTGAACCTGATGGTGCGGATGTCGGCGTAGGGGATGGTGATGGGCCCCTCGCCCGCCTCGTCGAAAATCTGGACGAACGGCTCGGCCGCCGAGGCGTCTCGGTTGGAGACGTAGGCGACCCGCTCCTCGCCGTCGGCCAACACGAGGGTGGTGTTCCCCCGGTAGTCGAAGGCGTGGTCGATCACCTGCTCAAGGGTGAGGTCTGGCCCGATTTCCGGGACCCATCCCTCCAGGCTCTCTTCGCTCATCGAACGGCTCCACTTCGCTTTGACTGTGCGCTACAGCTTGCCGGTCACCATCGCCGCGACCGCGTCCTTCATTCCCTTCGGCGTGAACATGGCGTTGACCGCCGTCGGCTCGTGGCCGGAATGCACCATGCAGTCGCGGCACTTGGGGTTGCCGCTGGCCCGCCCGTACTCGTCCCAGCCCGTATCGTCCATGAGGTCTTGGAACGTGGGCGCATAGCCTTCCTGGAGCAGATAGCAGGGGCGCTGCCAGCCGAAGACGTTGTAGAGCGGATTCCCCCAGGGCGTGCACTCGAAGTCCTGCTTGCCCATGAGGTACTGCAGGAAGAGCGGCGACTGGTTGAAGCGCCACTCCCGCTTGCGGTCGCTGAGAATGTCGCGGAAGAGGCTGTGGGTCCGCTCCCGCCGCAGGAAATGCTCCTGATCGGGCGCCTTTGAGTAGCTGTACCCCGGCGACAGCATCATGCCGTCGACGCCCAGCGCGGTCATCTCGTCGAAGAAATCGCGGACGCGCAGCGGGTTCGCGTTGTCGAACAGCGTGGTGTTGGTCGTGACCCGGAAGCCGCGGTCGAGGGCGGCGCGGACGCCCGCGACGGCCTGCTCGTAGACGCCGTCGCGGCAGACCGCCTCGTCGTGGTCTTCCTCAATCCCGTCCAGGTGGACGCTGAAGCTGAAGTAGTCCGAGGGAGTGAAGATGCCCTCGTCGAGCCGCTGCTCCAGCAGGATCGCGTTGGTGCAGAGGTAGACGTACTTCTTGCGCTCGACGAGCCCGGCGGCGATCTCCCCGATCTCCGGGTGCATCAGGGGCTCGCCACCGGCGATGCTCACCATCGGCGCGCCGCACTCGTCGGCGGCGGCAAGCGCCTGCTCGGCGGGCATGCTCTTCTTCAGCAGCTGCGGCGGGTACTGGATCTTGCCGCACCCCGCGCACGCCAGGTTGCAACGGAAGAGGGGCTCGAGCATCAGCACCAGCGGATAGCGCTTCCTCCGCAGAAGCTTCTGCTTCAGGACGTACATCGTGACGGCCATGGCCTGTGAGGCGGGGACGCTCATCGTTCCATTCCTAGTAGTCTCGTTCGAGCAAGAATTGGGTCAGCTCGCGGCACTCGGCGCGGGCTTCGGGGCTGATTTCGATGGAGTCGACCGCCTGGTAGTTGCGGGCCGCGTGCGTCTCGGCCAAGTCGCGGCAGAAGGCATCGGCCTTCAGGTCGTCGAGGACGCCGAAGACCTCGGCAACGTCATCGTCGGTCAGCGGGCGGTCGGTGTCGTAGATCTGGCGCAGGCGCTCGCGGGAGTCGCCCTCGGCGGCGTTGAGCGCGTAGACGATGGGCAGCGACTTCTTGCGCCGGTGGATGTCGCTCGCCTTGGGCTTGCCCGTGTCCTCTTCCTTCCCCCAGACGCCGAGCATGTCGTCCCGGACCTGGAAAAGAAGGCCGAGCCCCTGGCCCAGGGAGCGCATCGCCTCGATGGTCTCCTCGTCGTCTGAGCCGATGACGGCGCCCATGTGGAGCGACGCCTCCAGCAAGGCGCCGGTCTTCTTTCCGATCATGGTCAGATAGTCGTCGACGCTGACCCGCGGCCGCTGCTCGAAGCTGACGTCGAGTACCTGTCCGGCGATCATCTCGGCGCAGGCATGCGTCAGGATACGGCTCACCCGCAGCGCGGTCTCCGCCGAGGGTCCATTGGGCCGGTCGAGGGCCGCGAGGTTGGCCGCGACGTTCATGGCGGCTCCGGCATTGAGTCCGTGGCTGATGCCCCAGAGGCTCCATACGGTGGGGCGGTGCCGCCGCTGCGTATCGCCGTCCTGGATGTCGTCGTGGACGAGCGAGAAGTTGTGGATCAGCTCGATGGCGACGGCGGCGGGGAGGGCCTGCTCCACCGAGCCGCCGACCGACTCGGCGCTGAACAGACAGAGCGCGGGGCGGACCGCCTTGCCGCTGTTGGCCTCGATCGGGTCGCCGGACTCGTCGGTCCATCCCATGTGGTAGCGGAGCATGCCGAACAGCGCCGAATCCTCGTCGAGCGCGCTGCGCAGTCCGGCGTCCACCGCGGGGCGGTAGCGGGTGAAGACGTCGGGAATGCGCATGGTGGTGGGCATGCCGGTGGTCGTCGCCTCCTAGCCGCTCGCCGCGGCCTCTTGCGGAGGTTTGGCCGCCGACTTCGCTCCGTCGCTGAAGAAGACCTTTCGAACTTGAGCCGCGATCCCCTCGGCGTCGAGGTCCAACCGGCGGCGCTGGGCGTCGGCGGTGCCGTGCTCCACGAAGGAGTCGGGTATGCCGATCCGGTGGACGGCGACGTCCTCGACGCCCGCCGCGGCCAGTTCTTCAAGGACGGCCGCTCCGAACCCGCCGGCCAGCACGTTCTCCTCGACGGTCAAGATGCGGGGCACGCGGCGGGCCCATTCCAGCAGCAAATCGACGTCGAGGGGCTTCACGAAGAGGGGGTTCACCACGGCGCAGGAGATGCCGTCGGCTTCGAGCCGTTCGGCGGCCTCCACGGCCATCTGCACCGATTTGCCGAGCCCGAAAATGACGACGTCGCTGCCCTCGCGGACGGCGGCTCCCTTGCCCAGCGGCAGCTCGCGTAGCTCCTCGTCCAGGGGCACGCCGACGCCTGCCCCGCGTGCGATGCGGATGGCGAAGGGCCCCTCGTGCTTGTAGGCGGTGTAGACCAGGTGCTGCAGCTCGTTTTCGTCCATAGGCGCGGCGACGACGGCGTTCGGCAGACACCGGAGGTAGGAAATGTCGAAGGCGCCGTGGTGCGTCTTGCCGTCCTCGCCGACGATGCCGGCGCGGTCGGCGATGAGCGTCACGGGCAGGTCCTGCAGGCAGACGTCGTGGACGACCTGGTCGAACGCTCGCTGGAGGAAGGTCGAGTAGATCGAGACGAACGGCGACAGGCCATTGGCAGCCATGCCGGCCGCCATGCTCACGGCGTGCTGCTCGGCAATGCCGACGTCGAAGACGCGGTCGGGGTACTCCGCCTGCACCTCGACGAGGCCGGTGCCTTCCAGCATGGCCGCGCTGATGCCGACGACCGACTGGTCGTCGCCCATGATCCGGGTCAGGGTCTGGGCGAACACCTTCGAGTAGGTGGGCGCGCCGGTGCCCGACCCTAAGGGCGAGCTCGGCTGGTGGAACTTGACGGGGTCGACCTCGGCGGGCTCGTAGCCGCGGCCCTTGTGGGTGATCACGTGGACCAGGGAGACGGATCCCTTGGAGTTCTTGACCTGTTGGAGCGTCTGCTCGAGCTGCCGGAAGTCGTGCCCGTCGACGGGGCGCAGGTAGTTGAAACCCATCTCGGTCCAGAACGTCGTGGGCAGCATGAACCCTTCGAGGCCGTCTCTGAACCTCTGGGCGATGCGGTAGAGCGCCTCGCCGGTGGGCAGCCGTTTCGAGAACTGCCGCGCGCGGTCGATCATTGCGCGGTACTCGGGATGGCTGATCACACGCCTGCGCCAGTTGGTCAGGAAGCCGACGTTCTCCGAGATCGACATCCCGTTGTCGTTGAAGATGATGACCAGGTGCTCCGGATTGAGGTGCGCGATGTTGTTCAGCGCCTCGAAGCTCGATCCGGAGGTCATCGCGCCGTCGCCGACGACCGCGATGGTCCAGGAGCCTTCCTTCCGGATGGCCGCGCCCTCCGCGATGCCAAGGGCAATGGAGAGGCCGGTGCCGGCATGCCCCGCCGCGAGCGTGTCGTGGTCGCTCTCGCTGGGCTCGCCGAACCCGGACAGGCCGCCTTCGAGGCGGATGTTCTTGAACTCGTCGCGCCGGCCCGTCACCAGCTTGTGCGTGTAGCACTGGTTTGTCGTGTCCCACACGATGCGGTCGACGGGGCTGTCGAAGGCGCGATGGAGGGCCAGGGTGAGCTCGACGACGCCCAGGTTCGAGGCCAGGTGCCCTCCGCGCTCGGTGATCACGGAGATGATGGTCTCCCGCACCTCTTTCGCTACTTGGGCGAGCTCGTCGTGCGAGAGCGGCTTGAGATCTTGGGGTGCGTCGATCCGTTCCAACAGGCTGGTCATTGAGACCTCCTCACCCGGTCGGCCAATGCCCCGCCCGGACAGCGCCGGAGCAGGATACATCGGCTAACGAGGGTAGAAACTAGCACAGGCCCCCAAACCTGTCAATTAAGCCGCTGCGGGGGCTTATGTCCGCTTGAACTTGGGCAGCGTCCAGTCCTCCGTGACGTCGTCGAAGGCCACCTCGACGGCCATGCCGATCGACAGGTCGTCCGGGCCCGTGCCGTCCATGAAGTTGCCCATGAGCCGCACGCCCGGCGCCTCGTCCACGTCGGCGATCACGATCGGGAGCGGCATCTCGCCGGCGAAGCCGGGGTGGAAAGGCCGGTGCGCGGTGACCCACGAGTGCACCGTCGCCTTCGGGGCCACCTGGACCCATTCGAAGTTGAACGAGGGGCACTCCGGGCAGAGCGGGCGCGGATAGTGACGGAACGTGCCGCAGTCGGAGCACTGCTGGAAGCGGAGCTCGTGCTTCTTGCAGAAGTCCCAGAACGGCTGGGTGTCCTCCGTCGGCCTGGGAATCGGCTTCTTATAGTCGCTGGTCGGGATGGACATCAGTTCCCCCTGAAGATGGCGAGCGCGCCGTCGCCGAAGTCGCCGTAGCCGCTCACGAGGCAGTGCTCGGCGCCTTCCACCTGCACGTCGCTCGATCCACGGATCTGCTTGGCGCCCTCGATGACGTGGTTCATCCCCATGATGTGCCCCTGGGAAAGCAGGCCGCCGTGGGTGTTGATCGGCAAATCGCCGCCGATCTGGATCCGCCCGCCTTCGACAAAGCCGCCGCCCTCGCCCTTCTTGCAGAAACCGAGGTCTTCGAGCTGGTTGATGACGGTGAAGGTGAAGCAGTCGTAGATCTGCGCCACGTCGATGTCCTGGGGAGTGATGCCCGCCATGCCGAAGACGCGGGGCGCGAGCTTGGCGATGCCGAAGGTGGTCATGTCGGGACGCTGCGTGATCGAGCTCGGTGAGTCGGGGTGGGCTTCGCCGAAGCCGCTGATGTAGACCGGCTTGTTGGGCAGGTCTTTCGCCCGGTCGGCCCGCGTGATCACGCACGCCGCCGCGCCGTCGGTCTGCAGGCAGCAGTCGAGCAGACGGAATGGGTCGGCCAGCATCGGCGAGTTCTGGTGGTCCTCCAGCGTGATCGGGTCCTTCATCTGCGCGTTGCCCTGCATCGACGCATGCTTCCGCATGGCGACGGAGACCTCGCCGAACTGCTCGCTCGTCGTGCCGTAGGTCTCCATATGCTTCCGCGCCATGGGGCCGTACCACAGCATGGGCGCGACGAGGCCGTAGATGTACTCGAACTCGCCCATGGCCCGCATAGGCCCCTGCAGCCCGCCGGCGGCGAGCGACTGGGCAGTCCGCGCCCCGGAGTAGCCGTTCCGCCCCGACACGAGCAGGACGTAGTCGCAGACGCCGGAGGTGACGGCGAGGACCCCGTTCTGCAGCGCGGCGCACGGACTCGCGCCCCCCATGTTGATCGCCGCCGAAAATTTCAGGTCCTTGACGCCGAGGTTCGTCGCGAAGTCCTCCGACGTCGCCCCCGCCGCCTGGGGCAGGATGCCGTCGATCTGGCTCGGCTTGATCCCCGCGTCCTCGATCGCCCGCATGCAGGCGGTCAATTGCAGGGTGAGGTTGCTCATCCCCGACTTGCGCGAGTACGTCGTCTCGCCGATACCGACAATTGCCGCCTTGTCGCTGAGTTCACTGGTGTCGTACACCTGTCCCCCCTATGCGAAACCCGTCTCGGAACCAACCGCCATCTTAAGGACGGGGCGCCACAAGCGTCAACGCGCGCGCGCCCGCGGACGGCCCCCGCTTCCGTTGACACTCCCCCAGGACGCCGATAGAATCTAAGGGTTGCAGTTCCGATGGCCCCGAGCGGGCTTCCTTTCCATGTCCAGCTACGCGATTATCCAGACCGGCGGTAAGCAGTACCGCGTGGCCCCCGGCGACGTCATCGACGTCGAGCGGATGAAGGACCACGAGCCCGGCGACACCGTCAACTTCGACGACGTGCTCGTGGTCAGCCACGAGGGCGACGTCTCCGTCGGCGCCCCTTACGTCGACGGCGCCCGCGTCGTGGCGAAGGTGGAGGAGGAAGGCCGGGCGAAGAAGATCCTCGTCTTCAAGTACAAGCCCAAGATCCGGTACCGGCGCAAGAAGGGACACCGTCAGCGGTTCGCCAGGATTTCGATCCAGGAGATCGAGACCCCGGGCGGCGCCATAGCGAAGGCCGAGTAACCCCCGAGGGACACCCACCATGGCACACAAAAAGGGATCGGGTACCAGCCGAAACGGCCGCGACAGCCAGTCGCAGCGGCTCGGCGTGAAGATCTACGACGGCCAGGTCGTCACCGCCGGCAGCATCCTGGTACGCCAGCGCGGCACCAAGATCCACCCCGGCGACAACGTGCGCCGCGGCAGCGACTTCACCCTCTGGGCCAAGATCGACGGCAAGGTCAAGTACGACACCTTCAAGAAGTACGAGCCCTTCACCCCAATCCGCCGCAGGGTCAGCGTCTACCCGGTCGGCTAGGGAATCGAACAGGGACAGACATCATGAAGACCGGCATCCATCCCGAATACGTCGAGGCGCGGGTCGAGTGCGCCTGCGGCAAGACCTGGGAAACGCGCTCGACGAAGCCCGTCCTGAAGATCGAGGTGTGCAGCTCCTGCCACCCCTACTTCACCGGCGAGCAGCGCATCATCGACACCGAGGGGCGCGTCGAGCGGTTCAAGAGGCGCTACGGCCTGCAATAGGCGCGGAGTACCCACCATTCGTGAGGAAACCAAAGGAGCGGGCGAGTCTCGCTCCTTTTGCGTAGGGGCGACGCCCAAACCCTTCAACTACGGCGGCCAGGCGGTCATCGAGGGCGTCATGATCCGCGGCCGCGAGAACGTCTCCGTCGCGGTGCGGCGACCCAACGGCGAGGTCCGCACCCGCTGCGAGGCCCTGTCGTCGTTCTACACCGGCTGGATGCGCAACGTGCCCCTCGTCCGCGGCATCATCGTCCTCGTCGAGACCCTCATCCTCGGCATGAAGGCCCTGATGTTCTCCGCCAACGCCGCCATGGAGGAGGAGGGCAAGGAAGACGAGGAGATGTCGGGCTGGTCGCAGGCCCTGATGCTCGCCATCGCGCTCGCCATCGCCATCGTCGTCTTCTTCCTCATCCCGCTGTTCGCGTCGGTCGGGGTCGAGCGGCTCGTCGACAGCGCCATCCTGAGCAACCTCGCCGAGGGCGGCCTGCGCTTCGTCATCTTCATCGGCTACGTCTGGGCCATCGGCTTCATGCCCGACATGCGCCGCGTCTACGCCTACCACGGCGCCGAGCACATGACCATCGCCGCCCACGAGCACGGCGACCCCCTACAGGTCGACGCAATTAGGAAACACCCCAAGGAGCACCCCCGCTGCGGGACCGCCTTCCTGATGATCGTCATCATCGTCTCGATCCTGGCCTTCACCTTCCTGGGACGCCCCGAGCTCTGGCTGCTGGTCCTGTCGCGGGTCGTGCTCGTGCCGGTGATCGCCGCCGTCAGCTACGAGATCATCCGCTTCAACGCCGCCCATGGCGACTGGGCCGTCGCCCGCATGCTGATCGCCCCCGGCGTCGCGCTCCAAAAGCTCACCACCCGCAAGCCCGACGACGACCAGATCGAGGTCGCCATCGCCGCCATGGAAAACGCCCTCAAGGCCGACGGCGTCGCCCTCCACGGCGAAAAGGAGCCGGAGGCGGCGCCCACCGGCGCCTAGCCCAGGGCGGTCACCTTAAACCTCTCCCCTTCTGGAGACCCTTGCATAACTGCGCCGCGGAACGTCCCCTCCCGTAGGGGCGCCTCGCGAATCGCCCGTCCCCTCCGGCCTTTCCCCCTCTATGGGGGAAACTGAAAGAGGGTGCGCGCCGTCAGGCGCGTCGGAGGGGGAAGGCGGCGGGGGCCGCGCGACCTTGCCGGAGCCCGCGCCCCCGGTTGCGCAAAGGTCTCTCTGGGGGAGATTGAGAGAGGGCCCGCGCCCCAGGCGGTCACCTTAAACCTCCCTCCCCTTGTGGGAGGGACTGAGGGAGGGCACTGACGCAGCGCCTACCCCAGCGTGTCCCGGATCCGGTCGAAAATCGACTTGTCCTGCTTGTGGGTCAGGTCGGGCTTCTTCAACAGCCCGTCCAGCGCCTCGAACGCCTTCTTCTGCTTCGAGTCCAGCTTCGACGGCACCACCACGTCGACATACACAATCTGGTCGCCCCGGCCGCCGCCCCGCAGACGCTGGATGCCCTTGCCTTTCAGACGGAACATCTGCCCCGGCTGCGTGCCCGCCGGGACCTTGAGCTTCGTCTCGCCGCCGAGGGTGGGAATCTCCAGCTCGTCGCCGAGCGCGGCCTGCGCGATGTTCAGCGGGAGCGTGTAGATCACGTCGTCGCGCTCCCGCTCGAAGATGTCGTGCTCCTTGACCTGGACGGTGATATAGAGGTCGCCGTTGGGCCCGCCGTTGCGCCCCGCCTCCCCCTGCGACGTAAGCCGCACCTGCGAGCCGTGCCCGATCCCCGGCGGGATCTTCACGACGATGTTCGCCTGGTTGCGGGTCCGGCCCTGGCCGCGGCAGTCGGTGCACGGGTTCGAGATCGTCGTCCCCTCGCCGCGGCAGGCGGGGCAGGTGGTGACGTTGACGAACTGGCCGAAGATGCTGCGCTGCGACTGCCGCACCTGCCCCTGCCCCTTGCAGGTGGCGCAGGTGTCGGAGCTGGTGCCGGGCTCCGACCGCGCCCCGTGGCAGCGCTTGCACGTCTCGAGGCGGGAGAAGTCGAACTGCTTCTCGGCCCCGAAGGCCGCCTCCTCGAACTCGATGGTGACCGCGGCCGCGAGGTCGTCGCCCCGCTGCGCGGCCGACGCACGCGACCGCCGCCCGCCGAAGGCGCCGCCGCCGAAGAAGGCGTCAAAGATGTCGCCGATGTCCGAGAAGCCGCCGAAGCCCTCGAACCCGACGCCGGCGCCGTTCGGCCCGGCGTGCCCGAAGCGGTCGTACTTCGCCCGCTTCTCGCCGTCGCGGAGCACCTCGTACGCCTCGGCGCACTCCTTGAACTTCGCCTCCGCCTCCGGCTCCTTATTCCGGTCGGGGTGATACTCGAACGCCTTCTTGCGGAAGGCCTTCCGAAGATCGTCCTCGGACACATCCCGCCCCACGCCGAGGACCTCGTAGTAATCGCGCTTCGTCGTCGCCATACCCGGCTCGCCCACTCTCCCAACCCTGAATTATAGGGAGCGCCAAGTGCAGCGACAAGCAAGGGGTGCCCGTGGGTGGGCCTGGGGAGGCGCAGGTGCGTGACGCTGGGAAGGGGGCATCCCAGCGGCACCACTTGCCACTCAAGTCCCTTGGACAGGAACCGCTGTGCACCCCTCCTTTTTCAAAGCCTCCAACATGGCCGCCGTATACGCGGGATTAGGAATTTTCTGCACGACCGCAAATAGCTCTTTGCCGGCTGGACTGAACAAAATCCCCCTGATTCGATAAGGTTTCTTATCCTTGGACCAACGCAGTAACCAAGCCAATTCCTGTTGTCGGACGACTTGAGAATCCGCAGCCAATTCGGTGTACGAAGTCACGCTGTCGTTGATGAGCCTATGGTGAGCCAATCGCATCAAAACGTCGTACGACAGTCCATAGGGCCGCAACGAGTTGGCTCCTGGGTTCCCACAACCCACGACAATAATCGGTCTTCCATCCAAGTAGCAGAGCGCCGCTGAACATAGCGTTTGAAACTCCTCGGCGCGTTCCCTCTTCAGATCTCTAGCTATCGACATGGTGTCGTTCGACACGCTGCCGGGCGACTCCAATTCACCAGCCAAAAGGCGCGCCCAGAGGTTCTGCAAAGTCTCATCGGACACGTTGCTCGCCTCCGATATCCACCTGTGTCGGAACTCGGGGCTAAATTGGTTAAGGTTCACCTTCGACCAATCTACTATCGAATCTGCTTTCAACATTGCATTCACGGTATTGGTGACTAGCCGCCTAACTTCCTCTTGATGTGCGTCGCCGAACGTCTCGACCTCCATCGCAAGGCCGCGGTAACGAACATCAGTGATCCCAGCTTGCAACATCCTCTGGACAACTGCGTAGTCAGCTTCTAAGTTCTTTCTGTCCTGGCCGCCCCGCAGGAACGTGCTGAAGGCAGCAAGAAGACCCGGAGCCATCGCACGAACAATCGGGGGTGCCCCCGTAACTATTTCTGATTCATCCAACTTACGAATTCTCCTATCCGTCGCTGCGGGAAAATTCCCATGATGCCCATAGCCCACCATACTATGGCATGTGGGTGAGCCTATAACCAAGCGGCGAGTCTCGCCCCATTACGGTTCGTGATGCCCACAGGGGAAGGCAACGAGCCCTCCTCAAGGACACAAACCCGCACGAATGGTGTTCTCCGACTATGCGCTGGCCACGAGCAAGGACCACATGGCCTTCCCCTTTCAACTCCAAGGCCATGCCCGGCTTCCCCTTCTTGCATTTCGAAGCTTTCGCTTCGAGGCGATTGCCCGTCCCCACATCCACTGCACAAACAGTTGCAGCGAACGGGCTAACCACCTTCCTAAGGGGAACAGAGGTCTGAGGATCATCCTGACAGAGAGAAAGAGGATCAACGCAAGTCCACCCCACACCAGAATTACTGACCACCACTGGTCGGGAGGGATTTCAGAGAGCGCGGATAGCAGACTTGCCAGGAAGGCCGACCACATGAGCACTTCGAGGAACTGTGAGAAGGGAGACACCTGGCGAATGGCCCAAGTTCGAAGTGGCGGTATCACGGAAGCCACCGCGAGGACGAACGATAGGGTCGCCAGAAATGCGATGATGGTGAGGGTCACCTCCTGTGGAAAGGTGGGAGCCGTCACGTTGAAGATGGGTAATTCGCTTGAGTTATCTGATGGCTGCCAAGCCTGAGCCATCAGGAGCGCGCCGGAGAAGGCGACTACAGCGTTGCCCACCAACCACTCTTCCTTGATCTGCTCTTCGTCGATCCCTTCTGCGCGCACCTATCTCCTCCGCCCGCTATTGGGAGAGTCCAAATCAGGTCTCGGATTTCGTCTCGCCGATCCCCGTGGACGATTCCAGACTCGCCTTCGTGCTCAGCCCGTCGGAGCGTCCCTTGTAGCTGTTCCGAACCGTCTCGATGGCCTCTGCGAGCTGTCCCACCAGGTTCAGAACCATGGGGTCATCTGACCTGACGTGAGGGTTCAGAGGCTTGAGACTCATCTCCACGTGTACCTCCCTTGATCCAACCGGGACGACGAACCGTGCCGGTCCATCCTTCGCACCCCTCACGGCCCTGAGCAGGATCTTCCCCAAGTCCTGCTCCAGAGTCTGGCGCACAGATAGAATCGAGTTCTGCTCGTCCATGAGCCGCTCGTGTTCAAGCACCTCCATGGCCCTGTCGCAGTTCCATGAGCACAGCTCTGCGACGATCAGGTCTCCCGTCCTGGGAAACGTGGGACCTGCCAGGTCGGGTGAGGAGCCACGGAAGCTGGCAAATGTCAGATTCCCGGCCTCATCTAGCATCATGTCCAAACTGGACCACGTTGAGTCCCCTTCACTACTCCGGCGCATCACCTCGTCCGCGACCTGCTCCATGAGTTTCATCTGTCTCTTGGTTTCTTCCGGCAAGGTCGGATCGAAGTCCCACCACGGACGGGACGGCTGCAGGCCAGGAACGAGTGTCTGTCTGTCGGGCGCAAGGATCGTGAACAATGGGATGTTCAACTCCACAGCCACACGGCATGAGTTCGAAGGACGGTTCGACCGTACGATTTCGATAAAGGCCGTCGGCTGGCGATGAGTGTCTAGGACAGTGATGTCGGGGCGGCATTTCGTCCCGCTGACCGGCGATGACTGGTCCCGTTCAAGCACCACGAACCCAGCTCCCCTCAAGACGTCGTAGCTGTGAGGATGCATCCGTTCACAAAACCACAGCATCTCCTGCGAAGGCTCCCGGTGACGCCCTCTGTGCATGGGCGGGTGACCATCTCTGCTCTCTCCAAACTCACACGCCATACATCCGCTCAGCTTGCGCTCTAGATGGTCAAAGAGGTCATGTTTCCATTGTTCGTGCTGCTTTGACGGCATGTCGCATTACTCCACGATGGGCTTGCTCTATCCTATGGGTTCATCGCGATGGTCAGCCAGACAGCCTTGTCACAAGTGACGAGCTGTCCTGCCTCCCTTGAAGAACATCTAGGCCGTCTTCAGGGACCTAGGACACCACGTGCCCTAATTGAATTTGCCTGAGGGCCGACTCCAATCTCGCGCCGAGTCCCTGCGTGGCAGGTGCCTTTCCCCACTGGGAACCCGCGAGAGGTCACCGACAGCCGGACGTCGCTAGTCGATGTGGAGCTCCCGCTCCGTAACCGCCACATCGACGAAGTGGTAGCGCGTCTCGCCGTCGATCTTGCGGGCGGCGATGGCTTGGCCGGTGATGTCCGAGTGGGTGATGAAGTAGAGGACAAGGCGCGCCACGTCGCTGGGGTCCAGGAGCCCCATGCCCGACCGGTCGTCGGGGACGGGCTGGGAGGCCCACTTGAGGATGGGCGTGTCGACGCCGCCGGGGCAGATCGCGTTGACGCGGATGCCGTCGGCGGCCCCCGCCTCGGCGAAGGCGGTGGTCAGGCTCAGCACGCCCGCCTTCGAGGCGGAATAGGCCGGGCCGGGCGCGTAGGGGTGAATCGCGGCCATCGAGGCCGTGTTCACGATCGCGCCGCCGCCGGCCCGCATCAGGGGCAGGACCGCCCGCGACATGAGGAAGTAGCCGGTCAGGTTCACGTCGACCACCCGCCGCCAGACGTCCTCGGGGTGCTCCTCGATGCTCCCGTAGCTGCGCAGGATGCCCGCGTTGTTGTGCAGCGCGTCGACGCCGCCGTAGTTCGACAGCGCCGTGCCCACGATCTGCTGCACGTCCTTGTTCACCGAGTGGTCGCCCACCGCCGCCACGGCCTCGCCGCCCGCCGCCGCGATGGCGGAGACCGTCTCGGCGGCCCCGTCGCCGTCGATGTCGGCGGCCACGACCCTGGCGCCCTCCGAGGCAAGCAGCGCCGCGGTGGCGCGTCCCATTCCCGACGCCGCGCCGGTGACGATCGCAACCTTGCCGTCGAGTTTGCCCATCAGAATGCCTCCACGCCGCTCAGGCGTTCGTACTGGTTGGGGAGCACGAGGTCGTAGACCGGGCCGGCGTCGCCCAGGCTCGTGTAGACCAGGGCGGCGCGCATCTCTTCATTGACCGCGAGATAGAAGACCGCGCGGGCGAGGTCCATGGGGTCGAGCAGCGTCTCCGGCTTCTGGAGCGCGGCGCGGCCGGTGTCGGAGACCTCCAGCATCGGCGTCCGCGTCATGCCGGGCAGGACGGCGTTCACGCGGATGTTGTCGCCCTCGACGAGCTGCTGCAGACCCTGGGTCAGACCCAGCACGCCGAACTTGGCGGCGGAGTAGGCGAGCGCGATCCCGTAGGCCGCCACGCCCGCGCCCGACGACGTGTTGACGATGGCGCCGCCGCCCTGCGCCCGCATGACGGGGATGACGGCCTTCGAGCAGATGAAGAGCGACGACAGGTTGACGTCGATGATGCGCCGCCACTCGTCGACGCCCACGTCGTCGATGTCGCGGTGGTGGGCGATGATCGCCGCGTTGTTGTGCAGGAAGTCGACCCGCCCGTAGGCGCTCAGGGCCTTGCCCACCAGCTCCTGTACCTGGGGGACGTCGGAGACGTCGGCTGCGGCGAAGATGGCCTCGCCGTCGGCCTCGGCGATCATGCGGACGGTCTCCGCGCCCTCGGCTTCCTTCAGGTCGACCGCCACGACGCTCACGCCGCGCTCGGCAAAAGGCAGGGCCGAGGCGCGGCCGATGCCGCCGGCGGCCCCGGTCACGATGGCGACCTTGCCGTCGGCGCGCCTCATTGGGGGCCGATGACGTCGGCCAGGCCGATGGTGGTCTGCGCCGGCGGGTCCTGCACCTGGAGGTACTCGACCCTGCCCTCGGCGTCGCGGGCCACCACCATCATGAAGCGGTCGAGGTCCTCGCGCTCGGCGAGGTACTGCACCGCGCGGGCGAGGTCGTCGGCGTCCATCGGGGCCATCGCCACGGACCCCAGGTTGGCGCGCGCCCGCGGGTTCCGCGTCATGGGCGTGTCGGTGAAGCCGGGGCAGATCGCGTTCACCCGGATGTTCGCCCCCCGGAGCATGTCGGGCAGGGTGCGGGTGAGGGAGATCACGCCCGCCTTCGCCGCGGCGTAGCTCGGCGAGTACGGCACCGACACGAGCCCGCCCTGCGACGACATGTTGATGATGACCCCGCCCCCGCCGTCGCGCATCACCGGCGCGACCGCCTTGGCGACCAGGAACGGCCCGTTCAGGTTGACGTCGATGACGCGGCGGAACTCCTCGATGGGCCACGCTTCGAGCGAGTCGTGCCGGCGCATGATCGCGGCGTTGTTGTGGAGCAGGTCGATGCGCCCAAAGGTGGAGACGGCCTTGTCGACCGCCGCGGCCACGTCGCTCTCCGACGACACGTCGGCCTGGACGAAGATCGCCTTGCTGTCCCCGTGGCCGATCTCGGCGATGGTCTCGCGGCCCGCCTCGTCGTCGACGTCGACGGCCACCACGTTCGCCCCGATCCGGGCGAACCGGACCGCCGTCGCGCGCCCAATCCCCATCCCCGCTCCCGTGACGAACGCAACCTTCCCTGTCCACGAAGCCATAGCTCTCGCCTCCCGTCATCCCTCCCGTGGGACTGCGGCGCATGGTAGCCGCGCCCCCGCCGCACCGGCAACCCCTGGTCACCCGCCCCTTCCCCCTGGCGGCCACCTTAAACCTCCCTCCCTTTATGGGAGGGACTGAGGGAGGGCACGCGTCGCCAGGGCGCGTCGGAGGGGCCGGTGGGGTGGTCTCCCCTCTTCTCCCCACGGGAGAAGAGGCGGCGGCCTAGTCCTTGGCGAGGAGGACGAAGTTGCCGCCGCCGGTGGGCGGGCCCATCGTCACCGCCATGCCGACCTTGGGGTCACGGACGGCGCGGCAGACGCCCTTGGCGTGGGAGTGCTCGCCCCGCTCCCAGCCGGGGCAGTCGTCCATCACCTCGCCGCGCAGCTGCCGGGCGGCCTCGATGGGCCGGAAGAGCGACGGCGTCCCGTTGTGGCTGAACGCCATGCAGCCGCCGTCAGTGCAGGTCGGATACCGCCCGTCGAGATCCATGACGCCGCTCTCGACGAACGGCCCGCCCTCGCCCGGCTTGCAGAAGCCGAGCATCTCCCACTGGGTCAGCATCCAGATGGCGAAGCCGTCGTACAGCTCGACGAAGTCCACGTCGTCCCGGGTCACCCCGGCGCGGTGGAAACCCTTGTCGACCCAGTCGGTGGCGAACGGACCGCCGAGGTGGTGTTCGAGCAGCGGCGCCTCGGCGTAGGCGGGGTAGGAGAGTTGGTCGCCGCCCCCCAGGATGTGCACCGGCGGCTTCTTGAGGTCGCGCGCCCGCTCGGCGGTGGTGATGATCATCGCCCCGCCCCCGTCGTTGACCTGGGCGCACATGAGCACCGTGAGCGGCGAGGCGATCATGCGGGCGTTCACCACGCGCTCGACGTCATAGGGCCCCCGTCCGTACATCAGCGCCTGCGGGTTCACGTGGCCGTAGTTCCGCACCGTCGCCGATGCCGCGGCGAGCTGCTCGGGCGTCGTGCCGTACACCGCCATATGCCGCGACGCGACCAGCGCGAACTGCACCGCGGTGTAGGAGCCCGTCCAGCCGGTGAACTCCTGGACGTGGCGCGTCCACGGGGCGGTGCGCCCGTCGGGAGGCTGGGTCATGCCCCGCCCCAGGATAATGGCCACGGTGTCGACGTTGCCCGTCTTGATCGCCGCAGCCGCGTCCACGATCGCCGGCGCGCCGCTCTCGGCCGCGTTCACGGCGCCCGTCTGCCAGCGGAGCGGGATGCCCAACAGATACGACCAGTTCGCCTTCATGCCGTAGACGGGAGCCGCCGGATTTTGGGGCCAGGCGTCGAGCTGGACGAACAGTCCCTCTACGTCCTGTATGGTCAGGCCCGCGTCGTCGAGGGCGCCGCGCAGCGCCTCCATGGCGTGAGAGAAGCCGCTCCGGCGCTCGCCGCGCGTCTGCTTCGTCGTGTAGAGCCCGACGATGGCCGCGTCGCGGGGGCCCGGCATCAGGAGGCCGGCCTGAACGGGTAGAGGGTGATCTCGTCGTTCACCTTCTCGAAGGCGACCTCGACGGCCATGCCCACCCGCAGCTCGTCATGCGGACAGCCCACGATGGTGCTGAGCATGGCGGGGCCTTCCTCCAAACGGATCACGGCGACGACGTACGGGTCGGGGAAAACGACGGGGTCGGAGGAACGATGGATGACGGAGAAGCTGTAGACCTCGCCCCGCCCGCTGACCTCGGTCCACTCGAACGCCTCGGAGAGGCAGCGGGGGCAAGCCGGCTGCGGCGTCCAGCGGTAGAAGCCGCAGTCGGAGCACTTGGGGACGAGGAGCCGGCCCGCTCGCGTCCCCTCCCAGAACGGGCGCGAGAAGTCGGTGGGAACGGGCAGCGGCCGGGTTCGTGGCGAAGAGGTCATAGGGAGAGGGGGGCGCGCTTGGGGGCGCCGCGAGTCTAGGAGACGGCTTCTTCCCTGTCAACGCTGCCCGTGCCCGGACGTTGCTACTCGAGGGGGTTCAACGTGCGCAGCCCCTCTTCCTCGGCGGCGTCGAGCAGGTCGTCGTCGGCACTGGTGAATACCGGCGTATCGGGAGCCGCCGGCCTCAGCGTCAGGCAGCCCGCGAGATGCAGCGCGTCGTCGGCCCGCAGCGGGTGCCGCTCCAAAAGGGCGCAGGCAAGGTCGATCACGGAGTCGTTGACGTTCTGGCGGAGGAAGAACGACTCCAAGTCCTCGCTGAAACGATCCAGCAGGTCCGAGGCCTCCTCGTCGTCGAGGGCGCCCTCCCGCTGGCGCCGGCCCACCGCCGACCACAGCTCGGCTTGGGCGACGGAGAGCACGGCGAACTGATTCGCACCATCGCCGTCGGCAAGCTCCAGCATACGTTCGGTGCCGGCCTCGGCGACGTAGAGCTTGACCAGGGCGCTCGTGTCCAGGTAGTAGAGCGCCACCGCCTACCGTCTCTCGTCGAGCACCGTCTTCGACAGCGGCTCGCCGCGGATGGGGACGGGCCGGAAGCGCGGGCCGTCGGAATCGTCTTCTCCCAGCAGGCCAATGACCTCCGGGTGCGCCCGATTGACGCGAATCGCGGTGACGGGAAAGGCCGGATTCTTGGGATTGGGAACCTTGTTGGTCAGGATCACCCCGTCCTCGATCGCGCTGCGGACGGCGCGGTCGCGCAGCGCGCGCGACTCCGCCCAGTCCGGGCACTCCGCCGGCAGAAAGAGGTCGCGGAACCACTTGAGGGCGACGAAGTCGAAGCCGGGCCGCCGCTCGGCGATTTCCAGCGACTCCAGGAGGTCCCGGCGGAGGTCTTCGGGGTCGAGCGGGGGCTCGGCGCTTTCCACCCCCGGCGCATCGTAGTCGCGCGACCACGAGCCTGAGCGAGCGGGGACGGCGAAGCGGATCCGGATTTCGCCGTCCCTGGCCGGCTGCCAGCTCTCGATGGCGGCGTCGCCGCGCTTCCGGCGGTTGTCTTGCCAGATTTCCACCTCAATGTTGATGCCCCTGGCCTGCGGAAAGGCGTCGGTGATGGGCCCCAACAGAGATTGCTCAAGGTCGATCTGGGCGTCACGTAGTTCAGACATTGCACACTCCTATCTACGATATGGAGACTATTCTAAGCTCTGGGCGCGGCTTTTGCGATACCGGTCAGCGCCAATTCCGCGGGAAGACCGTAGCGGCCATCACCCCGCCGCGGGGCGATGTTCGGTGCCGGCGCCGCGGGTGATGGCGAGCGCGTTGGTCGGCTCGGGTACTCGGGCGGTGTGCCAAACACCCCGAGGGACGATGCAGGCATGCCCCGACGGCAGCGCGACGACCCGCTCACCGCCGTCCTCTTCCAGGACAAGCTCGGCACGGCCCCAGAGGACGAAGACGATCTCGTCGCCCGCGGGGTGGCGCTCCCAGTTCGGCCAGTCCTCCTCCCAATGGAAGGCGGTGACGAGGCGGCCCTCCCGGAGATCGGCGCGGCCGCCAATCTCCTCCCAGAACCGCTCGCCGACGGCGACCTCCGACGCGCCCGGGCCATCCTCGAGGTGGACGAAGGTCTTGAACAGGGTGAATGCGCCGTCCGGCATGGTGCTCCTCCTCGTCCGCGGGCTCGCGGTGCCTTCATTCTACGGGAGGCCCGCGGCGGAGGGTCTCAGAAGACACGCGTAGCGTTATTGAACGCGGTTTGGGATTCGCCTAGACTGTGGCCGCACGGACCTTGACCGACGGAGGGCGTTATGGTCGTAGCGGGGCTGACGCGGCTGGCTGCCATTTTCATGATGCTCGTGGCGCTGGCGGTGGCGGGCCACTTCGTCGCCACGCCGATCTACGACCCCGATGTCGAGGGCACCGCGCGCACAATCTGGGACATCCTCGACTACTGCATGATCGCGGCCGGCGCATTCGCCGTGATCGCAGGCTTCGCGCGGCTGCGTCTCATGCACACCAGGACTGACGTCAAGGAGTTCATCGCGGGCAACGTGACCTTCTACGCGTCGGTGGGGCTGCTGCTGCTTCTGCTGTGGAACTGGGCGGACCTGACGTGGGGCAACGGCGGGGACGGCCAGATGTGGGTGGTCATCGACGTTGGACTGCCTCTCGTGCTGGGATCGTCCGCCGTCTACATGTTTAGGGAAGCCTAGACGGCCACTTCCGGCCGCGGCTGCCGTCCGGCGCTAGAGGGCTCCCCCGCCTTCAGGGCGGGGCGGAATATTGGGTATGGGGAAGACCGTATATCTCGCCAACCCCTACGGTTTCTCGACCCAGCAGCGGGAGGCCTTACTGCCCCCGCTCACGGCGGCGCTGCAAGCGCTGGGCCTCGAGGTGTGGGAGCCGTTCTCCCGCAACAACGCCCCGGACAACCTCTCGGACCCGGGGTGGGCCTACCGCGTGGGCCAAGGCGACTTCCGGGACGTGGTCGACGCGGACGCCATCTTCGCGGTCGTCAACGGCGTGCCGCCCGACGAGGGGGTGATGGTCGAGCTCGGCATGGCCATCGCGCTGGGCAAGCCGACCTTCCTCTTCCGGGACGACTTCCGCCGCGCCACCGACAGCGAGGAGTACCCGCTCAACCTGATGCTGTTCACCGGTCTGCCCGAAAAAGGCTGGCAGGATTTCTACTACACCCGGATCGAAGAGATCGCGTCGCCGCACAAGGCGCTGGCGCGATGGGCGCAAACATAGGAGGAGGTACGGCTTGAACACCCTCACACGAGTCCTTTCCCATCACCGTCTTCCCGGCATCCTTGCCGCAACAGGAGTGGCGACGATCATCCTCTTCTTGGCCCGCCCGTCGGTGGCGCACGCGACTGGCGTTGGCGAGGAGACAGCCTTCGTCTTCAACACCTTCTCGTTCCTCATCTGGGGGGCCTTGGTGATGTGGATGTGCGCCGGCTTCACCATGCTGGAGTCGGGGTCGGTGCGCACCAAGAACGCGTCGATGATCTGTCTGAAGAACATCGGCCTCTACTCGATCGCGGGGCTCGCTTACTTCTTCATCGGCTACAACCTTATGTACGTCGAGGTCGGCGACGTGATCGGCTCGTTCACGTTCCTCTACGGCCCGACGGACGCCGAGATTGCGCTGGTGGGAGGCGATGCCGCCGCGGAGGCGGCCGTCCTCGAAGGAAGCAGCTACGCCACGATGTCGGACTGGTTCTTCCAGATGGTCTTCGTGGCGACGGCGGCCTCCATCGTTTCCGGCGCCCTGGCCGAACGGGTGAAGATGTGGTCCTTCTTCCTGTTCGTGCTGGTGCTCACCGCGATCATCTACCCCATCGTGGGGGCCTGGACATGGGGCGGCGGCTGGCTGGCTCAGGAAGGGTTCCAGGACTTCGCCGGCTCCACCATCGTCCACAGCGTCGGCGGTTGGGCGGCGCTCGCGGGCATCCTGGTCGTGGGGCCGAGGCTGGGCAAGTTCCGCCGCGACGGCACGCCGAGGCCCACGCCGCCATCGAACATCCTGGTGGTGACGCTCGGCGTCTTCATCCTGTGGTTCGGCTGGTTCGGCTTCAACGGCGGGTCGCAGTTGGCCTTGGGGAGCGCGGCCGACGCGGTGGCGATGAGCCACGTGCTGGCAAATACGAACCTGGCCGCGGCGGCCGGCGTCATGACGGCGTTGGTCGTGTCGCGCTACATCCTGGGACGGATGGACCTCTTCGCCGGCCTCAACGGCGCGATCGCGGGGCTGGTCTCGATTACGGCGGGTCCCACGTTCGTCGATCACTACTGGGCGGTCGTCATCGGCGCCATTGGGGGACTCATCTGCACCTTGGGCATCAAGCTCTTCGAGAAGCTCCGGCTGGACGACGTCGTCGGCGCGGTGCCGGCCCACCTGTTCGCCGGCATCTGGGGAACCCTGGCGGCCTGCATCGCCGCGGGCGCCGACTTCGGGGTGCAACTCCTCGGCATCGTCGCCATCGGCGCCTTCGTCTTCGCAGTCTCCTGGGTGCTGTGGCGGGTGCTGGACCTGACGGTCAGCGTCCGGGTACCGCCTGAGGTCGAACGCCTGGGCCAAGACTCCGCCGAGTTGGGCCTCGAAGCCTACCCTGAATTCGTGCTCATGCCGGAGCCCGACGACGAGGAGGAGTGATCCTCAGGCGGAGAACCGCTACGCTGCCGACTTCCTGAAGTGGGGAATGATGCGCTCGGCGAGGATCTCGACAACGCGGTAGGCGTGGTACGCCTCCATGCCGGGCCACCAGATGCGGAAGAGGAAGTAGTCAATACCGAGCCGGTCGCGGTGCAGCTCAATCTGGTGGATGACGTCGTCCACGCTGCCGACGATGAAGCGCCCGTCGGCGGATAGCTCCTCGAACGGGATGCGGAAGCTCTCCTCGCCGGGGAGCACCTTGTCCTGCCCCCAGTCGGCATAGCGCTGGTACTTGCCGGCGAGGTAGGGCTGCGCGATCCGAATCGCCTCTTCGCGCGTCTCCGCTACGTGCATCTCCTTGAGGATGGGGCGCGTGTCGGGGAGCGGCGTGCCCGCCTTGACGGCGGCCTCTTCGTAGAGCTTGGCCTGGTTCTCCAATGTCGGCAGGGCGGCGTGCGGATTGACGAACCAGGGGAAGCCCTGCGCGCCGATGCGCTCGGTGGCGCCGTCGCTGTTGGTGGCCACCCATATGGGCGGGTGTGGCTTCTGGACCGGCCGGATCGTGCACGTCGCGTCGGTGAGGTTGAAGAACCGCCCCTGGAAGGTGACGTTGTCTTCCGTCCACAGGCGCCGGATGAGGTCGAGGCCCTCGTACATCCGTGGCACCCGGTCCTTCACCTCAACGTTGAACGCCTGATACTCGACGCCGCGGTAGCCGAGGCCGATGCCGAATACGGCCCGGCCCTCGGTGATGACGTCCAGGGAGGCGACGTTCTCGGCGACCTCGACGGGGTTCAGGATGGCGAGGAGCACGATGGAGAGGATGACATCCATGTCGCCGGAGTCGGCGGCCAGGCGGGCCAGCAGGGGCAGGTGCTGCAGGTTCTGATAGGGAGGCGAAAGGTAGTGATGGCCGGCGCAGATGCCGTCCAGACCAGCGTCCCGCGCGATGCGGGTCAGTTCCACCGTCTCGCGGAACCGCTTGACCGGCGAGTCGGTCGAAGGGTGCTGGGGCATGACCATGATGCCGAACCGCATGTGTCTCCTCCGTTTCGGCCCTCGTTCCCGGGCCGAGGGTACATCAACCGGGGCCGCGATCGGCCCCTTGCGTGCGAAAGCGTGGGATGACCTGCTCGCCGAAGAGCCGAAGGCTCTTGAGCGAAAGCTCGAACGGCGTGCCCGACCAGTGCATGCGGAGGATGATGGGGCCGAGCCCCAGGGCCTCCCAGCGGGCAAGCTCGGCGGCGCAATCGTCGGGGCCGCCGATGATGAACCGTCCTTCGATGAGCTTCGCGATCTCCCGGCGGAAGTCCTCGGTCGGGCTGATCGTCTTGTCTTGACCCCAGTCGGCGTAGGCGGCGTATTTGGCGGCCACGTAAGGCGCCGCCTCCACGAGAGCCTGCTCAGTGGTCTCCCCGCAGTACAACTCGCGCATGACGGGTAAGAGCACGTCGGCCGGGTGTCCCGCCTCCCGCGCGGCCTTGCGGTACAACGCCACCTGGCGGGCGATGGTCTCGTAGTCGGCGTGGGGATTGACGAACCAGGGAAGGCCGAGCCGGGCGGCGCGCTCGACGGCGACATCGGCATTGGCGGCCATCCACAGCGGCGGATGGGGCTTCTGGAGCGGCTTCGTCGTGGCGCGAACGCCGTCGAGGCGGACGTGCCGGCCCTCGAACGTCACCGACTCTTCCGTCCAGAGCCGGCGCACGGCGTCCAGGCACTCAAGCGTGCGCGAGACCTTGGTCTTGGGGTCGATGCCGAAGGCGGCGAACTCCTGCTCGCGGTAGCCGGGCCCGGCGCAGACGGTGAGGCGGCCGCCGGAAAGGATGTCCAGGGTCGCAAGCTGTTCGGCCAACTCGATGGGGCGGTGCAGCGAGAACAGGATCGTGGCGCAGAGGCGGGCCGATTTCGTCTCGCCGGCCAGGCGGGCGAGCGTGGGAATGGGCTGCAAAGCCTGATAGGGGTCGGCGGCATAGTGGTGGCCGATGCTGAGGTGCTCGTAGCCAAGCTCCTCGGCTTCGCGGGCCCAGCGCAGAATACTGGGCACGCGGGCCCCCAGGTCCTCGCCGACAGGCGCCTGATTCGACCAGACCCAGACTCCGAATTCCACGTTTTCAACCAGCCCTTCGTCTACCGCAATTGGGGGACGACCCGCTCAGCGACCAGCCGCAGTCCCTTGAGGGAGAGTTCGAGCGGCATGCCGGCCCACGTCATGCGGAGATTGATCAGCCCGACGCCCAGCTCCTTCCAGGGCCGCAGCTGTTCGACGCAGTCCTCGGGGCTGCCCACCGTAAAGCGGTCGCGGAGGAGGTCGCGGAAGTCTTGGGTGAAGTCCTCGTCGCCGGGGAGGGCCTTGTCCTGGCCCCAACCGGCGTAGGTCTGGTACTTGAGGCCGAGGTAGGGTTTCGCCTCCTCAAAGGCCCGTTCCGTCGTCTCGGCGCAGTAGAGCTCGCGGTTCATGGGAAGGTCGATGTCCCAGGGCTGTCCGGCCTCGCGCGCCGTCTCCCGGTAGAGCGCCACCTGGCGGGCGATGGTCTCGAAGTTGGCGTGTGGATTGACGTGCCAGGGGAGGCCGAGGCGGGCTGCGCGGCGGACGGCCCCGTCGCCGTTGGCAGCAATCCAGAGAGGAACGTGCGGCTTCTGAACGGGTTTGGTCGGGACGCGGACGCCGTCGAGATGAACGTGGCGGCCGTGCATCGTCACCGCGTCTTCGGTCCACAGCCGGCGCACCGCCTCCAAGCACTCCGTGGTCGCGGAGACGCGCGTCTTGGGATCGACCCCGAAGGCGGCATACTCTTCGTCGCGGTAGCCGATGGCCGCGCCGACGGTCAACCGCCCACCGGTGATGACGTCGAGGGTGGCGAGGTGCTCGGCAAGCTCGACGGGGTTGTGGAGACAGAACAAGATCGTGGTGTGGAGTCGCATCGACCCCGTCTCGCCTGCTAGGCGTGCGAGCAGCGGGATGGGCTGGAAGGTCTGATAGGGGTGGGCGACGTAGTGCTGGCCGATGCTGACGTACTCGAAGCCCAGGTCCCGCGCCTCGCGGACAAAGGCCAGCACGTCGGCGAGGCGGCGCTCCATGTCGTCCCCCTCGCGGACCTGGACCATCGAAGAGATCGAGACGCCGAACTTCATGCCGGAGCCCCTTCGGCAATGGGGCCAGGCGAGATTTTGCGTCCGACCGGCGCCTTCTGCGAGAATGGCGCCCGGTCAATCTGTGGTGGTGTCATGAGCAAGCTTCGCCTAACGCTGGCGTGCTGGGACTATGATCGCACGCGCCCGATCCTCGACGGGACGGTCCAGGCGGAGGGCGTGGACCTCGCGGGAACGGTGATGGAACCCGCCGAGCTCTTCGCGAGGATGTGGAAGACCAGGGATTTCGACGTCAGCGAGATGTCGCTGGCCGACTACACCATCATGACCGGCAGGGGCCAGTCGCCCTTCATCGCGGTCCCGGTCTTTCCGTCCCGCATGTTTCGCCACTCCTGCATCTACGTCAACACCAAGGCCGGTATCGCCCGTCCCGAAGACCTCGCCGGCAAGCGGATCGCCTCGCCGAACTACCAGATGACGGCGGCCGTGTGGGCGCGGGCGATGCTGCACCACGACTATGGCGTCCTCCCGGAGGCCGTCGAGTGGTTCTGGGGAGGCCAGGAAGCGCCCGGCGGCAGCGCCCGCATCGCGCTCGACCTGCCCCCGGAGTTCAGCGTCTCGCCGATACCGGAGGGCAAGACGCTTTCGGGCATGCTGGACGCCGGGGAACTAGACGCGCTCATTACGCCGAACTTCCCCTCCCCGTTCCTGGCAGGCTCTCCCAACGTGGCCCGGCTCTTCCCCGAGTCTCGCCCCGTTGAGGAGGACTATTATCGGCGTACCGGCCTCTTTCCCATCATGCACACGGTCGTGATCCAGCGCGAGGTCTACGAGGCCAATCCCTGGGTTGCGTCTAGCCTCTACGAAGCGTTTGTCGAGGCGAAGCGGCTGGCGTACCGGGAGCTGTATGAGACCGACGCGTTGAAGATCACGCTGCCGTGGGTCGTCTCGGAAGTGGAGGCGATGCGCGCGCTTATGGGCGAAGACTTCTGGGCCTACGGGGTCGAGGCGAACCGGGGGCACCTCGAGACGTTCGGGGGCTACCTGGTTGAGCAAGGGCTTCTGCGGACGCCGCCGGCCGTGGACGACCTGTTCGCTCGCGACGTGCTCGACACGTAGAACGTCCCTTATCACAGGCCGGTGACTTAGGCGCGCGCGTCGAACGCGTGGAGGAACGCGATGATGGCCTCCGAGGTCGCTTCCGGCTGCTCGTAGCCGTAGAAGTGGCCGCAGTTGGTGATGATCTTCATGAGCGAGCCGGGGACCGCCTTGTTCAGGTCCTCCGACTGCTCGACGGGGGTGCGCCCGTCGTGCTCGCCGACGATGAACAGCGTGGGACAGGAGATCTCACCGAGGCGGCCGCCGATCTTGGGGCGGTTCTCGTTGGCGATGAGCATCTCCAGGTAGGACTGCGGATTGTTCCTGAGGTGCTCGTGCCGGATGCTCTCAACGGCGTGGGGGTTGTGCTCGACGCTGTGGGGGCTGAAGGCCTTCTTCGTGAACTCGAAGGTCTCGGCGACGATCTCCTCGGGCGTCGCCCCTCGCTCGATGAGAGCGCGCCGGCGCTCGAAACCGGAGCGGTCGGTGCGTTCGAGGCGGGGGCTGCTGGCGCCGATGCAGACGAGGTGGGTGACGCGCTCGGGGTACTTCAGGGTGAAGTCGAGGGCGATCCCCCCGCCAAGCGACCACCCGCCGAGGGCGACCTTGTCCAAGCCAAAGGCGTCGAGGATGGCGGCGAGGTCTTCCCGCCAAAGGTCGTGGGAGAGCTTGGTCTCCGCCGGGCGCTCGGTCTCGCCGAAGCCGCGGTGGTCGTAGATGTAGACGCGGAAGTGCTTGGAGAGGATGGGGACCATCTCCTCGTAGCTCTGGGCGCGGGAGCCGCCTCCGTGGAGGAGCACGAGGGGGTAGCCCTCGCCCTGGACGTCGTAGTGAACGTTGAGGTCGCCTACCTGCTTGAACATGGCAGCCCTTTCCAAAGAGTAAGGCCCCGGCGCCCCGGGGTCTCCGGCGCGCCAGGGCCGTTACTCTCTACGAGACCGTCAACGGTCTCGTTATCGTTTCGACCTAACCCTTGCCTTCGTACTCCGCGTAGATCTCCTCAATCGCCGCCTGCGCGAACTCGTTGAGGAAGATGTCGTACACGTCGATGGACGCTGGGTCGAGCTCATCGGTGATGAGGCCGGCCTGCTGCGCCAGCGGGATGTACTCCTCGATGTCCGCCGGGTTGATGAGCCCGTCGAGGCTCCGCGCCGGCCGGTTCGTGGTGACGGTGTTGATGCCGACCTCACGGTCCGTCGCCGCGATCTCGGGGATGTTCTCGCGCCCGAAGTCGACCGACCACGCCGGGTAGGTGACGTAGTAGGTCAGCACCTTCACGAGCATCTTCGCGAAGCCCTTCGCCAGATCGGGGTTCGCGTCGACCCAGCTCCGCTTGGCTAGGTAGACATCGCCCTGATACAGGTCGGCGGGCAGGACGGTGAGGTTGTCCCAGAGCTCGGTGTCGGGCCTGAAGACGGTCTGGTTAGGCCCGAGCCAGGAGCCGACGGCGTCAACCGTCTTGGCCTTCAGCGCCTCGACATAGGCGCCGATGCCGCCCAGGCTCACGTACTCGACGCTGTTGGGATCGACACCGTTGGCGAAGAGCATCAGGTCCGTGGAGAACTTGGTAGCGCTCCCGGGGCCGAGGATGCCGAACTTCTTGCCTTCGAGGTCTGCCCAGGAGTTGATGCCCGCGTCCTTGCGCCCGAGGGCGAAGAAGACGGGGAAGACCTTCGTGGGCGGATGCAGCTTGCGGATGGAGACGAGGTCTTCACCCTGCGCCACGGCGTTCAGGAGGGAGTCGGGCACGCCGCCGCCGACGTCGACCGCGCCGCCGACGACCAGCGCCGTTACCGCGCCGCCGCCCGTGGCTCGTTCGATCTCGAGGTTGAAGCCGAACTCGTTGTCCCAGTTCTTGGCCTTGGCGATGTCGAACCACATGTTGCCCACGCTCGGCGGTGTCGGCAGTCCGAGCTTGATCGTCGGGAGGCCGTCCACCTCTTCCGAGGAGGCATAGAGGCGGGTGATCGCCTCTTCGGCGTACTTGTTGAGGAAGATGTCGTACACGTCGATGGACGACGGGTCCAACTCATCCGTGATGAGGCCGGCCTGCTGCGCCAGCGGGATGTACTCTTCGATGTCCGCCGGGTTGATGAGCCCGTCGAGGCTCCGCGCCGGCCGGTTCGTCCGGACGGTGTTGATGCCGACCTCACGGTCCGTCGCCGCGATCTCCGGGATGTTCGCTCGACCGTAGTCGACCGACAGCTCGGGGTAGGTGACGTAGTAGGTCAACACCTTCGCGACCATCATGTTGAACCCGATGACCGCTTCCTCGTTCTCCTCGACCCAGCTGCGCTTGGCCAGGTAGACGTCGCCCTGGTAGAGGTCGGCGGGCAGGACCGTCAGGTTGTTCCAGAGCTCGGTGTCGGGCCTGAAAACGGTCTGGTTGGGTCCGAGCCAGGAGCCGACGGCGTCCACCGTCTTGGCCTTCAGCGCCTCGACATAGGCGCCGATGCCGCCCAGGCTCACGTACTCAACGCTGTTGGGATCGACGCCGTTGGCGAAGAGCATCAGGTCCGTGGAGAACTTGGTGGCGCTCCCGGGGCCGAGGATGCCGAACTTCTTGCCTTCCAGGTCGGCCCAGGAGTTGATGCCCGCGTCCTTTCGCCCAAGGGCGAAGAAGACCGGGAACACCTTCGTCGGCGGATGGAGCTTGCGGATGGAGACCAAGTCTTCACCCTGCGCCACCGCGTTCAGGAGCGAATCGGGTACGCCGCCGCCGATGTCGACAGCGCCGCCGACGACCAGCGCGGTGACCGCGCCGCCGCCCGTCGCCCGTTCGATCTGCAAGTCGATGCCGAATTCGTGGTCCCAGCCCTTGGCCTTGGCCAGGTCGAACCACATGTTGCCCACGCTGGGAGGCGTCGGGAGTCCGAGCCTGACCGTCGTCAGCTCCTTCTCCATCATCGCCTCGGTCGGCTCCGGCGCCTCGGTCGGAACCGGCGTGTCGGTGGGCGCCGGCGCGTCAGTCGGCGCCGGTGCGTCAGTCGGTGCAGCGGTGGGGGCCGCCGTCGGTTCCGGCGCTCGGGTCGGGACGGCGGTTGGGTCGTCCCCACCACAAGCAACGGCGACGAGCGCGACGACGACCATCAAGGCAACAACCGTCGCGAACCGCTGCCATACGTTCTTTCTCTTCATTCGAACTCCTTTCAACTCTCCTTACCTCGCTTCACTTCCGTAACGCCTCCGTCACAAGAAAAGCCCCGCGAGTCTCCGCGCCGCGAAGAACCTCACGAGGGCGTCACATGCCGCTAGTTAGAAGGCGCCTGCAGATTGAACCACCGAAGCACAAGAAAATCAATCACCACCGCCAGGGAGTAGTAGGCCAACCCCACGACGGTGATGCCTAAGATCGCGGCGTAGACCAGCGGGCTATCGTTCTCCGCGTAGGCCACGACGATCACCGACCCCAGGCCGATACGGCCGGCGACAAGCTCCGCGACGACGACGGACACCGTCGCGAAGACGACGCCGATGCGGATGCCGGTGAGCACATAGGGGAGCGCCGTAATCAGGCGAAGCTTGTAGAAGATCTTCAACGGATGCGCTCCGAGACCCCGAAACAGCCGCAAGCTATCCGGGTCTGCGCGCTGCACCCCCACGATGGTGTTCTCCAGCAGGGGGAAGAACGAGGACATCGCGGCGAGCGCCACTTTGGGCATGACGCCGGTGCCGAGAAGGAGCAGCAGTATGGGCGCGAGGCCGACCTTCGGAACGGACTGGTAGACGACGAGGAACGGATGGAGCACACCCTCCGACGTCCGCGATTGGCCGAGGAGGGACCCCAAGGAGATCCCGAAGAACGCACCGACCCCAAAGCCATAGGCGATCGCGATGATGGTGTCGACGGTCGCGCCCCGGATGAGGATCCACCCTCGCTCCAGCCCCTCCCAGGTCTCGAGGGGACTGGGGAGGAGCGTTGGGTTGTACCTGCGGGAGAGCAGCTCCCACACCCCGATAAACAAGATCAAGACGGCGACCCGCGCCAAATTGTGAAGGATCCGCTCCCGGCGCGCCTTGGCGGTGAGCTTGGCGGCCTCGACGGCGGCAAGCTCCTCGGCGGTAACCTCGGCAACTGCGGCGTCGTCGTACGTCTCGGTAGCCATGCTCTATCCGGCGCCCGCTACTCTTCCGCCTGCAAGTTGTACTTCTCCAGCACCTTCCGCTCCACGTACAGCGCGGAGACGTAGACGGTGAAGGCCAGCAGGGTCAGCACGACCATCGTGGCGTACATGAGCTTGCCATTCAGTAGTCCGAGGTTGATGGCTAGGAGCGCCCCAAGCCCCTCGTTACCCGCGAAGTACTCGGCGACGATGGTGCCGAGCGTGGCGAGGACGGCCGCGATGCGAATCCCGGCAAAGACGAGGGGGAGGGAGCTGTAGAGCCGGAGCTTGAGGAAGATCTTCCACCGGCTCGCCCCCAGCGACTGGAAGAGGCGCAGGCTGTCGGGATCGACCCGCAGCAGGCCGGTGATGGTGTTTTCCAAGAGCGGGAAGAAGGCGATGAGCGACGAGACGGCGATCTTGGGCAGGAGGCCGGGACCCAAGAGGATGATCAGTATGGGTACCAGCACCACCTTGGGGACGGCCTGCGATATCACGAGATAGGGGCGGGCGATGACTTCGGCCCATCGCGACTGGGCGACGAGCGAACCGATGCCGATGCCCAAGACGAGGGCCGTTCCAAAGCCGAGCCCCATGACGGTCACGGTAGCCGGCACGTGCTCCAAGATCAGCTCCCACCCCTTGGTGAAGCCTTGCCACGCTTCGACCGGGGTTGGGACGATGACGGCCGAATAGAACGAGGCGAGGAGGAACCATCCCCCGATGATCAGGCAGACCATGAACAGGCGGCCGATGAAGTTGATCGCGAATTGGCGCCGGCCGTCCACGCGCTCGGCCTGCACTTCCACATCGTAGAAGTGCCGGAAGAGCTCGTCGTCCGATCCGCGCAGGCGCTGGGGCTGGGAGCTCACGCCTCCTCGTCCTCCCCTTGCTCCACGAGGAGCTCACGGAGGTGGCGCGTGATCTCGACGAACATGTCTGAATAGAGCACGTCGGGCGTCCGGGGATGAGGGATCGGCACTTCGACGATCTCTTGGATCGTCCCCGGCCGCGCGCTCATCACGACGACGCGGTTGGAGAGGAAGGCGGCCTCTTGCAGATCGTGCGTCACGAAGAGCACCGTCTTGGGCGTCGCTTCCCAAATGCGCATGAGCTCGACGTTCATCGACTCGCGGGTCTGCGCGTCGAGCGCGCCGAAGGGCTCGTCCATCAGGAGGACCGAGGGGTCATGGACCAGGGCACGGGCGATCGCGGCGCGCTGCTGCATGCCGCCGGAGAGCTGGTTGGGGTACTGGGACTCGAAGCCTTCGAGCTCGACGAGGCGCAGGAGCTCGCGGGCGCGTTCTTCATAGTCGCGGCGCGGCAGGCCGAACATTTCAATCGGCAGGAGCACGTTGTCCAGCGTGCTGCGCCAGCGCAGGAGGGCGCTGGTCTGGAAGACGAGCCCGATGTCCTGGCTCCCGGGTTTCGTCACTTCCTCGTCGTTGATCCAAATCTGGCCGTGACTGACCGGAAGCAGTCCCGCGATGCAGTGCAAGAGGGTAGACTTGCCGCAGCCGCTCTTGCCCACGATGCTGACGAACTCGCGCTCCTTGACCTCGAGGTCTATCGACTTCAGGGCGTAGACGGAGCGGTCGCCGGCCAAGTAGAACTTGTGCACGTCGGCGCACTTGATGACGTCCGCTCCGAGGGCGCCGTCGGCCGCGGAAGCGTTGTCCTGTGGAGTTGATGTGGTCATAGCAGCCTACGAGGACTCGGCGACGCGGCGCGCGGTCCACTCGGCTACCTTCGTCGGGTCGGGCGGCTGCTTTATGCAGCCGTAGGCGCCGCCGAGGCGCTGGTGGTCCCTGGCCTTTTTCGCGAGGTGCCGGCGGTAGTAGATCACGGCGAGATCCAAGATGCCGAGCTTCTGGGGGATGAAGGGGTTGATCGCGTCCTTGTGGAAGATCGGGAAGTCCTCGTTCTCGTTGATGGAGATGACGCCGTAGCCCCTGCGGTAGCCGTAGTACCAGATGTCCTGCCAGAGCTGGCGGGCGGCATTGTCGGGCTTGGGCGCGATGGTGAAGGTCCACATCCGCGTCTCCCACTCGCTGACGGGGACGCCCCACCGCATGTGGTTCGCGCCGCCGAGGGGCACGCGCACGATCGAGGGGAGCTGGACGTTGTGGTGGCTCCCGAAGCGGCCGCCCACGGGCGGGGCCTTGCCCAGCTTCCGCCACCAGTTGTGCTGCGGCCACTTGCCGATCTTGGGGTATTCCTTCTGGCCGTACTCGATGTTCTGCTGCGTGGTGGTGATGAAGTTGTCGCCCTTGTCGACGATGCGCACGCCGTTGGTGACGACCGGCTTCGGACGGAAGAAGGGCTGGCGGAAGTTGATGAGGTTCCAGAACTTGGTGGACCGGTGCAGGTAGAACTCGTGGTAGTCGATGCCCTGCCAGATCGGCTCCGTCCAGTTGGTGTCCCAGATCTTCACCCGGCTGTACCTGGTGACGTTCAGCGAGTCGTCGTTGAACTCCCAGGGCAGGTCTTCGTCCAAGGGGACCGGGGTGGTCTCGCCCATCCAGACGAAGACGACGCCGTGGCGCTCCTCGGTGGGGTACTTGCGGGCACGCATCTTCGAGGCCAGGGGTGACTCGACGCTCTCGATGAGCCCGGCGACGCACTGGCCGTTCTCGTCGAAGACGTAGCCGTGATAGGGGCAGGTGATGGTGCCCTTGAAGTCGCAGACGCCGAGGGAGAAGCGCGCGCCCCGGTGGGGGCACCAGTCGGAGAGGGCGACCACTTTGCCGTCCTTGCCGCGGAAGAAGACGATGTCCTCTTCGAGCATCTTGACCTTGACGGGCTTCTTGTGCCCGACCTTCTTGGCCCAGACGCCGGGGTACCAATACTCGCGGAAGCCGACCTTGGGGATGTAGTCGAAGGGGCCTATCTGGGACGACCCGTAGGCCTCGTCCCGGGTCTTTCGTACGTCCGGGCTTACCGTTTCTCTTTCCGGCGCTACGCCAACCATCGCTGCCCTCCCGCCCGGCGCGTCCGAACCGCCGGGCTCCTCATGCCGCTCACTTCAGCGGGACCCGTCCGCCGTCGCCGTCATGAAGCATTTCGATGAATTGAATATATACGTTGTGATGAAGTCGTGGATCTTCGGCTCGTAGCCGAGCTCGTGCAGGGCGCCCCCCACGCAGATCCAGTTGAGGAACTCGTGCTGCCCGGCATCCTCGATGGCGTCCATGGAGAGCTCGGCCCACTTGTGCACCTGGCCGTCGCGCAGCTCTTCGTAGCGCGCGGTGTCGGCCTCCACGTCGGGGTAGAGGATGTGGTGCTTGGGTACGAGGAATGCGTGCGACCAGCTCGACGAGCCCATGAGCACGGCGCGGTACTTGCTGTCCTTGAAGGCGCGGGCCGTCGCGGCCCCGACGTCGAAGCAGAGTTTGGCCGAGGGGGCGGGCGGGTCGGGCTCGGCGTCTTCGTCGGCCTGCAGCGGGCTTCCCCCCTTGTTCTTCACGAAGGCGCTGCCGTAGCAGTTGACGTGGAAGGGGATCACCGGGTAGTCGAAGCCCTTGCGGTCGTAGTCGAGGAAGAGCAGGGTGTTCAGGAAGGCGTGGGGCAGGCCCTGGAAGTGCAGGGTCTTGTAGGCATAGGGCATAGGGTAGCCCATCTCGAGCAGCCGGGTGGCGAGGAACTTGGCGGCCTCGGGGTGGCCGGCGTGGGTGAAGACGTGGTCCATGTCCTCGCCCCAGACGTTGAAGACCTCGTCGCCGTCGCCCTTGTAGCGGCGCTTGTGATAGGGCTGGGTCTTGTACTCGTCGCAGATGTAGACGCTGAAGGGCGGGACGAGGTCTTCGTGGAAGTTCTCGTACTGGTCGTCGCCCCAGATGAGGACGAAGTCGGGCTGGAAAGCGTCGATCTCGTCGCGGACCTTGCGGAAGCCGTCGACGAGGCGCTCCCGGTGGGCGGCGGCGGAGACCATGGCGTTGGCGCCGTCCGGGCCGTACTCCTCGCGCATCTGGGCGGGCCAGTTGTTCTGGTCCTTCCACTCGGGGGGTACGAGGTCGCTCTTCCAGTGACGCTCCATCTGGGCGGGCATGAAGTCGTCGGTGTAGAGCAAGAGCGGGTAGTGGGTGGTGCCCGCCAGCATGATTTCGCCCATAGGCCTCTTATCTCCTGCGGTGTAGCCTAGTCGAGCGGCCGCGCCCGGTCAACCAGAAGTGACGGGCGGCGAAACTCGGCGTCACACCCCGGCGATGGCGCTGATTTCGACCAGCAGCTCGGGCTGGACGAGGCGGTCGACCACGAGGAGGGTGTTGGGGGGGTAGTCGCCGTCCGGGTAGATCTCGGCGAAGACCTCGGTGCGGGCCTGCATGAAGGCGGGGATGAAGTCCGACGAGGTGAGGTAGGTGGTGAACTCGACGACGTTCCCGAATCCTGCGCCCTGGCTTTCGAGGATGGCGCCGATGTTGGCGAAGGTCTGCTTGGTCTGGGCCGCGGCGTCGCCGGGGCCGACCAGGACGCCGTCGAGGCCGAAGCCGACCTGGCCGGCGACGAAGAGGAGCTCGTCGGCCTTCAGGCGCGCGACGTGGGAGTAGCGGCCGAGGTTCGGGGGGGCTGCATCGGGGTTGAGGATCTTGCGGTCGAACGCCACGGGGTTGCACCTTCCAGGTCGAATGGTTGGAGGCGAAAGGATACCATGAGGGCGAGAAACGCGGGGGACGAGGAGGAGCAGATGGCTCCAAGCACGATTGCCGACGGGATCGCCGAGTACACCGGAGGGGTGCGTTTCGAGGCGCTGCCCGAGGACGTGACGGCGCTGATGAAGCGCCATCTCGTCGACGCGCTGGGCTGCGCCGCCGCGGGGCTGGACTCGGAGCCGGCGCGCATCGCGCGGTCGCTGGCCGCCGACGCCCGCCCCGCCGGAGGGGGGGCGACCCTCTTCGGCCCCGGCGTCCGCGCCACGCCCGAAATGGCGGCGTACGCGAACGGGGTCGCGATCCGCTATCTGGACTTCAACGACACCTACACCAGCAAGGAGCTGGGCCACCCCAGCGACATGTTCGCGCCACTGCTCGCGGTCGGCGAGGCGGCCAACGCCGACGGACGGCAGTTCATCGAGGCGGCGGTGGTCGCCTACGAAGTTTTCTGCCGGCTCGCCGACGGAGCGAATATCCGCGACCGGGGCTACGACTACGTGGTCCTGAAGGCGATAGCCGCCGCCGCCGCGAGCGCGAAGCTCCTCGGCCTGTCCACGGAGCAGACCGGCGAGGCGGTCAACCTCGCCACCGCGCCGAACGTGGCCCTGTTCCAGACCCGGCTCGGCGACGTGTCGATGTGGAAGGGGTGCGCCTCGGCGAACGCGTGCCGCAACGCCGTCTTCGCGGCCCGGCTGGCGGGCCTCGGCATGACGGGGCCGGGCCGGGTCTTCGAGGGCGACGGCGGCTTCGTCCGCACGGTGAGCGGCGAGCCGTTCGACGTCGACTTCAGCACCGGCGCCTACCGCTGCCGGGAGACGAGCCTGAAGCGCTTCCCCCTCGGCTACCTCGGCCAGACGCCGCTGGAAGCGGCGCTCGAGGCGCGGAGCAAGCTGCCCGCGGGAGCCGGCATCGCGTCGGTCGACGTCGAGACGTGCCCGGCGGCGATCCAGATCATGGCCGGCGACGACCAGAAGTGGGACCCCAAGGACCGGGAGACGGCGGACCACAGCATCCCCTACGGCGTCGCCGTCGCGCTGACGTTCGGGGAGGTCGCGGTGCCGCACTTCGACGAGCCGACCCTGAGCGACCCCCGCGTCCGGGACACGCTGAAGAAGGTGCGGGTGACCGCTTCGGACGAGGCCGACGCCCTCTGGCCGGAGGCCATGCTGACGACCCTCACCCTCCGCACGGACGACGGCACCGAGACGCAGGCCACGGTGACCTACAACAAGGGCCACTGGAAGAACCCAATGAGCGAGGCCGAGGTCGAGGAGAAGTTCTGGAGCCTCGCCGGCAGCGTCCTGCCCCAGGCAAACGCCGAAGCCCTCCTCGACGCCGTCCGCCGCCTCGACACGCTCGATTCCGTCGGTCCGATAGTCGAAGTGATGCGCGCCTAGCGCCTCAGACCACGTGGGGCGGGTAATCGGAGGCGAGGTGCCCCGCCCGCGCCAGCGCCTCGATCTCGGGTGCCGAGAGGCCCAGGAGGTCGCGGCAGGCCCAGTCGTTGTGCTCGCCGAGGACCGGCGCGACCGACCTTATGCGGTTGGGCGTCTCCTCCATGCGCCAGATGATGCCCGGGTAGTCGTGCTCGCCGCACTCGGGGTGCGACAGCCGCTCGAAGAAGCCCCGGGCGCGGAGGTGGGGGTCGGCGAAGGCCATCGGCTCGTCGTTGAGGACGCCGCAGGGGACGCCGTGCCGCTGCAGCGTCTCCATCACCCACGCGGCCTCGTGTTGTGACGTCCACTCGTCGACCAGGGCGTCGAGCCGCTCGCGGTGCTCGTAGCGCCCGGCCTTGGTGGCGAAGGCGGGGTCGCCGGCCCACGCGGGCCGTCCCAGCGCCTCGACGAAGCCCGACCACTGCTCGTCGGAGCCTACGGCGATGGCGACCCAGCGGTGCTCTCCCTTGCAGGGATAGGTGTTGTGCGGGGCCATGCGGTAGAGGTTGTTGCCCTCGGCTTGCGCCACCCGCCCATTCATCTGGTAGTCGAGGACCATGTCGCCGAAGAACGGGATGAGGCTCTCCGCCTGGGCGACCTCGACGACGCCGCCCTCGCCGGTGCGGCGGCGGCGGTAGAGGGCCATGAGGGCTGCGGCGGCGCCGGTGGCCCCCGCGACCGCGTCGCCGAAATAGACGTCGTCGCGCTCGGAGGGGTCGGTGTCGGCGTGGCCGCGCACGTAGGTGTGGCCCGCCGTCCCCTCCAGGTGCGCGCCCAGGGAGCGGTAGCCGGCGTAGGGCCCGTCGAGGCCGTAGGCGGGCATCCGCAGCATGACGAGGTCGGGGCGCAGCTTCCTGAGCTCGTCGTAGCCCAGACCGAGCTTGTCGATGGTCGCGGGCACGTTGTTCTCGAAGACGAGGTCGCTGATCGACACCAGTTGGCGGAAGACTCGGGCGCCGTCGGGCTCGTCGAGATTCAGCGTGAAGCTGACCTTGTCGCGGGCGTGGGCGTTGAAGTGCGGCCACCGGTTCCAGGGCCGGTCGCCGGGCTCCCAGCCCGGATAGGCGACCAGCCAGTTGCGGTTGGCGTCGATGAGCTCCTGCGTCGGCCTGGCGCGGTGCCCGCGGGTGATGGGCTGGAGCCGGCTGACCGGCTCGACGCGGATGACCTCCGCTCCCCAGTCGGCGAGCAGGGTCGTGGCGTTGGGCCCCGCGAGGACCACCGTGAGGTCGAGGACGCGGATGCCCTTCAGGGGCAGGTCGTCCGGGCCCAAGTGGGCAGGGGGGCGCGGGCGGGGCTCGAGGCCGGCCAGCTCCGCCGCGACTTCGGCGGCGTGCTCGTTCAGCCGAGGCGCCGGACGGCGCGGAACCCGAGGCGTCTCAGGTGTCGAGAACGGCCTGCCGGGATACTCGAAGGAGCCGGCGGCGGGATGCTCGATGGTCTCCCAGTAGCGCCGGGCGCGGAAGTGGGGGTCCTTGAGCAGGTCGGCCATGGAGTAGACGGGGCCGGAGATGACCCGCGCACCCTGGGCCGCCCCCCAGACCTCCACCATGCCGCGCTCCATGAGCCAGCCGGTGAGGATGCCTTCGAGCGCTTCGGTATTCTCGGGGCGCTGGACCTCGACGGGGTCGCCGAAGCGCGGGTCGTCCTTGAGCTCAGGCATGTCCATCATGTCGTAGATGTCGGCGATGCGAGACGGCGCGACGTAGACGTTGACGTGGCCGTCCTTGCAGGGCCGCACCGGCGACACGGAGACCTCGCCCTGGCGGTTGACGTTCCCGGTGTACTGATGCCCCACGAGCATGGGCGTGCGGCGGTCGGGGCTCCCCGCCTGGGTCTGCATGATCGAGAGGTCGACGTGGTCGCCGCGCCCCCGGAGCTCGCGGCCAAACACGGCGGCAATGGTCGCTCCGGCGGCGTGCGCGCCGGCAAGGAGCTGCACGACGTTGCTCCCCAGCTTCACGGGACGGCGGCCGGGCGCGCCGGCGCAGTGGTAGGCGCCGCCGAGGGCGTAGTCGACGATCTCGGACCCCAGGTAGTCCCGGTACGGCCCGGTCTGGCCGAAGTCGGTGATGGAGGTCATCACGAGGCCGGGGTTATGGCGCTTCAGCTCCTCGTAGGAGAGGCCCAGTGAGGGCAGCACGGAGGGTCGGAAATTCTCGACGAGGACGTCGGCCCAGGAGACCAGTTGGAGGACGAGGTCGCGGCCTTCCGTCGACTTCAGGTCGACGGCGATGCCGCGCTTGTTGGTGTTCAGGTTGAGGAAGAGGGCGCTGCGCTCCGAGTCGGGCTCGTCGTTGGGGAAGGGGCCGACCCGGCGGGCGACGTCCCCGGTGCCGGGCCGCTCGACCTTGACGACGTCGGCCCCATAGTCCGCCAGGAGCTTGGTGCAGTAGGGCCCCGCGACGTATTGGGTCAGGTCGACGACGCGGAGCCCGCTGAGGGCGGCCTCGATCATGGGGGGAGTGTACCGGAAAGCCCGGCAGGTGCGTGCGAGCCGGCGGTTGCCCCGTTGTTGGGCGCGGCGTAGAGTGGGGCCTCCGCGCCGAAGGCAACGGGCGCCGCGAAAGGAATCTCCCTTTGGTCACTACGAACTCCTCCGCCCGCTACGACGTCATCGTCGTCGGCGCGGGCAACGCGGCGTTGACCGCCGCGCTCTCGGCCCGCCAGAACGGTGCCAGGGTCTTGGTCTTGGAGAAGGCCCCCGAGTCGGAGCGGGGCGGCAACAGCCGCTTCAGCGGCGGGCTGTTCCGGTTCGCCTACGAGGGCGTGCCCGACCTTCGCCGCGTGCTGCCCGGCATCGGTGACGACGAATGGCAGCGGATCGAGGCGCCGCCGTACCACGGCGGGTTGTTTGAAGACGACGTGATGCGGGTGACGCTCGGACAGGCCGACAAGGGCCTGACGACGACCCTAATCGACGAGTCCCTCCCCACCATCCTCTGGATGACCGACCTAGGGATGCGGTGGCAGTGGTCCGTGCTCTGGCGCAACGAGGAAGAGGGCAAGCTGCGGTTCAGCCCCGGGGCCGTTCTCGAAGCGAAGGGGAAGGGCGTCGGGCTGGTGGCGCAGCTCTTCTCGATGGTGGACGAGGCCGAGATCCGCGTCGCCTACGGGGCCAAGGTCATCGGATTCCTACAAGACGGCGCGGGCGCGGTGACCGGGGTCAGGGTCAAGGCCGGCGGGAGCACGGAGGACGTGCCGGCCGGTGCGGTCGTGCTCGCCTCGGGCGGCTTCGAGGCCAATACCGAGATGCGCGCCCGCTATCTAGGCCCCGGCTGGGACCGCGTCAAGGTGCGCGGCACCCGTTTCAACACGGGCGAGACGCTCCGGCTCGCGCTCGACATCGGGGCCAAGCCCTACGGTCATTGGCAGGGCTGCCACTCGACCCCCATCGACGCCACCGCCCCCGACGTCGGCGACCTGCGTCTGACCGACCGTACGAACCGCCTCTCGTACCCGTACGGGATCATGGTGAACACGCTCGGCGAGCGGTTCGTCGACGAGGGGGCGGAGATCGGGAGTTACACCTACGCCAAGTACGGCCGGATCATCCTCACCCAGCCCGGCTCGGTGGCCTACCAGATCTTCGATGCGAAGACCGTCCACCTCCTGGAAGTACGCTACGAGACGGGGACGCCCGTCGTCGCCGATACGATCGCCGAGGTCGCCCGGCAAATCGGCGTGCCCGAGCGGACGCTGGTCTCCACCGTGGAGCGGTACAACGCGGCGGTGCGGCCGGGCGAGTTCAACCCCTCGGTGAAGGACGGCGTCGCAACGGAGGGTATCGACCCTCCGAAGTCGAACTGGGCGCTGCCGCTCGACACGCCCCCGTTCACCGTCTATGCGGTCACCGGCGGCATCACCTTCACCTTCGGCGGGCTCCAGATCGACAATCTGGCACGGGTGATCGACACCGAGGACGTCCCCATCCCCGGCCTCTACGCGACGGGCGAGATCACCGGCGGCTTCTTCTACGAGAACTACCCCGGCGGGACGGGCCTGATGCGCGGGGCGGTCTACGGCCGCATCGCCGGCGCCGAAGCCGCCCGGCCGACGGAATAGGCCGGGACGCGATGGCGCGGACCGCCGCCCAAGAGCTCGCGGCGTTCGTCGCCGGGACCGGCTTCGCCGACCTCCCTTCGTCCGTTGCCGACGCGGCGAAGGTCTATCTGCTCGACAACTTCGCGGCGGGCTTCGCCGCGGCGCGCCAACCGTGGACGCTGATGGCGGGCAAGATGGCGCGGGAGCAGGGCGGGGACGGGCCGTGCTCGGTCTTCGGCGCATCCTGGCGGACGGGGCCATCCGGCGCGGCGCTGGTCAACGGCGTCGCCGTCGGCGGCTTCGAGTGCGACCACCCCCACGTCCCGGCGTCGGCGCACCCATCGGGTGCGGTCTTTCCCGCCGTCCTCGCGCTGGCGGAGCAACGGCGTCTCGACGGCGCCTCCTTCGCCGCCGCGATGGTGCTGGGTTACGAAGTCGTGTGCCGGGTGGGGCTGGCGGCGACGCGGGCCGTCGAGGACGGGCGGGGCTTCCACGGGCCGGGCACGAACGCGGCGTTCGGCGGCGCGGCGGGAGCGGGCAAGGCGCTCGGCCTCGACGTCGAGGGCCTGACGCACGCCCTCGGCATCGCGGGCTCCCACGGCGGGGGCTTGCTGGAGTTCGCCGCGGAGGGCGCGATGACCAAGCGCCTGCACGTGGGCCGGGGCGGGCAGCTGGGAATGGAGAGCGCCCTGCTGGCGGCGCGGGGCTTCACCGGGCCGTCGACCGTGCTCGACGGGGAGCACGGCTTCCTCAACGTCTACTCCCCCGCGCCGCGTCCCGAGCTCCTCACCCAAGGGCTCGGCTACGACTGGGCCCTGCTCGGCATCACGGTCAAGGCCTATCCCTGCCACGTCTCGTCGCACGCCGTCGTGGAGGGGGTGAACCGGCTGCGGAGGGAGGAGCCGTTCGACGCCCGCGACGTCGACACCGTCCGTGTCACCGGCAACCCCTGGATGATGGAGCCGCGCTTCCTGCAGCGGAGCCCGGACACCCTCATGGGCGCGCAGTACAGCCTGCCCTTCACCCTAAGCATCGCCCTGGTGCGCGGCCTCGACGATCCGCGGGCGATGTCGGACGACGTGTTGGCCGACCCTCAGATACGGTCGCTTGCCGAACGCGTCGAGCTTCAAGAGGACGGGTCGCGGTTCAGCAGGTCGGGCGGGCCGTCGGCGGAGCTGTCGGTCATGGTGAAGGGCGAGACGCGGACGCTCGTGGTGTCGGACTGGAAGGGCGCGCCGGGCAATCCCTGCACCTTCGACGACGCGGCGGAGAAACTGCGGCGCTACGCGGGCGGGGTCCCGCCGGAGCGCGTGGAGGAGATCGTCGAGCGCGTCGGCGGGATCGAGGGCGAGGCGGACGTAGCGGTGTTGGCGGGGTTGATCGGCGGGTAAGCGAGAGCCGCGTGCCCGCCGCGGGCCGAATCGCCGCCGGTGCGACAACGGCGCTTGACAAGCCCGGCATGCAGCCGTACAGTATGAATAGAGAACATATGTTCCTCACCGGTGCGGCCCTGGCGGGCTGTTAAGGGACATCCACCGGAGCCGCTGAAACGGTGGATGAATGGCGGGAGAGCAGGCTCCTTGCCGGCAAAGGAGCCGAGCCTCCGGCGGATTGCGGCACGGGACGAGTCCCCGGTTACGCGAGGCTTCTGGCGGGGGAGGCCATGGTGCTCCCCCGCCTCTCGCGAATCGACGGCTACGCCGGAGAGCCGAGCTTGGGGATGACCTCGGTGGTGAGGCGGCGGACGAGGGTGCTGCGGGAGTCGGCGGGCCCGGTGATGTAGAACATCCAGTGGTTCATGCCGCCGGCGGCGAGCTCGTGGAGCCGGGCGACGATGTCGTCCGGGGTGCCGTACAGCTTGGGCGAACGCGAGACGAGCCAGTCGTAGATGCCGAGCTTCTTCGCCCGCTCCGCCAGCACCTTGTGGCGGTCGGGCACCTTGTAGACGGCGGCGATGCTGTGCTTGTCGGCGTTCAGCTCGGCGACCGCGTCGCGGTACTCCTCGGGGATGC
>DAOUKH010000075.1:0-3618 GCA_034421515.1 Dehalococcoidia bacterium
CCTCGAAAAGCGCAAGCCCAACTACAAGAACCGCTAGCCCGCGCCTGACCGCCATTCTTCACATCCCCGCCCATACCGCTTGCGCCTTCGAGAGCGCCTAGACTGGACTCCCATGCCCGACAAGCGCGTCATCCTCGGCGTCTTCGCCCACCCCGACGACGAGACCTCCGGCTGCGGCGGCACGTTCACGCGCTACGCCCGCGAGGGGGTCGAGGTCTTCAACGTCACCGCGACCCGGGGCGAGCTCGGCACGCTGGGGACGGGCGGCCTCCGCATCGAGCGAGAGGAGCTTCCCCACGTCCGTGAGCGGGAGCTGCGCGGCGCGCTGGAGCGCTACGGCGCCAACCCGCCGGTTCTCCTCGGCTACCGGGACCAGGAGGTGAAGGACGCCGATCCCGAGGAGCTGGCGGGGAAGGTCTACGCGGTGATGGCCGAGGCGGCGCCCGACGTGGTGATCACCTTTGGGCCGCTCGGCATCTCGCGCCACGACGACCACATCGCGCTGCACCGGGCCGCCGTCGCCGCCTTCGAGCGCTACCGGGAGACGGTGAAGAAGTCCGCCCGGCTCTTCTACGTCGCCATCCCCGGCGAGTTCCTCGAGGAAGGGGAGATGGACCTCGACGGCCCCGAGGTCGACCCCACCCACTGCGTCGACATCTCGGAGACGAGGGAGGTCAAGCTCGCCGCCCTGCGCGGCTACGCCTCCCAGGAAGATGCCCAGCAGCTCGCTGCCATGTTCGAGGAGCGCGGCATCGCCGCGGAATGGTTCCACCAGGCCATCCCGCCCCCGGACCGGAGCGGCGGCGTGGTGGAGGGGTTCTGGTAACTAGGCGGGGTTGAGGGCGTCGGCGAGGATGGCGTCGTCGTCGTGGTGGTAGCGGGCGCGGTAGGCGGCTTCGGCGACGCGGGGGAGGACGGCGTCGACCTGGCGCTGGTCGAGCTGGGCGGCGATGTCGGCGGCGCCGGCGTGTTCCAGCATTTGGGGAAGGCGGGTGCGCAGGCGCTCGAGCGTCCACTGGAGGGGATCGCCGTCGGCGATGGGGTCGAGGTGGAGCATGACGTTGGTGCGGTCGTTCCACGAGACGTAGTGGTAGTGGGGGTCCTCGTCGAAGCAGTCGAAGCGGAGGTGTTCGAGGGCTTCGCCGTCGCGGACGCCGTAGACGTGGAGGGAGACGCCGCGGTCGTCGAGGGGGCCGTCGCCTGCGTCGCCGCCTTTGGCCGTGGCGATCTTGCTGGCCGCGGTGATCGCCTCCGTCAGGAGCCGGTATTCGACGCCGAAGCGGAGCGGGGCGGCGTCGATGAACTCCGTCTGCGCTTCCAGGGGCGGGATGGGCATCTGGTCGTAGTAGGTGATGTGGGATGACATGGCGGCTCCTCGTGCTGCTTGGCGGGCGGCCGGTGGTCTTCCGCTAGTATGCCACCGTCGCGCCCCATGCACGAGAACGTCGCGTGCCCGCCCTCAGTCCCTCCCAGAGGTAGGGAGGTTTAAGGTGGTCTCTCCCAGAGGTAGGGGGGACCGCCCCGCGCGTGCCCGCCCTCAGCCCCTCCCAGAGGGAGGGAGGTTTGAGGTGGCTCCTCCCAGAGGTAGGGGGGACCGCCCCGCGCGTGCCCGCCCTCAGTCCCTCCCAGAGGGAGGGAGGTGAGGTGGCTCCTCCAGAGGGAGGGGGGGACCGCTCCGCGCGTGCCCGCCCTCAATCCCTCCCGGAGGGAGGGAGGTTTAAGGAGCGGCGCGGGCTGGCGGGCTAGCGGGGCAGGCCGAGGCCGCGGGTGGCGATGATGTTGCGCTGGATCTCGGTGGTGCCGCCGGCGATGGTGTTGCTGACCGAGCGCAGGAAGCCCTTTCCCACCCGCCCCCGGACCGGGGCGCGCCGCTGGGGGACGTCGAAGAGGCCGTAGAGTCCGAGGATGTCGGCGCAGTGGCGGGAGATGCGCTGGCTGGCCTCGCAGCCGTACATCTTCGACATAGAGGCCTCGTAGTTGGGCACCAGGCCCTCGCTCTGCTGCCAGGCGACGCGGTAGGCGAGGAGGCGGCCGACGTTGTACTCGATGGCCATCTCGGCGAGCTTGTGCCGGGTGATGGCGTCCACGCCGTTGCCTCCCGGCAGCCCCTGCTCGCGTACGAAGTCTTCGAGCTGGCGGTAGGTCTTGTAGTTGTTGGCGATGCGCTCGATGCCGGAGCGCTCGAAGTCGAGGTTCGCCGCCACCACGTACCAGCCCTGGTTCTCCTCGCCGACCATGCCGCTCTTGGGGACGCGGACGTTGTCGAAGAAGATCTGGTTGAAGCCGTGGTCGTTGTCCATGCTGATGAGGGGGTGGATCGAGACGCCCGGCGTGTTCAGCGGGAGGACGAAGACGCTGATGCCCTTGTGCTTGGGGGCGTCGGGGTTGGTGCGGGTGGCCAGCCAGATGTAGTCGGCCATGTGGGCGCCGCTGGTCCAGATCTTGGAGCCGTTGATGACGTAGTCGTCGCCGTCGCGAACGGCGCGGGTCTGGAGGCCGGCGAGGTCGGAGCCTGCGCCGGGCTCGCTGTAGCCGATGCAGAAGGAGATGTCGGCGTTCACGATGCCGGGGACGTACTGGCGCTTCTGCTCCTCGGTGCCGTTGAGCATGAAGCTGGGCCCCATCTGGCGCTCGGCGATGAAGTGGTAGCCGACGGGGGCTTTGGAGGTCAGCATCTCCTCGTTGTAGATGAGGCGCATCATGTGGCTGATGGCCTGACCGCCCCACTCCTTGGGCCAACTGAGGCCGATCCACCCCTTCGCGGCGAGTTTCTTGGAGAAGGCCTTGTTGTGGTAGGTGCCTTCCGCGCCGTCGTCGATGGCCTGCCACTCCTCCGGCGTCAGCGCCGTGGCGAGGAAGTCCCGCACCTCTTGGCGGAACTGCAGCTGTTCGGGTGTGAAGGCGAAGTCCATGCCGTCTCCTCTTGTTGGCGTGGGGCTACGTGGTTTCGGGGGGCGGCTGCTTGACGAAGACGACGCCCTGTTCGATCAGGCGCTCGATCTCATCGGGGCCGTAGCCGAGATGCTCCAGGGTCTCCTGGGTCGCGTCGCCGAGCACCGGCGGCGCGGACGGCGTGGTGACCTGCGACTCGGAGTAGTGGACGGGATGGCCCGGCATGCGGATCTCGCCGACGCGCTCGTGCTCCACGCTCCAGATGGCGCCGTTGTTGACGACCTGGGGGTCGTCGAAGACCTGCTCGGGGACGTTGAGCGGCCCGCAGGGCACGCCGACCGCGTCGAGCAGCCCGAACCACTCCTGCGTGGTCTTGGAGCGGAAGACGGACTCCACTTGGGCGACGACCGCGGCGTTCTCCTCGCGGGTCGTGCCGCCGTAGCTCGTCCCGTCGATGGCGGGGTCGTCGATGCCGAGCAGGTCGCGGAGGCTGCGGCGCATGACGTTGTTGAGGCAGGCGACGGCGAGGAAGCCGTCCTTCGTCGCGTACGGGCGCCAGTAGATGTTGCGGGTGTTGGCGCCGAGGTGGCTCTGGCGCAGCTCGAAGAGCTCCCGGATGTTGTAGCCCGCCCGCGCCGCCTCGGCGACCTTTTCGATGAACTCCCGGCGCGGCTCGGCGTCGAAGCGCTCGACGTTGTTCATGGGCCGGTACTGGCAGGCGAGGAT
>DAOUKH010000076.1:0-3001 GCA_034421515.1 Dehalococcoidia bacterium
GACAACAGGTGGATGTTAGCCTGCGTCCTTGACAGGGAGTGCCGGCCCCCGCCCATGTCAATCCGGCGACTCCATGCCGCACACGCGGCATGGATCGAGAAATGAATCCGTCCCAGATGCACCCTCGAACGCGAGGCCACGTTCCTATGGAAGGGCTCGCGTCGAGGGGCCTCATGCGCATCCCTCGCAGAGCTCCACGCGGTTGCCGCCTGCGGCCCCCAGGGTTGCGCCCTCCTCTCGGGTCGAGAGATTCCGAAGGAAGTACTCGGTCAGCGACTCCTGACTGCGCTTCTCGAGGTCCGGGCAATCGGTCTGGTGGACCCGGGCGACGCCACGCCGCTTGTCGATGTACACGATAAAGGTCTTCATGGATGCCTCTTCGCTGCAGCGCCACTTCGAACGTGCTTGCGAGGCTGGCCGAGGCCGACTGCTTTGCTGCGGGGACTCCCCATGGCTCATTCGACGGATCCCATGGCGCGCATGTCCCTAAGGGTGTCGCGCATCTCGCCGAGAATGTCCTTGATGTCGCCCAACGTACCCTTCATCTCAACGAGCTCACCCTTGAGGTCTGTGTGCATGGCGGCCTGCCCATCCCGGATCTCCTTGAGGAGCCCGGTAGCGTCGCGCTCAAAGTCTCGCTGGGCGGCTTGGCCGTCTTTGATCTCGCGGAGGTTGTCGGCGATCTCCGCGAGGGTGCTGGTCCGGACGCCTGAGAAACCTCTTGCCATGTCCTACCTCCGGGAACCCTTACGCCAAGCTCGACGGCGCCGCATGTCGGCGATACCGTCCGCGACGCTGTCGTAGATCACGAGGGCGAACGCCAAGGCCCCGACCGCGACGGCCAAGACAATCTCGAAGCTAAGGTAGAGAACACGCCTCATCCACCCCTACTTGTTCCATCTGGCCCGGGCGGCCTTGCAGGCTTGCTCGGACCGCTGCTGATCTGGCGTGAAACGCGGCGTGCGCTTCGGCGGGACCACGCCCCGCTTCTCGCCCGTCACGGCGCACGCGACCGGGCTGGCCGGCCACTTCTCTCCGTTCGGTCCCGTGGGCATGATCACCTCCTGTTCAGATCTGGCGGGCGAGGGCCGGAGCGGTTCAGGTCTGGGGTGAGACCTTCCCCTGTCCTTTCTCCGGCCCCCGCCCATGTGCATGGGGATCCGTAACCTGATCCTTTTTCTGGTGTGCGCGAGCAACATCTGCGTGAGGATCGACGAACCGCGCCTGCTTTCAGCCGGACTTCTGGTGGGCCTCGGCCACCTCAGCATAGGGACTTCGCAAATAACTTGTGGGTAAAGTCGCTACCTATTTTGATAACTTAGTGATAACGTTAGGCAAAATCGCTAGAATTGGGCCCCCCCCCCCGATGGGTCTGTCTCCACTCAACTTTCCAGGCCCTAGGCGGGTGCAAGTTGGAGAACGCTGGTCAGCCCCTCCAGGGAATGGGACCCGCGGGGGCCTCTCTTGCCTCAGCAAGGCCGGCCTCCGCAACAACGAGAGGCTAGACGTCGACACGGCGCTGCGGGCCGCCATGGAGGACCACCTCGCCCTGGGCCTGGACGCCAATGTCGTGGAGCTGATGTGGCAGGCCCTAGGGGCACAGGGTCCTTTGAGCACCTGAACGCCCAGCAGGGCCCGCTGAGGGTGAGCCCTGCTGGAGGACTAGCCCGTATCGCTCACCGCTTCATGGCAGCCCCGGAGCGTGTAGCGGGCAACTTCTGCGTGAGGAGCGACGAGACGGGCCGGGAGTTCACCCGAGAGGACGGGGAACCCTGGCCGCGTGCCTCGCGTCGGCTACCGGAACGACGCGTGTCTCCCTAACCGTCACCGCAAACCATGTAGAGCCCTCGCGACGGGGGCTCTACATAGTTTGCGGAGGCAGGATCTCTGCTCCGTCTAGTGCAGCGGCCTAGTCGTCGTTGGCGCAGCCCGTTGACTCGAGCGTGTCGACGAACGGGTTCTTAGCCCTATCCTGGAAGCACAGGAACTCGTCCATATCCATGAACACGCCGTTCCACCAGACACGTGGCCCCGGGGCCTGTGGAGCGTTTGAGCTCTCGGCCGTCTCGGTATCCGTCGCTGGGTCTGACGTCGCTGGCGGCGCTCCAGCCTCCCCCACGGCCTGCTCGGGCCTAGGTTCGGCCACCGGTCGGGGAACTGCGGGAGCGGATCGGCGTGGAGGCCCATCCATGTCGAAGAGGTAATCGCCGCACTGGATGCCCGGTGTATCCGGGTCGCGGTCAATGCCTTCACCGGGGATCCGCGAGGAGCGCGGGAACTCGCGCTGCTGGCGCTCGGTTGGATCGCAGCGCCCGGAGGTGACATCCGCGTCTGCCTTGCCCGAGCCGGCCAGCCCTCCGACTGCCATGAGGGTCGCCGCGACAGCCGCGACGATGCTGACCAGGCCCTTCTTGAAACCTGTCTGCGTCATAACCGTTTCCTCACCTTCGGTTTTGAACTAGGTTCAATAATAGCAGGCCGTAGAATAACTTAAGGGTAAAGATGCTTTCGAGTTTGCTAACATATCGATAACTTCCGACCCAATTCGCCAAAATGGATCCAAGCGGGCCCGTCCCAAGGGAGTGAAGAAGTTGGAGAATGATCAGGTCGGTCTCCGCATCAACGAGAGCCTCGACGTTGACACGGCGCTCCGGCCGTGATGAACAGCGCCCGCTCCCTGGCGCCGCGATCACCGCCCTCCACGCGTCGGGCCGACTAGAGGACCATCTGGTCCTGGGCCTGAACTCCGACGACGTGGAGCGGCTATGGCAGGCCCCCTAAGAGGGAGCGGTGCTCGAGCACCGCAACGCCCTTTCAAGAAAGGTCCTCCGTGGAGTCGCCGGTAGACGTCGTTGGCTTCGGGCTAGGAGTCGGCAGGGGAGCCGCCACTTCGATTTCCCAACAAAGGGAGCGTAGCGGCCAGGCTTGGCGTAGGCGCATGGATGGGCGTGAGGCTCGCCGTTCCTGTAGCCGTCGGCGACCGGGGGGGGGGGTCGATACA
>DAOUKH010000077.1:0-3204 GCA_034421515.1 Dehalococcoidia bacterium
AAGGGCGCCAGGAAGCAGAAGGCCGCGGAGTTCGTCGCCGAGTCGGGGATTCAGGCCGGCGAACGCTTCGGGGTCTAGGAACGGGGCGCGCCGCCGTGGCCATCAGCCGCAAGAAGGCGCTGGAACGGGGCCGCGAGTCCATCGAGCGTCCCAAGGGCGCGATGGACGTGGTGCTTTATCACGGAAAGGGCGGCCTCACCGTCCGCTACCAGGGCAAGGTAATCGCGCGCACCCACGCGTCGGCGGTGGGCAAACAACTCGCCCCCTACCTCGCCGAGTCGCTCGGCGCGCCGCTGCCGCCGCTCGGCGAGTCGGTCGAGGCCACGGTCAGCTCCGGCGTCATGTACCGCGCCCTCTCCATCTCCTCCCTCGACCTGCGCGTCCCCGAGGCCCGCCTGCTGCTCGACTACCTGCTGGAAGAGGCCCGCGCCATGCGTGCCTTCACCACCCAACAGATCGTTTGAGCGCGGGCCGGGTCGCAACGCGGCGCATCCCCGAACTTCCAGGTGACACAAGTCTCTTGGACGTCGTGGTTACGGGCGTGTATTGTTTCGCAAGCAGGCCGTCGACGCGGGACTCCGCCGCGCCGTCCCGCCAATAACCCAAGCCTGCGGAGGGCCGGTTCATGCGTGCGTTTCTTGCCCTGCTCTTGGCGGTAGCGCTCATCCCGCTGTTACTCGGATGCCGGGGAACAGACACGGTGGTGATAGCCACCGGAGGCGACTATCACCCCTTCGACTTCATCAACGACGAGGGTGAAATAGACGGCCTTGAGCGTGAGCTGGGCGACGAGTTGTGCCGCCGCGCCGGCTTGGAGTGTGAGTGGGTCCTGAATGATTGGGAAACGATGATCCCCGATCTCGTGGCGGAGGAGTTCGATGCGATCTTCGCCGGCATGAGCATCACCGCCAAACGTGAGGAGCTCATCGACTTTACGGAAGCCTACTACCCACCGACCCCTTCCGTGTACGTGGCAAAGGCCGGCGCGGGCGACGAGGCCGCCCAAGGCACGATTGGCGTGACGGCAAACACCATCTACTCCGACTATTTCACGGAGCTGGGCATGCCGTTCGTATCGCTTGATGGCTCGGTGGATGCCGTAGATGCGGTGCTGAACGGCGAGGTGGATGCCGTCCTGGTGGACCACGGCTATGCGGTGGAGAGGCTTTCGGAGCATGAGGGCCGGCTGGCGATCGTGGGCCCATCCGTGCTGCTCGACCGAGGTCTCGGCATTGGCCTCCGCAAGGGCGGCGACCTGAAAGGCAAGCTCGACGAGGCCTTGGCGTCGATGAAGGATGATGGCGCGCTGAACGCCATCATCCTCAAATGGGTCGGCGAGGATGCGTCGACCTTCAAATAGCCGCGCCCCACTCCATCTCACAACCCAGCAGCTCGTGTGAGGCGCCCCGATATCGTCACTTCAACGGAAGCGAGAATCCACACTTTCCTCTACGAGCGCCTCGCGACTCGCCTCGCCTCGCCCCCACGGTCGATTCGAGGACGGACGATACTTGACAGCCCTTCTCATGGGGCCTTATCGTTAAGAAGCCGAACATACGTGCTGTCACTGGAGCGGTGGGTAGCCTATGTTCAGCGCTTCCAGTAAGGGAGCGTGCACGCGCGGCGAGTTCCGCCCGCTCCGGCGGACCGGCGCCGCGCCTACCCCGCGGCGGGGACGGCGTCGAGCATTTCCACCACCGCGGCGGTGAACTCGTCCGTCGAGGCCTTGCCGCCGAGGTCGTCGGTCTTGACCTTGCCCTGGCGCAGCACCTCGTGCACCGCCGCCTCGATGCGGCGTCCGGCTCCACGCTCGCCGATGTGCTGGAGCATCATCGCGGCGGTGAGGATCATGGCAGTGGGGTTGGCGATGTTCTTGCCGGCGGCCTCGGGCCAGCTTCCGTGGACCGCCTCGAAGACGGCGTAGTCCGTGCCCACGTTCGCCCCCGGCACCACGCCGATCCCGCCCACCAGCCCCGCGGCAAGGTCGGAGATGATGTCGCCGTACAGGTTCGAGGTGAGGATGACGTCGAACTGGTGGGGGTTCATCACGAGCTGCAGGCAGGCGTTGTCCACGATCAGCTCGGTGTACTCGATGGTGGGGTACTGCTTGGCCACCTCGCGGGTCGACTCCAGAAAGAGGCCGTCCGACAGCTTCATGATGTTGGCCTTGTGGACGGCGGTGACCTTGGAGCGCCCGTTGGCGATGGCGTACCGGAACGCGAACTCGGCGATACGCGTCGAGGCCGCCTCGGTGATGATCTTCAAGCTCTCGATGACGCCCCGGACCACCTCGTGCTCCTTGCCCGCGTAGAGGTCCTCGGTGTTCTCCCGCACGACGACGAGATCGACGTTGTCGTAGCGGGCGGGCACGCCGGGGATCGTCTTGACGGGCCGGACGCAGGCGTAGAGGTCGAGGGCCTGGCGTATCCCCACGTTGACGCTGGGGAAGCCCTCACCGACGGGAGTGGTGATCGGGGCCTTGAGCCCGACGCCGTGGTCGCGGATCGATTGGAGGGTCTCTTCGGGGAGCAGTGCGCCGAGGCTGTCGCGGGCGATCGCGCCGACGAGCCGCCGGTCCCATTCGATCTCGACGCCCACCGCCTCCAGCACCCGCAGCGTCGCGGCCGCCACCTCCGGCCCGATGCCGTCCCCCTCCATCAGCGTCGCCTTGTGGCTCGTACTCAAGCGGTCTCCTCTCCGAGTGCGCCGGCCTAAACCGGTCTGCCTATGGGCGTTGGTCTATTCTATGCCGAATCCGGCACGGACGAGATGCAATGACGGCAACCATAGTAGTACACGGCGGCGCGGGCGCTCCGATGTCGCTCAACGACAGCTGCGAGGCCGCGGCTGCGGCCGCCGTCGCCCGGCTGCGCGACGGGTCGGACGCCCTCGACGCTGCGGTCGAGGCCGTCGTCGTCATGGAGGACGACGGGCGGTTCAACGCCGGCAGCGGCGCCGTCCTGCGCGTCGATGGCGAGACCCTCGAGTTGGACGCCGGGGTCATGGACTCGGCAGGCCGCTTGGGAGCGGTCGCTGCGGTGCGGCGAGTATGCAACCCGGTGCTCGTAGCGCGCCGCGTCGCCGACACGCCCCACATCCTGTTGGCCGGAGAGGGCGCTACCGCCTTCGCCAAGGCCGTGGGACTCGAGGCCGAGCTCGTGCCCAGCGAGCGGGCGCGGGAGCGCCACCGGCGTATGGTGGAAC
>DAOUKH010000078.1:0-21720 GCA_034421515.1 Dehalococcoidia bacterium
GCCCCCTCCTCATCGGCCTCCTCGACGACCACACCAAACGCATCGCCAAGACCCCTGTCAAAGTGTTACCTATGTCCCCGGTCTAACTGTCACCCATGTGCCCGGCCCTTCAGTGGTCGCCCACGGGAAGCGCGCCTGCGGGGCGCGTGCCTGTGAGGAACGGGGGGAATGGAGAAGGGGCCGCCCAAGTGGGCGGCCCCTTCGATTCGGATCGTGGGTCAAGCGGAGACCGGCTAGAAGCCGCCCATTCCGCCCATGCCGCCGTCGGGAGGCATCGGGGGCATCGGCGGGGTCTTCTCCGGCTTCTCCGTGATCATGGCCTCGGTGGTGAGGATCATGGAGGCGATGCTGGAGGCGTTCTCCACCGCGGCGCGGGTGACCTTGGCGGGGTCGACGATGCCCATCTCGATCATGTCGCCCCACTTTTCGATCTCGGCGTCGTAGCCGTAGTTCTTGGCCTTGGAGTCGCGGATGCCCTGGATGATGACCGACCCCTCGGCGCCGGAGTTGGCCGCGATCTGGCGTACCGGCTCCTCGAGGGCGCGGCGGACGATCTGGACGCCGGTGGTCTCGTCGTCCTCGCCGCCCTTGACCTTGTCGAGGCCCTTCTGGATGCGAATGAGGGTGGTGCCGCCGCCGGCGACGATGCCCTCTTCGACCGCGGCGCGGGTGGCCGATAGCGCGTCTTCCACGCGGGCCTTCTTCTCCTTGAGCTCCACCTCGGTGGCCGCGCCGACCTTGATGACGGCGACGCCGCCGGCGAGCTTGGCGAGGCGCTCCTGGAGCTTTTCGCGATCGAAGTCGGACGTGGTGGTGTCGATCTGCGACTTGATCTGGGCCATGCGGCTGGTGATCAGGTCGTCGTCGCCGCGCCCCTCGATGATGGTGGTGTTGTCCTTGTCGGAGGAGATCTTGCGGGCGCGGCCGAGGTCGGCGACGGTGGCGGAGTCGAGCTTGCGGCCGACCTCCTCGCTGAGCACCGTGCCGCCGGTGAGGATGGCCATGTCTTCGAGCATCGCCTTGCGGCGGTCGCCGAATCCGGGGGCCTTCACCGCGAGGCAGTTGAGGGTGCCGCGCAGCTTGTTGACCACGAGGGTGGCCAGGGCCTCGCCCTCGACGTCCTCGGCGATGAGCACGAAGTTCTTGCTCACCTGGAGGACCTTCTCGAGGACGGGGAGGATGTCGGAGACGGCGGAGACCTTCTTATCGGTGATGAGGATGTAGGGGTCGTCGGTCTCTGACTCCATGCGCTCGGTGTTGGTGACGAAGTAGGGGCTGATGTAGCCGCGGTCGAACTCCATGCCGTCGACGTACTCGATCTCGTACTTGAGCCCCTTGGACTCCTCGACGGTGATGACGCCGTCCTTGCCGACCTTCTCCATGACCTCGGCGATCAGCTCGCCGATCTCGGTGTCGTGGGCCGAGAGGGAGGCCACCTGGGCGATCTGCTCCTTGCCGGCGACGGGGGTAGCGACCTTCTGGATCTCGTCGCGAACGGCGGCCACGGCGATCTCGATGCCGCGCTTGATGGCCATCGGGTTGGCGCCGGCGGTGACGTTCTTGAAGCCTTCATGCACGATGGCCTGGGCCAAGACGGTGGCGGTGGTGGTGCCGTCGCCGGCCACGTCGTTGGTCTTGGTGGCGGCTTCCTTGAGGAGCTGGGCCCCCATGTTCTCGAGCTGCTCTTCGAGCTCGATTTCCTTGGCGATGGTGACGCCGTCGCTGTTGACCTGCGGCGGGCCGAATTTCTTATCGAGAATGACGTTGCGCCCCTTGGGGCCGAGGGTGACCTTGACCGTATCGGCCAAGGCGTCCACGCCCCGGATGATGGAGCGGCGCGCCTCTTCCGCGTGTGCGATTTGCTTTCCTGCCATGACTCTTCTTGGACTCCTTCTGAAGCCCGCGCTCCGGCGGGCCGAATGGGCGGGGCGGGCCTAGCCGACCTTCGCCAAAATGTCGCTCTCTCGCAGAATGAGGAGCTCGTCGTCGCCGTCTTTGATCTCGGTGCCGCCGTACTTGGCGTAGACCACCTTGTCGCCGACCTTGACTTCCATCGGAATTGTCTTGCCGTCGTCGGTGACCCGGCCGGGGCCGACGGCGAGCACTTCGCCCTCCTGGGGCTTCTCTTTGGCGGTGTCGGGGATGATGATTCCGCCCTTGATCGTCTCCTGTGCTTCGAGGGACTTCACCAAGACACGGTCCCCCATGGGTCTGATCGCTCTCGCCACGAATGCCTCCTTCGCTACCGTTTGTCTACCGCCGCGAGGTCGCGCGGCGGCCTAGCCTCTGGTTAGCACTCGGACGGCCCGACTGCTAAACCATCGGTCATACTACCCCGCGCAGGGCCGCTGTGCAAGAGGGGCGGTTGTATGTTTACACGGTAACGTGTATGGTTTGGGGGCCGTGGGAGAAGAGAGGATCGAGTGGAGTGCTGAGGCGGTGCGGGCGCTGCGCCGGCGGCTCAACATGACCCAACGGGAGATGGCCGATGAGCTTGGCGCGCGCCAGCAGACGATCAGCGAGTGGGAGACGGGTGCCTACCGGCCCCGCGGCGTCTCGGCGCGGGCCCTGCTCCGCATGGCCGAGGAGTCCGGCGCTCCCTACGGGGCCGGCGCTTCGGATAGCCGAGACGCGGACGGCGTACCGGACGAACGTGGCGAGGGGGGAGAAGGGCCCCCGCGCGGGTAGCGGTCCCCCGGAGTCCGCGGTCCACGACTGGTGGGCCGGGGCGGCGGGGCGGGAGGTGCCGCTCGTCGGCGGCGGGGCGCGGCGTGTGGTCTTTCCCGGCTGGCCCAACGGCGGCGCGGGCCCCGACTTCCTGGGGGCGGTGCTGGGCGACGAGCGCGGGCGTCTGGCCCGGGGCGACGTGGAGATCCACGTCGATGGGGCCGATTGGCGCAGCCACGGCCACCACCGCGACCCGCGCTATCGTGACGTGATCCTGCACGTGGCTCTCAGGCCGCCTCCCGCTCCGGTGGCCATGTCCGACGGGGCGACGGCGCCCACGGCGGTTATCGCGCTCGTTGACGCTCACGGCCCGGCGCGGGAGGAGGTCCGGCCCTGTATGCGGCCCGGCCCCGCGGCGGAGCTGGCCGCCGTCCTCGAGGAGGAGGGGATGCGGCGCTTCGAGGAGCGGGCCGCCGCCTACGAGCGCCGCATCGGCCAAGACGGCGCGGAGCAGGCGCTGTACGGCGGCGTCCTGGAAGCGCTGGGCTATGCGCGAAACGTGGAGCCCTTCCGGCGGCTCGCCGAACTGGCCCCGTGGTCCGCGCTCGAAGCGGCTTTGCTTCCCGTGCCGGAGGCGACGCGCCGGTACTGGGCCGAGGCGCTGCTGTTGGGCGCGGCGGGGCTGCTGCCCTCGCAGCGGGGGTGGGAGGCGGAGCGCGGCTATCCTGCGCTCCTGGAGGCGCTCTGGGAGCGCCGCCCGGCGGCGGTGCGGTTCGATAGCCTCTCCTGGCGCTTCGACGGGGCGCGTCCGGCGAACGCGCCCGCGCGGCGGGTTGCCGGGGCGGGGACGATCGCGGCGCGTCTGGCCGGCGGGCTGGCGGGACGGCTCGACGACATGCTCGTCAGTGGCGGCGCAGGGGGTCTTGCCGGAGCCTTCGCCGTCGACGGGCCTGGGTACTGGCGCGGTCGCTTTGATTTTTCATCGCCGGACAGCGAAGGCGGCGGCGTTCTGAAGAAGGAGGGCGCGCTGGTGGGGGCGTCGCGGGCCGCCGACATCGTGGTCAACGTGGCGCTGCCCTGGCTGACGGCGTCGGCCCGGTTAGAAGGCGACGCGGCCCTGGCCGAACGCTGCCTCGACGCCTACCGCGCGCACCCACCGCTGGCGGCGAACCGGCTGACACGGCGGATGGCGGCGATGCTCGACGAGCGCGGGGCGGGGGAAGTGCCGCGCACGGCAGCCGTCCAGCAGGGGATGATCGGGCTCTACAAGCGCCGCTGCGATGGGCTTCTGTGCGAGGGCTGCGCGCTCGCCTAGCGGCTAGGCCAGCGACAGCCCCGGCGACACGTCCAGCGCCATCTCCTGCTCCCGGCTCACTGAGCCGGACCGCCTCGACAGCCGGCCATCCCCCAGGTTAAAAAAAGCGACGGAAGCGATCATGGCGGCGTTGTCGGTGCAGAGCACGGGCGGCGGAATGTGGACCGGGACGCGGGAGCGGGCGGCGAGACGCTCCCGCAGCGGCTTGTTGGCGGCCACGCCGCCGGCGAGGGCGACGGCGGCGGCCCCGGCCTCCTCGGCGGCGGCAACGGTCTTCTCCACGAGGACGTCGACGACGGCCTCCTGAAAGCCGGCGGCGACGTTGGCGACCTCGGCCTCCCGTTTTTCTTCCGTGCCGTCGCCATTCGGAGCGGGCGGCGGGTGGAGGCCCAGGTCCTGCGCCAGGTGGAGGGTGGCGGTCTTGAGGCCGCTGAAGCTGAAGTCGTGGCTGCCGCGCATCCAGGCGCGGGGCAACGTTCGCGGGGCTTCGGCGCGCTCGGCGGTACGCTGGATGACCGGACCGCCGGGATAGCCGAGGCCGAGGATGCGGGCGGCCTTGTCGAAGGCCTCGCCGGAGGCGTCGTCGCGGGTGCGCCCCAGCATCTCATAGGCGCCGTGGCCGCGCATGAGCACGAGGTCGGTGTGCCCCCCGGAGGCGATGAGGCAGACGAAGGGGAAGGGCGGCGGGTCGGCGCCGATCCAGTTGGCGTAGACGTGCCCCTCCAGGTGGTTGACGCCGACGAGGGGGAGCCCCAGCGCCGCCGCGATGCCCTTGGCGGCGTTGACGCCGACCAGCAGCGCCCCGGCGAGACCCGGCCCGGCGGTGACGGCGACGGCGTCGAGGCCGTCCCACTCCATGCCGGCGCCGTCGAGGGCCTCCCGGACGACGGGCCCGATCCGCAGGACGTGCTCGCGCGAGGCGACCTCGGGGACAACGCCGCCGTAGCGGGCGTGCACGTCGATCTGGGAGGAGATGACGTTGGAGCGGGCGTCGCATCCGTCGATGACGACGGCGGCGGAGGTCTCGTCGCAGGAGGTCTCGATGGCGAGGATGGCGGTCATGGCGCGGACTCTATTCTAGACGATGGGACGGTTGGCCCGGCTAGAGCTTTTCCAGGCGGGCGAAGCTGAGCAGCAGGCGCTTGACGCCATGGTCGCCGGGGAAGGCGACGGTGATCTCGTGGTCGGCGCCGGAGGGGATGCATCCCACGACCACGCCGTCGCCGAACTTGGCGTGGCGGACGCGGTCGCCGGCGTCGAAGCCGGAGGCGGCGGGCTCGGCGTCCCGGCGGGCGCGCACTCCCGGCGGCGCGGGGCGTCTGGAGATCCGGCCCGGCGCCGGTGCGGGCCCCGCGTAGCGGCGCGGGGGCTCGTCCGCCTCGTCCCAGGCCCGGAGGCGCGTGGAGACACGCTCGACGGCGCCGCCGCCGAAGCCCCGGTAGGCGGGCCGCCGGCCGCCCCGGCCCCGGTCGAGGGGGCGGAGCAGCTCCGGGGGGATGTCGGCGAGGAAGCGCGAGGGAGGGTTGGTGCCGCGCCGCCCCATGGACGACCGCCGGTAGGCGCGCATCAGGTAGAGTCGCTCCTCGGCGCGGGTGATGCCCACGTAGGCGAGCCTGCGTTCCTCCTCCATCTGGTCGGGGTTGTCGAAGGAGCGGTTGTGGGGGAGGACGCCCTCCTCCATGCCCGCGATGAAGACGACGGGGAACTCCAGCCCCTTGGCCTGGTGCAGGGTGATGAAGGTGACGGTGTCGGGCTTCTCGCCGAGGTTGTCGGTGTCGGAGACGAGCGCGACCTGCTCGAGGAAGGCGGTAAGGCCCTCCGGCGGGTCCATGGCGTCGAACTCCTCGGCGACGCTGCGCAGCTCCATGACGTTTTCGAAGCGCTCCTCGCCCATGTCGTCGCTCGCGAGGAGGTGGTCGCGGTAGCCGGTCATCTCGAAGACCAGCGTCACCAGCTCGGCGGCTGAGATGTGCCGGCTTTCCTCGGTGAGGGAGTCGATGAGCTCGCGGAAGCCGGTCAGGGCTTTTGCCGCCCGCGGCGTGAGGTCGAGCTCGGCCGCCGTGCCGGGGTCGGCGAGCGCCTGGACGGCGGCGTAGCGGGGAAGGCCGCGGCTCGACGCCCACCGTCCCAGCTCGTCAAGGGTGCGCTCGCCGATGCCGCGGGAGGGGACGTTGATCACCCGCTGCAGGCTCACGTCGTCGGCGGGGTTGCGGACCAGCCGCAGGTAGGCGACGACGTCCTTGACCTCGCGGCGCTCGTAGAAGCGGGTGGCCCCGACGAGGTGGTAGGGGAGGCCGTAGCGCATGAAGGCCTCTTCGAAGGGTCGGGACTGGGCGTTGGTGCGGTAGAGGACGGCCATGTCGGCGTAGCGGCGGCCCTCCTTGCCGACGAGGCGGCCGATCTCGCCGGCAGTGCGCGCCGCCTCGTCGTGCTCGTCGAGCGCGTCGATGACGCCGATGCGCTCGCCGCGCCCGTTCTCCGTCCACAAGTTCTTGCTCGCCGACCCTCCGCTCACCCCGATCACCGCCCCCGCACCGTCGAGGATCGTTCCCGTCGAGCGGTAGTTCTGCTCCAGCTTGATCACCTCTGCGCCGGGATAGTCGTGCTCGAAGCCGAGGATGTTGCCGATCTCGGCGTGACGCCAGGAGTAGATCGACTGGTCGGGGTCGCCGACGGCGAAGAGGTTCGTCTTCGCGCCGTCCTTCCCGGAGTCGGCGACGAGCCGGGCGATTCGGTATTGAACCGCGTTGGTGTCCTGGAACTCGTCGATCATGACGTGGACGTAGCGGCGGCGGTGGCGCTCCAAGACGTTTTCGTTGCGCTCCAGTAGAGTCACGGCGCGTAAAAGAAGGTCGTCAAAGTCGAGGGCATTACTCTGCGCGAGCAGCGCCTCGTAGCGCTCGTAGACTCGGTGGACCACCTCCTCGAAATAGCTCGCCTTCGCTTCCGCATAGTCGGCAGGACTCAGCAGCTTCGTCTTCGCGGCTGAGATCGCCGCGCGGACCGCCCCCGGCCCGAAGCGCTTCGAGTCGATTTCCAAGTCGAGCATCGCGCGCTTCACCACGTCCCGCTGGTTGTCGGCGTCGTAAATCACGAAGTCCCGGTCGAGGCCAGCGGCCTCGTAATCGAAATGGAGGATACGAAGGGCGAACTTATGGAACGTGCCCAGCGTGACGTCGGCGGCCCGGTCACCCAGGAGCGCCGCCGTGCGGTCACGCATCTCCCGCGCTGCCTTGTTGGTGAAGGTCATCGCCATGATGCGGCGGGGGTCGACGCCAACGTGGTCGATGAGGTAGGCGAGCCGGTGGACGATGACGCGGGTCTTGCCGCTGCCCGGCCCCGCGATGACCAGAACGGGGCCCTCGATCGCCTCGACGGCGGCCCGCTGCGGGGGGTTCAGGCCTTCGAGATAGTCCACGGCGGCATTGTAGCGCACGCCGCTTCCCGCCTGGGCTTCAGCGCGTCGTTTGACGGGGGAGGTTCGACGGCAAGACAATGACCCCGGAGGAGAGGAGACCGTTCGCATGATGAGCGCACTCGCGGGTGCGGGCCGCTACCTCACCCTGCCGGTGGGGAAGACGCGGCCCAGGGACGTGTGGCAGGCGCGGGGCCTGACGGCCCTGGTCATGCTGGCGCTCCTCTTCGCCGGCTTCTGGCTCGTACCCGAGATCGCGAACGCGCAGGACGCCGTGGGCGCGGACACGCTCGCGGCCGATCCCGACAGCGCGGTCGACTTCGTTTGGACGGTGACCGCCGGCGTCCTGGTCTTCTTCATGCAGGCGGGCTTCGCTTTCCTCGGCGCGGGCCTCGTCCGGTCGAAGAACACCGTGAGCTACCTGACGCGGGGCTTCATGGGCTTCGCCATCGCGAGCCTGGCTTATTGGGCCTTCGGCTTCGCGTTCATGTTCGGCGGATCGGGCAGCCTCGGACTCAAAGAGGGCAACGACTTCATCGGGGTATCGGGCTTCTTCCTCGCGGGCAACGCTTACGACGTGAGCACCATCGCGCGCTGGTTCTTCCAGGTGATGCTGGCCGCGACCGCCGCCGCCATCGTGGCCGGGGGCGTCGCGGAACGCATGAAGCTGACCGCCTACCTGGCCTACGGCTTCGTCCTCGCCGCGCTGATCTACCCCGTCTACGGCCACTGGGTCTGGGGCGGCGGCTGGCTGAGCAGCCTCGAGATCGGGGAGACCGCCGGCTTGGCCGACTTCGCCGGTTCCGGCGTCGTGCACGCCTTCGCCGGCCTCGCCGCGCTGGTCTGCGCGGCGGCGGTAGGCCCTCGCCTCGGCAGGTTCAGCGCCGACGGTAGGCCGAACCTCGTCAAGGGGCACAACGTTCCCTTCGTGGCCGTTGGGACCCTCATCCTTTTCCTGGGATGGTTCGGCTTCAACGCGGGTAACGCCGCCGCATCGGCCGACCTCCGCATCTCGGTGATCGTCGCCAACACGGTGCTCGCGGGCGCGGCGGGCGCGGTGGTCGCGCTCTACTGGACCATGTTCCGGACGGGCAAGGCCGACCTCCCCACCGTGTGCAAGGGGGCCCTGGCGGGGCTCGTCGGCGTCTCCGCCGGCTGCGCCTTCGTGGCCCCCTGGGCGGCCGTGCTCATCGGCGCCCTCGCCGTGCCGGTCATGCTCGGCACGAAGTTCGTCGTTGAGCGGATTCTGCGCGTGGACGACGTCACCGGCGTGGTCTCGGTCCACGGCGGCGCCGGCATCTGGGGCGTCCTCGCGGTGGGCATCTTCGCCGACGGCAGCTACGGCATCTCCGGCTTCATCGACGGCAACGGCGAGCAGTTCGTCATCCAGATCATCGGCGCGCTTGCGCTCATCGGCTGGGTCGTGATCACCGCCGGCGCGGTCTGCTGGGCGCTCAACAGGACCATGGGCCTGCGGACGAGCCGCGAAGATGAGCTCAGCGGGCTCGACCTACCCCAGCACGGCGCCGAGGCGTACCCGGAGGAGCAGCCGCTGCCCGAGCTGATGGCCGAGGAGGATGAGCCCTAGGGGCTCTCCCCGTCACGGCCGGCGGCTACCAGGGCATGGAGACGCCGCCGTTGGGGTGGATGATCTGCCCCGTGACGAACTCCCCGGTCTGGGAGACGAGGTAGAGGATCGCGTGGGCGATGTGGTCGGGGTGGCCGGCCAGCCCAAGGGGGCTGCGCTCCTGAGTGGCCTGGATGAAGGCGTCCCTGCGTCCGGGGACCTCGTTGCCCTCGTCGTCGAGCCAGTGCCGCTCGGTGAAGCCGGTGATCACCATGCCGGGGGCGATGGTGTTGACGCGAATCCCGTGGGCCGCGCCCTCCTTGGCGGCGGTCTTGCTGAGCATCGCGACGGCCGCCTTCGACATGCCGTAGAGGGACCAGGTCTCGGTGCCGGGCGAGTCGATGATGCCCGAGGAGACGTTGACGATGTTGCCCGATTTCTGGGGGATCATCGCCTTGAGGGCGTGCTTGACGCCGAAGAAGACGCCCTTGAGGTTGATGGCGAAGAGGTCGTCCATCATCTGCTCGGTGGTGTCGACGATGAGGCTCTGCTGGGGGATGCCGGCGATGTTGCCCATGATGTCGATGCGGCCGTGGTCGGCGACGGCCTTGGCGACAAGGGCCTCGACCTCGGCCTCGTTGGTGACGTTGCAGCGCACGGTGGAGACCTTGCCGCCGGTGTCCTCGATGAAGCGGGCGGTCTCGTCGAGGCCCGCCTCGTTGATGTCGGCGAGGATGACGGTGGCGCCGGCCTGGGCGAGGACGATGCCGGTGCTGCGGCCCATGCCGCTTGCTCCGCCGGTGAGACAGGCGACCTGCCCGGAGAGATCGAAGAGCTTGGCGATGTCGGTGGCGGCCATGAGGGACTCCTTATCGGATGAGCAGGGGATGCGCGCCCGCTGAATCTAGGGCGGGCCGCGGGGCAAGTCAAGCCGCTCGTTGTGAGTGATAGGGGCGGCAGCGTCGAGCGACAGGCAGTGGTGGGCTCGCGCCCTCCCTCAGTCCCTCCCTGAGGAAGGGAGGGTTAAGACCTTCCCAGAGGGGGAGAGGCCGGAGGAGCGGGCCTCGCTAGCCGGCGGCGCCGTTGCGCGGGATGAACTCGACGCGGAGGGCCTCGGGCGCGCCGTCGCGGACTTTGGCCCGTTCGCCGAGGCGGTGGCCGACGACCCAGATGATCTCGCCGTCCGCGAGGAGGAGGGGGGCGCCGTCGCGGTCGGCGCGGGGGACTTTGGCGTCGACGAAGAAGTCCTGCAGCGACTTGCTCTCGCGCATCCCCAGCGGCTGGAAGCGGTCGCCGTGGCGGCGGCTCCGGACGGTGACGCGGCAGGCGGCGGCGGGATCGAGGTGGGCAGCGTAGCGGCCGTCGGGGAAAGGCTCGGAAACGGGGACGAGCCGCCCCTCGACGCGCCAGGGGCCGGCGTCGGCGACGCCCGGCAGGGTCAGGTCGTGGGGCTCGATGGGCGCGGCTGGCGGTGGGGACGGCCCCACGCGCAGGACGAGGTCGGCCGATTCGGTATAGGCGGCGACTCCGCCGGGGAGGTCGGCGCGCCGACCCGAAGCGCCCGCGCATAAGTCGTCGACGGCGTCGAGGTGGCGGGAGCCGAGCCCTTGAAGAGCAGGGACGAACTCCCGTAGGGCCTCGCGGAGCACGTGGGCGCGGAGCGCGGGGTGCTGCGCCGCGAGTTGGGCCCGCGGCAGGGCGACGGCGTCGCCGCGGGTGGAGGCGTTGGACTTCAGCCAGTCGCGGGCCTGGGCGTCCAGGTAGTCGATGGCCTGGGCGGCGAGGTCGGCGAAGCGGGCGGCGTTGCCGCCGGCCTCGACGTTGACCTTCCGTAAGGCGGGCAGCACCTCGCGCCGGATGCGGTTGCGGGCGAAGTCGAGCGAGTCGTTGGAAGTATCGTGGCGGGGGCTGAGGTTGCGGGCGGCGCAGTAGGCCTCCGTGTCTGCGCGCGACAGGCCGAGGAGGGGCCGTCCGACGCGGAGGTCGCCGTCGGGCGATCTCCAGGAGGAGAGGGGGCGAATGCCGCCGAGCCCGGCGAGGCCGGCACCGCGCGTCAGGTGCAGCAGGACGGTCTCGGCCTGATCGTCGGCGGTGTGCGCCACGAGGACAATGTCCGCACCGCGGCGTCGGGCGACCCGCGCGAAGAAGTCGTAGCGGGCGTTGCGCCCCGCCTCTTCCAGCGATTGCCGTGCCTCCTTGGCGAGCGCGGCTACGTCGGCGTGCTCGGTATCGAGGGGGAGGCCGAGCCGGTCGCAGAGGCCAGCGACGTAGGCGGCGTCGGCGCGGCCTTCGTCGCCGCGCAGGCCGTGGTCGAGGTGGGCGGCTTGGACGTCGACGCCGGTCTCCTCCCGGAGGGACGCGGCGGCGTCGAGGAGGCAGACGGAGTCGGGGCCGCCGGAGACGCCGGTGATTGCGCGTCGCGCCTCGACAAGGGCGGCGTGCTCATCGTAGAAGGCCCGTACGGCGCTCAGCACGCGGCGAACGGGGCCGTCCGCTCGATTCATGGGTGATCTTCCTCCGTCAGCCCCGGCCGCGCTTGCGGCGGCGCTTGGACGGCGCGGCTAGCACGATGCGGGAGCGGTGGACGGCGGTCGGCGTGTCGGCGCCGAGGGCGGCGGCGACCTGCTCGGGGCGGCCGCTGGCTTCGGGGTCGGTCTGCAGGACCATGCCGATGGTGGCCTCGCCGCCGCCGGCGTCCTCGAGCCAGAGGTCGTGGACCTGCTTGCGAAGGTCGTAGCGCCGCACCTCTTTCTCGCGCTGGTGCTCCCAGGGCAGGGTCTCCGCCTCTAGGAGGTCGTCGATGGCCTGCTCCAAGCGCTCGACGGAGCCGGCGGCGCCGTTCTCCGAGCAGGGCACGGTGACGAGGTATTCGGACTCGCGGACGAGGGATTGGAGGGATGGCGAGTCGATGGGGATCTCCTCGGTGCCGTAGACGTGGAGGTCGGGCAGGAGCTGGGGCTCGATTTGCTTGAGGAAGTAGAAGCCGGAGATGCGGCGGTTGAGGTAGACGTCGAGGAGCTCGCCCTCGCTGGTGACGCCGACGGGGAGCGCGGCGGCGATGGAGATGCGGGGGCGCGGGTTGCGTCCCTCGGAGTAGGCGACGGGGACGGCGGCGCGCCGGAAGAGCCGGCGCCACATGCGGATCATGTCGAGGTGCGCCAGGTATTGGAGAGCGCCGGAGCGTCCGTAGTTAACTCTGAGGCGTTGCACTGCCATCGGGCGGCCTCGTTACCAGAATCTTCTCGATCTTGACCCCGTCCATCTCGCTCACGGTGAGGCGTAGGCTCCCGGCGCGCACCTGTTCGCCGTCGCGGGGGATGCGGCCGAGAGTGGCGAGGACGAAGCCGGCGAGGGTCTCGTAGCCCTCCTCGTCGGGGAGGCCGAGGTGCAGGCGTTCGTTCGCCTCGTCGACACGCATGCCGGCGTCGACCTGGAAGGTGAGCTCGTCGATGGTCTCGACCTCCTCCTCCTCGTCCTCCTCGGTGTCGGCGATCTTGCCGACGACCTCGCCGACGATCTGCTTCACGGTGAGGAGGCCGGCGATGACGCCGAACTCGTCGATGAGCATGACCAGCTGCGCGCCCTGCGACCGCATCTCGACGAAAAGGTCGTCGATGTGCTTGGTCTCGGGGTAGAAGTAGGCCTGCCGGACCAGCGGCGCGATGGGGTCGTCTTTGGTGAGGGCGCTTTGGCTGTAGGCGCGTAGCACGTCCTTGGCTGAGATCGTGCCGACGACGTTGTCGGGGGCGGACTCGTAGACGGGGAACCGGGTGTGGGACTCCGTGGCGTAGGCCTGGAGGAAGTCGTCGAAGGTGGCGTCCTTGGAGAGGAAGACGATCTCCGGGCGCGGGGTCATGATCTCGCGGGCCTGGAGGTCGCCGAACCGGAACGCCTTGTGGATGAACTCGGCCTCGGTCTCTTCGACGGCACCCTCGGTGGTGCCGACGCGGACGAGGGTGCGCAGCTCTTCCTCGCTGATCGAAGGGGCCGTGCTGCGGGAGCTTGAGAAGGGGCGGGTGATCGCCGCGCTGATCCTCTGGAGCACGACCGCTAGCGGGAAGAGGACCCACTGGGCCAGCTCGAGCGGACGGAGGTAGAGGAAGAGGAGCTGCTCGGGGTAGCGGGCGGCGATGGTCTTGGGTACGGCCTCGCCGATGATGACGATGCCCACGGTGGTGACGACGGTGGCGACGACCACGCCGACGCCGCGGGAGCCGTCGAGTAAGTCGAAGGCGAGAGCGGTGGCGATCGAGGCGAGGGCGAGGTTGACCGCGTTGTTGCCCAGGAGGACGGTCGAGAGGAAGCGCTCGGGGTTGTCCTTCAGGCGGGCGAGACGGTCGGCGCGGGGGTAGCCGGTCTCGCGGAGGTGGGTGACGCGGACGCGCTGCAGGGCGAAGTAGGCGGTTTCCGAGCTAGAGAAGAAGGCGGAGAGGGCCAGAAACAGGACCAGCAGAACGACGGTTAATTCGGTGTCCATCGCAGGCGCAGCCTGGGCCTCATTTGCCCGGCGCCCCTAGAAGCCTCCTCGATTCGAGTACGTTCTGAATCGTACCAGATTGGGGCACCGCGCTCCAACGGGTGGCCGCTCAGCGCGCGGTGTAGCCCCCGTCGACGACGAGGACGTGGCCGGTGACGAAGGAGGCTTCGTCGGAGGCGAGGTAGAGGACGGCGTTGACGATGTCGTCGGCGGTGCCGACCCGGCCGAGGGGAATCTGGGCGGCCATGTCGGCGGTGAGGCGGCGGCGGTCATCGTCCGAGCGGCCGTCGGCGCCGCCCTGGGCGGTGAAGACGTTGGTGTAGCCGGGGGCGACGGCGTTGACGCGGATGCCGTCGGGGGCGAGCTGGGAGGCGAGGGTGCGTGTGAAGGCGATGAGACCGCCCTTGGAGGCGGCGTAGGAGACGGCCCCAATGGCGACGAGCCCGGCGAAGGAGGCGGTGTTGACGATGGCGCCGCCGCCGGAGCGGCGCATGTGGGGCACCGCGGCTTTGGCGGTGTGGAACATGCCCTTCAGGTTGGTGTCGAGGATGACATCCCAGTCGTCGGCAGGCACGTCCTCAATGGGGGTCTGGCGGTGCGGGGAGGGGCGTCCCGCGTTGTTGAAGAGGATGTCGAGGCGCCCGAACCGGGCCGCGGCGGCGTCGATTGCGGCGCGGACGGCGGGCTCGTCGCGCACGTCGGCGGGGACGAAGAGGGCTTCGCCGCCGGCCTGTTCGACCGCGCGGGCGGTGGCGTAGCCTCCTTCCTCGGCGACATCGAGCAGCCCGACCTTCGCGCCTTCGCGGGCGAAGCGGAGGGCGGCGGCGCGTCCGAAGCCGGAGGCCCCCCCGGTGATGAAGGCGGCCTTGCCGTTCAATCTAGCCACGGGAGGGCGCTCCTGTCTGTGGAGGCGGTGGGCTTCGATGACCTGTGGTGGTTGGGAGGAGGGGCCCCTCATCTCAATCTTCTCCCGTGGGGAGAAGAGGGAAGACCTCCCCGCCCCGCCGGCGCGCCCTGCGGGCGCGTGCCCTCTCTCAAATCTCCCCCTGAGGGGGAGAGGCTTAAGGGGGGTGGTCCTCCTATTGGGCGGTGAAGCCGCCGTCGACGACGAGGCTGTGGCCGGTGACGAAGGAGGCTTCATCGGAGGCGAGGTAGAGGACGGCGTTGGCGATGTCGGTGGGCCTGCCGTGGCGTCCGATGGGGGTGACCTTGGCGTAGTGCTCCAGCCGCTTCTTCTGCGTCGCCTCGTCGGCGCCGCGGCTGATGCCGCGGAGCATGGGGGTGTCGATGAAGCCGGGGGCGACGGCGTTGACGCGGATGTTGTCCTTGGCGAGCTCGAGGGCCATCATCTTGGTCATCACGTGGACGCCGCCCTTGGAGCCGCTGTAGCCGGGGTTGGCCATGCCGACGAGGCCGGCGATGGAGGCGGTGTTGACGATGGCGCCGCCGCCGGCCTCGCGCATGGCGCGGGCAGCGTACTTGGCCACGAGAAAGACGCCGCGCAGGTTGACGGCGATGACCTTGTCGAACTCCTCCGGCTCCATGGAGTCGAGGTTCGACTGGCGGGTCTGGTAGGCGCCGCTGATGCCCGCGTTGTTGAAGAGGACGTGGAGGACGCCGAAGCGCTCGACGGCGGCGGCGACGCAGGCCTCGGCGCCCTCGGCGGTAGAGACGTCGCTCTTGACGAAGAAGGCGTCGCCGCCGGCCTCGCCGATCTGAGCGACCGTCTTCTGGCCACCGACCTCGTCGAGGTCGCAGACGCAGACCTTCGCGCCCTCCTCCGCCAAGCGGACGGCGGTGGCCGCGCCCAAGCCCGACGCTCCCCCGGTTACCAGGGCCACTTTGTCCTTCATTCGCATGGGCTGCCTCCTTGGGACTAAGGCTTGCGGGCCAGGATGAGCGAGTTCGGGGCGTCGTAGTGAATATCGCCGAGCCTCGCCGTGGTCATCCAGCCGGTGATCTCGCGAAGAGCGTAGCAGCGCCCGCCCCGCGTGTGTAGCAGCATGTTGACGGCGAAGACGGCCCCGAACTCGGGGGCGTCGAGGCCCGGCTCCATGATGACGTCGCGGACGGCGACGCGTCCTCCCGGCGGGGCCGCCCTCGCGACGCGCTCGAAGAGGGCCGCGTTCTCCTCGGGCGGCTGCCCGTGGAGGATGTTGGACATGAAGATGAGATCGTGGCCGGCGGGGAGCTCGTCGAGGAGGAAGTCGCCTTCGACGACGGCGACGCGGTCCGCGAGACGCCATTCCTCCACGTTCTCGCGGGCCAGAGCCGCGGCCTTGGGCAGCTCGAAGACGGTCGCGCGCAGGTGCGGGTAGTCGCGGGCGAAGCTGAGGGCGTAGGCTCCCGCGCCGCCGCCGACGTCGAGGACGGCGGTGTGGTCGGCCAGCGGGAGCGCCTTTGCCAGAGCGGGCGCAATGAGGGCGGCGTCGCGGTGGAGGCCGCGGAGCAGCCGTTCGGCGACCTCGTCGCCCTGGCCTTCCTGGAAGATGGAGTCGCCGACGGCGGGCTTGCCCTGGAGCAGGGTCTCTTCCAGGCGGCCCCACATGTCCCAGCAGAGGTCGTCGACGACGAGCTGGTCGCCGGCGTAGCCCGGACGGCCGGGGACAAGGTAGGTATCGGCGACTTCGGTGTTGACGTAGGTCTCGCCGCGCTTGGCGAGGAGGCCGAGGGCGGTGAGGGCGTCGAGAAGGATGCGGAAGGCCCTGGGGTCGCCGTTCAGGTCTTCGGCGGCGCGGGCCGCGGTGGAAGGGTGGAGCGCGAGGCGGGCGAAGAGGTCCAGCTTGACCGCCGTAGTGACGATCTTGTGGCGCCAGTGGACTCCGGGCGCGAGGACCGGCGGCAGGCCGCTCCGGTGCGGCGCTTCGTCCCTATGGTCTTCGTCGGCGATGGCCTGCTTCTCCTTAGGCCGAGCCGGCGGCTACGGAATCGTAGACGGCTTCGTAGCCCTCGACCATACGGCTGATGGGGAACTGCTCCGCGACCCAGGCGCGGCAGGCGCGGCGGTCGATCTCGCCCAGGCGTCCGATGGCGCGGACGGCCTCGGCCTCGGTTTCGACGAGGAAGCCGGTGCGGCCGTCGGCGATGACCTCGGGCATGGCGCCCCTGGGATAGGCGATGACGGGGGTGCCGACCGCCAGTGCCTCGGCGACGGCGAGACCGAAGGGCTCCTCCCATTGCAGGGGAAAGAGGAAGCCCTTGGCGCGGCTCACCAGCTTCAGCACCTCGTCGTTGGGGAGGTGGGCGGCGTGGCGGACGCGGTCGCCGTCGACGTGGGGCTCGACCTCCTCGCGATAGTAACGCTCGGCCCAGGGAAGCTGGGGCGGGGCGTGGCCGACGATGACGAGGCGCTCGCCGGCGGCCTTGGCGATGCGGATGGCGTCGGCAATGCCCTTGTTGGGGGCGATGCGCCCCACGATGACGAGGAAGTCCTCGCCTTCGGCGCCAAAGGGGGTGGCGTCGACGTCGATGCCATTGGGGACGACGGGGAGATCGGGTTCGCCGAGGTTCTCGGCCTGCCGGCGGCTGATGCAGACGGGGTGGACGTTGGGGAAGTTGGCGCGGTAGTAGTCGTGCAGATCCCGTTCGATGTAGGCGTAGGTCAGGACCGTCGGCGTGGTGGTGAAGGTGGAGAAGTAGGCGGACAGGGTGGGCCAGTGGCCGTGGATGACGTCGAAGTCGCTGCCGCGGCGGTAGAGGTTGAAGGTGTTGCGGGTCTCCATCTCCTTGTCGACGTAGGTGGTGCAGTCGTCGTCGTAGGAGGTGGCGACGTCGACGACGGCGTGGAGCTCGGCGCTGACGTTGGAGTCGCCGGAGGCGAAGAGCTCGACGTGGTGGCCGCGGGCGACGAGCCCCTCGACGAGGTGGTAGACCATGAGCTCGGTGCCGCCGTGGCTGCGGGGCGGCACCGAGAGGTAGGTGCTGGTGATCTGGGCGACGCGCATGGGGGCGCGCCGGGGGTTAGGCCGGCTCCTCGACTTCGAGGTCGTCGCCCTGGACGCGCACGTTGTAGCAGGTGAGCTTGCCGCTGGCGGGGGGCACGAGGGCCTGGCCGGTGGTGACGTCGTAGTCGCCGGCGTGCCAGGGGCATTGGAGGGAGGTGCCTTCGAGGAAGCCTTCCTCGAGCGGGCCGCCCATGTGCCAGCAGACGGCGGAGAAGCCATAGAAGGCGCCGTCGACGTTGGCGATGCCGACGCGCTCGCCGGCGACGTCGACGCCGATGACTTCTCCTTCAGGGACGTCGGCGACCTTGGCCACCTTCACGAAATTGCCCATCGGGCGGACCTCCGGGATTGGTCGGGATTGCGCGCGCCGGAGATTATACCGCGCCTGGGTGGGTGACGCGGGTGGGGGCGGGCCTGCCCTCTGTCCCTTCCAGAGGGAGGGAGGTTTAAGGGGCGCCGCTAGGGGCGGATGGCGCGGATGATGGCGTCGCGCTCGGTGGGGTCTTTGGGTTCGCGGAGGTGGGTGACGGCGCCGGCGACGCGGGTGGCGACGGGGAGGCCGTCCTGGTAGACGACGCGGTTGCCGGCGACGGAGGGGACGCGTTCGCCGGGGGTGATGAGCCCGGTGAGGTTGAGGGGGTCGGCGCCGGAGAGGGCGATGAGCGCGCCGTCGCCATCCTTGCGGCGGACGGCGCGGAGGGCCTCGACGGCTTCGGGCAGGGCGTACTGCTCGCCGGAGAACTCGGAGACGAAGCGGCCGCCACGAATCTCGCCCCGGGCCTCCATCCTGCGCCAGACCCGTAGGAGGTCGCGCCAAGGGGGGAGGCCGGTCTCGCGTTGAACGACGCGGTGGAAGACGACGCCGTAGCGCTGGAGTAGCTGGCGGCCCCAGAGCTCGGCGGCGGCGAGCGGGCCGGGGGCGTCGTCGTAGCCGGCGGCGTGGTCGTCGCGGAAGAGGGCCCAGCGGCCGCTCATGTCGGGCGGGACGATGGGCTGGCCGGGCCCGGCCCACGGGGTGCGCCGCGCGCGCCGGTTGGATCCGGCCCGCGTCGAGATGAGGCCGCGGAGGCCGCCGAAACCGTCGCCGGTGATCAGACCGGCGTTGACGAGTTGGCCGAGCGCGGTGCGCACCTCGGAAGGGAGACGGTGGGTGGCCTTGGCGAGGTCTTGGGCGAAGCTGGGGCCGCGCCACTTCAGATAGTCGAGGATTTCCTGGGCGAGCGAGCCGATCTTGGCCGAGCCGTTGGGATGGGGCGCGGCGGCGAGCCACGCGTCGAGGCGGTCGCGGAAGAGCAAGGCGATGGGTGAGGAGCGGGTGGGGCCGGCGGCGCGGCGGTCGGCGGTCGCGGGCGGGAAAAGGCGTCCCCAGACGACCTGTCCGGTCAGGCTCAGCTCGTCGAGCCAGGAGGGGGAGTAACGGTCCATGCGGGCGTTCAGCACCTGGCTCTCCCACGCGCCGGCGGGGGCTTGATAGCCCTGCAAGCCTTCGAGAACCTTTACCAGACCGGAAGCGCCCTGGAGGCGGGTCCCCGGCTCGGCGTGCTGCCAGGCGAAGAGGAAGCGCATGTACTGCTGGGGGGAGACAGGCTCGATCTCCTTGCGCAGACGGTCGAGGGTGTAGCGGTGGATGCGGGCGAGGAGTCGGCGGTCGCACCATTCCTCTGTTGCGGCGCCGTTCGCGCCGTTGGCGGGGCGCGGGGTGAAGGAGCCGCGGAGGACGGCGCCCTCGGTCTCGAGGGCGGCGAGGGCGGTGCCGATCTCGCCGACGTCGAGGCCGATGGAAGCGGCTATCGCGTGGGCCGTCACCGGGCCGAGGCTCTCCATGCGGCCTCGGACGAGCTCGATGAGCGCCTCGCCGCGTTCCCATGCGCGGGCGCGCTCGCGCTCGGGGGCTTCGACCGGCGGGTCGATGTGGCCGCCGCCTCCTTCGAGCAGGGATGGGAAGACGGCCTGGAAGAGGGACAGGCGCTCGGCGGCGATCCAGAGGGGCGGGGACTCGCCCTCGGACGGCGTCACCTTGGCGGCGCGGCGCTCGGCGGTCAGGTCGGTCAGCAGCTCGGCCCAGGGGGCGGCCTCGGTCTCGGTGGCGAAGCCGAGAAGGGAGAGATCGTCGTGGAGCTCGTCGGCGTCGCGGGGGTCGGGCCAGGCCTGCTCGCGGACGAGGGCGATGGCCGAGGCGTCGAGCGCCCCGAGGTCGCGGGCCGACTCGATGTCGATGGTGCGGCGCATCATGACGGCCTGTGCGCGGCGCTCTTCGAGGGGGGCGTCGTCGAGGAAGGCGTAGGGCTTGGCGCTGAGGATCTCGTGGGCCATCGGCGACGGCTCGACGGTGTCGACCGCGGTGGGGCGGAGGTCGCCGTTCTCGATGCGGCGGAGGAGGTCGAGGAAGGCGTCGACGTCCATGGCCTCGTGGAGGCAGTCGTCGACGGTCTGGCGGACGAGGGGGTGGTCGGGGATCTCGATGTCGCCGGCGACGTTCTCGGCGCAGGCCGTCTGGGAAGGGAAGACGGCGGCGAGGAGGTCGCCGGCGCGCATCCGCTGGATCGGCGGCGGGACCTTCTTGCCGCGCTCGTGGCGGAGGACGGCGAGGGAGCGGGTGCTGTTCCAGCGCCAGCGGACCTCGAACATGGGCGCGGCGAGCAGGGCCTGGGTGAGGACGTCCTGGGCCGACTTCGCGCTCAGGTAGTGGAAGACGTCGTCCAGCGGGAAGCTGTGCTGGGGGCCGAGCGAGAGGACGATGTTGTCCTCGGTGGCGGCGGCCTGGAGCTCCTGGTTGAAGGCGCGGCAGAACTTCTTGCGGAGGGCGAGGCCCCAGGCGCGGTTCACGCGGCCGCCGAAGGGGGCGTGGAGGACGAGCTGCATGCCGCCGGACTCGTCAAAGAAGCGCTCGAGGACGATTTTGCTCTGGGTGGGGATGACGCCGAGGGAGGCCTTGGTCGCCGCGAGGTACTCGACGGCCTGGTCGGCGGCGATCTCTTCGATGCCGGCCTCGGCGGAGAGCCAGACGGCGGTGTCCTTGACGCGTTCGAGGTCGGGGGGCTGCTGGGCTCCGAGGCGTTCGTCGATCTCGGCGCGCAGGGCGGAGACCTCGTCGGAGAGCTCGGCGGTGCGGGCGGGGGCCTCACCGAGCCAGAAGGGGATGGTCGGCGGCTGGCCGTGGGCGTCTTCGACGAGGACCTTGCCCTGGGTGACTCTGAGGATGCGCCAGGCGGAGATGCCGAGCTGGAAGATGTCGCCGGGCATGCTCTCGATGGCGAAGTCTTCGTTCACGGTGCCGACCATGGCGCCCTGGGGCTGGAGGATGACGTTGTAGTCGGCGTTCTCCGGGATCGCGCCGCCGGAGGTGACGGCGGCGAGCCGCGCCCCCTTCCGGGCGCGGACGCGATGGTTGACGCCGTCGTAGTGGAGGTGGGCGCGGCCGCGGCCGCGTTGGGTGGTGAAGCCCTCGGCGAGCATCCGCACCACGTCGTCGAAGTCGCCGCGGGTGAGGTCGCGGTAGGGATAGGCGCGGCGGGCGAGGTCGAAGAGGGCGGACTCGTCCCACTCTTCGAGCGCCGCCGAGGCGACGATCTGCTGCGCGAGGACGTCGAGGGGCTTTTCGGGAACGGTGAGGCGGTCGAGCTTACCTTGGCGGGCGGCGAGGAGCAGCGCGATGCACTCCATGAGATCGTCGCGGGTGGTGGGGAAGAGACGTCCCTTGGGGGTGCCGCCGAGGGTGTGCCCGGAGCGTCCGACGCGCTGGAGGAGGGTGGCGATGGCGCGGGTCGAGCCGATCTGGCAGACGAGGTCGATGTCGCCGATGTCGATGCCGAGCTCAAGGGAGGCGGTGGCGACGAGGGCGCGCAGGCTCCCCGCCTTGAGTCGCTGCTCGGCGTCGAGGCGCTGTTCGCGGGAGAGGCTGCCGTGGTGGGAGGTGACGAGGCCGTCGCCGAGCCGCTTGGAGAGATGCATGGAGAGGCGCTCGGCGAGCCGGCGGGTGTTGGTGAAGACGAGGGTGGTGCGGTTCTCGCGGATGAGCGCGGCGAGGCGGTCGTAGACCTCCTCCCAAGTCTCGTTGGACATGACGGCGGTCATTGGCTCGCTGGGGAGCTCGAGGCCGAGATCGAGGGTGCGGGCGTGGCCTTCGTCGACGATGGCGCAGTCGGGGGCGCCGCCGGGGCCGGCGCGTCGGGCGCCGATGAGGAAGCGGGCCATCTCCTCGATGGGGCGCTGGGTGGCGGAGAGGCCGATGCGAACGGGGCGCGACGGCGCGCAGGCCGTCACGAGGGCGTCGAGGCGTTCGAGGCTGAGGGCGAGATGCGCGCCGCGGCGGTCGCGGGCGACGGCGTGGATTTC
>DAOUKH010000079.1:0-10844 GCA_034421515.1 Dehalococcoidia bacterium
CCCCGCGACCGCGCCAGCTTCACCAGGTCGTGGCCCGAGCGCGCGATGACCGCCTTGTTTGCGGTGACGACGCACTTGCCGTTCCACAGGGCCTCTTCGATGATCGCCTCGGCCACCGGCGACCCGGTCACCTCGACGACGATGTCGACCGCTGGGTCATGCACCACGCTGCGCCACGCGGGCTCGGGGGCCGTCGCCGCGTCATGGAAGAAGCGCGGGCCGCCGCCGTTGGAGGTTACGGCCTCGCGGATGCGGTCTTCGCCGGCGGCCTTCGGATTGGCCTGTGATCGGCGCGCCGCCGACCACAGCCGGACGCCCACCTCGGACGATGCGCCAAGGTCGCCGCCGGGGAGCGTGAGGCCCACCGGCCCATCGGCGAAGTAGTCGAGGACGCCCGTTCCGACGACGCCAACGCCAACGAGTCCAACGTTGATCGCGGAGCAGCCGTCTTGGGTTCGCATGGAACGGGGCCGCGTCCAAATGGGACGCCGGAGGTCTTCCTCGGGACCAAGTCTTTCAGGAAACAATTGTAACCCGTCGCCAAAACCAGCGCCAACGGAGCGGCGTTGCGCCGGCGCACTCCCCTCCGGCCCTCCTGCGCCTTCGAGGCGCGCCCATCTCAAAATACGCTCATGGCGCTCACGACGTCACGACACCCTCACCTGTTCGAACGCTCACGACGCTCGCGAGCCGGAGGCCCTTAAACCGCGAGACCCGCTCGCCGCGAGCGGGTCTTCGGCGGGCGCTCGGCGTGCCGTCTTGGCTGTGGGGTGTCGGTGGAGCGGCTGCAGGATGGGGAAAGCGCGGGCCCGCGGCCTAGGCTTGGCGAGGCTTCGTCTTGTGGAGCATGTCGTAGATGATCCACCCCTCTTTGCCGCGCCGGTACGAGATGCGGGCGCGCTGGGGAATCGAGCCGTACATGTCCAATTGCTCTTCGACGACCCTGATCGCGCAGGGCGACGTGATGATGTCCAGCACCTTGGCGCCCTCGATGGCGCTCTTGGGAGAGTCCCACACCCGGACCTCGCCGTTCCACTTCGAGAGCACTGTCTTGGTCACCCTCGCGGCATAGGGCGGATCGATCAGGCGGGTCTTGAACATCGGGGCCTCCGGCCTACCCGCCGCCTACACCGCGGCGGTGCGCTCCTGGTGGTAGAACTCGATGACGTCGCCCTCTTCGAAGGTGGTCATCCCCTCCACCGAGACGCCGCACTCCAGCCCGGCGGTGACTTCGCGGGCGTCGTCCTTGAACCGCCGCAGCGTCTGCACCGGCGCCTCGATCACGAGCTCGCCGTTCCGGCTGACCCGCGCCATGGCGTTCCGGAGCGCCTTGCCGTCGGTGACGTAGCAGCCCGCGACACGGGCGCGCCGGCCGATGACGAAGACCTGCCGCACCTCGGCGTGGCCGTCAACCACCTCGCTGATGACGGGCTCGAGGATGCCCTCAAGTGCCTTGCGGACGTCGTCGATGACCTCGTAGATGATCGTGTAGAGGCCGATCTGAACGCCGGACTCGTCGGCGGCGGTGCGCGCCCCGGGCTCCACTCGCGTGTTGAAGCCGACGATCATCGCCTCCGAGGCCGCGGCCAGCAGAATGTCGCTTTCGTTGATCGACCCCGCCGCCGCGTGGAGAATGCGGATCTTGGTCTGGTCGTGGGAAAGCCGGTCGAGACTCGTGCGCAGCGCCTCGACGGACCCCTGCACGTCCGTCTTGATGATGACGGGCAACTCGCGGACCTGGGTGTCGCCCTCGGCGTAGATGTCCTCGGTGATCGAGCCTTTCGAGATGAAGTCGGCGCCGGCATCGGCGCGGCGTTTCTCCGCCGCTTCCTTGGCTTCCTTGTCCGTTGCGAAGGCTTCGACCAAGTCTCCGGCCTGCACCAGATCCCCAAGCCCAAGCACCTCGACCGGCTTCGAGGGCGGCGCCTCGTCGATCCGTTCGCCGCGGTCGTCCACCAGCGCCCGAACTCTGCCCGCTACGTGGCCGGCGAGTATCGGGTCGCCCACACGGAGGACACCGTTCTGCACGAGCAGGGTCGCGACGGGGCCGCGGGCGCGGTCGACGTGGGCCTCGATCACGACGCCTTGAGCCAGGCGCTGAGGATTGGCCTTCAACTCCTGCAGCTCGGCGACGAGGAGGATGTTCTCCAGCAGGTCGGGAATGCCGTCGCCGGTCTTGCCGGAAACGGGGACGGCGACGGTCTCGCCGCCGTACTCCTCGATCACGATCTCGCGTTCCATCAGTTGGGTCTTCGGCCGGTCGGGGTTGGCGGTCGGCAGATCGGTCTTCGTGATCGCGACGATGATAGGTACGCCGGCGGCCTTGGCGTGGTCGATGGCCTCGATGGTCTGGGGCATCACGCCGTCGTCCGCCGCGATGATGAGTATTGCAATGTCGGTGACCTGAGCGCCCCGGGCGCGCATTGCGGTGAAGGCTTCATGGCCAGGCGTGTCGAGGAAGGTAATGAGCCGCCCATCGACGTCGACTTGATAGGCGCCGATGTGCTGGGTGATGCCGCCCGCCTCGCCGCCTGCGACGTCCGCCTTGCGGATCGCGTCGAGCAGCGTCGTCTTGCCGTGGTCGACATGGCCGAGAATGGTGACGACGGGCGGGCGCTCCTCCAAGTCTCCTTCTTCCTCGTCGAGCACCACGTGAGCCGAGAGGTCCTCGGCGGCGGGCTCGGGAGCGTGCGAGGGCTGATAGCCGAAGTCCGACACCACCAGAGCGGCCGTCTCGAAGTCGATGACCTGGGTGAGGTTCGCCATCACACCGTTGCGGATCAGCTGCTTGACGACGTCGATTTCGGACAGGTTGAGGCGGTTGACCAAGTCCTGCACCAGGACTTGCTCCGGAAGCTCGACCTCCGACCCCGGGGGAAGCCCGACGCGCTCCTGAACGGCTACCGAAGGTGACCGCTTGCGCTTGGGCCGGCGGTATGGCCGGTTCGGCCGGCGGCGGCGGGGGCTCAAGCCAGAACCTCCGGCGCCGCGAGGGCGTCCAGCAGAGCCTCGCGTTGGGTGGTTGAAAGCGTGGCTTTCAGGGCGCGGGCAAGCCGCCCTTTTTCGACACCGTGCCGCAGGCACGCGGGGTCGGAGCACAGGTAGGCGCCCCTCCCCGAGAGTTTCCCCGCCGCGTCGACGAGTACGTCACCCTCGGGAGTGCGCACGACCCGGACGAGATCGCGCTTGGCGGCGGACCGCCCGCAAGCGACACACGTTCGCGTCGGTACATGTTTCACTTTCGCAGCCATATTTTTCGTGCTTCTTCGCCGCGCTCAGGAGAGCCCTGCGGCACTCCCAGGGGGCGGCGCGGGCCTATCTTAGCGAGTTCCGTCACCATTGTCGAAACAGGGCAGCGACGCGGGGTGTGGCGGGAACCCGCTCGGAACCCGAATGGAGGAGCAGCGCGAGGGACCTACCGTCGACCTCTCCGGCCTCTGCCCCGGCCGCCGCCGCGGCGACGTTCGCCACCGGGCCCGTCGCCTCCACGCTCCTCCCAAATGTCTTCGGCGAACCGGATCGAGGACCGCTTGTTGGCCGCCGCCGCCGCCGCCACGGCCTGGGGAGTCTGCGAGGGCACCTGCCAGGTCTCTTCCGACTTGAGCGCCTCGGCCAGGGTGGGAGCGTCCTCTTCCTCGGAAGAAGCCTCCTCCGCGGCGGGCTCGCCCTCGGCCTGCGCGAGCACGGGCTGCGGCTCCAGCTCGGTCGCCGGGGCCGGTTCGGCCTCGACTTCAGCCTCGGCGACCGCGGGCTCCAACTCGACGGGGGCCGGCTCGGCGGGCGCCTCGGCCGCCGCGGCCGGCGCTGCCTCCGCGGCGGCGCGCTCGACAATCTCGGCGGGTGGCCTTGCGGGCGCGCGCGGCGTGAGCAGGCTTCGGTCGGCCTCTGCTTCTGAAACGCTCTTGATGTCGATGCGCCAGCCGGTGAGCTTGGCGGCGAGCCGCGCGTTTTGGCCCTCCCGCCCGATGGCTAAGGCGAGTTGGCGGTCGGGCACGACCACGACGGCGGTGTTCTCCTCGGTGATGACGACATTCATCACCTGGGCGGGGCCGAGCGCGCGGGAGATGAAGACGCCCGGATCGGGGTTCCACTCGATGACGTCGATGCGCTCGCCGTGCAACTCGTTGACGATGTTCTGAATGCGCACGCCGCGCAGGCCGACGCAGGACCCGACGGGATCGACACGCTCCTGCAGGGCGTGAACGGCGACCTTGCTGCGATAGCCCGGCTCGCGCGCGATCGCCTTGATCTCGACGACCCCGTTATAGATCTCGGGCACTTCGAGCTCGAACAGCCGCCGGAGGAGGCCCCGGTCGGCGCGTGAAACAACGATCTGAGGGCCCTTGGCCGTCTTCCCGACTTCGAGGATGTAGACCTTGAAACGCTGGCCGTTGCGGTAGCGCTCGTTGGGGATCTGCTCGGGGAAGGGCATGATCGCCTCGGCGCGGCCGAGGTCGAAGATGATGGCGCGCCCGTCCAACCGTTGGACGACGGCGGGCACGATATCTTGTTCGCGCCCCGAATACTCGTCGAAGACGATGTCCCGCTCCGCCTCGCGCAGGCGCTGCATGACCACCTGTTTCGCGGTCTGCGCCGCGATGCGTCCGGCGTTCGCCGGGGTGACCTCTTCCTCGATGACGGCCCCGACCTCGGGAGCGGCGCCGCGGGAGGCGGCGTCGGCGAGGGCGATCTGCGTCTCCTCGTCCTCGAACTCCTCGTCGGCGACGACGGTCCAGCGGGCGAAGACGTGGACGTCGCCGGCCTGCGAGAAACGGACGGCGAGGTCCTTCTCGGCGAGATGGTCCTTCTTGAACGCCGAGATGAGGGCGGCCTCGACGGCGGTGATGACGATGTCCCGGGGGAGCCCGCGCTCGGCGGCCAATTGGGTTATCGCAATCAAGAAATCGCTCTTCATGCGATCGACGCTCCCCTCTCTTTTCAAACTGTCCGCCTCGGCGGCTTCTCCGCCTGAAGTAAGAAAAGTGGGGAACGCCCACTTTTCAAAACGTCAGCCGGAGACCGGCACCACCCTCGCGGTGGCGCGTCGATTATAGCAACCGGCCCTCCGGTTCGCAAGGCGCGCGGAGCCGTTATGTTAACTGAGGCCGGGCGCCAGCTTCCCCGACGCGGCATGGTGCGCGAGGCGCGTCGGCTCGGGCAGCCGATACCTCACGGCCGTCGCCAGCACCCAGTGCACGGCCCCCTCCAGATCGATCTTGTGTCCAGGGGACACGTAGACGGGGGAGACGCCCTCCCGCGTGCGCAACACCGCGCCGACCACCTCGCCGCGATGGATGAGCGGCGAAAGGTCGCCCCGGCCCGGCCCTGGCGGGTCTGCCTTGCCAACCAGCCGCGACTTCGCCAGCCCAATCGCGGGCGTGTCGAACAGCAGCCCAAGGTGACTCGCGATTCCGAAACTTCGGGGGTGCGCAATGCCGTGCCCGTCGGCAATCAAGATGTCGGGCCGGTGGACGAGTTGGGCGAGCGCGTCGATGAGCACCGGCGTTTCTCGGAAGGACAACAGACCGGGCACATAGGGCATCAGCGGGCGCTTGCGCGCGAGGCGGACCTCGGCGACCTCAAGACCGGGCCAGGTCAACACCACCACGGCGCCGAGCGTCTCCCCATCAGAGAAGGCGCCCGAAACGTCGAGACCGGCAATGTAGGCGGGGTTCGCCGAAGTCCGGTTGGCGAGTTCGACGCGGGCCGCGAGCCTCTCCTGCAGCGCTCGCGCCTCCGCGGGTGGCAGGTCCCACGGATGCGTCTCAACGGGCCGCATGGTCGGTCTTGCGTAGCGAGTTGACGGAGGCCGCTAGCGGTGCCACTCGGCGATGTTCCAGAGCTCGCTGTCCCACGCGTTCATCCGGACGCCTTGCAGAGCATTTAGGTGGGCAGAGACCAAACCCCGGGACACCAGCGGGATTTCGTAGTAGTTCTGCACCTGAATATCGTTGAGCTCCTTTGCCAAGGCCTCGCGCTCCGGCCCGACTTGGGTCTCCGCGAGTAGGCCATAGAGATCGTCGAATTCCGGATTGCACGCGCGGGCGACATTCCCGTCCGCCCAGTTGTTTTCCCGGGCCTGGATGTGTTCGCAGCGGAGGCCCGACAGGTATTCCTGGGGATCGATCCCCGGACCGGTGGTGTACATCTGCACGTCGGCGAAGAATCTTCGATACGTTGCGCCCTCGTCGACGGCAGGGTCGCCGCCGAAGAAGACGGCGGCGTCGTATTGGATCAGCTCGGTCTCGATTCCGATTTCCCGCCACCAGTCCCGGACGAGGGCCTGGGTGTCCTGCCGGATGGCGTTGACGGTGGTCTGGTAGGTGATCCGGAGCGGAACGCCGTTGTATTCGCGGACGCCGTCGCCGTCCGTGTCGAGCACGCCGTTGTCGTCGAGGAGCTCGTTGGCGCCTTCGATGTCTTGCACCAGGCAATCGTCGTTCGCGGTGGACGTGTACCGAGGCGGGGCCGTGATCAAGTTACACGCCGGCCGGGCGGCGAACCCGTAGAGGTCCTCCGCGATGCGGCTACGGTCGATGGCCATCGACATGGCTTGGGGAATCGGCGTAAAGGTCAGGAACGGATGTGGGTTCGTGCCGCCGAGGTATTCGGAGCGATCGTCGCCCAGCGCGGGGTCGGGGTTGGTCTGATTGACCACGATGCGTTCGACGTCGCTGGCGAATGCCGCAACGACTGTGCCCAGGCCCGCCGCCTCCATCTCTGCGAGCATGTCGGGCTCCACCTGCAGGTTCCACGCGTAGTCGATTTCGCCGGCTTCCAGGACAGCGCGGGCCGCCGACTCCGCGTCACCGCCCCCCTCGATGACCACGCGGTCGAAATAGGGCGCATCGCCGCGGTAGAACGGATTGCGCTCATAGACGGCCCGTTCGTTCGGCTGGAACTCGACAATCCGGTAGGGGCCGGTCCCCAGCGGCGCCATGTTCTGCGCGTCGCACGTCCTCGCGGCTGCGCCGATGCAATCGGCGAACTGAGTCCCGTTGATGATCGGCGTACCGGTGCTGACGAAGGCGGTGTAGGGATACGGCGTCGGCGCGTCGAACGCGATCTCGACGGTGTTTGCATCGAGCGCTTGCACCGAAGCGATGCCGGAGAAGGAGTCCTCGGCGACGCAGCCGGTCTCCTCGTCGGTGCAATAGCGCCAGGTAAAGACCACGTCGTCGGCAGTGAACTCGCTGCCGTCCGACCACAGCATTCCTTCCCGCAGCTTCCACGTAATCGACGTCAGGTCGGCGGAAACGCCGCCATTCTCGACGGTGGGGACTTCGGCGGCCAGCCTCGGGACCAACTCGCCGTCCGGGTCGTAGGCGGCCAAGGGCTCGAGCGTGACCGCGCCGGCATCCCGGTCCTTGTATCCGCTGGCGAGATACGGGCCCGGCAGCGAAGGCGCCTGCCAGTACCGAAGGGTCAAGACCTGCTCAGGCGGGGGCGGTTCCGTAGGAGTGACCGGCGGGGTGGACGTCGGCCCCGGCATGGGAGTCGCGGACTCGCCGCAGGCGGCGACCAAGAACAGGGCGGCAATGCCAAGCATGAGTTTGAGAGAAGGGCGCATGGTGCCGTTGCTCCGTTTCGGTGTGGTGGTCTTCATTATCGCGGGGCGGCGCGGGAGGGAGCAACGCGCGTGCCTCACCGGTCCCTGGACCACGCCAACGGTGGGTGGCGTCCAGCCGCTAGGCGTCTTCGTCAGCCCCGTCGGCCTCGGCCTTGTCATTTTCGAGGAGCCTCCACGCCGTTTCCCTCGCCTCGTCCCAGGTGACGACCATGTGGTCCGCCGGAACGCGCTTCAGTGCGTCGAGCGCGCGAAGGTTGCGGGCGGGGGTGCCCGAGAGCCCCATCACGACGCAGTGCGTGTCCTCGACAATGGCGGTCTCGACGAGCTGCTCCACCACGAGGGCCGCGCTGTCGTCGATGTAGACGGTATCGGAGAAATCGAGGATCACGACCTCGTGGTCTTGGATGTCTCCGCCAATGGTCTCAATCAGCTTGCTGGAGGAGGCAACCGTGAAGGTGCCTTTGAGCGCGACCAGGCCGACTCTTGCGGAGAACTCGTCGATCTCCTCGTCCCCTTGCTCGGCGCCGAAGATGCTCCGGTCCAGCAGAGGCACGGAGACGACGCTGTCCATTTCAAGGCGCTCGAACTGCCGCGCGCTGGTGACCGCCGCGGCGATCATGCCAACGGCGACGGCGGCGACCAGGTCGAGGAATACTGTGAGTCCAAGCGTCAGCAGCATCACCGCCAAATGCTCGCGCTGGACCCGATGCATCCGGGTGACAAATCGCCAGTCGATGGTGTCCAAGGCGATTTTCACCAGGATCCCGGCCAAGACGGCGGTGGGTATCTGCGCGACATAGTCGCCGAGCACCAGCACCATGATGAGCAGGATGCCTACGGCCACTACGCCCGCGACGACGGTCGCACCGCCCGCCCGGACGTTTGCCACCGTGTTTGGGGTGGCGCCGGAGCCGGGCAGGCCCCGGATGAAGCCGGTGAAGACGTTGCCGATGCCCTGCGCCAGGAGCTCCCGGCTGGGGTCGTGCCGCGTCCGTGTCATCGAATCGGCCACGAGTGCGGTGAGCAATGTGTCGACGGAGCCCACGAGCGCAATGACAAGGGCCGGCTCAATGGAGCGTACCAGTGCATCGCCGGAAAGGGCTGGCAACTGGAAGGAGGGCAGGGCGGTGGGCACGGCGCCGATAACCGGCGCATCCGTGAGCCAGAGGCCGCCCATGAGCATCCCGACCGCCAGCGCGACGAGCGTCGATGGCAGGTACCGGTCGAAGTTCCTGGGCCAAAGCATCGCGACGGCAAGGGTGGCGGCGGCGATGCCCAGAGCACTGGCCTCGAAGTGCTCAAAGATGTCCCCAAAGTTGCGGAGCGTCCCGATTGGCCCACCCTCGGCCACTTCCGCCCCGAGGAAGGGCAACGTTTGAACCAGGATGATGATCACCCCGACCCCTGTCATGAACCCAGAAATGACCGAGTAGGGGGTATAGGTGACGTAGCGTCCGATTCTCAGCAGGCCGAAGATGATCTGGATCAGGCCCGCCATGATGACAATGGTGAAGGCCTCGGCGATGTCGTCCGCGTGGCTGGCGACGATGACGGACATGGCGACCGTCATCGACCCGGTGGGGCCTGATATCAGCGACCGTGTACCTCCGAACACGGCGGTGAAGAAGCCAACCGCGATCGCCCCGTATATGCCGGCGGCCGGGTCCAGACCCGCCGCCAGGCCGAAGGCCAACGCCACGGGCAGACCCACGATCGCCGCGGTGACGCCGCCAAGGACATCCCCGCGGAAGGTCTGCAGGTCGTAGGGCAGGCCGGAGAAGAGTAGGCGGTTCAGCAAGGAAGAGTCCGGTGGTGGTACGGACCAGCCCTAACGAAAGCAGGATGGTCGGCCTATAGTCCGCCTTTCGAGGTTGTCGGTAGTCCCATACGATGAGAGCCGCAATGGGCCCACGTACCGGACCCGGTAGGGCCGCCGACTCCGGTGCGGTGGACCTTCCGGAGAATCGCAGCCTTCTCGATCGGCTTTGCGGTAGGCCTGCAGCCTCCGCATCGAGCCTCAAGCGCGGCTCACGGCTCAGCCGTGTGGTCGCTTGCCGGTCACACCGACGGTGGGATAGTCATGGATGGTCGTGGTTCTGTCAAGAGGATGTATCAAGTGCCCTGTCGGTAGAGCGGAACCACTATCGTTGGCGGGGCGATCGGGGTTCGAAGCCCCCTGCATGGGGCCTTAGCGCCTACAGGAAGCGGGAGTGGTGGGCCCATGCAAGCCCGCATCAAATCCCGCACTCGACAGTCGGAAGGAAGTCCCGGTTGAAGCTACGGCTCTTCATTTGCAGACAGAGCGGGCACAACTCACACCTAGGAATCATGTCCTTCTACGACCACAATGTTGGCCTTCGTCGCCCGCCGGCGGACGTCGTCGAGGGCCGCGTATTCAGCCGAGCCGATGTACCCCCTTGCCGCTTCGGGGCTGTTGAACTCCAGGATCACGAAGCGCTTCTGCATCCAGTCGCCCTGGACTGCCTCAACGTTGCTGGTGCGCACGAGGATTCGTCCGCCATGCGCGGCGACGGCCGGGGGAAACTTGCTTGGCGAAGTCGGCGTACGCCTCGGTGTCGGTGATTTCAGCGTCCATTACAACGTAGCCCTTCATTGATCCATTCCCTTCACGTAGGCCTGCAGAAACCCGACGCAGGTTGGTTCGGCCGTAGGGGAGCCACTCCAACTAACTTGCAGTGGTGGGCGGTACTGGAGTCGAACCAGTGACCTCTGCGATGTCAACGCAACGCTCTAACCAACTGAGCTAACCGCCCGCAACAGAAGGAAAGTGTAACAAAGCGCCTTTTCGAGCGTCAAACGGAGATGCCGCGTCCAAGGCCTTAGGACGGAGCGGGCGGGCTGGCCTTAGCCTGCCGAGGCATCTTCCGAATCTGCGTCGTCCCGTTCGTCGGCCCCAGTCTCGGGTGCAGTGACGACGCCCCTCGCCGTGATTATCGATTTCGCCGTTTCTCTCGCCTCGTCCAGGTCTGCCACGACGTGGTCCACGGGAACGCGTTGCAGGACGTTCAGTGAGTCCAGGGTGCCGGCGACCGAGCCCTTGAGCCCCATGACGAGGCACTCGGTGTCCTCCGCCATGGCGGTGTCGATCATCTGCTCCACCACCAATGCGGCGCTGTCGTCCATGTAGACGGTCTCGGAGAAGTCGAGGATGACGATGTCGTGGTCACGAATGTCCATGCTCAGACTGTTGATCAGCTTATTGGACGACGCGACGGAGAAACTTCCCCGAAGGGCCACCAGGCCGACGTGCGCG
>DAOUKH010000080.1:0-14716 GCA_034421515.1 Dehalococcoidia bacterium
CTGAGAATCTCGCGCCGCAGGTGGTCAGCGGACGGGGGCGAGTCTACACGCTGACGCGCACGCACTACGTCTACCATCCCGCCTTTCGGGAGCAGGCGCCCTACGTGGTCGCGCTGGTCGAGCTCGAGGAGGACCCGTCGGTGCGGCTGGTGAGCAACATTCTGGAGTGCGCCCCGGAGGACGTGGCCATCGGGATGGCGGTGGAGGTCATCTTCGAGCGGGTCACGGACGAGATCACGCTGCCCCAGTTCAGGCCGGTCTGGCCTCGTAGCGGGGAGGCCTAGCGATGCCGCAACCGGGCCGCCAGGTCGCCATCGCGGGGGTGGGCTACTCGCCGGTGCTGCGCAAGTCCGACTACAGCGTCGCGCAGCTTGCCGTGCTTGCCTCGCTGGCGGCGTTGGAGGACGCGGGCATCGGGCCGAAGGACGTCGACGGCATCTCGCAGTACGGCTTCCCCATGGAGATGGTGACGGCGTGGGAGATGGCGGAGACCATCGGGATCCCGTCGCTGCAGTGGTATATGGACGCTTCGACGAACTCGCCGGCGGGGATCACCGGCGTGCTCGACGCGGCGGCGGCGGTTGCGTCGGGAAGCAGCGAGGTCTGCCTGGCCTACCGCGCGGTGAGCCGCGCTCAGGGGCACAGCGGGGGCCGCGACCGCGGCGCAGCCGTGCCGGGCGACATGCAGTTCTCCGCGCCCTACGGGAACTTCGCCGCGCCGCAGTGGCTGGCGATGTACGCGGCGCGGCACATGCACGAGTTCGGGACGAAGGAGGAGGACTTCGGCGCCATCGCGGTGGCGCAGCGCGAGTTCGCCGCCCTCAACGAGCGGGCCATCTTCCGCCGGCCGATCACGATGGACGACTATCTCGCGTCGCGGTACATCTCGGAGCCGGTGCGGCTGCTCGACTGCGACCTTCCCGTCGACGGCGCGGGCGCGGTGATCGTGACCACGGCGGAGCGGGCCCGGGCGATGAAGCAGCCGCCGGCGCTCCTTGATGCGTGGGCCTTCGGGACGGGGCCGCGTCCACAGTGGTTCCAGTGGCCGGACATGACGAACAGCGCCCCGATCTGGGCGGCGAAGGCGATGTGGAGCCGGTCGCAATTCGAGGCGAAGGACGTCGACACCGCCCAGCTCTACGACGGCTTCACCATCATCACCATGCAGTGGCTCGAAGCGCTGGGCTTCTGCGGGCGCGGCGAGGCCGGGCCGTTCGTCTCGGAGGGGCACACGCGCCTCGGCGGAAAGCTGCCGACGAACACGAACGGGGGGATGCTCAACATCGGGCGCGTGCATGGCATCAGCCACGTCATCGAGGCCGTCGAGCAGCTTCGGGGGACGTGCGGCCCGCGCCAGACGCCGAACGCGAAGGTCGCCGTCGCGGCCAACGCCGGCGGTCCGATGGCCGGCTGCCTGATCATGTACCGGGAGTAGCGGCCTGCGGGCGTGACGCCGTACTAGCGGGAGGATGACTCTCGATCTGCTCTCATCGTCGCGCCGCCGAGTGACGGCTGAGGAACGCCATGAGCGCCGCCCCGACGAACAGGACCGCCGCGGGCAGGTAGTACCAGTGGAAGGCCAGCAGGCCGCCGCAGGCGCCGACGAGCAAGAGCACAGCGCCGGTGCGCGGGCGCTTGACGCACGCGGCGGCGCCGATCAACCCGATGCCGGACGCGGCAATCGCGAAGGCGGCGAGCCAGACGAGTACGTCCCGCTCGGCGTTCAGGAGGACGAGGGTGCCGGAGAAGAGGCCGGCTGCCCCACCCACGATGCCAAGGACAAGTGCAACGCGCCTCATGATGGCGCGTCGCAGTCGAAGACCGGGTAGGGCTTGCGGTAGGTCATGGGCATCTCCCAAGGAGGTGTGGCGCTCACTGTACGCGGCATTGTCCGGCGGTACAACCGATGGCGCTTCCGTGAGGCTGCCGTGGGGGTGAGGACGGGCGATTCGTGAATCGCCCCTACAGGGAAAGGGAGAGCGTCCGACGTTAGTCACCCGTGGAGGGGGATGAGGGGCCCCCTCATCCCCCTCTTCTCCCGGGGGGAGAAGAGGGGGAACAGCCCTCCCGGCCCCGCCGACGCGCCCTGGCGGGCGCGTACCCTCTCTCAAATCTCCCCCAGAGGGGGAGAGGTTTAAGGTGGGGCGCCCGCCCTCAGTCCCTCCCAGAGGGAGGGAGGTTTAAGGTGGCGCCTTTGTGAGGCTGGTGTTGGGTGGGGGCGGGCGACCACAAGGGTCGCCCCTACAGGGATGGCCGCCTGCTGCCGGGCCTGCGTGCGGTTGACCCTGTAGGAGGGGCGGCTGTACCCTCCCGCGATGACGGACTCTGTTGGCGGGGGCTAATGGGCGAGTTTGGCGGGTTCAAGGCGATTGTGACCGGCTCCGGGGGACGGATGGGCGGGACGATCGCGGTGATGCTGGCGGAAGAGGGCGCCGACGTGGTGCTCAACGACCGCCTGCCCGGCAAGGTCGAGGAGTACGAGGAGAAGATCAAGGCCCTGGGGCGCGACGTGGTGTCCGTCGTCGATAACGTGACGCGGCGCGAGGGAGCCAAGGCGGTGGTCGACGCCGGCCTGGAGCGCTGGGGCCGGATCGACGTGTTGGTGAACGTCGTGGGCGGCATCAAAGGGCCGATGGTGAGTCCCATTTGGGAGACGCGGGAGGAGGAATGGGAGATCACCGTCGGGATCAACCTGCGGGCGAACTATCACTGCACGCAACTGGTGGCGCCGGGGATGATGGAGCGCAAGTTCGGGAAGATCGTGAACATCGCCTCGACGGACTGGGCGGGCCAAGCCGACCACGCTCACTACGCCGCGGCGAAGGCGGGCGTCGTCGCCTTCACGCGCTCGGTGGCGCAGCAGCTTGCGCCGTACAACATCAACGTCAACGCCATCGCTCCGGGCGGCACGCTCACCGGCGAGCTGCAGATCAAGTCGATGACGCCGGACAAGTGGAAGGACATGAACCCCCTGGGGCGGCCGAATGAGCCGGAGGACATCGGCCATGCGGCGCTCTTCCTGTGCTCGGAGCGGGCGCGCAACATCACGGGGCAGCTTCTGACGGTCGCGGGCGGGCTGAACCCGTCGCTTTGAGGACCCCCTGCGGCTGACTTTCCGTTTCGTTGAGGTTTGCTGCCTGAATGGCGGCGATGAGCAGGCGCGTCGTTGTGGTGAGTGCGGCCCCACCGGCGCGCCCTGGCGGGCGCGTGCCCTCTCTCAAATCTCCCCCAGAGGGGGAGAGGCCGGAGGGGAGAGCCGTACGCTGCGTGGACGTTGGCGAACCCCTCCCGGCGCCCCGCCCTCACCCCCCAGCGGGAGAGGGGGCGGAAAACCTCCCCGCTCCGGCTGTTCCATGCTGCGTACGGGTTGCGCAAACGTCTCCGGGGGAGAAGAGGTGGGACGTGCCGGAGCCCCTGAACTGCTATGAGGCAAAGCGCGTTGGCGCTCTACCCGATGGCTAAAGGGGTGGGCGAGCGAAGGCGGTCACCGTAGCGGGTGCTTCCGGACGCGGGACGCCCCGGTGGGCGTCCGGATGGTTAGCCGCCGAGGCGGCGTGGCGGGACTAGTAGTCCCTGCGGCCGCTGCCGCGGGGGCGGGCCTGATTGACCGTGAGCGGGCGGCCCTGGAGCTCCTTGCCGTTCATCGCGTCGATGGCGGCCTGGGCCTCGGTGTCGTTCGCCATCTCGACGAAGGCGAAGCCTCTGGAGCGGCCGGTGTAGGGATCGGTGATGACGCGGACGGCGTCGATCTTGCCGTAGGCCGAGAAGGCGGCTTCGACGTCTTCCTCGGTCGACTGATAGGAGAGATTCCCGACGTATATGTTCATATGGCGCCCTTTCCTATGGCGAGGTTGGTCCCCGGGAAGCAAGCGCCACACGAACCCCCTAGCGGCCCGTTCTTTCTTGATCTCAAGCAGAAGGAGCGAAGGTCAACGGCACGTTGCGATCAGCCAGGATTCGGCGAGAGTATAGCACACGCCCGTCAAGGCAACCCCAACGGTGTACAGAGCACCGGCGGTGGTAGGATGCCGCGCGTGTCTTGATTGGAGTTCCTTCAGGTGAGGGGGTTGAGATGGCCTTCGGCGACAGCGACTGCGACACGGTATTGCGCGACGCGTGGCGGGACTTCTGCTCCCGGCTCGCCGGCGCGGGCGAGTCGATCTTCCGCGACCCCGCCCCGGCGGATACCTTCGAGCGCGCCACGGGCTTCCACTACGCGTCGCGCCTCATTCCGGCGGGGCTGCTGGCCGCCGTCGAGCACCGCGACCCGCTCTTTCCCCAGTTCTTCCGCATCATGTCGCCGGAGCGGAAGTGGGGCGGCGACAACCCGGACTGCCTCTACCTGCGGTCAGCCATCGACGGTCGGCATACCTACCGCATCGCGGGCCACCGCGGCGACGCGGCCTATGCGGTGATCACGGTGCAGGAGCCGATGTCGGCGGCCGCGGCGGGAGACGTGCGAGGGACGGAGCTGCTGCTTGGGAAGGCGGTGGGCCAGATGCTGGCGAAGGACCTGCAGGTGGAGTGGGACGGCTCATTCGAGCTGGTGCTGAGCCCGGAGGAGCACGCGGGCAACTGGATACAGACGACGCCCGACACGGACACGGTGCTGATCCGGCAGTTCTTCGGCGCGTGGCACCGCGAGTCGCCGATGACGGTGCGCATCGAGCGGGTCGGCGGGGAGGGCGCGCCGTCGGCGCTCACGCCGGAGGGGCTGGCGCACGCACTCCGGGAGGCAGCGGAGATCGTCCCTACCACCATCGATTACTGGAAGGATTGGCACCAGCGGTTCCGCGAGCATCCCAACCGGTTCATCTCCTCGGTCACGCAGGCGAAGCATGGGGCGGCGCCCGGCGGCATCCTGCTCCACTGCGGGTGGTTCGTGGAGCCGGACGAGGCGATGGTGATCCGTCTGCAGCCGCCGGAGCGGTGCGACTACTGGGAGATGGAGATGGAGATGGACAACTACTGGATGGCGAGTCCCGACTACCGCTACCGGCTCGTCTCTACGAACTCCCATCATGCGATCGCCGAGTCCGACGGGTCGGTAGTGGTGGTGCTGGCCCACGACGACCCCGGCGTCCCCAACTGGATCGACGCCAGCGGACATAAGGAGGGGCACCTGACGCTCCGCTGGATGCAAGTGGACGAGGCGCCGGTGCCGGACGTCGCGGTGGTCAAGCGGGCGGAACTGTCGTCGGCGTTGCCCGGCGATGCGCGGCGCATCGACGAGGCGGGTCGCCGGGAGCAGCTACGTCTGCGCCGCATCGGGGTGGACCGGCGCTTCCGGGTGTAGGGTGGCCTGGGACGCGCGGCAGGGGTCACAGGGGCAGGGAGCGGCCGGCCTCCCGGAGACGGCGCCGCCGGTCGTCGGCGTCGGGCATGGCGCTGCGCACCAGATCCCAGAAGTCTGCCGAGTGGTTCTGGTGCGTCAGATGGGCCAACTCGTGGACGACGACATAGTCGATGAGCGCGGGCTCCAGCATCATGGCGCGCCAACTGAAGCGCAGCGTGCCGTCGCGGGCGCAACTACCCCAGCGTCGACGTTGGTCGCGGATGAGGACGCGCGGCCTTTCGCCCCGGCCGAGCCGGGGCAACCAGCGCTCGACATCAGCGGGGATCCGCTCGGCGGCCCGGTCCCGATACCACTCGACGATGGCGCGCCGGATTCGCTCGGAGCGCTCCTCGTCGTCGAGGGTGGTCAGCGCGGCGACCCAGAAGCGCCAGCGATGGAAGCGGACCTCCGTCGAGGGCGGGCCGGCGGGCTCCACCACGACGCGGACGTTGCGGCCAAGGTAGGGCAGCGTCTCGCCGCCGGTGAAGCGCTTGGGCGCGGCCGCCAGCCGGGCATTGGCGGAATGCTTGATGATCCAGGCCGCCCGCTTGCGCACGAAGGCCCGCAGCTCGCGGTCGGGCGTTCTCATGGGCGCGGCGACTCGTACCCCGCTGCCGTCGACCGTGACCTGGATCGTCTTCTTGCGCCGTTTGCTGCGGCGTACCTGGTATTCGATGGTCGTGTCGCCGAACCGGACGCGGTCCCGTTCCGTCAACGCCCACTCCTCCGGCGGCCGGTGTTCGACCGCCCAGCTCGCCGGCACGGTACTCCACTCTGCCGTGTTTCCCAAGGTTTGCAAAGGTCTTCCGGGGGGAGGAAGGGACGGGCCCGGCCCCAGTCCCTCCCAGAGGGAGGGAGGCTTAAGGTGCTCCCCTTGCGGGGGAGGGTTTGGGGGCGTGGGGCTGTGCCATAATCGCGGGCATGGAGCTGGCGGCGGGGGAGCGGACGGAGAAGACGTTGACGCGAGCCGTGGAGGACCTCTACGGGCGGCTGGTGGAGTATGAGTTGCCGGTGGTGAGCTTTCCCACGTCGTCGGGCGTGATCGTGGTGAACTGCCCGGGCGCGGGTGAGTCGAAGGAGGGGTACCGGGAGCGGTACCTGAAGATCGGGGCGCGGCTCCAGGCGAGGAACACGGCGTCGCTGGTGACGTACAACCCGCCGAAGCCCGATGGGCAGTTCGTGCATCCGAGCGAGCCGTACTGGTACCGCGGCGCGAGCTGGAACCGCATCTCCGTGGAGGGAATGGCCCACGTGATCGAGGACGCGCTGGGGGACGCCGAGGCGCTGTGCGGCAATTCGACGCCGACGGTGCACCTCTCCGGCTTCTCCGCCGGGGGCTCGGTCTGCGGGGCCGTCGCCTACCGCTACCCGCAGGTCGAGCGCCTGCTGCTGATGTCGGCGTACGACAGCGTGGCCGACTACTTCTACGAGGGAATCAAGTACTTCCGCGGCGAGATCTACCTGACGTACGGGGTCGAGGACGCCGTCGCGGGCGGGATGGCGTTCTTTCTGCAGTACCTGGCGCAATCGATGAAGGCGCTGCACGTGCGGGCGGTGCCGGAGTGCGGCCACGGCTTTCGCGGCGCGCGCAACAGCCAGGTGCTGGCGAAGGCGTTCTCGTGGGCCTTCGAGGGGGACGAGTCGTACCCGTCGCCCGACGGCGTCGAGCCGCTGTACGACGATGAGCCCGGCCCGGCGAAGGAGGGCGGCTAGGCGGGCGCGGGCTCCGCGGCCAGCGTCCCGTTCAACCGCTCGCTGATGATGCGCTCGGCGTCGGCGACGATGGTGTCGATCAGCTCCTTGACCGTCGGGATGTCGTGGATGAGGCCCTGCACCATGCCCGCGGTCCACAGGCCGTGCTCCTTGTCGCCGGTCTCGTAGACGACCTTGCCGCGCTGTCCGGAGACGAGGTGGGCGACGTCGTCGATGGTCGTGCCCGGCTTGGACTGGATGCCGAGCACCTCCTGGCTGATGGAGTTGCGGGCGACGCGGGAGGTGTTGCGGAGGACGCGGTTGACGAGGTCGGTGGCGCGCTCGTCGTTCTCGACGATCTGGCGTTTGACGTTCTCGTGGATGGGGCTCTCCTTGGTACACATGAAGCGGGTACCCATGTTCATGCCGTCGGCGCCGAGGGCGAGGGCGGCGACGAGGCCGCGGCCGTCGGCGAAGCCGCCGGAGGCGATCATGGGGATGTCGACCTTGTCGGCGGCGGCGGGGATGAGGACGAGGCCGGGGATGTCGTCCTCGCCGGGGTGGCCGGCGCACTCGAAGCCGTCGATGGAGATGACGTCGACGCCGAGCCGCTGCGCTTTCAGGCTGTGGCGGACGGCGGTGCACTTGTGGATCACCTTGATGCCGTGTTCCTTGAAGTGCTTCAGGTGCTCCTCGGGGTTGTTCCCCGCCGTCTCGACGATCTTGATGCCGGAGTCGATGATGACCTGGCGGTATTCGGCGTAGGGGGGCGGCTTCAGGGTGGGCAGGATGGTGAGGTTGACGCCGAAGGGCTTGTCGGTCAGCTCGCGGCAGCGGGCGATCTCGTTGCGAAGGTCTTCGGGCGTCGGCTGGGTCAGGGCGGTGATGAAGCCGAGGGCGCCGGCGTTGGCGACGGCGGCGACGAGCTCGGCGCGTCCGACCCACTGCATCCCACCCTGGACGATGGGGTACTTGACGCCGAACATCTCGGTGATTCGCGTCTTCAAGGGAGCCTCCTGGAAAATATCGGCGTCAACCCTAACAGATTGCGCCCCGGAGGGGGAGAGGGTTGCGGCGCTCTCGCTCTGCTACCCTTTGCCGGTACTTGTCGCCAACCAAGAGAGGGTAACGATGGAGAAACGATGGGCGCTTACCGTGCCGCTGGATGGGTTCCCGCTAGCGGAGCATGGCGAGGTGGCGCGGGAGATGGAGGGCCTGGGTTACACGGACGCGTGGTCGCTGGAAGTCGACGGGGTGGACATCTTCTCACCGCTGATCGCGGTGGGACAGGCGACGGGGATGCGCGTGGGCTCGGCCATCGCCAACGTCTTCACGCGCGGGCCGGCGACGCTGGCGATGAGCGCGGCGGGCGTCGCGGAGACCGCGCCGGGCCGGTTCGTGCTCGGCGTGGGTTCTGGCTCGCGGCCTATCGTCGAATTCTGGAATGGCGGCCGGTTCGAGCGGCCGGTGACCAGGGTCAGGGAGACGATCGGGTTTCTACGGTCGGCCTTCGCGGGCGAGCGGGTGACGATGGAGGGCGAGACGGTGGCGGCGCAGGGGTTCAGGATGACGCGGCCGCCGGCATCGCCGATTCCGATCTACGTGGCCGCGCTCCGACCCGGCATGCTGCGCGCCGCCGGGGAAACGGCCGACGGCGTGATCATCAACTGGCTTTCGGCGGAGGACTCGCGGCGGGCCGTCGCCGTGGCGCGGGAGGCGGCGTCGGAAGCGGGGCGGGCGGACTCCTTCGAGGTGGTGGCGCGCCTGATGGTGGGCATCGACCCGCCGTCGCCGGAGACCGACACGTTCCTGCGGCGGCACATCTGCGCCTACCTGACGGTGCCGGTCTACCGCGCCTTCCATGTCTGGCTGGGCAGGGAAGAGGCCCTGACGCCGATGTGGGAGGCCTGGGACTCAGGTGACCGCCGGGGCGCCGTCGCGGCCATCCCGCAGGAGGTTATCGACGACGTGATCATCCACGGCTCGATGGAGGAGATCCGCGCCCACGTGGAACGGTACCTCGACGCCGGGGTCGACACGGCGGTGCTCCGCCTCATCACTCGCGAGACGGACCCGGCCCGCCTCCAGGAGGTGCAATTAGAGGCGCTGCGGGCGCTGGCGCCGGGCGCGGGATAGGCGCATGCGATGCTTGCGTTGCTAGCATTGCATGCACTAAGATGAAGGCCAACAGGGGAGGGGCCTTGGGCCATGGCGACGATAACCGTACGAAATCTGGAAGAAGAGCTGAAGCGGAGGCTGCGCATCCGGGCGGCTGAGCACGGCAAATCCATGGAGGAAGAGGTCAGGGACATTCTTCGGGCGGCGCTGGAGCAGGAGGAGGAGCCGGCACCAGGGAAAGATATTGTGAGCATCATCCGTGCTCATGTCGAACCGCTCGGCGGCATCGAGCTGGAGCTACCGCCCCGCGAGCCGATCCGCGAACCGCCTCGATTTGATTGAGCAGGAAGGCGATGATCGTATTCGACACGAACGTCGTTTCGGAACTGATGCTCCCTAGACCCGGCTCCATCGTCCTCGATTGGGCCGCCAGACAACCGGTTCGTAGACTGTTCCTCTCGTCCGTTAGCGAGGCCGAGTTGCGCTTCGGTATTGCGATCCTTCCACCGGGTCAGCGCCGCGAGCGGCTGCTGACTTCCCTTGAAAGAATCCTTCGAGATGGTTTCGCCGGACGGGTCCTCCCCTTCGACAGGGCGGCCGCCCAGGCCTACGCCACGATAGCCGCGGCGCGCCGGGCCGCCGGCCATCCCATCAACCACGCCGACTGCCAGATCGCGGCGATTGCTCATTCCAAGGGGGCATCGGTCGCAACCAGAGACGTTAGCGACTTCGAGGGGTGCGGCATCGAAGTGGTCAATCCCTGGCTACAGGCGATGGGCTAATCGTCGCGGGCAGGAGTGCCTACAACTGTGAAGAATCCTGACCACCCTGGCCGCCAAAGGCAAGAAAACGGTCGTGCGGATTCCGATAGCGGCGCGGAGCACCCTACGACGGAGAAGGGTCTCGGAAGCCTCATTCGCGACCGGTTTGCGCCGCTCGGCGGTATTGAGTTGGAGCTGCCGCCGCGCGAACCCATTCGCGAGCCGCCGCGGTTCGTGTAGTCAAGGTTGGTGGAGACGGGGGAGAGTCGAACTCCCCGTCCAGCAGACCCCTGTCCCAGCACCTCTACGAGCGTAGCCGTTGTTCTAGTGTCTCGCCCTCCGGTCGCTCAAACGGCGTTGCGCCGGCGGGCCAGCGGATGGTCTTGAGCGGGCCGTCTCCGCGTGCGGACCGCAGCACCTCGATTTGTCGTCGCCCAGCCTTTGGCCTCGAGGAGGGCCGCCGGTGGACGTAGCGGCTAGGCCGCTAGGGCGAGTTTGCGTTCGCCAGTTATGGGGTTGCCGCCTGATTAGCGAGGGTGACGGCACCTCGGCTCGCAGTACTGGCAGGTCGATCCACTGTCGAACCCGCGCGTCCCCATGTGGACTACCGATTATATCAGGGGCGGGTCGGCGCGCCTAGCGGGCGGCGGCTAGTGGTGAAGGGGACGGGCGATTCGTGAATCGCCCCTGCGGGAGCGGGAGGGCACCCACAAGAGGTGCCCCTACAGGGAAGCATGGCGGGCTTCGATGGGCCTTGGCGGTTGGCGCGGGGCCCCTTATCGCAATCTTCTCCCTAGGGAGAAGAGGCAAGACCTCCCAGCCCCGCCCCGCCGACGCGCCCGCAGGGCGCGTGCCCTCTCTCAATCTCCCCCAAGAGGGGGAGAGGCGTCAGGGGCCGTTAGGAAGAGGTGCGCAGGGTGTCGCGGATGCGGCGTTCGGCGTCGCGCTTGGCGATGACCTGGCGCTTGTCGTACTTGCGGCGGCCGCGGGCGAGTCCGAGCAGCAGCTTGACGCGGTGGTCGCGGATGTAGAGGCGCAGGGGGACGATGGTCATCGACTGCGCCTCGGCGCGGTGGCCCCAGTCGGCGATCTGCTTCTTGTGCAGCAGGAGCTTCCGAGGACGGGTCGGCTCGTGGTTGTTGAGGGAGGCGTGCCGGTAGGTGGCGATGTGCGCGCCGTAGAGCCACATCTCGTTGTCGACGCGGCGGGCGAAGGCCTCGGCGATGTTCACCCGGCCGGCGCGCACCGACTTGACCTCGGTGCCGGTGAGCACCAAGCCAGCCTCGACGGTCTCGGCGACCTCGTAGTTGAAGCGCGCGGCGCGGTTCACGGCGACGACCTGGTAGCCGTCGTCGGCCTGCTGCGGCTTCTTGGCTTTCTTCTTCTTGGAAGGCATGTCAGGACGCCTTGGCGATCTCGGCCCGCAGGAGTTGCAGGGCGGTATCGAGCTGCACGTCGGGGCCGTCGCCGGGTTGCACGATGACGTCGGGGGTGATGCCGATGCTGCCGATCTGCTGGCCCGTCGGGGTGTACCAGCGGGCGATGGTGACGAAGACGCCCGAGCCGTCGCTGAGCTCGATGGGCAGGTTCACCACGCCCTTTCCGAAGGTCTGGAGGCCGACGACCTTGGCGCGGCCCCGCGACTGGAGCGCGCCGGCGGCGACCTCGCTGCCGCTGGCGCTGCCGCCGTTGACGAGCACGACCATGGGGACGTCGACGGCGAGGCCGCCCTCGCGGACCTCGTGGTCGGTGCGGTCGCCGTCGGCGTTGATTTCGTACATAACGAGGCCGTCGTCGAAGAACTCGCTGACGACGTTGACCACGGAGTCGATGACGCCGCCGGGGTTGTTGCGGAGGTCGAGGATGATCCCTTCCGTCTCCTGTTGGTCGAGCTCTTGGAGGACGCCTTCGAGCTGCTCGTCGCTTGGGCTGGTGAAGTGGGAGAGGCGGATGCGGGCGATGCCGTCGAGGTCGTAGACCTCCACGGTGCGGCGCTCGATGGTGTCGCGCTCGACTTCGACCCGGACCGGCTCGTCCACGCCGGGGCGGCGGAGGGTGATCATGGCGATGGAGCCCTTGGGGCCGCGGACGAGGTCGATGGCGTCGCGGAGGGAGAGGCCGGCGAGCGGGGTGCCGTCGACCTCGACGAGCACGTCGCCGGCGAGGATGCCGGCCCGCTCCGCCGGCGAGTCGGGCAGCGGGGAGACGATGGTGGGGAGGCCGTCGACCATAGTGACCTCGGCGCCGATACCGGAGAAGGCGCCTGTGATGAGCTCGCCGGTGACGTGGCCGTACTCGCGGGGAGCGTGGTAGCCGGTGAAGGGGTCGTCGAGTGCGGCGATCATGCTGATGAGGGCGCGCTCGTTCAGGGCTTCGAGATCGACCTCGTCGCGGGAGAAGTAGCTCTCCTCGAGCGACTCGTAGACGGCGAGGAGGCCGTCCATGCCCTCGAGCTCCATCGTGGAGAGGATGATGCGGGGGTCGAAGCCCTCGGAGGAGACGCCGAGGCCGTCGAGGAGGCCGGTGACCGCGCCCTCGTTGAGCGCGGTGAGGTCGAGGTTGTCACGGTCGACGTGGTGGTCTTCGAGGACTTGGAAGACCTCGAGCGTCTTGGCCATGTCGCGTTCCGCTTGGCTGGGACCAAACAGCGAGCAGGCCGTCGCGGTCAACGCGGCGGCCAAGACGACGGTCAGCAGTGTGAGACGCCGAATGCTCATGGGACACCTAAGGAAGCGGGACGGGGCACCTTCATTATACGCCGCGACACCGTCTTTCGGCCTTTGAAACGCGACATTTCGCCGTTTCGTATAGCTATTGACCCCTGGCGGGTGGCGTCGTGCGCGGAAGGTGTGACATCGGGGTCTAGCCCATGCGTCATGGGGGTCGCTACTATGGCGCGGCTCTGATGGAGCGAGAGGAAGCGGAGGGTGACCAGGGGGGAAGGAAATAAGGAGTAGAGTATGACGACGCAACCGATCAGGACGACGCAACCGATCAGGATGATGGAGGCGGCCCCCGCCTCGACTGCCATGGACCGCGACACTGAACGCCTTGCCGCCTTCTACGAGGAGCATTCCTCGGTGGACTCGATCGTGCGGGCGCTTTCCGCCGAGCGAGTCGACGTGGGCGGGCTGAGCGCCCGCGACCTGTACACGCGCGGCCTGGACTGCCAGAACCTCGGCGGCTTCGCGGTCTTGGAGCGCGTGGCCGAGATCGCCGGAGAGCATGCGCGGCTGGAGTCGTCGCACCGGGTCCTCGACGTCGGCAGCGGCCTGGGCGGCCCGGCGCGGTACCTGGCCGACCGCTTCGGCTGCGCCGTGGACGGAGTCGAGTTGCTGCAATTGCGGGTCGACACGGCGCGGCTGCTCTCGCAAATGACCGGAGGGGCGCAGATGGGCGGCGGAGGGCGGGCCTTCGACCGCGTCAGGTTCGAGCAGGGGGAGGCGACGCGCCTTCCGGCAATCGAGGCGACCTACGATCAGGCGTGGACGCTGGACGTGACGGTCCATATCCGGGGGAAGGCGGCACTCTTCGGCGAGCTCGCCCGCGTGCTCAGGCCGGGCGGCCTGCTGGTGCTGCACGACCAGCCGGGGCCGCTGCCCAAGGCGATGGCCCCGCTGACCCGCGGTGCGCCGTACCACGCGCCGTCGTTGCCGCATCTGCTGCGGTGCGTCGAGGACGCGGGGCTGCGCGTGATCGAGTGGCGGGATACTACGGAGTTGGTGCGGAGCCAACTGGCGGAACGGCTAGCCTTCCACGAGTCGCGGCCCGCGGCGAGCGACGGCGCATCGCGGCGACGTCACGAGCGGCGCATCACGAGGCTGGCGGCCTACGTCGAGGCGCTGTCCGGCGAGGGCCGGACGGGAGTGCTCATCGCGCGCAAGCCGTCGTAGCGCGGGGCCGGCGGCGCGTTGACAGTCCGCCGGAGCAAATCTAGGCTACCTCTGGACTCGGCGGGGCCGCAGACCGCCGCGAGGAGGCGCCGATGAGCGACGTCGTCGTCGGCATGACGTTCCACCCCAACGACGAGGTGCGGCGGATCATCCTCAAGGTGTCGCCCCGCGTGCGGCTGGTCGACATAAGCCGCCTCTGCCGCGAGGAGGCGTCGTCGGAGGAGGCCCGCGCCAAGCTCGACGAGGCGCTGGCCGACATCGAGGTGCTGTTCATGGGCGCGACGCCCGAGTCGCTGCCCGAGCGCGCGCCCAAGCTCAAGTGGGTGCAGTTCCTGGGCACCGGCGTCGACCGCCTGGAGCGCGCCGGGCTCTTCAACCAGTCGTTCGTCGTCACGAACGTCACCGGCACCAACGCCCTCGCCATCGCCGAGCACTGCTTCATGTTCATGCTGAACTTCGTGAAGCGGACGAAGCCCACGCTGGCGAACCAGGCGAAGCACGCCTACGACCGGTCATTGCGGCCGGACTTCCTGGAGGGCAAGACGCTCGGCGTTCTGGGTCTGGGCGCGATCGGGCTGGAGACGGCGCGGCTCGGCAAGGCCTTCCGGATGAAGGTGCTGGGGATGCGGCGGAGCGTCCGCGAGCACCAGCACAACGTGGGCGACCTCGACGACCTGTACCCGACGTCGATGCTGCACGTGTTGCTGGAGCGGAGCGACTTCGTCGTCGACGCGCTGCCGCTGACGGCGGAGACGACGCACATCCTCGGCGCGCCGGAGTTCAAGGTGATGAAGCGCACCGCCTACGTCATCAACGTGGGTCGCGGGCCGCAGATCGACGAGGCGGCGCTGGTCGAGGCACTCAAGCAGGGCGAGATCGCGGGGGCGGGGCTCGACGTCTTCGAGCAGGAGCCGCTG
>DAOUKH010000081.1:0-8954 GCA_034421515.1 Dehalococcoidia bacterium
GACCGACATGTTCGTCTCTTGGGCGGCGTCCCAGAGGGGGTCCCAGTAGGGGTCGCAGATGTCGGGGTAGCCGAACTGCTGGGGGAAGGCGATGGCGATGCCGTTCATCTTGCGCGTGACGGCGCGCCGCAGCTCGGCAATGGCGAGGTCGAGGTCCCACATGGGCAGCTGGGCGAGGGTGATGAAGCGGCCGGGGTAGGGCTCAGCGTACTCCTCGACTTGGAAGTCGTTGTAGGCGCGGATGCAGTCGAGACGGAAGTCGGCGGGCCAGTCGGCGTTGTAGAAGGTGTTGCCGGCGATGCCGGCGATGTTGGCGAAGAAGGTGTGGACGTCGACGCCGTCCGCCTCCATGGCCTTGACGCGCTCGGCGGGGATGTAGGCTTTCTTGGGCATGTCGTCGAAGCTGACCGCGCTGGCGGTGCGGTCGGGCATGGTGGCGTGGACGCTGCCCGGCCCCTTCACCGCGCGGGGCTCGCCGTTGATCCACCAGGTGTCGCCGCCGTCGGCGTCACGGACGACGTGGGGAATCTTGTCGCCCCACTTGGCGGCGCTCATGCGGGCCGTCCAGGTGTCGGGTTTCTCTTGCAGGTGATCATCGGTCGAGACGCAGGTGTACCGCATCGTCCGCTCCTTTGCGCCCAGGGGAATGCCGGAATTGTAGGAGTGCCCACGGGCAGGGTCAACGAGGCCGCCCCCTAGGCCTGAGGCGTGTAGTATGTGGCGGCGCCGCATGCTGGCGCCGGGAGGCCCCCATGCACATCGGACTGACCGCAGGCCTGCAGATATTCTCCATGCCGCCGTCCGGCGCGCTGGCCATCGCTCAGCAGGCCGAGGCCGCCGGCTTCGAATCGATCTGGATACCGGACCATCCGGTCATCCCGGAGGCGATACCGCCTCAGTATCCGTACAACGACACCGGCCGACCCCCGTTCAACAACGCGTCGCCGTGGCTGGAGCCGACGGCCATGCTGACTTTCCTGGCGGCGGGTACGACGACGCTTGGCCTGGGCACCGGAATCTACATCGTGCCGCTGCGCAACCCCCATCTGCTGGCGCGCAGCCTTTCGACCGTCGACTGGCTCTCGAATGGGCGGCTGATGCTCGGCGTGGGCGTCGGCTGGATGCCCGACGAGGCCACCGCCACCGAGACCGACTTCGACAATCGCGGAAAGCGCACCGAGGAGATCCTGGACATCCTCGTCCGCTTGTGGACGGAGGACGTGGTCGAGTACTCGGGCACCTACTATTCCTTTGGAAGGGTGAAGATGAACCCGAAGCCGGTGCAAAAGCCACACCCTCCGGTGCTCTACGGGGGGCATACGCCGGTCGCGCTCCGGCGTGCGGCGCAGCTCTGCAACGGCTGGATCGGCATGGGCTACACCCCGGACGAGTTGCCCGCCTACCTCGAACGGCTAAGCGAGCTCCGCAAGCGGTACGGCCGCGATGGGGAGGACTTCGACATCACGGTGACGCCTGCCGTTACGCCCACACTCGACGCGGTCAAGCGGTTCCGGGAACTCGGCGTGACACGCCTGAAGCTGACGCCATTCAAGCGCGACGCGGACGCCGCAGCCTGCCTCGACGGCATCGACCGGTTCGGCGACGAGGTGATCGCGAGGCTGTAGTGCGCCGCGGCGGCCAAGCTACAGCATGGTGAAGCCGCCGCTGACGCTGAGGGTTTGGCCAGTGATGAAGGCAGCGGCGTCGGAGGAGAGGAAGAGTACGGCGTTGGCGATGTCGTCGCCGTAGCCAAGGCGCCCCAAGGGGTAGTGCGACGTGGCGCGCTGCAGGCGATACTCGGGCGACCCTCGTTCCTCAGCACGCCAGGGTCCCGTGAGGGACTCGATGTGGGTGCCCTCGGGCTGGGTGGCTCCGGGAGCGACGACGTTGACGCGCACGCCCTGCGGGGCGACTTCCTTGGCGATCGACTTGCAGGCGGCGATGACCGCACCGCGCGCCCCGGAGTAAACGGCGGCCTTGAACTCGCCGGCGCGCCCCGCTTCGGACGAGAGGGCCACGATGTTGCCCGATCCCTGGCGGACCATGTGGGGGAGCGCGGCGTGGATGGTGTTGAGGACGGCGATGTAGTTGGTGTGGACGATGCCGCTCCAGGTGTCGGGATCGTTGTCGAGGAAGAAGGCGCGGCCCGCCCAACGGGCGATGGCCACGACCAACACGTCGAGACGCCCCGTCTCCTCGACGGCGCGATCGATGACCACCTGGGCCTCCTCGCGTGACGCGGCGCCGGCGTGGACGGCGGTGATCGAAAGGCCGGCGGCGTCGACATCGCGGCGGACGGAGTCGAGCATGGCCTCGTCGTCGGCCGAGAGGAAGACGCGCGACCCCTCGGCGGCGTAGAGCAGGGCCAGCGAGCGTCCGGTCTTCGAGCCGCCGCCGGCGATGACGACGGTCTTGTCTTCGAGTCCTAGGTCCATGGGCCGGGGCCTCCGACGCTAGGCCGCGGGGCGCGGCCTGTCAAGCGGGAGGCCCGTCGCAAAGAGAGAGGCGGCTCTCAGAGCCGCCTCTCCTTCGGAATCTCTCTGTTCGGGGACTAGTTCCTGCCGGGGACGTAGTTCGGCGAGCCTCCGTCGGTGCCGCTGCCGAAGGGCGCGAAGTCCCGGTCGATCCAGAGCTGTTCCATGTCCTCGACGACGTCGGCGACGGTGCAGCACTGGGTCAGCGGCATGTTGCGCAGGGCGGGCCACCAGGAATGGAAGCGCTTGCTCCGGAAGATGGGAATGAAGATGCGGCGCTCGAGGAAGTCGAGCTGGATCATCTCGGCGACGGCCAACTGCTCCTCGAAGGTCTTGGCTTGGAGGAAGTCCTGCCAAAGCTGCGGGACGGGGCCGAGGTCCCAGGGCTCGGTGAAGTAGCCCTCTTCATTGAAGGTCGGGCCGTACTGGAGGCGCATGTTCGCTCCGGGGAACGGGGAGCCGGAGAAGAGGAAGAACCAGCCCACGTCCCAGTTCTTGGTGCGCAGCTCGTCGAAGTCGTTCGAGCCGGGGATCACGAGGCCCTCGTCGGTGGGCTCGATCCAGATGTCGGACAGGGAGTCTATGGAGATCTGCATGGCCTCCTGGGACGAGAGGCGGGCGACGAACCGCAGCTTCAGCGGGTTGTCGGGACCGTAGCCGGCGGCTCGCATGAGCTGGCGGGCGGCCAGGACGTCACGCGCGCGGTCGGCCTGGTTGTCGGCGTAGCCGGGTCGGCCCTCGAACATCTGCCTGGGCAGGGCCCACGCGCCGTTCAGCTCGGCGGGGATGCCGACGCCGTGGAGCACGATGCCGGTGTCGGCGCCGTAGGCGAGGTCGCGGACGGCGAAGCGGTCGACGGCAATGTCGATGGCCTCACGAATGCGGGGATCCCTGAGCGCCGGATTGCGGTTGTTGAAGAAGAGGGAGTTGAGGGTGGACGCCAGGTCGGCCTTCTGCCATCCGGGGATGGTTGCCGCCAGCTGATCGGCCCGACCGGCGACGCGGTTGGCCGCTACCGGGCGCTCCCAGATGACGTTGCCCGACTCGAAGGCGCCGATGAGGGCGGTCGTGTCGGAGATGATGAAGACTTCGACAGCGTCGAGGTAGGGAAGCTGCCCACCAGCGGCGTCGGTCTTCCAGTGGTTGGAGCTGGCCTCCATCACGAACTTCACGTCGGCCTCGTTGGAGACGAAGCGGAAGGGCCCGGTGCCGGTCCCCTTTTCGTTGATGTCGCCGGGCGGCGCGTCGGAGGGGAGGATGTAGAGCGTCCGGGTGAGCTCGAGGAGTTGGTTGAAGAACGCGCTGCTGAACTCCTTGAGGCGAATTTCGGCAGTCGTGTCGTCGATAGCGACGACCTCACTGACGATCGCCATGGCGTTCGCGTTACCGGCGTCGCGCAGCCTCGCCGGTGTTCCGCCGTCGCCTTCTTCCTTGCTCTCGTATTTCTCGGGGTTCTTCATCCGGTCCATGCTGTAGACGACGTCCTCGGCGGTGAAGTCCGAGCCGTCGTGGAACTTGACGCCCTCGCGCAGGTTGAAGGTGTAGACCGTGCCGTCGGAGCTGAGAGACCACTCGGTCGCCAGGTCGGGGACGGCGGTCGCGCCGTCGAACTTGCTGGGCTCGATGAGCTTGTCGTACATGGGACGGACGGGGGCGACGACGCCCGTGCTGATACGCAGGAGCGGATCGATGCCTCTGGCGTTGAGCATCTGGACCGCGGCGAGGGTGCCGCCACGGATGGGATCGACGCCGGGGACCGCGGTGGGCACCGGCACGGGCGTGGCGGTGGGTACGCGGGTCGGCCTCGGGGTGGGCGTGTCGGCGGGAGCGTCGGGAGCAGTGGTAGCCTCGGGCATCGCCGTAGCCTCGGGCATGGCGGTGGCCTCCGGCGCCGCGGTGGGTGCGGGAGCCGCCGTGGTGGGTGCGGGAGCCGCGGTGGCTTCGGGCATCGCCGTAGCTTCGGGCATGGCGGTGGCCTCAGGCGCGGGGGTAGCCGTCGGCGCGGGCGCGGGCCGCGGCGTCGCGGTAGGGTCGGCGCCGCCGCACGCGGCTACGACCAGCAACATGACTCCGAGTGCGGTGACAAACGAAAAGAGTCGGCGGTGGCGCTTGAGCATGTGTGCCTCCTGAAGGCGAACGCATGGGATCAATTCCCATTCCTCCTCACCGAAACGGGAGGGGTTGCGCCCGTGGCGCGCACGATAGCAGGCGGTTTTCCCTTCTGTCAATGAGAGCAAACACAGCCTGAAGAGGGCGGAAGAACGCCGCTTGACGCCCCTAGAGGCGCGTACTACAGTTCGCGCACGCTCACCCCGGCGGAGCGCCCACGTGTCTGCTGGCCCGCCGGACCGGTCCTGGAGGATGTGCGCCCCATCGGCGCTTCGGTTGCCGGCCCATGCAGAAGTACATCGCCCGCCGGGTCGTCCTCTTCATCCCGACGCTCTTCCTCGCGTCGGTCCTCGTCTTCCTCATTGTCCGGGTCGCGCCGGGGGACCCGGTGGACACGTTCTTCGGGACCGACCCCAGCATCGACGCCGGCGTCACCTTCTCGCCGGAGCAGCGCGAGGCGCTCCGCGAAGACCTCGATCTCGACCATAACGTCGTGGTGCAGTACGGCCTGTGGGTGGCGGACGTCTTCACGCTGAACCCGGGAGAGTCGTTCCGCACGCAGGAAGAAGTCCTCGAAGTGGTGAAAGCGTCGCTGCCGCTGACGCTGGAGCTTGCCTTCGCCACCATCATCATCGCCGTGGCGGTGGCGCTGCCGCTGGGAATCATCAGCGCCATACGCCAGGACACCTGGCTCGACTACCTGCTGCGGGTCTTTAGCATCGGCTTCCTGGCGATGCCGATTTTCTGGACGGGGATCATCGCCTTGGTAATCGCCTTCGAGACGTTCGCCTGGGCGCCGCCCGTGGACTACGCCGACGTCTGGGAAGACCCCTGGCTGAACGTCAGGAAACTCTGGCTGCCGGTCTTGATCCTGGCGCTCAATTCAGCGGCGGTCATCGCGCGGATGCTGCGCTCGGCGACGTTGGAAGTGCTGCGCCAAGACTACGTTCGGACGGCCTTCGCCAAGGGCCTGCGGGAACGAACGGTGGTGGCGCGGCACGTGGTGAAGAACTCGCTGCTACCGGTGGTGACGGTGGCCGGACTCCAGTTCGCCGTGCTTTTCAGCGGTACGGTGATCACGGAGCAGCTCTTCAACCTCCCCGGCGTCGGCAAGAAGCTGATCCTTTCGCTGGATACGAACGACTTCCCGATCATCCAGTTCGTGGTGGTGCTGGTGGCGCTCTTCGTCACGATCATCAACCTGCTCGTGGACTTGCTCTACGGCTATCTCGATCCGCGGATCCGGTACGAATAGGCGTGACATGAGCACGAACGCACCACTACAAGAACAGGCCCGCCACCCCGCGGCGTGGGCGCTCGACCGGGCGCGGACGCTCCCGGCGACCCTTTGGGGCTTCTCACGGCACAAACCGCTCGGCGGCATCGGCCTCGCTATTCTGGTTGGCATCGTCGTGATCGGTGTCTTCCGCGACTTCATCGCACCCTACGATCCGGAGCGGGTCTTCAGTGAAACCACGGCCACGGAGGAGAAGCCGGCGGAGAGTCTCCGGCTTCGCGCGCCGTTCACCAGCGGCACGGTGTCGGAGATTCCGGACGACGCCGTCACCGTCGACGACATCATCATCGAGGACGTCTTCTTCCTGTTGGGCACCGACCAGTTGAGCAAGGATGTCTTCAGCCGCCTGGTGCACGGGGCGTGGACGGCGACCAGGCTCTCGTTGAGCGCCGTCGTGCTGGCGACGATGGCTGGTCTGCTCGTGGGACTCCTGAGCGGCTACTACGGGGGGAGGATCGACCTGTTCGCGCAGCGCGTGGTCGACGCCTGGCTCGCGATACCCGGGCTGATCCTGGCCATCGCCATCGTCGGCGGGGTCGGGGCGAGCACGATGACGATCATCATCGCGATCTCCTCGTTCCTATGGCCGTCGACCTCGCGGGTGATCCGGTCGGTCACCCTGAGCGTGAAGGAGTCGCAGTACGTGGAGGCGGCGCGAGCGCTGGGGGCCGGCGACATTCGCATCATGGCGCGCCACGTGCTGCCGCAGACGCTGGCGCCGCTGATGATCATGGCTTCCTCGATCGTGGGCATCGCCATTACCGTCGAGGCGGCGCTGGCCTTCCTCGGCGTCGGCATTCCGCCGGGACAGGCTTCCTGGGGGCAGATGCTGTCGGGCCAAGTGATCACCCACGCCCGTACCGAGCCGCTCCTCGTCGTCTGGCCCGGCCTGGTGATCACCGCCGCGGTGTTCGGGGCGAACCTGCTTGGAGATTCCCTCCGCGACGTGCTCGATCCCAGGCTGCGCGGGGCCTAGGAACCGCTGACCATTGCGGGGGCATTCGGTTACAATTCCGTAAGCGAACGACCGGCCGCGCAGTGCGGCGCGACGGCGGACGGCCCGCCGGAAGGGGACCTCGGATGCAGTACGACCTCGTGATCAAGAATGGGACCGTCGTCGACGGGACGGGGCTACCCAAGCAGCAGGCCGACGTGGCGATCAAGGACGGGCTGATCCAGGAAATCGGCCGCATCAAGGCCCCGGCCAACGAGACCATCGACGCCGAGGGACTGATCGTCTCTCCCGGCTTCATCGACCCGCACACGCACTACGACGGCCAGCTCACCTGGGACCCGCTGGCGCTTTCGTCCTCGTGGCACGGGGTCACCACGGTGGTGATGGGGAACTGCGGCTACACGCTGGCGCCCTGCCGCCCCGGCGACAAAGAGCATGAGTACATGACCAAGACGTTCGCCAAGGTGGAGGGGATGTCGCTCTCCGCCCTCGAGGCGGGCGTGCCGTGGACGTGGGAGACGTACGCGGAGTATCTGGACACGCTCGACGCGCGGCTCGGCGTGAACGCCGTCCCCTACATCGGCCACACCGCGGTCCGCCGCTACGTGATGGGCGAGGAGTGCTTCGAGCGCGAGGCGAACGACGACGAGATCCAGCGCATGCGCATGGAGGTGGCGAAGGGGATGGCGGCGGGCGCCTGCGGCTTCTCGACCTCGCAGGCGTCGAGCCACGTCGGCTATTACGAGGAGCCGATCCCCAGCCGCCTGGCCACCGATCATGAGATCGAAACGCTCGCCAGCGCCGTCGGCGAGGCCAACGCCGGCAACCTGATGGTCCTGTGCCGGAGCGCCATCGAGGGCATCAACGCCGACGACCGCAAGCTGCTCGTCCGGCTCTCCGCCGACAACGGCCGACCGGTGATCATCCAGGGCCGCCTGATCCAGGAGGCCATCGACGCCGGCGCCGGCGTCTTCGGGCTGCTGCAGGCGAGGCCGTTCGACCGCATCTTCAACCTCAAGCACACGACAATCCTCGACGGGCTGCTCACGTGGGGCGCGGTGCTCCGCTCGCCCATGGAGGAGCGGCTGCGCCTGCTCCGAGACCCCGAGACTCGGGCCGCCATGCGCCACGACGTCGAGCACCCGAACACCGACCGAACCAAGGGCGTCGTTCTGCCGCCGCCGCCGTGGGAGACGATCTTCGTGAACACGGTGAAGCTCGACAAGAACCGCGGCCTGGAAGGGAAGTCGGTGGTCGAGATCTCGAAAGATACGGGCAAGCACATTGCCGACGTCATCGTCGACCTGGCGCTGGAGGAGGACCTGGAGACCTTCTTCCGCTACTACAAGGGGCGGACGGACGAGGAAGAGGAGAGGATGCTGCGGGACCTACGGTCGCCGTACGCGGTGCTGGGCATCTCGGACGCGGGGGCGCACCTCGACCGCGACGACGGGGCCTACTACGCCACGCACTTCCTGCAGGAGTACGTCCGAGACAAGGGACTGTTCTCGCTCGAAGAGGCGGTCCGGATGCTGACCTTCGTGCCCGCGGCGGTGTGGAACATCTACGACCGCGGCATCCTGCGCCCCGGCTACGCCGCCGACGTGGCGATCTTCGACGCGTCGAAGATCCGGCTCGTCTCGAAGGACATGTCGAACGACCTCCCCGGCGGCGACTACCGCTTCAGCGCGGTGCCCGACGGTGTGAAGTACACCATCGTGAACGGCGAGGTGCTCATCAAGGACCGGGAGCACCAGGGGTCGTACCCCGGCAAGGTGATCCGCTCGAACAAGGTGAGCCGCCCCGCCATCGGCGTGAGCTAGTTCAGCGCCAGTCGTGGGCGTCGGGCATGGGGACCTCCGCGTCGACGGTCTCGACGTCGGAGACGATGATGTTCGTGGTGCCGTCCCAGCGTGAGATGACGCCGCGGGCCTGTATGACCTGACTCCTGAGCTTCCCGCGGCATTGGGCGAAGACCCGCGGCCAGAGGATGAGTTGGACGTCGCCGGTCTCGTCCTCGATGGTGACGAAGACGGTGCCGTGCCTTCCCCGCGGGTGCTGGCGGGCGATGGGCCACCCCGCGACGAGCACCTCTTCGCCATCGCCGCACCCCTCGACG
>DAOUKH010000082.1:0-4648 GCA_034421515.1 Dehalococcoidia bacterium
GCATCATGTGGGCCTCCGACTACCCTCACCCGGTCAGCACGTGGCCGAACTCGATGGACTTCATCTCCAAGAAGCTCGGCAAGCTCACCGACGAGGAGCGACGCAAGATCCTCTGGGACAACGCCGCCGCCATCTACCGCATCACCTAGCGGCATGGAGATCGGGGAGACGCTCTACGTCGCCGACCGGAAGCCTTGGCGGGCTTGGCTGGAGTCCAACTTCGACACCGCCAGGGAGATCTGGCTGGTCTACCCCAACAAGGCCTCCGGGGAACCCTGCATCGTCTACAACGACGCCGTCGAGGAGGCCCTCTGCTTCGGCTGGATCGACAGCATCATCAAGAAGCTCGATAGCCTCCACGCCGTCCAGCGCTTCACGCCGAGGAAGGCCAAGAGCGGCTACTCGCAGCAGAACAAGGAGCGGCTTCGCTGGCTCGCCGATGAGGGCCTGCTGCACGCGTCGGTGCGGGAGTCGGTCAAGGACGTGCTCAATGAGCAGTACGTCTTCCCCGAGGACATTCTGGCGGCGGTCCGGGCGAACCAACGGGCCTGGAGGCACTTCCAGGGCTACTCGCCCGCCTACCGGCGAATCCGCGTCGCCTACATCGACAACGCCCGAACACGCCCCGACGTCTACCAAAGCCGGTTGAAGAACTTCATCAGGGCCACCGAGCAGGGCAAGCAGATCGGCTACGGCGGCATCGAAAAGTACTTCTAGGGACAGTGCGTTTCACGCCAACCACAAGCCCTCCTGTAGGGGGCGATCCGCGACTCGCTCTCCCATTCCGTCTGTCCCCACTGAGAGACACTGAGCGAAGGCCCGCGCCACTGCCTGCTTGACATGGGCCCTGGCGAGGGGGTACTATCACGATAACGAACGTATGTTCTTCACTGGGATGCGGCACCGTTGCGTTGGGGGACGTGGAGAAGGTGAGCCCGCTGTCCCGGTGGACGCCGGAGCGGGCAAATTGCCCTGCGGACGCGCAGGAGACAGCCCCCTAGCCCGCACGGATCGACGCCAGGTGCCCAGAGGCCTGGCGCGCTGGTCCGGTAGCCGGCTACCGGACGAAGACTCTGGGTGGGGTGCCCCGGCGTCTTCGGGTCGAAGTCGAGGAGCAAGACGAACTGGCGGTCGCCGCGTTGCAGGCGTCTGATTAGGCGACGGGGATGACCGCCACGCCGTCCCGGATCTCGACCTTCGTGCCCAGCGTTTCGCAGCGCTGGACGACGGCGTCGAGGACGCGCCGCTCCATCTCGCTGCCGGGAAGTGCCCGTAGCGGGCGGCCCGACTGCGCCCGCGACCCCTCGCTCATCTCGCCGGGGTAGACCCGCACCTCGCGGGGCGCGCCGTCGGCACCGGCCTCGACGACGTAGATGGCGGTGCGGCGGAAGCCCGGAGGCATGGTGTGCCCCTGCTCCCCCTCGTCGCGGCGTTCGAGAAACTCGGCGGCGGTGGCCCCGTAGGACAGCCCCCACCGCTCCATATGCTCCAGCGGGACGTGGCGGAGCTGCTCCCGTTGGCGCACGAAGCCGGGCAGGCCGTAGAGGATCGCCTTGCCCTTATAGACCTCGACGCCGCCGATGCGGCTCCGCCCGTGCGCCACGAAGACGTCCGCGCCGGCGTCGATGGCCCCGTGGGCGAAGATGCGGGTGTGGTCGGGAGGCTCGCGCTCGCTCCGCGACGCCCCCTGCTGGTGCAGCCCGACGACGACCACGTCGGCCTGACGCCGCGCCTCGGCGATCCACTTGTAGTTGCGTTCCAGATCGGCCTCGTAGGGGACCGTCTCGAAGGTGAAAGCGTCCCCCGCCACGAACTTCGTCCCCATGAAGTGGAACGCATCGTCGTCGTCCTGCTCGCCGCCGACGAGGTCGGGGCCCACTAGCGGCTCGTCGCGGCCCCCACCACGCCGGCGCCGCTCCTTCGTCTCCTCCCACCCCAGCTTCGCGCTGATGCGGCGCAGCGCGTCGAGCGACTCGCGGTCAACGTGGAGCGGCGCGTCGAAGCGCAGCAGGTTGAGGCCGGGGCGGTCGGGGAAGGCGGCGCCCTGGTCGGCGGCCATGACGCCGTGGGGAACGGGATAGGGAAGATCGGCCTTGCCGCGCGGCCCCCAGTCGGAGGCCGAGATCAGGGCCATGCGGCCGTGGCCGGTGTCGTGATAGGCCGGCGCCGTCGCCTCACTGAGGTTGCGCCCCGTGCCAGCGTGGGAGACGCCTGCGGCGTCGAGGTAGTCCAGCGTGGTGACCACCCCGCCCTCGCCGAGGTCGCAGCTATGGTTGTTCGCCGCCCACACCGCCTCGATCCCCATCCACTGGAGCTCTTCGAGCGTCCACGGCGGCGCGGCCATCACGCCCCCGCCGCGGCTCCCCCCGGCGACGAACGCAGGCGAGTCGCTCCCGTCGTAGATGGCGCACTCCAGGTTGCCGATGCCGACGTCGGCCTCCCGGAGCAGGCGTAGGAAGTCGTCGAACCGCCCGTCGCCGCCATAGGGCGACAGCCGGTGTTGGATCAGCAAGTCGCCGACCATCGCGATGGTCATGCCGGTGGTCGTCATGAGAGCACTCCTGGGGGGCTGTCGCCCACTATAGGGTAGCGCCTCCGTAGCACTGGTACCGACGACTATGGCAGGGAGACCACGGCAGTCTTTGGAGTGCGCAGTCCAGGCGTGCCTTGGCCTCTGACGAGGTGGGCTGGGAGTGCTAGCCGCGGCGGGTCGGGGCGCTAGAGGGTCACACGCACGACTATCGCGGCTATGGAAACCGCGAGCGTCACCACCAGCGTAATCGCTCCCACCGCTCCAACAAGCCAGCCCCGTAGGGCCTTGAGCTCACCGCGCAACTCGGCCAAATCGGCCGCGGTCGCGTAGTGTTGCAGCTCCTCGCGGAGTTCGGCCCGGGTAATGGGGTGACCTTCGGGTACGGCCGTCATGGCCTACTCCTTCGGCATCCAACGATAGCCGTCGCGCTCGCGCGTCGTCAAACCGGACATGGCACGGCCTGAGGAGAGTGTTGCGTAACTGGGGAAGATCGCGAGGGTAGGAACGGGCGATTCGTGAATCGCCCCTACGGGAGGGGACGGGCAACCACGAGGGTTGCCCCTACGGAGACCCTTGCAAGATGGGGCCGCGGGCTACGACGGCGTTGGCGCACCCCTCCCCGCCCTCACCCCAACCCTCTCCCAGCGCAGGAGAGGGGGCAGACCGCCCCGCTCCACCCGTTTTCCGGCGCGTCAGGGGAGTTGCGCAAAGGCCTCCAAAGGGGCTGCGCACCGCCTGGTGACAGAGCGCCGCGCTTCCCTTGACACCGTTGCGGGGGCGCTCCTACGCTGCGCCGGTTGCCCCGAGGCGACGGAAGAGAGGGACGGTGAGATGGCGGGAGCCCTGAGCGGCGTCAAGGTGATCGAGCTGGGGACGATGGCGGCGGTGCCCGGAGGCGCGGCCATCCTCGCGGAGTGGGGCGCCGACGTGCTCAAGGTCGAGGACCCCGGCGGCGGCGACCCCGCGCGCACGTTGAACGTCATCCCCGACGCCGGGGGCCGCGGCGAGGCGGGGCCGCTCTGGGAGCAGGCGAACCGCAACAAGCGCAGCGCCGCCATCGACATCCGCAACGAGAAAGGTCGCGACGCGCTCCTCAAGCTCGTCGAGGGCGCCGACGTCTTCGTGACCAGCACCCGCCATGCCGGCCTCGAGCGGGGCGGGCTCGCCTACGAGCACCTGCGCGTCGTCAACGAGCGCATCATCTACTGCCACCTCTCCGGCTACGGGCGCGAGGGCGACGAGGCTTGGCGGCCCGGCTACGACGCCCTCTGCTACTGGTCGCGCAGCGGCCTCGCTGACAGCCTCACCCCCGTAGGCCAGACGCCGCTGCCGCAGCGGCCCGCGCTCGGCGACCACACCACCTCCATCGCCATCGCCGCCGGCGTCTGCTCGGCGCTCTACGTCCGTGAGCGCACCGGCAAGGGCCAGGAGATCAGGGCGTCGCTCCTCCACACCGGCCTCTGGGTCACGTCGATGGACCAGGTGACGGCGTCGATCTCGCAGAAGGAACTCCCCAAGATGAGCAGCTCCGCCATCCGCAACCCGATGGCGAACTACTACAAGACCAAGGACGGCTACATCTCGATCCTGAGTTTGCAGATGGACCGTTTCTGGGAGCGCTTCTGCCGCGCCGTCGACCGCCCCGACCTGCTGGAGAACCCGCGGTACGCCACCCGTGAGCTGCAGATGGAGCACGCCCAAGAGCTCGCGGGCATCTTCCAAGAGGAGTTCGTCAAGCGCGGCGTCTGGGAATGGGCCAAGCCCCTCGACGACGCGGACATCCGCTGGGGCGTGATCCAGACCACGCTGCAGGCCACCAAGGATAAGCAGGCGTGGGCGAACGGCTACTTCCACACGCTGGAGCACCCCGACATCGACCACGTCGACGTCGTCACCGCGCCGGTTCAGTTCAGCGAGACGCCGGGTGCGGTCACCACCGCCTCTCCCGACCTCGGCCAGCACACCGAGGAAGTGCTGCTCGACGCCGGCTATACCTGGGACGACATCACCGGGCTCAAGGACGCCGGGGCGATTCTGTAGCGGCTGCGCTGAGGTCGGCGCACCCCTCCCGGCCCCCCGCCCCCCCCCCCCCCCCCTCCCCCCCGGGGGGGGGGG
>DAOUKH010000083.1:0-35617 GCA_034421515.1 Dehalococcoidia bacterium
GACACCGGCACCGGGATGCACCTCGACATCGGCATCATCGCCGCCCTCCATCAACGCGACATAACGGGCCGCGGCCAGAAGGTCGAGGTCGCCATGCAGGACGCCGTCGCTAACCTTTGCCGCATCTGGTCGCGCGACTACCACGAGACGGGCAAGAACGTGCCCCGCACCGGCAATGTTTACTTCGGCCAGAGCACCAAGGGCACCTACCAGTGCGCCCCCGGCGGCGACGACGACTACATCGTCATCACCTTCGGCGCCATGCCTCAGATGGTCGCCACCATCCTCCGCATCGCCGGCCGGCCCGACATGGCCGACGACTCCCGCTGGGCCGACCGCGACTTCCGCAACGAGCACGCCGAGGAGTTCGACGCCGCCCTCGAGTCCTGGACCAAGCAGCGCGACAAGTTCGAGGCGATGCGCATCCTCGGCGAGGCCGGCATCCCCGCTGGCGCCTGCCTCAACGCCGAGGACCTCCACACCAACCCCCACCTCCTGGAACGCGAAACCATCGTCGACATGGAGCACCCCGTCCGAGGCACCGTCCGCCTCATCGGCAACCCCATCAAGCTCTCCGACTCACCAACGGTGGAGCAGGCGTCGCCCCTGCTCGGCCAGCACTCCGAAGAAGTCTTCTCCGACATCCTCGGCTACGACGCCGCCAAAGTCGCCGAGTTGCGCGAGGCGGGCGTGGTGTAGGGGCGAAATACCCTACCCTCTCCCGAAAGGGTAAACGCCACAGATCTCTCGCCCTCCGGGGAGGCCGACGAGAGGGAGCGGGAGACGGTTGACGGGCGTGCGTCGTCGTCGCAATATCAGAGTAAGACCTGGTAACAAGGAATACCTATGCCGCGAACAACGAAGACCATCACCTTCTCGCTGCCGCCCGAGATGGCGGAGAGGGTAGACGAGGCGATGAAACGGCAGGGAGGGTCGCGCAGCGAGTTTCTCCGGGAGGCGGTGCTCCGCTACATTGAAGAGTGCGAGTGGAGGCAACTGCTCCGGTACGGAGAGCAGAGGGCGAGAGAGCAGGGCATCGGCTCCGACGACGTGGCCCGCTTGGTGGACGAGTATCGGGCCGAGGTTGGCTCGTCTCAGGCGTGAGAGTCGTCCTTGACACCAACGTCATTGTCTCCGGCCTGAACTTCCCCGGCAACGAACGCCTCGTTCTCGACTTGGCTCTCAGGGGACGGTTCGAGTGGTGTGTGTCCCAGTTCATCCTGGACGAGGTTGCCGGGGTGCTTTCGCGCAAGTTTGCTTGGGACGCGGAGCGCTCGTCTCAGGCCGTCCAAGTTCTCCTGGACGCCGCCACCTTGATTGATCCTCCCAGACTACCGGACGTAGTCGAGGGCGGCCACGCCGACAATCGGGTGCTGGAGTGTGCGGCGGCGGCGACTGCCGATTGCCTGGTCACGGGGGACCGGCGTCATTTGTTGCCGCTTGGGCAGCACGGGCGTACGAGGATCCTTAACGCTCCGCGGTTCTTGTCGGCGCTGGATGCGTGACCACCCGCGGCGAAGCGCATCGTCGCCGACCTCCGCGAAGCGGGCGTCGTCTCGCGCCGCCCACCCCGCCGGCCTTTCCCCCTCACGGGGGAAACTGAAAAGAGGGTACGCGCCGCCAGACGCGCCGGAGGGGCGGGGCCGGGTGGTCCCACCTCTTCTCCCTGGGGAGAAGATTGAGATGAGGGGCCCACTCCAACCGCCAAGGGTCACCGAAACCCACCAGTAGGGGCGCCTCTTGTGGGCGCCCGTCCCCTTAACGACGAACGGGCCGTCTGGAACGACCCGTTTCGCGCTGTAGCTCGAGGACTTGGCGGCAGTCTGACTTGGGCCAGTACAGCACCTGCCGCCCTAAGCTGTCAAGGCCCCCTACCCGACCGGCCGCGACACCGCCCAGCCGCCGAAGTTGCCCCAGCCGCCGAGGAGCGCGCTCCATGTCAGCTGCGTGCCGCCGGCGACGGTGATCACGAGGTCGTCGACGCGGCGGATGGCGGGGACGCGCGACTCCGGCCCCGCCGACTCCAGCCACTTCGGCCAGCGCGCCTTGTTGCCGGGGTTGGTGACGCCGCGGCGCTCCTGTGTCCGAAGGAAGTCCTCCATGGGCACGCGGGCGTTCTCGTACAAGAAATAACGGATGTCGCCGCGCTCCCAGCCGTGGTCGGCGAGGCTCTTGGCGACCAGCGGGTTCAGCACCAGCAGGTACTCGCCGCCGTGGTGGACGTTGTGCGTGATATGGGTGATCTCGATGGCGATGGACTCCAGCGACGCCACAGGGTCGAGGTCCTCCGGCGTCATGAAGGCGCGGGGCGCGTCGACCGCCATCACCGTCACCCCGCTGGCGTGGTCGTCGAGGCCGCGCTCGGCGTGCAGCGGTCCCCACGGGCTCGACGGCGATTCCCCTATGCAAAACGTAAACTTTCCTGGCATCCCCAGGGGTGACTTGTCTCCCGTCTCCGGGTAGCCGCCGCCGAGGACGACCAGCACCAGGCGCACCGCCCGCCCGATGGTCGCGTTGGCGCGGTAGCCGTGGCCGAACAGGTTCGACCCCGCGTTGATGCCGATCTCCTCGACGATCGGCCCGCTGACGATGGTCAGCGGCGCGCAGGCGTTCGTCGTCGCCTGGACGCCGTTGATGTTGAGGCGCTCGTCGAGCATCGCCTCGACCGCGGCAACCACGACCGGAAGGTAGGCCGGCTTGCAGCCCGCCATCACCGCGTTCGCCGCCACCGACTCGATGGTGGCGACCCCCTGGCGCGGCGGCACGATGCCGATCACCTCCGCCGGGTCGCGGTCCACGGCCGCCATCATCTCGGCGACGGCGGCGTCGGTCGGCGGGATCACCGGCAGGCCGTCGGACCAGCCCTTCTCATAGAACGACTCGATCGTCTCGCGGAACGACGCCCACGTCGCCTCGCGGTCGAAGCGCTCCAGCGGCGACTCCTTCGACGTGGCCATGCCCTATCCGGCGCCCGCGGCGCGCGTCTTGGACTCGGCGGCCGCTTCCTCGCGCCGATCTCGCGACGTCCCGCCGCGGCGCAGCCACTCGACCACGCCGTCGAAGGCGCCGTCGGCCATGCCGCGGGCCTCCTCACGGGAGCCCATGATGCCGGGGATGATGACCGGCTCCAGGCTCTCCAGCCCCATCTGACGCCGCTTGGCGAAGGCCAACTCCTTGAAGCCGTCCTCGATGATCACCGCGGTTGGGATGCCTTTGCCTTCGAGGGTGACCGCGTCGTGCGTACAGCACGACGAGCAAGAGCCTCAGCCGCCGACTCCGACGACAGCGAAGTCGACCTCGTTCACCAGCTCCTCGATCATCGCCTTCGGCGCCGGCGCCGACAGGTTCGGCTTCTGCCGCGCGATCACCGCGCCGACGCCTGCGCGCTCTTCGAGCAGTTCTCCGATGCGCTCCAGAAAGGCGTCGGAGAAGGCCAGCCCGTCGTCGAGCAGGCCCACCGTCTGCCCCGCGAGGTCGTCGAGCCGGCGCGCCAGCCCCACGTCCTCCTGAAAGACATGGCCCGAAGGATCGAGCACGGTAACGGTCGATTGAGGCGCCATAGCCTCCTCCACCGGACGGCATTCGCCGCCAGTATACCGCTGTAACCCTCCCAAACTCCCCCATAGCCAGGGCGGGGGGATTCACCCCAAACCATCCCCGCAGGGGAGCACCTTAAGCCTCTCCCCCTCTGGGGGAGACTGAGAGAGGGCCGGGGCGGGGCCCCCTACCTCTCCGCCAGGACGTCGTACGCCAGCGCCAGCATGACGCGCGAGCCGCTGATCAGGCTCGCGATGCCGACCGACTCGTCCGTCCCGTGGATGTTGGCGAGGCGGGGATCGTCGTCGGGGTGGGAGCCGACCATGCCGTAGGTGGTGGTCCCCAGCTCGCGGGTGAAGCGCGAGTCGGTGAAACCGGTGGTCAGCGCGGGGACCCAATGGACGTCGTCCCGTCCGAGGGCTTGGGCCGTGCTGAGTTGGATGCGGCGGGCGAAGTCGGTGTCGAAGGGCGAGGAATTGGGCACCGCCATGTAGTCGATGTCGATCTCCACTCCCGGTATCCCGTCGAGGATCTTCTCCAGCTCTTGCCGGACGTAGGCCTCGTCCTGGTGCGGCAGCGTCCGGACGTCGCAGGTCAGGCGCACCGACTCCGGCACGCTGTTCGACTTGATGCCGCCCCGGACCATCGTCGGCGTGATCGTCATCCTCGACAGCGCCCGCATCGTCGAGGCGAAGCGCGGGTTCTCGTCGCGGGTGTCCGCGATGATCTGGTCGATGTTCTCCGCCGACGGCTTGTCCTCGATGGCGAAGACGGACAGGTGCTCGAAGAGGCTCGTCGACGTGTCCCGCTCCGGCTCGTAGGCCTCGATCCGCTTCACGACCTCCGATAAGGCGAACAGAGCGTTCGATCCCAGCCACGGCACCGACGCATGGGCGCTCGACCCCCGCACGTCGATCTCCACCTGCAGCCGGCCCTTTTCTCCCACGCCCAAGAGATAGGTGAGGTTCCCCGCCGCATGGACGGGATAGCCGCCGCCCTCGTTCACCGCCAGGGGCGCAGCCAGCTTCTCCGGATGGTGCTCGGCCATCCACCCGAAGCCGTAGCGGCCGCCGTGCTCCTCGTCCGCGCACGAGGCGAGTACCAGGCTGTCCTTGAGCGGGACGCCGTTCCGCTTGAGGATGCGCAGGGCGACCAGGTGGCAGGTGAGCAGGCCCTTGCAGTCCGACGCTCCCCGTCCGTAGACCCGCCCGTCGGCGACGGTGGCGCTGAAGGGAGGGAAACGCCACTTCTCCTCCTCTTCCACCGGCACCACGTCCAGGTGCGACATGAACATGAGCCCGGCCTTCCCCGACGCGCCCTCCAGCCGCGCGATCAGGTTGCCCCGCCCCGGCGCCGACTCAATCACCTCGCACTCGACGCCGTCCTCGGCCAGCCACCGCTCGACGTAACGGCACAGCTCCGTCTCGTTGCCCGTGGGCATGAAGCCGGTGTTGACCGTGGGAATGCGGACCATGTCCCGCTCCAGCGCCACGATCTCGTCGCGCATCTCGTCGACTTGGTCCAGCAGGTCGATCAACTCAGGCATGGGCTGTCCTCAGGCCGATCGGGTTAATACACGCCCGGCACGATCCGGTACTTCACCCGGGCCTGGTACTCCGCCCACTTCTCGGCGCCGTATTTCGCGGCGCAGTTCTTGTCGTCGCCGCGCTGGCGGAAGTAGAAGAAGACGGCGACGAAGATGAAGTAGGTCCAGGCCCAGAGCACGCCGAAGTGCCCGAAGGCGAGGCCGATGGACAGGCCGAAGCACCACTCGCCGAAGTAGTTGAAGTGCCGGGCGGCGCCCCAGAGACCGCTGCACAGGATCTTGCGGTCGCCGGCCTCGATGTACTTCGGCTCGATGATCCCCAGGAACTTGCGGTCGGGCCACCGCTTAAACGTGTACTTCTGCAGGTTGGCGCCCCGCGAGATAGCCCACCCCACCAGGAACAGTGCGGACGCTCCGATGATCCAGACGTACGTCCACGCCGTCGAGAAGCCGGGGTCGGGGTAGGCGGCCATGCCCCACAACGGGAGGATGAACACCCACCCGTAGACCATGAGCGCGCCCCAGAACATCATGAAGCCGAGCCTCTCGTAGATCACGTCGTAGGTGTAGAGCTGGACCCGCTCGAAGACGAAGTAGTCGAAGACGTAGAACGTGAAGATCGCCGCGTAGAGGTAGACGCCGGGATTGGCGTCGTCGCCGAACATGTCGTAGTGGAACGCCGCCCCCGACAGGGCGTTGAGCGACAGCATCGTCCCGCCGACGACGTAGAAGTACATCTTCACGTCGAAGCGCTGCTTGAAGAACGACAGCTCCTGGGCCCGCCCGAACCAGAGCGCCAGCAGCGGGTTCTTGACCGCGCCGCGCGGCTGGGTGAAGACCGCGATGAGGGCGAAGATCAGGGTGAAGAGGGTCCCACCGACCACGGCGTAGACCGACGACCGGTAGAACCAATCGCGCGGCATCCCGGTGAGCTCGAGCGCCCACACCACCATCGCAAGGGTGAAGACGAGGATGCCGTTGAGCCGGTACTGCCGCGGCTCCCCCGTCTCCGGGTTGACGACGTAACCGGGGACCCACCGCCCCGGCAAGATCATCTGCGCCAGGAAGAACGCCGCGAAGATCGCCAGCGGCGTGAAGAACCCCGCGATCGCCTCCGTCGTCGAAAGCTCGAAGAGGTGGTCGACACCAAGCCAGTCAAGCATGAGCGGGTACCCCTCCCGTCACCGGCGCCATTATCAGTAGCCGCACCGGAGCCGGTCAACAACACCGCCCCCCTTGTAGGGGCGACTCTTGTGGTCGCCCGCGCCTGCCCACCGCCAACGCCCCTCAAAGCCCGCCCCCTCCGGCCTTTCCCCCTCATGGGGGAAACTGAAAGAGGGTACGCGCCCCACGGGCGCGTCGGAGGGGTGGAGCCGGGAGGTCCCGCCTCTTCTACCACGGGGAGAAGATTGAGATGAGGGGCCCGGGCCAACCGCCATAGGGACATGGGCGAATCGACAATCCACAGGCTGGTGGATACTCTCTATATGCCTCTCACTCGACTCGATAGCTCCATGGTCCACCATGCCGCGTCAGACTGAGCCGAACGTCAACAACGCCATGGGCAGCCTGCTCCAAGCCATGCTGCTCCGTAGCAGCGTGCGCTCCGAGAACACTCAGGCTATCGCCGGACACCCCGGGCTGCGCCCCGACATCCTGATTACCGCGCCCGGCCGCGCTCCTGTTGTGATCGAGGCCGAGTACGTGCCCGCCGCAAACGTCGAGGTCGAGGCCAAGTCGCGCCTAGGGCTGGAGGCAGCGGCCAATGGGCGGGTCATCGAAGCCGCCATCGCCCTCCGTTACCCGGACAGCGTCGGCGAGGCACACGACCTTCCCGCCGTCCTGTCCTCCGCCCCGCTCTCTTACTGTGTCTTCACCGAGGGCGCCAAGGGAGTGGAACGCTTCCCGGAGGCCGGATGGCTGGACGGCTCCATTGACGACTTGGCGGACATGGTGCGCCTGGTGTCGGTTCCGCAGCGCGCCGTCGACGCTGCCGCCACCACGCTGGAGCAGGGAATCGGTGCCGCCGCAAAGCTCCTGGACGAGTTGGATGAGACACGGTCGGGCATCACGCTGGCCATAGCCCGCCTCCTGGGGATGACTAATGTGCCCCAGACCCGCCGCATGGCCTGTGCCATCATCGCCAACGCCTTGGTCTTCCACGAGCGCATCGCTGGGATGCACGCGGAAGTCAAGCCTCTCGCCTTGGTTTGCGGTGACGGCGTGGACAACCCCCAAGGGCAGGTGCTGGCGGCCTGGGACGACATACTCAAGATCAACTACTGGGCCATCTTCGCCATCGCCAAGGACATTCTGGAGCAACTGCCCGCGGGTGACGCGGCGAACATCCTGAAACGGCTGAGGCACACCGCCCAGGCCGTCACTGCCACCGGCGTCGACAACGCCCACGACCTGACCGGCCGCGTCTTCCAGCGCCTCATCGCCGACCGCAAGTACCTGGCGACGTTCTATACCCTTCCCGCGTCGGCGGCGTTGCTGGCCCGGCTGGCTGTCGCCAAGCTGGAGGACGTGGACTGGTCTAGCCCCGAGGCAATCGGCGGCTTGCGCATCGGCGACTTCGCCTGCGGGACTGGCGCGCTGCTCTCTGCCGTGTATGAGCAGATAGCCGCCCGCCACGAGCGGGCAGGGGGCGACTCCGATGCCTTGCACAAGGTAATGATGGAGGAGGTGCTCTACGGCTGCGACGTAATGCCTTCCGCCGTCCATATCACGGGCTCGACCCTCTCCGGCGTCGAGCCGAGCGTCCTCTTCAATAGCTCCCGTCTGTACACCATGCCCTATGGCCGCCAGGGAGATGACAGCGTGATGATTGGCTCCCTGGAACTGCTCCAGGCTTCCAACGTGTTGACACTGTTCAACACCAGCGACCCAGCCATGCGCACCGGCAGCGCTGGCGAGGAGACAGCCGCCCAGATACGTGCCGAGATTCGCGACGCCAGCTACGACATCGTGATCATGAACCCCCCTTTCACCAGGAATGTAACTCGTGAAGGAGCCTACACCGACACAATGGCTGCGGCCTTTGCCGGCTTTGGAGCGAGTGATGCAGACCAAGCGCAGATGACAAAGCGAATGGAGATCCTGAAAAAGAACACCTGCTACCACGGCAACGCTGGCATTGCATCTGCGTTTACAGCCTTGGCCGACAAGAAGATAAAGCCCGGCGGCGTCCTCGCCCTCGTGCTGCCTCTATCGGCGGCTAACGGCTTGGCTTGGCAGGGCGTTCGAGAAATGCTCGATAGCGGCTATACGGACGTAGCCGTGTTGAGCATCGCGGCCAACGGACGAGACATGTCCTTCTCCTCAGACACCGGGATGGCGGAATGTCTAGTGGTTGCCCGGAAGCTTGAACCTGAAGAAACGTCCCAAGGACGCGCCCGCTTTGCGTCGCTCACGCGCAGACCCCAGGGATTCGTTCATGCAGGCTCCCTGGCTCGTGGAATGCTGGAGGGCGGCCAAGTCAGAAGTCTTGAGGACGGGCCCTATGGGGGTACACCGCTGATGGTGGGAGATGAGCCGGTGGGCGAGACGATAACAGCGCCGCGCCGCCAGGAGGGCGAGAGTTGGGGCGCAGTACGCCTTGCTGACTACACACTGTCCCAGACCGCCGATGCCCTTTCGCAGTCGAAGTTGTGGCTTCCGGGGCATGCATCCGCAATTGAGTTGAAGACGGCTATTCTTCACGAGACGGCTAAACTTGGTACATACCATCTCGACATCATTGGACCCTACCCTCGCGGACCTTTTGACAAGGCGGCTCCAAGCCAGACGTCCACCTATCCTTCCCTGTGGAATCACAATGCCACGAGGGAGACCAAGTTGGTCTGCGAACCCGATTCCCAATTGCTTGTAAGGCAAGGGCTGGAAGAGAAGGCTGCAGATGTTTGGGCTACCGCCAGCCGGTGCCACTTGAATCTCGACTTCACCTTTGGCTCCCAAGCCTTAGCTGTTGCGTCTACGCAAATGGATTCCATCGGCGGGAGAGTGTGGCCCAACGTTATCTTTTCTGACACTAGATGCGACTATGCCTTCTCGGTGTGGGGCAACTCCACCCTGGGTCTATTGTCTTGCTGGTGGCACTCAAACCGCCAACAATCCAGCAAGGCTGGGATGACAGTCCGCTCCGCGGACTCCCTCCCTGTGCTGGACTTTCGCGCTCTCACAGATCAGCAGCTGCACACGGCTGAGGACATCTTCGACGAGTTCCGAGAACTCGAATTGAAGCCTGCCTACCTGGCGGATGCCGACCCCAACCGTGCTCTTCTCGACAAGCGCGTGGTCTGCGACCTTCTGGGCTTCGATGAGAAGGTCTACGCAGCCGTGCGCCGCTTGGCCGCCAAGTGGTGCGCTGAGCCGTCGGTGCACGGGGGCAAGAGCCGCCCCAAGGACGCCAAGTTCGTCGTTTAGAGCAGCGGGGACTCTAGGCTCCACGCCCTCGCGCGCCCGTGTGCTACCCTACGCCCCACCACGCAAACCTGAAGCGAGCAGGGGTCCTGACATGGACGAGAACATCATCACCAAGCGGCCGAAGGACCGGCGGCTGACGCCGAACATCGACGGCTACCACGATGCCCGTGCCTCCTTCGATTGGGCGACCATCGACCAGGAGATCGCCTGGCTGCCCGGCGGCGGCCTCAACGTCGCCTGGGAGTGCATTGACCGGCACGCCGCCGAGGGCCGCGGCGGCCGCCTCGCCATGCTCTGGGTGAGCAAGGACATGGAGGAGGAGCGCTACACCTTCGACGAGATGCGTCTCGAGACCAACAAGTTCGCCAACGTCCTCCGCGGCCTCGGCGCGGCCAAGGGCGACCGCGTCTTCGTCTTCGCCGACCGCCTCCCCGAGACCTACTTCGCCATCCTCGGCGCGCTCAAGGCCGGCTGCGTCGCCGGCCCCCTCTTCTCCGCCTTCGGCCCCGACCCCGTCCGCGACCGCCTCCAGGACAGCGGCGCGTCCGTCCTCGTCACCTCCCCTGACCTCCGCAAGCGGATCGCCGGCATCCTCCCCGACTGCCCCGACCTCAAGCACGTCATCATCGTCAACAAGAACGGGCGCAGCGACGAGCCCCTCGCCGAGGGCGACGTGAGCTATGAAGACCTCATGGCCGCGGCCTCCGACGTCTTCGACAACGTCGACACCACCCGCGACGACTACTCGATCATGCACTACACCTCGGGCACCACCGGCAAGCCCAAGGGGGCCGTCCACCGCCACAACTCCGTACTCCAGCAGTACGCCACCGGCAAGTGGGCCCTCGACCTCCATGAGGACGACCTCTACTTCTGCACCGCCGACCCCGGCTGGGTCACCGGCACTTCCTACGGCATCATCGCGCCCTGGACCAGCGGCGTCGCCAACTTCATCTACGAGGGCGGCTTTCGCGCCACCACCTGGTACGACCTCATCGAGAGGTACAAGGTGACCGTCTGGTACTCGGCCCCCACGGCGATCCGCATGATGATGAAGGCCGGCTCCGAGGCCGCCCAGAAGCGCGACCTCTCCTCGCTGCGCTTCCTGGCCAGCGTCGGCGAGCCCCTCAACCCCGAGGCCATCGTCTGGGGCATGGAGGCCTTCGACATGCCCTTCCACGACAACTGGTGGCAGACCGAGACCGGCGCCATCATGTGCGCCAACTACGCCGAGTCGGATATCAAGCTCGGCTCCATGGGACGCCCCATTCCCGGCATCGAGCTCGCCGTGGTCGACGACGACGGCAACCCCGCGCCTCCTGGCCAGGAAGGCGACCTCGTCGCCCGCCCCGGCTGGCCCTCCATGTTCCAGACCTACTGGCGCAACGACGAGATGTACCAGTCGAAGTTCAAGAACGGCTGGTACTACTCGGGCGACCGTGCCCGCATGGACGAGGACGGCTACTTCTGGTTCATCGGCCGCGCCGACGACGTCATCAACACCGCCGGCCACCTGGTCGGCCCGTTCGAGGTCGAAAGCGCTCTCGTCGAGCACCCCGCCGTCGCCGAGGCCGGCGTCATCGGCAAGCCCGACCCCATCGCGATGGAGGTGGTGAAGGCCTTCGTCGCCCTCCGCGAAGGCTACGAGCCGTCCGAGCCCCTCCGCCGCGAGCTCATGCGCTTCGCCCGCGGCAAGCTCGCCGCCGGCACCGCTCCCCGCGAGATCGATTTTCTGCCGGGCCTCCCCAAGACCCGCAGCGGCAAGATCATGCGCCGCCTCCTCAAGGCCCGCGAGCTCGGCCTCCCCGAAGGCGACACCTCGACGCTGGAAGAGGACTAGCGGGGGCGCGCCCCTTGTGGGCGTCTTCCTTCCGGCCTCTCCCCTTCGACATGGGCCTGACCGACGCGACCGGCCCGGCCGGTGCCTGGCCAAACAGGGCTCAATCCCACGTCAACACGAAACGGATAGTGAAGAGTGGCTGAACAGGAAGTCCCATCTGACGGCAGCGAGATCCTCTCATACTACGAGGGATTCGATGAGGCAGGTCGGCTTGCAAAGGGGAGTGGGCTCCTTGAGTTCGCTCGAACGAAGGAACTCATTCAGCGCTTTATCCCTCCTCCTCCTGGGGTAGTACTTGACGTCGGAGGAGGCTCAGGCAGGTACTCGTTCTGGCTGGCTGAGAAGGGCTACGAAGTCCACCTGATCGATCCTGTACAGAAACATGTGAAGCAGGCGCGTGAGGATTCCGCATCCTCACCCCATCATCCTCTGGCAAGCGTGATCCAAGGCGATGCCCGGTCGCTCAATCACGACGATGCCAGCGCAGATTCAGTGCTCCTGATGGGCCCTCTGTACCACCTAGCCGTCAGAGATCAGAGGCTAGCAGCCTTGCGAGAATCACACAGGGTGCTGAAGCACGGCGGCCTGCTGGTTGCCACGGCCATAAACCGGTTCGCTTCACTCCTAGACGGTCTTAGGCACGGCTTCATCGACGATCCGTACTTTGGGTCCATTCTCCGCCGAGGACTTGCGGACGGACAGCACCGTGGCCGCTCGGACACGCTCAGCTACTTCACCACGGCCCACCTTCACCTGCCGGATGAACTAGAGGCCGAAATAATCGAGGCGGGATACCACACGCAAGGCCTCTACGCAGTCGAAGGGCCAGGGGAAATTGCGCCAGACCTTGACGACCGAATGTCAGATCCGGAGAAGCGAGCACAACTACTCGACCTGATCCGCTCTGTCGAACAGGAGAAGACCCTGCTAGGAGCATCCAGCCATCTCGTAGTCGTTGCTACGAAGTGACAAGCGACCGCACTCTTATGGTGCAGGAGCGGTGACACCTCCACCTGCTCCAAGAGCCGCCATACGTCCTCCCATATTCTCGCAAGGTCGCCTGCCCCGAATCCAACACTTCACGATCAACTTCCAACCGTTCTTGAATCTTGCCGCACGCGCCCGTTTCAGGTCGGCCTGTGTATAATGAGAGCCGACGTTCCCGGGGCTAATCGCTTCAGGAGGCGCCCTCGATGACGCAGACCGCCGAGCTCCGTCAGATCGACGCGCGGAAGCGCTTCTACAACTTCCGCGGTCAGATGCCCGCGCTCTCCTTCGAGCCTGAAGCGGCGGCGCTCCCCCCCGACGACGGCAAGCCCAAGCTCATCACCGACACCACCCTCCGCGACGGCGCCCAGGACCCCAACTTCGCCCTCTTCCCCAACGAGGCGCGCCTTCGCTACTACGACCTCCTCCACGAGCTCGACAACGGCACCGGCCGCATCGAACAGGTCGAAGTCTTCATCTACCAAAAGCGCGACCTTTGGTGTTTAGAGAAGCTTCTTGAACGGGGGTACGACTTCCCCCAGGTCACCACGTGGACGCGGGCCACGCCGAAGGACATCAAGCTCCTCACCGAGGTCTCCGGCGGCAAGGTCAAAGAGACCGGGATGCTCGCCTCGGCCTCCGATCACCACATCTTCGACAAGCTCGGCTACCGCAGCAAGGAAGAGGCCGCCGACAAATACCTCCAGCCCATCATGGCGGCGATGGAGGCCGGCATTACCCCGCGGGTGCACTTGGAAGACTCCACCAAGGCCGACATCCACGGCTTCATCATCCCGTTCATCCAGCGGGTCCTGAAGGAGACCGAGGGCAAGGCCAAGGTCCGCATCTGCGACACCCTCGGCATCGGCTTCCCCGACCCCCACGCCTCGCTGCCGATGGGCGTGCCGCGGCTGATCTCCACCATCCGGGCGGAGACCGGCGCCGAGCTCGAGTGGCACGGCCACAACGACTTCGGCTTCGCCACCGCCAACAGCATTCTCGCCTGGCGCTACGGCGCGCGGCGGGTCAACGTCGCCTTCGGCGGACTCGGCGAGCGCACCGGCAACACCACCCTCGAACAGGTCACCGCCGACTACATCCGGCTCTACGGCGACCCCGGCTTCAATCTCGCCGCCCTGCGGGAGATGGCGGCCCTCATCCAGAGCGAGATCGGCGGGGTGAACATAAAGTCGCCCATCATCGGCGACGCCATCTTCAGCACCCAAGCCGGCATTCATCAGGCCGGCGTCGAGCGCCAGGCCAAGGCCGAGGGCGGTGACATCTACCTCCCCTTCGACCCCAAGCTTCTCGGGGCCGACCGCGTAGAGCTGCACCGGGTGGGGTCGCTCTCCGGCGCTGAGGGCATCGTCGCAATCCTCAACGCCAAGCACCTGGAGAAAACCGGCGTGGCCGATAAGTACACCAGCGCCACCCGCGTCGTGAAGTACGTCTACGACAAGATCCAGGCCGCTTACGACGGCGAGTGGGACGAGGCTTCGGGGAGCTACCAGGACGCCCGCCACAGCTTCTTCAACGGCGACGAGCTCTACGCCCTGGCCCAGGAGTACGAGTCGCAGCGCGCTAAGCCTCGAGCCGAGACGGAGGCCCGTGCCACGGCGGCCCGTGCCTCCGCCGCGGGATAGCCCCACCGGGCACGCGACGCCGCCGTGTCCTCGGGACGCATCGAAGCCGATGACGCCTGGGCCGCCATCGAGCGCTTCTTCGAGGACGGCCTGACCGACGGCCTCCCCGTCGTCCCGCCCCGCTCCGACCTCGTCGAAGCAGCCCTCGCCGCCGCCGGACTCGAAGCCGGGGACACCGTCGGCGTCATCGAGCCCCGCCTGCTGACCATCACCGCGGGACAGGTGGCGGTGAACGCCGTCATGGCGGGGTGCCGACCCGAATACCTCCCCGTCGTGGTGGCCGCCGCCGAGGGGATGTGCCGGGGGCACTTCAACATCCATGGAGCCTCGGTGAGCACGGGTGGGTCGGCGCAGCTGCTCATTGTCAACGGCCCAATCCGGCACGCGCTCGGACTGAACAGCGGCCCAAACCTGTTCGGCCCCGGCTTCCGTCCCAACGCCACCATCGGGCGGGCCATCCGGCTGATCCACATCAACGTGCTGGGCAACCGTCCCGGCGAGATCGACATGAGCTGCCTGGGGCACCCAGGCAAGTACTCGTTCTGCATCGCAGAGAACGAGGAGCTTTCGCCGTGGGCCCCGTTGCACGTCGAGCAGGGGTTCTCGGAAGAGGAGAGCGCGGTCACCGTGATCAACGTCCTCAGCCCGCACCAGGTGCACTCGCTGACGAACAAGCCGTTGGAGGTCGTCCAGACGCGCATTGCCGAAGCCATCGCCGACTGCGGCCACGGCTTCGGCAACTTCGTGGTCGTGCTCGGCCCCGAGCACGTGGCGCAGCTCGAAGGGGCAGGCTGGGCGAAGGATCAGGTCAAGGCGTTCCTGTACGAGAAGGCGCGCCGGCCCGCTGACTTCTACCGGCGCGTGGGCCAGCTCGGCGATGAGGAGACGGAGGACCCCGTCGCCGCGCTCACCGGACCGGAGGCGGTCCGCATCGTCGTCGGGGGAGGGATGGCGGGGGCGTTCAGCGCCGTAATCCCCACGTGGGGCTTTGGCGTCGCCAGCCAGCCCCAGACCGTCGCCATCCGCGGCGCGGCCTAGATTCGGACTCCTGGTAGAATGCGGCATGACCATGCCGCTGACCGGCGTCGTGCTGGCGGGAGGCAAGAGCCGCCGGCTGGGACGCAACAAGCTCGTCGAGCCGTTTGAGGGTGCGCCGCTCATCGCGCGTGTGATCGAGCGGCTGCGGCCGGTCTGCTCGGAGATCGTCGTCGTGGGCGCCGAGCCCGGCGCCGCCGCCGACCTCCCCATCCCCGACGAAGCACGCACCGCGTTCGACCTCTACCCAGACAAGGGGTCGCTGGGCGGCATCTATTCCGGCTTGGCCAAGGCCACAAACGGCTGGTCGCTGGTCGTCGCCGGCGACATGCCCTTTCTGAATACGGGCCTGATCGAGTACATGGCCGGCCTGACCGACGGCTGCGACGCCGTCGTGCCACGCGTGGAGGGCCGGCCGGAGCCGACGCACGCACTCTACGCCAAGGAGTGCCTGACGCCGATCCACGACCGCCTGGAACGCGATGAGTTGAAGATCGCCCGCTTCTTCGACGACGTGCGCGTGCGCTTCATCGAGGAATCCGACGTCCGGCGCTTCGATCCCGACCTACTCAGCTTCTTCAACGTCAACACCCAGGACGACCTCGACCGGGCGGCGGCGCTCGCCGCGGAGCGTGGCTAGCATGGCCGCCCCTGCCATCGCGTGCAGCGTCGAGCTCTACGGCGTGGCCCGGCTCGCCGCCGGAACGAGCGCGGTCGCGCTGTCGCTTTCGCCGGACGCCACGTTGCGTGACGCGCTGGCAGCGCTGGCGCAGGAGCGACCCGCCCTCGTGGGCAAGGTGTTGGACGAGGCCGGGGCAAGCCTGCTCGAAGGCTACACGCTCAACGTGAATGGGGCCGCGTTCGTCGCCGACCTCGGCGCGCCGCTCCGCGAGGGCGACGCCGTCCTCGTGCTCTCCGCCGAGGCGGGAGGCTAGCCTTGCACGGCTACTTCGGACGCGCCTTGATCGTCGACCTCGCCACCGGCGAGGGGCACTACGAACCCCTGCCCGACGACGTCCTGGAGCGTTTCGTAGGCGGGACCGGCCTCGGCGCCTATCTGCTCTACCGCCACTGCCTGGCGGGCGCCGACCCGCTGGGGCCGGACAATCCCCTGATCCTGGCGGCGAGCCCGCTTACCGGAACGCGGCTCACCACCACCAGCAAGTTCGCCATCGTGACCAAGTCGCCGCTCACCGGCTTCATCGGCGACTCCCTGTCGTCTAGCCACATCGCCCTCGAGCTCAAGCGCTGCGGCGCCGACGCCGTGGTCATCCAAGGCCAAGCGCCGGAGTGGTCAGTGTTGGTGATAGACGGCGACGGCGTGCGGCTCGAACCGGCGGGCGATCTGGTTGGGCTGACCACGTCGCAGACGGAGGCGGCGGTCAAGGAGCGCCTGGGCCGTGTCCGCGTCGCCTGTATCGGGCCCGCGGGGGAGAGGCTCGTCCGCTATGCCTCCATCGCCAACGACGGCGGACGCCAGGCGGGCCGCACCGGCCCGGGCGCCGTGATGGGGTCGAAGCGCCTGAAGGCGATCGCCGTGCGCGGCACGCAGTCCGTGGAGATCGCCGACGAGACGTCGCTCAACGACTATGCCCGCGCCCTGAGCCGTGCCAGCCTGGGTCCCGCCACCGAGAAGTACCGCGTGCTCGGCACCATCGGAAATGTCGCCGCCTTCAACCGGCTTGGGGTGCTGCCCACGCGCAACTTCCGGCAGTCGACCTTCGACGGCGCGGAGGGGGTCACGGGTGAGTCGCTGCGGGCCACCCACAGCGTCCACGATGCGCACTGCGCCAACTGCACCATCGGCTGTGAGAAAGTCCTCGCCGCCGTTGACAACGGCGAGGCGTCCGACACGACCACCGCCCGCATGGAGTACGAGAGCCTCTACGCGCTAGGCCCGCTGGTCGGCGTCGCCGACCCCGACGCAGTCGTCCGGGCCGCTCATGCCTGCGACGAGCTCGGCATGGACACCATCAGCGCCGGGGCCTCGATTGCCTGGGCGATGGAATGCTCCGAGCGCGGACTCCTTCGAGAGCCCCTAGCGTTCGGCGACGGCGAGGCCGTCCTCGGCATGATCGAGGCCATCGGCGCGCGGTCGGGCGTCGGCGACCTGCTCGCCGACGGAGTGCGCCGGGCCGCGGAACAGATCGGCGGCGGATCGGAGACGTGGGCGATGCACGTGAAGGGCCTGGAGATGCCGGGCTACGAGCCGCGCGGCCTGAAGACGCTCGCCCTCGGCCTCGCCGTGAACGCCCGCGGCGCCTGCCACAACCGGTCGTCGGCCTATGAGGCCGACTTCTCCGCCGCGGTCGACCGGCTGCGCGTCGACGACCGCCGCGGCGCGCTCGCTGCCCGCAGCGAGGACTATGCCGCCGTCCTCGACTCGATGATCTGGTGCAAGTTCCTTCGCAAGGCCTTCGGCGACTTTTGGGGCGAGTCGGCGCAAGCGTACGAATGGGTCACCGGTCGGGCCGTGTCCACCGAGGGCTTGCGTCGCGCCGGCGAGCGGATCTGCACCCTGAAGAAGCTGTTCAACGTGCGGGAGGGGTGGACCCGTGCCGACGACACCCTACCGCCGCGCGTGTTGGAAGAGGCGCTGCCGACCGGGGTCGGAGCGGGAACCGCGCTAACCCGCGCCGAGCTCGACGGCATGATCGGCTCCTACTACGAGGCCCGCTGCTGGACGGCGGACGGGATGGTGCCCGCCGAGAGGATCGACGCGCTGGCGCTCGGCGACGTCGTGGGGACGGAGGCCGCCGCGCTCCGTTCCTAGTGACTCCGAGCCCACGGGGTACAATGCCAATAACCGAGCACGTTGAGCGGCACACTCGGGGCGCGGTTGGAGAGGTCCCAACGGAGACCCATGGACCAGCGTGAGCTTCGGCGCCGGCTCGTTGAGCGCTTTCCCCGCGAGCGCCGGTACCTGCTGCCCGCGCTGCACTACATCCACGACGAGTTCGGCCACCTGCCCGAGCAGGCACTGCAGACGGCGGCGTGGCACTTGCGCGTCCCCGCCAGCGAGGTCTACGGCTCGGCGACGAGCTACACCGAGCTGCGTGTCGAGGCGCCCGCCGAGCACACCGTCCGGGTCTGCACCGGCCTTTCCTGCCTGCTGAACGGCGCGAGATCAGTGCTAGAGGCGGCCCGCGAGGCCGCTACCGACCTTGAAGCAACGGCGGTCGAGGAGCGCGCCTGCGCCTTCCTGTGCGCCGCCGCGCCGGTGGTCGAGGTCGACCACGAGAGCCGGGGGCGCGCCACGGCTGAGAGCGTCCGCGCCGCGGTGACGGCGTCCTAGACCCGTGACGTCGCCGCTCACATCCGTCCGGAAGGCCGCGGTCGAGCGCGAGGCCGCCGGCGCCAACGGCAAAACGGTGCTCAAGGTGCAGGACTCGCACGTCGACCGCGCCGTCGGGAGCGAGGCCGTCCTCGAGGCCGTCCGCGGCGCCGCCGATCCCGGCCAAGTTGACGTCGTGGCCGTCGGCAGCGACGGCGCCTACGACCTGTCGCCGCGGGTCACCGTCGAGCGCCCCGCCGGCGAAACCGTGCGGCTCGAACGTGTGACGCCGGAGCAGGCGGCGCATCTCGCCGCCGACCCCGCCTCGGTAGCCTCCGCCGGGTCTGAATACGGCGCGTTCTGGACGGCGCAACACCGGCTTCTCCTCGCCAACACCGGGGATATCGCCCCGGAGAGCCTCGACGCCTGCCTCGCCCGCGGCGGCTACGCCGGTCTGGAGCGGGCGCTCTCGATGACGCCGGAGGAGGTGATCGACGAGGTGCTGCGCGCCGGTCTGCTGGGCCGGGGCGGGGCCTACTTCCCCGCCGGCCGCAAGTGGCAGAGCGCGCGGGCGGCCCCCGGCGGCGTGCGGTACGTCGTGGTGAACGCCGAAGAGGGCGAGCCTGGCGTCTACAAGGACCGGCACATCATGGACGGCGACCCGCACCTCCTGATCGAGGGCCTGTTGATTGCGGGCTACGCCTCGGGCGCGTCGAAAGGGTTTCTGTATGTGAACGCCGAGGCGCGGCTCTCCGAGCGCCGCGTCCGACTGGCCGTCGAGCAGGCCCGTGACGCGGGGCTCGTGGGTGAGGACATCCTCGGCTCCGGCTTCGACTTCGAGATCGAGGTACGGCGCGGCGCCGGGGGCTACGTCTGCGGCGAGGAGACGACGCTCCTCAACACTATCGAGGGGCAACGCCGGGCGCCGCGACTGCGTCCGCCCTTCCCCACCGAGTCCGGCCTCTTCGCCATGCCGACGGTCATCAACAACGTCGAGACGCTGTGCAACGCCGCCGTCGTCCTCAGGGATGGGGCGGAGGTCTTCACAGAGGTTGGCGAGGGGGCCAGCGGGACCAAGCTCATCTCCCTGAGCGGCGCGGTACGGCGTCCGGGATTGGTCGAAGTTCCCATGGGCACGACGTTGCGGACGATCGTCCATGACATCGGCGGCGGAGCCCGGGATGGTGGGCGGGTGACCGGCGTCGTGGCAGGGGGTCCCAGCGGCGGGCTGCTGCCGGAGTCGATGCTCGATGAGCCGATTCGTCCCGGACTGATGCACCCCTCGGGAGCCGTACTCGGCGCGGGAGGCGTCGTTGTCCTCGATGGCTCGATGCCGACCCTCGACGTCGTGCGCGAGCTCGCCGCATACAACGCCGACGAATCGTGCGGGAAGTGCACTCCCTGCCGCGAGGGCGCGCCCCGCATGGTCGAAATCCTCGACCGGATGGCTCCCCTGGGCTCGTCCGCCGACGCCGACGAGCTGCGCGAGCTGGCGCACGTCGTCGCCTCGGCCTCTCTCTGCGGCCTCGGACAGATGGCGGGCGGCCTCATCGTCAGCGCCCTCGACCTCTTCCGCGACGACCTCGTCGAGGCCGACTAGTTCACAGGCCCGCCGCGAGCGGCTAGAGTGGGCTGCCCAAGGAAGCTGGAGGAGGAGTAGCGGGCGTCATGCCGCGCCTCACGATTAACGGCGCCTCGGTCAGCGTCGCCGATGGTGCATCGGTGCTCGACGCGGTCAACGCGTCGGGGACCGAGCTGCCGCAGCTCTGCAAGGATCCCGACATGGGAGCCATCGGCGCCTGCCGGACCTGTTTGGTCGAGGTGGAAGGGCAGCGCGGCTTCCCCGCATCCTGTTCGCTTCCGGCGGCCGACGGCATGGATGTGCGCACCGACACCGAGTCGGCCCGCGGCCTGCGCAAGGGCGTCCTCGAGCTTACGCTTGGCATGCTCAAGGGTTCGCCCAACGGGAAGGACTACGAGGCGCTGACCGCCGCCTGCCGCAGCCACGACATCGACGCCGCGCGCTACGAGCCAAGGCCCCGGGAGGCCGTCGACACCAGCAGCCCGTTCTTCTCGATCGCGATGGACGACTGCATCATGTGCGGGCGCTGCGCCAAGGGCTGCGGGCCCGGGCTGCAGTTCATCGGGGCCATCGACGTGCTCGGCGCGGGCCGGGAGTCTCGCATCGGCGCCTTCATGGACCAGCCGCTGCGCGAATCGATCTGCACCTCCTGCGGCACCTGCCTCTCCGTCTGTCCCACCGGCGCGATCAAGAAAAAGGGGTCGGAGCTTCCCATAGCGGACAGCACGTCGACGACCTGCCCCTACTGCGGCGTCGGATGCGGCATCTCGCTCCAGACGAGCGCGGAGGGCGACATTCTCGAAGTCCTCGACGATCCCGAGAACCTGTCGAGCGTCGGGATGCTCTGCGTCAAGGGCCGCTTCGGCACGACCTTCGTCAACGCCCCCGACCGGCTGACGTCGCCGCTCATCAAGGAAAACGGCGCGTTCCGCGAGGCGTCCTGGGACGAGGCGCTTGACCTGGTGGCGGAGAAGCTCGTCGAGTACCGGGGCTCCTTCGCCACCCTCTGCTCCGCCAAGGCAACCAACGAGGACGGCTACGTCCAGCAGAAGTTCGCCCGCCTGCTCATGCAGACCAACAACATCGACCACTGCACACGCCTCTGCCACGCGCCCTCGGTGGAGGCGATGATCGCCGCTGTCGGCAGCGGGGCCACGTCGAATTCGTACATCGACTACGAGAACGCCGGCTGTCTCGTCGTCGCCGGCTCCGACGCCACCGCGAACCACCCCGTCGTGGCGTCGAGGATGCGGCGCGCCATCGTCGAGCGGGGGGCCAAGCTCGTGGTCATCAACCCCAAGCGCATCGACCTCTGCGACTACGCCGACGTCTGGCTGCGGCCCTACCCGGGCTCCGACGTGGCCCTGCTCAACGCGATGGCCAAGGTGATTCTCGACGAGGGGCTGCACGCCCCTTCGTTCATTGAAGAGCGCACCGAAGGCTTCGAGGCGTGGCGCGCCATCGTCGACCGCTACACGCCGGAAGAGGCGGAGCGGATCACCGGCTGCCCCGCCGATGATATCCGCGCCGCCGCCCGCCTCTACGCCATGCCGCCGTTCAGCGGCTCGTGCCTGGTTTGGGGCATGGGTATGACCCAGCACACCAACGGGACGCCGAACTGCCACAGCCTGCTCAACCTCTCGTTCCTCACCGGGCAGATTGGCAAGCGGGGAGCGGGCATCTCGCCGTTGCGGGGACAGAACAACGTGCAGGGCTGCGGAGACTCGGGCTGTCTCCCCGACAAGCTGCCCGGCTACCAGGACGTCACGGCGAACGCGGCCCGCTTCAGCGAGGCTTGGGGCCATCCCATCCCCGCCGACCCGGGCATGGTGGTCACCGACTTCATGGAAGATGTCTACAAGGGCGCGATCAAGGCCATGTACGTCACCGGCGAGAACCCCTTGCTGAGCGAGCCCGACCTCCACCACGCCGAGGCGGCCTTCCGCAACCTCGATTTCCTCGTGGTGCAGGACCTCTTCCTGCACGAGACGGCGGAGCTTGCCGACGTCGTGCTCCCCGCGGCGAGCTTCGCCGAAAAGGACGGCACCTTCACCAACAGCGAGCGGCGCGTCCAGCGCATCCGCAAGGCCATCGAGCCCGTCGGCGGGAGCCGGCCCGATTGGGAGATTCTGTGCGACCTGGGGCGGCGGGTCAGCCGGCGGCTGGGACTGCGGTTGGAAGGACAGTTCTCCTATAGCCACCCGTCGGAGATCATGGACGAGATGGCGTTTCTGACCCCGATCTTGAAGGGCATCTCCTACGACCGGCTGGAGCGGGAGGGCGGCTTGCAGTGGCCTTGTCCCGGCGCTGCTCACCCCGGCACGCAGTTGCTCTACGAGCACAACTTCCCCCGCGGACGCGCCAAGTTCATCGGCTTCGAACAGCAGGCGCTGGCGGCTGAGCTGCCCAGCAAGCGTTTCCCGCTGATCCTGAACACGGGCCGCGTCCTCTACCACTGGCACGGCGGAACGATGACGCGCCGCGCGCCGGGGCTGCTCGAACGGTCGCCGGAGGTGCTGGTCTCCATTCACCCCGAAGACGCCCGCAGGGCCGGCGTGGCCGACGGCCAATGGGTCCGCGTCCGCTCCCGCCGCGGCGACCTTGAAGGCCGCGCCGAGGTGACGGAGATGGTGAAAGAGGGGGAGATCTTCGTGCCGTTCGTGAAGCTCCGCGAGCACGCCGCGAATTTCCTCACCAACGCCGCCTTCGACCCGGATTCCAAGATACCGGAATACAAGGTCTGCGCCGTCCGGATCGACCCGGCGGAGGAGCCGTCCACCCCGGCGCCCAGCCTCCAGAAATAGCAAAGGGGCCCGGATGGTGCATCGCCGCCCAGGCCCCCTTTTGCCCTACCGAGCGCGCTGGGTTAGAGCGCTGCTTCGTCCTTCTCGCCGGTGCGCACGCGGATGGCGCTGGAGACAGGCAAGACGAATATCTTGCCGTCGCCTACGTTTCCCGTGCTGGCATGCTCGTTGATGATGTCGATCACGGGCTGGGTGTCCGCGTCCTTGACGACGATCTCCAGCTTCGACTTGGGCAGCATGTCGATGGTGATGTTAATGCCGCCCCGGCCCACGTGCTGGACGCCCTTTTGGACGCCGCGTCCGCGGACTTCCACTACGTTGAGTCCTATGAACCCAGCCTGGGCCAGCGCCTCCGTCACGAGGCCGATACGCTCGGGCCGGATGATTGCTTCGACTTTGTTCATGGTATTCCTCCCTTGGGCCTGGGCCGTCGCCGGCGGACCCCGGAGCCGGGCGCTCCGGTCCGCCGGCCCTACGCCCTACCTAGAAGCCCGGGTATGCCTCTTCCCCATGCTCGGCCACGTCGAGCCCTTGCTCCTCCGTGTCCGTGTCGACCCGCAGGCCAATCGTATACTTCAGGAGCAACAGGATCGCCGACGTGACCACGAAGCTCCAGCCCCAGGTCACCAGGATGCTGACGACCTGCTTGCCAATGACCTCGCCGCGGCCCTCCTCTAGAGCAAACACGCCCATCGTGCCCATGCCCGCGAAGAGGCCGGTTGCGAGTGCGCCCCACGTGCCGCCGATGCCGTGCACCGCGAAGACGTCGAGCGCGTCGTCGATCTTGAATCTGTTGCGGATCAGGAACACTGTCGCGAAGCAGAACGCCCCGGCGCCGGCCCCGATGAGGATCGATGCGGGCGCGCCGACGAATCCCGCCGCGGGGGTGATGGCGACGAGGCCGGCCACCGCGCCGGAGGCGGCGCCGATCGCGCTGTACTTGCCCGACGTGACGTGGGACAGCAGCATCCAGGTCACGGCGCCAGCGGCTGCCGCGGTGTTGGTGACCACGAAAGCCATCGTCGCGGCGCCGCCGCCGTCGGCGGCAAGGGCGCTGCCCGCGTTGAATCCGAACCAGCCGAACCACAGGAGTCCGGCCCCTAACATCACGAACGGCACGTTGTGCGAGTCCATCGGCTCTTCGCCGTGCCGCAGGCGCCGGCCGATGATGATCGCCGCCGCGAGGGCCGCGATGCCCGAGTTCATGTGGACCACGGCGCCGCCCGCGAAGTCGAGGACGCCCCAGCCGCCGAGCCAGCCGCCGCCCCAGACCCAGTGCGCCATCGGCGCGTAGACGATCGTCACCCACAGGATCGTGAAGATCACGTAGGCGCTGAACTTCATTCGTTCGGCGAAGGCCCCGGTGATGAGCGCCGGGGTGATGATCGCGAACATGCCTTGGAAGACCGCGAAGAGCGCATGCGGAATCGTCGACCCGTCGAGCGGTTCAGAGAACGAAACCCCGCTGAACGCGAAGTGCTCGAAATTGCCGATGAAGCTGCCCTGGTCGGGTCCGAAGGCCAGCGTGTAGCCCCAGACCACCCAGACGACCCCAACGATCCCCATCGCCATGAAGCTGTGCATGATCACGCCCACGACGCTCTTCCGCCGCACGAGGCCGCCGTAGAAGAAGGCGAGCCCCGGCGTCATCAGGAGCACCAGGGCGGACGCCAGCAAAATAAATGCGGTGTCGCCACTATCGATCATGGAAGATCCTCCTTCCCTGCTCCGGTCTGCGGGACATCGTAGGAACGTTGCGTTACCGATTGATTGCGGAATCATTACAGCCGTGTTAACGGAACATAACCGGCGCACTAGGAAGGCGCGCAGTTACCATGACGGCAGCAGACAAAGGAGGTGAGCGATGGACCGGTACGAGGCGATGGAGGAGCGGCGAGCGGAGGTGCAGGCGATGCTTCACCCCGACGGCGGCGAGCCGCTGGGCGGCTCCGGCGGCAGCGCAGGGGCCGAGTTGGCCGCGGACGTCTCCGACATGATGCTCACCGTGATCCAGGGCGGCGTCTATGGGCGGCCCCAGCTCGACATCAAGACGCGGGCCATCTGCACCGTGGCGGCCCTTATCGCCACCGACGGCGGGCGCTATCTCGAGAATTGGATCGCGAACGCCCTCAACGTTGGCTGGAGCAAGGAAGAGATCGTCGAGGTCATCTCGCAGCTCGCCTTCTACTGCGGCGTGCCCAACAGTGTGAACGCCTACGGCGCGGCCAAGGCGGTGTTCGACGCGCGCGGTTTGTAGCGCGTGGCGGCCCTCGTCTGCTTGACACCCGATTAACGGCCTGCCTATGCTCGCCATAGACTCGCCCCCGCGCCCGAGCGGCGCGCCCCTGGAGGTTCGAGAGATGTCCTACGACCTCGTGATCAAGAACGGCATGGTTGTCGACGGCTCCGGGATGCCCCGCCACCGTGCCGACGTCGCCATCAAGGACGGCAAGATCGTCGAGAAGGGGCGCATCTCGCCCAACGGGGCAAAGGTCATCGACGCCGAGGGCCGCTACGTCGCCCCCGGCTTCATCGACGTCCACACCCACTACGACGCGCAGGTGCTGTGGGACCCCCTCGTCACCTGCTCGCCCTGGCACGGCGTCACGACGGTGGTCATGGGCAACTGCGGCTTCACGCTTGCCCCCTGCAACCCGGGCGACCGCGACTTCGTCACGCGGATGTTCGCCAAGGTCGAGGGTATGAACATCGACGCCCTCACCGCCGGCATCGACTGGCAATGGCGCTCCTTCCCCGAGTACCTCGACGTCGTCGACGCGCTCCCCAAGGGCGTGAACATCGGCGCGATGGTCGGACACTCGGCCCTCCGCCGCTTCGTCATCGGCCCCGACGCCGACCAACGGCCCAGCTCCGGCGCCGAAATCGAGGAGATGAAGGGCATCGTCCACGACGCGATGGACCACGGCGCCTTCGGCTTCACCACCTCCTTGTCGCCGACGCACTTCGGATGGGAGGGCGAGCCCGTTCCCAGCCGCCTCGCCACGCACGAAGAGGTCATCGAGCTTGGCTCGGTGCTCCGCGACTTCCGCGTTGGGAGCATCGAGATCATCACCGAGACCGCGGTGATGGGCGAGGACAAGTTCAGCGAGACCGATCAAGAGCTCATGACCGCGCTCTCGTTGGAGAGCGGCCGCCCCGTCAACTGGAACGAGCTCTCCCATACCTGGGACCGGCCCACCGCGTGGCGCGCGCAGATCGAGTACATGGAACGCGCCGCGAAGGAGGGGGCGCAGGTGTACGCCGTGGCGCGGATGCAACGCCTCGACGCCTTCTTCAACCTCAAGTCGACCGCCGGCTTCGAGCGCTACTTCCCCGAATGGAAGGCGATGCTCTCCCAGACCGACGAGCGGAAGAAGGAGATGATCGCCGACCCCGCGGTGCGTGCCAAGCTCAAGGAGGAGTACGACGCGGTCGAGCCGAAACTGCAGTGGTTCCGCCGCTTGGGCAACATCGCGCTTGTCCGGAGCGCGACCGGCAAGTACGCCGAGCACGAAGGCAAGTTCCTCGGCGACATCGCCCGCAACGGCGACCACCTCGCCGACGTGATGCTCGACATTGCCCTGGACGAAGACCTCAATACCGAGTGGGCCTACATCGGCATCCGGAATGGCGATTTGAACGCCGTCGAGGAGATTCTGAACAGCCGGTTCGCCCTGGCGGGCATTTCCGACGCCGGCGCCCATACCGACCGGTTGAGCGGCAGCTACTTTTCCAGCTTCATTCTCAGCCACTGGGTCCGCGATGAGGGCATCCTCTCGCTGGAGGAGGCGGTGCGCCGTCTCACCTTCATGCCGGCCTCCATCTACGGCATCAGCGACAAGGGCCTCCTGCGCGAGGGCATGGCCGCCGACGTGGTCATCTTCGACCTCGACCGGCTGAAGTGGCTCCCCACGGAGCGCTTCGACGACTTCCCCGGCGGTCAGAGCCGCCTCGGGAACCGGGCCGAGGGCTACGACCACCTCATCGTCGGCGGCGAGCCGGTGTTCGAGGACGGACGGCACACCGGCGCGCTACCCGGCAAGCTCATGCGCAGCAACGCATACCGGTACACAGGGTAGCCGCCCGTTTCCGCTGCCGGATGACCGGGGGCCGCCGCGCGGCCGGCCGCCGTTTGACCCGCGGTTTTGAACTCCCTATAATGGAGCGGCGTTGAAACGGACCTGCGCCGCTTCTGTTGGCGGCGCGTCGATGGGCGGCATGCTCCGCCGGCAAGGACGGACCGGCCCCAAGCCCGAGTGGCGCAACTGGTAGCGCACCCGACTTGTAATCGGGCGGTTGGAGGTTCGAGTCCTCTCTCGGGCTCCAACCCCCCGGCTGCGCACGGCAGACCTTTACGGTCTCCTGAACACTCGATATAATCTGTTATTGGCGTCGGCTTAGAATGCCGCGAATCGAACGGATGAAAAGCGCGCGCCACCCTCTTGCAGGGGTGGGTGAGTGGTTAAAACCGCCAGACTGTAAATCTGGTGCCGAATGGCTTCGCAGGTTCGAATCCTGCCCCCTGCACCAGAAAAGCGGAGCGCGCGAAAACACACGCAGGACGACACACACCAACGGAACCACCGGGCGAAGGCCCGCGAGATTTACATGCCCAGATAGCTCAGGTGGTAGAGCACGTTCTTGGTAAGAACGAGGTCACCAGTTCGAGTCTGGTTCTGGGCTCCACAAAGAAGGAGAGACAACCTTGGCCAAGCAGAAGTTCGAAAGAACTAAGCCGCACGCAAACGTCGGGACCATCGGTCACATCGATCATGGCAAGACATCCCTTACCAGCGCCATTACCAAGGTGCTGGAGCTCAAGGGGCAGGCCAAGATGAAGTCCTACGCCGATATCGCCAAGGGCGGTGTGGTCCGGGACGCTTCGAAGATCCTGACCGTGGCGATCTCGCACGTGGAATATGAGACGGATAACCGTCACTACGCCCACGTCGACTGCCCCGGCCACGCCGACTACATCAAGAACATGATCACAGGCGCGGCCCAGATGGACGGCGCGATCCTCGTCGTCAGCGCTCCCGACGGGCCAATGCCGCAGACCCGCGAGCACATCCTCCTCGCCCGCCAGGTCCAGGTGCCCAACATCGTCGTCTACCTGAACAAGGTCGACCTCATGGACGACGAAGAGCTCCTCGAGCTGGTCGAGCTTGAGGTGCGCGAGCTCCTCAGCAAGTACGAGTTCCCCGGCGACGACATTCCCTTCATCCGCGGCAGCGCCCTCAAGATCCTTGAGTGCGCGGACGAGGACCCCGGCGCCGAGGAATACAAGTCGATCCACGAGCTGATGGACGCGGTGGACAATTACATCCCGCTGCCCGAGCGCCCCAAGGACCGGCCCTTCCTGATGCCCGTCGAGGACGTTTTCGGCATCAAGGGCCGCGGCACGGTGGTAACCGGCCGCGTCGAGCGCGGCACAATCAAGGTCGGTACCGAGGTCGAGATCGTCGGCTTCGGCGAGACCCGCAAGACGACCGTGACGGGCGTCGAGATGTTCCACAAGTCGATGGACGAGGGCGAGGCCGGCGACGCCGTCGGCACGCTCCTCCGGGGTGTCGAGCGCGACGACGTCGAGCGGGGGCAGGTGCTTGCCGCGCCGGGTTCGATCAAGCCGCACACCCAGGCCAAGGCCGAGGTGTACGTCCTCAGCAAGGACGAGGGCGGCCGTCATACCCCGTTCTTCACCGGCTACAAGCCGCAGTTCTACATTCGCACCATGGACGTCACCGGCCAGATCGCGCTTCCCGAAGGCGTGGAGATGGTGATGCCCGGCGACAACATCACCATGGACGTGAGCCTGATCACCCCCGTGGCGATGGAGGAAGGCCTCCGTTTCGCCATACGCGAGGGCGGCAGGACCGTCGCCGCCGGCGTGTTCACGCAGGTCGAGGAATAGGCCGCTCATGGCGAAGAAGGGCGACAATCGCATCGGCGTAACCCTGGCGTGCACGGACTGCCGTGAGCGCACCTATCTGACGCAGAAGAACCGGCGCAACGATCCCAACCGGATCGAGCTGAACAAGTTCTGCCCGCGCTGCCGCAAGCACGCGCTGCACAGAGAGGTGCGTTAGCTCGTGGCTACCCGCCGCACCGCCACCGGCCGCCCCATCTTGGGGAGGCAGACCCGGTTCCGGGGAGGCTTCGTCGGCGAGGTCATCTCGGAGCTGCGGAAGGTCGTGTGGCCCAGCCAGGAGGAGGCGACACGGCTGACGGTGATGGTCCTCGTGATCTCGATCTCGATCGGGATCGCCCTCGGCGTGATCGACTTCGGCTTCTCGAATCTTATCAAGGTCATCCTGTAGCAAGCCCTATCCATAGCCAAAACGTAGCCGGAAAAGAGACCGCCGTGGTAGACCAACAGACCGAAACGGGCGCGCGCTGGTACGTCATTCACACGTACTCCGGTTACGAAGACCGGGTCAAGAAGAACCTCGACCAGCGTGTCCTCACCATGGACGTCAAGGAGAAGATTTTCCGGGTCGTCGTACCGACCGAGGATGAGATCGAGATCCGTGACGGCCAGCGTCGCACGGTGGCCCGGAAGGTCTTCCCAGGCTACATCTTGGTGGAGATGGTCGTGGACGACGAAAGCTGGTACGTGGTGCGCAACACACCCGGCGTCACCGGCTTTGTCGGCTCGGCCAACCGCCCCATCCCCCTTGAGGAGGAAGAGGTCCGCGGCATACTGCGCCAGATGGAGGCCGAGGCCCCCCGTGTTCGGGTGGGCTATCAGGTCGGCCAGAGTGTGCGAGTCACCGACGGCCCCTTCTCCGAGTTCATCGGCGTCGTCGACGAGCTCGACGAGGCGAAGGGCAAGGTCAAGGTGCTCCTCTCCTTCTTCGGAAGGGAGACTCCGGTCGAGCTCGATTTTCTTCAGATAGAGAAACTGTAGGCCGGGAATCGTCCGGCAAGAGACGCACAAAGGAAGCTCATGGCAAAGAAGGTCGCAGCCGTCGTCAAGGTGCAACTCCCCGGTGGGGGCGCCACCCCGGCCCCGCCGCTTGGGCCGGCGTTGGGCCAGCACGGCGCGAACATCATGCAGTTCGTGAAGGAGTACAACGCCAAGACCGCCAACCAGGCCGGTCAGGTGGTGCCCGCGGAGATTACCATCTTCGAGGACCGCTCCTTCACCTTCATCACCAAGACGTCCCCCGCCGCCGACCTGCTGAAGAAGGCAGCGGACATCGAGAAGGGCAGCGGCGACACGCCCCGCGAGAAGGCCGGCGTCGTCAGCCGCGACAAGGTGCGCGAAATCGCGGAGCTCAAGATGAAGGACCTCAACGCCGCCGACATCGACGGCGCGATGCGCATCATCGAGGGCACCGCCCGCTCGATGGGCCTCGATGTTGAATAGGAAGAGCTTGATCGCTGAAAGAGAAGCACGTTCAAATCATGGCGAAGCACGGAAAGAAGTATCAGGAAGCGGCCAAGCTCGTCGAGCTTGACCGGCGCTACCAGCCCGACGAGGCCATCGGCCTCGCCAAGAAGGCGTCCTACGCGGGCTTCGACGAGTCCGTCGAAATCCACCTGCGCATGGGGGCCGACCCCCGCCACGCCGACCAGCAGATCCGCGGCGTCGCCATGATGCCCAACGGCCTCGGCAAACAGGTGCGCGTGCTCGTCTTTGCCCAGGGCGAGGGTGTCCGCACCGCCCAGGAGGCAGGCGCCGACGTCATCGGCGACGACGAGACGATCAAGCGCATCGAAGGCGGCTGGGTCGAATTCGACGTCGCCATCGCCACCCAGGACATGATGCCCAAGGTGGGTAAACTCGGCCGCGTGCTTGGACGGCGCGGCCTGATGCCGAACCCCCGCGCCGGCACCGTCGTGCAGGAATCCGACATCCCCAGGGCCGTCGAGGAGGCCCGGAAGGGCCGCCAGGAGTTTCGGCTCGACCGCACGGGCGTCATCCACGCCATCTTCGGCAAGGTCAGCTTCGAGGACGATCAACTGAAGGAGAATCTGGCCGCGCTGATGGAGGCGATCGTCGCGGCGAGGCCCGCCGGTATCAAGGGTCAGTACATCCGCTCCGCCGCGCTGGCCACGGCGATGGGCCCGCCCATCAAGCTTGACGTCGGCGCGATTCAGAGCCTGCGCACCAACTAACCGCGCTTCGGACTCCCAGGGAGGCCAACGCCCCAGACAAGCCAAGCCGCCATAGCCGAGCCCAAGCCGTAGACAGCGGGTCGCCCACGCGCGTAAACCCCGCCGAGGTAGGAACGCTCAACCGACGCTCGTCCCTGTCGCCCGACAGCCCGCCGAGCATGCGAGCCCTGCCCGTCCGCGAGCAGGGCTTTTCGATACCCCGAGCACCGATTGAGGTAAGCGATGCCAACCGAACGTAAGGTCCAGCAAGTCGCCCACATCCAAGAAAGGCTCTCCCGCTGCACCGTCGCCGTCACCACGCGGAACAACGGCATCAGCGTGGCGCAGGTCAATGAACTGCGGAGGAAGCTCCGCGCCGCCTCCGTCGAATACCTGGTGGTGAAGAACAACCTCGCCGCGATCGCCGCCGACAACGCCGGCAAGCCGGGCCTTCGCGACATTTTGCAGGGCCCCACGGCGATCGCGTTCGGCTACGGCGAGGTCGTCGACCCGGCCAAGACGCTCCACGAGGAGATCAGGAGCGCTGACCTGCCCGTCGAGTTGATCGGCGCCATCATTGACGGCCAGACGCTTGACGCTGCCGCGGTGCGCGAGCTGGCACTGCTGCCGCCCAAGCCGATATTGATAACCAAGGTGATGGGCGGTCTGCTCGGCCCGCTCTACGGCCTCTCCCATGCCCTGAACTACCACATCAGCGGCTTGGCCAGGGCCCTCGACGGCATACGCCAACAGATGGAGGCAAGCCAGGCGCCCGCCACGCCACCGGCGGAAGCGCCCGCTCCCGAGGAGAGCGAAGCACCTGATGAGGGCGGAGCAGAGGAATAGCTGATAACCGGCAACCGTAGCCGGAAGGAAGACGTACACCCTGCGCCGCGTCCGGCGCGCACAAGTAGGACATGGAGGAAAGCATGCCGGCAACGAAAGAAGAGATCTTCGATGGGATCAAAGGCCTGTCCATCCTGGATGTGGCCTGGCTGGTGAAGCAGCTCGAGGAGGAGTTCGGGGTCAGCGCCGCCGCGCCGGTGGCCGTCGCCGCCGCTCCCGCCGCAGCCGATGCCGCCGCTCCCGCGGAGGAGAAGACCGAGTTCGACGTGACCCTCAAGGAGATCGGCCCCAACAAGATCAACGTGATCAAGGCGGTCCGCGAGGTCACGAGCCTCGGCCTCAAGGAGGCCAAGGACCTCGTCGAGGCGGCGCCCAAGGCCGTGCAGGAAGCCGTGCCGAAGGATACCGCTGACGAGACGAAGAAGAAGCTCGAGGCCGCGGGCGCGGTCGTCGAAGTCGCCTAACGGCGGCGTTGCAGAGCCCCCGGCCGGGCCGGGGGCATGAGGTGGCGGCGTGACGACCGAGCACCCGACCGTCAGCTTCACGCGCATGGACCAAGGCACCGCCGAGGACTATGCGCTGTTGCAGCGCGCCTCCGAAGCGTTCAATGAAGACCTTACCGACAAGGTCCTCTCGATGCTCGACGAGTTGAAGGACGTACAGCGCGGCTATCAGGTCAACCGGTACGTCCATTCCCTGCAGTCGGCGACGCTGGCCTACGACGACGGCGCCGACGAGGAGACCATCGTCGCCGCGCTGCTCCACGACATCGGCGACAACATCTCGCCGGAGAACCATTCGGCGCTGGCGGCGTCCGTGCTCCAGCCCTACGTGTCGGAGCGGATGTGGTGGATCGTCCACCATCACGGGCTCTTTCAGGGCTACTACTTCTGGCACCACTACGGGATGGACCGCAACGCCCGCGACGCCTACCGCGACCACCCGTACTACGAAGATTGCATCGAGTGGTGCGACAAGTACGACCAGCGCGCCTTCGACCCTGGGTTCGATGCCAAGCCGCTCAGCTTCTTCGAGCCGATGGTGCGCCGGGTCTTCGGCCGCAAGCCCTGGGAGGCATCGGGGCGCGAGCTGAGCGGCCCGGGCGTCGTCCCTGCGGAGTAGCTCCCCAAAAAGGACTCTCCCGCTCTGGAGACCCTTGCGTAGCCGGGGCTTCCGGCGCCATGTACGTCGGTGCACCGCTCCCCCGCCCCCGCCCCTCCGACGCGCCTGACGGCGTGTGCCCTCTTTCAGTTTCCCCCAAGAGGGGGAAAGGCTTAAGTTGCTCCCCTTCTGGAGACACCGCCGCACTGAGGGAGCGGTGACGGGCTTCGAGGGGCAGGGGACTGGCGACCATGAGGGTCGCTCCTACGGGGCCCCATCCCGCTACGTCGAGAGGTCTTTGGGGCGGTTTGGCGACAGGGCGGCGGGGTCGAAGGCGAGGCCTTGGTTCTTCATGCTGACGTGGGACTGGCCGCCGATGATGACGTGGTCCAAGAGCTGGATGTTGAGAATTTCGCCGGCCTCGATGAGCTGCATGGTCAGCTCGACGTCGGAGCGGCTGGGCGTGGGGTCGCCGGAGGGGTGGTTGTGGACGACGACCAATGCGGTGGCGTTCTCCCGCACCGCGGGCCGGAAGACCTCGCAGGCGCGCACCTTGGCGGTGTTGACGGTGCCCACGTAGACCTGGCGGATCCCGAGCACCTGGTTCCTGATGTCGAGCAGGACGCTGTACAGGTGCTCCTGGCGCAGGTGCGCCACCTCGCTGGAGAGGAGGTCGGCGATGGCCTCCGGCCGGTCGGCAATGACACGATCGGCGGTGCCCAGCGCCGCGAGACGCCTTCCGAGCTCGAGCCCGGCGGCCACCTGACAATACTTGGCGCGGCTGAGCCCCTTGACCTCGGACACCTCGGCGAGGGTGGCGTCGGCCAGACCGCGCAACCCCTCGAACTTGGAGAGCATCTGCTGCGCGATGCCGAGGGCGCTGGCGCCCTCGATGCCGGTGCGCAGCAGGATCGCGATGAGCTCGGCGTTGCTCAACACCTTGGGGCCGTACCGGAGCAGCCGTTCCCTTGGACGCTCGCCGTCGGGCAGATCGTGAATGCGGGGGCCTTCGGTCCCGGCTGGAGTGGGGAGCGTGGCTGTGGTCATAGCGCCTCCATACGCCGCACGACCATAGCGGCGGCCCGCCGTTCGCGAAAGGCCCGGATGGCACGCCCCGTCTATCCCGAGCCCCTATAATGTCCCTGGCCCAACTCTGACCCTATGCAGCACGATCCGGCCTCCGTCCGTCCCAAGCTGCGCCCGCTCGAGGTCCACCGCGTCGAGCAGGACGGCCAACGCTACTATCTTCTGCGCGACGCCATGGGGCTCGGCGACGGGCCCGCCATGGTCCCCGAAGCACTGGGACCGCTGCTGGCCCTGTGCGACGGCGACCGCGACGTGGATGCCATCGCCGCCGCCTTCCACCTCCGCACCGGCGTCGACCTTGGCCGCGATAGGGTCGCCCAGATCATCGACTCGCTGAGCCAGGGCTTCTTGCTCGACGACGAACGCTTCGGCGACGCCTACCGGAAGGCCGTCGGCAACTTCCGGGAGCTTCCCTACCGGCCGTTGAGCCACGCGGGCGCGGTCTATCCCGCCGACCCCGCCGAGTTGGAGCAGACCTTCGCTAAGTACCTCGAAGATGCGGGCGTGCAGTCCTCGAAGGTAGGTTTCCAAGACGGGCGCGGCTTCGGCGTCCTCTCGCCCCACATCGATTACCACCGCGGGTGGCGGACCTACGCCGAGGTCTGGTCGGAGGCCGCCGCCGCCGTCGCCGAGGCCGAGGTCGCCGTCATCTTCGGCACCGACCACGCCGGCGGCCCCGGGAGGCTCACCCTCACCCGCCAGAGCTACGCTACGCCGTTCGGGAAGCTACCCACGGACCAGGACGTGGTCGACGCCCTCGCCGCCGAAATCGGCGAGGAGGAGGCTTTCGCCGAGGAGTACCACCACCGCCGCGAGCACTCCATCGAATTGGCGCTGGTATGGATGCACTACTTCCTGCGGCCCCGGGAGATTCCCATCGTTCCGATCCTGTGCGGCTCCTTCTACCCGTTCGTGCTCGGCGAGGCGTCGCTGGAGGGGCACGACGTCTTCCGGCGGACCCTCGACGCGCTCCGGCGTGCCTGCGAGGGCCGCAAGACGCTCTACGTCGCCGCGGGCGACCTGGCCCACGTGGGGCCGGCCTTCGGGGACGCCCTGCCGTGGTCGCCGCTGGATCGGGCCACTCTCCGGCAGGCCGACGACGGACTCATGGACGCCATCAGGTCCGGCGACAGCGCCGGTTTCTTCGAACGGATACGCTCGGTGGGGGACCGCAACCGCGTCTGCGGCGGGCCGCCGATCTATCTGACCCTCCGCATGCTCGAGGGCGCATCGGGCGCTTCGGCAGGCTACGATCAGTGCCCCGCCGACCCGCAGGACGCCAGCTTCGTCTCCATAGCGGGCGCGGTGCTGGGAGTCGAGCAGGCCTGATTTCGATCATGTCCTTCGCCAACAGAGTCGCCATCGTCACCGGAGCCGGTCAGGGGATAGGCCGGGCTATTGCCGAAGACCTCGCCCGCCGGGGCGCGACGGTCGCGGTGCTGGACGTCGACGCTGACAAGGCCGAGGAGACGGCGGCGGCGCTGGCGGACTCGGGCGCGTTCGCGCTGGGCTGCGACATCGCGGACTGGGAGGCTGCCCAAGGCGCGATTGAGTCCGTCGCGGAACGGGCGGGGCGCGTCGATATCTTGGTCAACGCGGCGGGCATCGGCGGGGCGGGCCCCCTGAGCGGCCTAACGGAGAAGCGGGTGGAACGTCACTTCGGGGTCAACCTGACGGGCCAGTTGTGGATGGCGCAAGCCGCTGCGCCGCACATGGAGAGCGCGGGTTGGGGGCGGATCGTGAACGTCGCCTCGATCGCGGGCGTGATGGGCGGCACGAACCGCACGCTCTACACCGCGTCGAAGACG
>DAOUKH010000084.1:0-6538 GCA_034421515.1 Dehalococcoidia bacterium
GGCTAGCGAAAAAGGTCGCCTTCTGGAGGCCGCACCAGGACCGAGGCCCCCGTTCCGCCGGGGTTGTAGGCGTAGCCCCGGACGATGGCGGCGGGCACGCGGTCGAGCTTGCCCATGACCAGCTCCGCCGCGGAGGCGATCTCGTCGGCGACGGCGATGACCGTGGCGCGCAGCTCGTGGCCGGCAGGGTCGGTCACGCCGCGGTAGTCCACCAGCGGCTCCATGCCAGCGACGCCGATGGCCACGTCGGTGCAGCCCTCGCGCCAGGGACGCCCGAAGGTGTCCGAGATGATCACCGCGGCGTCGACGCCGGCCTCCCGCGCGATGGCGTCCCTGATCGACGCCGCCGACGCGTCGGGGTTGAGGGGGAGCAGCGCGACCTCGCCGTGCGTCTCCACGTTCGACTGGTCGACGCCGGCGTTGGCGCAGATGAAGCCGTGCCGCGTCTCGGTGATGATGACCCCCTGGTCCATGCGCACGACGCGGCTGCTCTCCTGAAGCACGACCTCGACGAGCCGCGCGTCCTTGTCGTAGCGCGCCGCGATCTTCTCGGCGAACCCCGACGGCGTCACGTCCGAGAGCACGACCACGCGCCCCTCGGCCTTCGAGACGATCTTCTGCGTCACCACCACGACGTCGCCCGCCTCGATGGGGACGCCGTCCGTCGCGGCGGCCCGGGCGATCATCGCGCCCGTATCGTCGCCCTCATGGACTTCGGGCAGCCCCTCGACGCCGAAGATGCGTAGCTCGGGAACAGGCATGGTCCGGGCCTAGACGCCGGAGACCTTGACCATGGAGTGCGCGCCCTTGTAGCGCCGGTTTATGTTGAGTAGCAGGGCGGTGATCGACTCGACGTACCGCGAGTTCTCCAGCGCCCCGCCGTCGACCCCGCGCACGCCCTCGATCTTCTCGGAAAGCTCGATCGCCATCGCCTTGGCGTCCCCGTCGTCGCTGCACACGATCACGTCGGCGTCCACCGTGTGGCTCAGGTCCATCAACGCCGGCGCGCTCAGATTCTGGAACGCCCCCGCGACCCGCGCCTTGGGCGCAAGATTCTGCGACTCTTCGGCCGCCGAGTTGTCCTCGAGGTCCATGTACCGCACCGGCTGACCCTTCTCGAAGGCCAGCGGCACGACGGTGTTGATGACGATCTTGTCGCCGATGACCTCGTGCAGCGACTCCAGGGTTGGCCGCTGGCCGTTGTAGGGAATGGTGATGAAGATGACGCTGCCGGCATCAACCGCCGCCGCGTTCTCCATCCCGCGGACGTCCCCCTTGGGGACAGCTTCGAGCACCGTCCGGGCCGCCTCGTGGGCGCGCTCCTGCTTCCGTGAGCCGATGATGATGGGGTAGCCGGCGTGGGCGAAACGGATCGCCAGGCCCAGACCCTCCGGTCCGGTGCCGCCGATGAAGGAGAGGACGCGATCGCTCAAAAGAGGCCTCCGGGGCGATGTGATTGCCGCGAGCCGCGGGCGCGGTCTATGGTACCGTCACCCATCGAATCCTGTACAGGGTGAGCGCCACGAGCGCTGGTGGCCGCCCCGATCTCCCTGAAGCTCCCGCCCACTCAGAGGAGGCGCGCCGCTTGGAACAACGACGGCGGCGGTTCGGACCGCCGGAGATCACGTTCCGCGGGCGTCCCGTCTTCTACGGCTGGTGGGTGGTCGCAGCCGGCTCGCTGCTGAGCACCCTCGCCGGCGGTTTCTACATCCACGGCTTCTCGGCCTTCCTGGGACCCCTCGCCGAGGAGTTCGACGTCGGCGTAGCGACGGCCACGCTCTTCTTCGCCGCCGCCGCGGGCAGCGAGGCGGTCCTCGGCCCGATCGTCGGCTACCTCATCGACCGCTTCGGCTCGCGGAGCGTGATGCTGGCGGGCATTCCTCTCTTCGCGGCCGGGTTCTTTCTCCTTAGCCTCGCGCCCAGCATCCTCGTCGTCGTCATCGCGATCGCGGCCGTCATCTCTCCAGGAGTGAATCTGGGCGTCTTCGCCTCCAGCGCCACGGCGGTGAGCCACTGGTTCCATCGCCGCCGGGCCGTCGCCCTCTCCATTGCGACGGTTGGCTTCGGTGTCGGCGGCCTGTTGGTCTCGTTCCTCCAGTACTTCATCGATGCGTACGACTGGCGAGCCGCGGCCCGCGCCGCGGCGGTTGTGATCGTCGCCGTCGGCCTTCCCGCCGCGTTCTTCCTCGTACGCGACCGGCCCGCGGACGAAGGGCTAGTCCCCGACGGAGGGCCGCCCCCGGAAGAACGGCCCGGCGCCCGCGCCGTCCCGCCGGGCGCCGACCTCACTCCACGTGAGGCCCTGGGCTCGCTGGCCTTCTGGGGCATCGTGTTCTGGTTCGGGCTGCGCATGTTCGTCATCGCCTCCATCTCGATACACTTCATACGGCTTATTGAATCCAAGGACTTCTCAGCCGCGCAGGCGGCGGCGCTGCTGAGCATCTTCGCCGTAGCCACCATCCCCAGCCGGCTCGCCCTTGGAGCGGTCACCGACCGTGTCCGGAAGAACCGGCTCGCCGCCGCGCTCGGCCTGGTGCAAATCGGCGCGCTGGTGATTCTGCTAAACGCGCACGAGTTCTGGCACCTCATCGCCTTCGTGCTCGTCTACGCCATCGCCTGGGGCGGGGGCGGGGCCACCATGATCACGGCGCTTCGGGCCGACTACTTCGGGTTGCGCTTCTTCGCCACCATCGGCGGCATGATCAATACGGTGGTGATCATCGGCATCATTGTCGGCCCCTTTACCACGGGGCTCATCTACGACCGGACGGGTAGCTACACCCTCGCCATATGGGCCTTCCTCGCCGCGACCGCCGCCTCCGCCACGATCATCCTCCTCACACCCCGCCCCAATCCCAAGCGCTTTCGCCCCTAGCCACCGTTCCTCTCTTGCATAACTCGCGTCGGCAGGACGGCTCCTCCCGTAGGGGCGCCCTCCGGCCCGCCCACTCCCCGGTTCGTCCACGGGCATCTTCTTGGCCCAGACTCATTGAGCGCCATCGGCGCCCGTGCTAGGCTCGCTCTTCCTGGAGCCCATCCTTCGCCCAAGGAGGCCCGCCGCTTGGAACAACGACGGCGGCGGCTCGGACCGCCGGAGATCACGTTCCGCGGGCGTCCCATCTTCTACGGCTGGTGGGTGGTCGGCGGCACCCTCCTGGTCACCACCCTCGGCGGCGGCTTCTACATCCACGGCTTCTCGGCCTTCATGCGTCCCCTCGCCGAGCAGTTCGACGTTGGCCTGGGGACGATCGCGCTCGTCTTCTCCGCCTCTACCTGCAGCGAGGCGGTCCTTGGCCCCCTGCTGGGCTACCTCATCGACCGGTTCGGCTCACAGCGCATGATGCTGGTGGGCATCCCCATCTTCGCCCTGGGCTTCTTCCTCCTCAGCCTTGCGCCGAGCCTCCTTTTCGTCTTCCTCGTCTTTCCCCTGGTGATCTCTCCCGGTGTGAGCGTCGGCGTCTTCTCGCCGGCAATCACGGCGGTGGGTCACTGGTTCCACCGGCGGCGGACCACGGCACTCTCAATCGCGACGCTGGGCCTCGGCGTCGGCGGCCTCTTCGTCTCGCTGCTCCAGTTCTTCATCGACGAATTCGACTGGCGGGTCGCCGCCCGCGCCGCCGCTATTGTGATCCTCGCCGTTGGCCTACCGGTCGCGCTCCTGGTGATGCGCGACCGGCCCCAGGAGATCGGGGAAGTGCCCGACGGGGAGCGGCTCCCCGAGGGGCTGGCGCGCGAGGCTTACGCCCCCAGCGCCGACTTCACGCCGCGCGAGGCCCTGGCATCGCCGGCCTTCTGGAAGCTCGTCCTCTGGTTCGGCCTGCGCATGTTCGTCGTCGCCTCCATCTCGCTTCACTTCATACCGCTCATCGAGGAGAAGAAGTTCTCGGGGGCCGAGGCGGCGGCGTTGCTGAGCATCTTCGCCGTTGCCACGATTCCCTGCCGGCTCAGTCTCGGCGTGGTCGCCGACCGTGTGCCCAAGAACGTGCTCGCAGCCGTGCTCGGCCTGGTGCAGTTGGGCGCCTTGGCGATTCTGTTCACCGCCCAGGAGTTCTGGCAGCTGATCGCTTTCGCGCTCGTCTACGCCGTCTCCTGGGGCGGCAGCGGGGCCAACTTGAATACCGCGCTCCGGGCCGACTACTTCGGGCTGCGCTTCTTCGCCACCATCGGCGGCATGTTCAACACGCTCATGGTGATCGGCATCGTAGTCGGCCCCTTCATCACCGGCCGCATCTTCGACAGCACCGGAAGCTACGACCTCGCCATCTGGACCTTCTTCGCGGCCACGGTGGCCTCAACCGCGATCATCCTCTTCACGCCGCAGCCCAAGCCCAAGCGCTCCCGCTCCACCCCGGCCTAGGACATGCCCAGGAAGCGCTTGACCTTGTCGAAGAACGACTCGCGGCCGCCCAGGCGCGCCGTATGCCAGCTCCGCTCGGCGGCGGCGATGCGTCCCAGGGCCCGCTTACGCTCCCGCATGTAGTCGAGGACCTGCTTGTCCTCGCCCTCGTCGAGCCAGAAGCCGTGGTGGTCGGGGCACATGTCGAGCTCGGTGCGGCTGCCGTGGTACTGGAACTCGACCAAGTCCTTCCCGCACCGCGGGCAGGCCCGGTCCACCGTCCGCGGACTGTACACCGTCGAGCCCTTCAGATCGCCGAGGTCGAAGACCTTGTCCTCGAGCATCCCCAGCTCTTCATAGTCGAGCCAGAGACCCTTGCACTCGCCGCACCGGTCGACCTCAATGCCGCGGTGGTCCACCACGGTGAGCGTCATCCCGTCCCTTGGGCAGTTCAAGCGCGGCCTCCAAGCGGCGGACTTCGGGCGGCAACCTTACGTCAAGCCGCCGCACCCCGATTGTAGCACCGCCTTCGCTCCCTCCTCCTTCGGAAGCCGGAAGTCGTCCGGCGCGGGGCTTTCCGCCATCGCCGACAACCCGCAACGCCCCCCCATGCTTGAACGCCCCCCACCGACGGGCTAATGTACCGGCTGCGTTCAGTACTCCGCTCTTCCGGGACCGAAACCAACGAGCACGTCGCGATCCTCCAAGCGGCCTCCCAGACGGGAGCGGCCCCGTGCCGCCCCCGTTTCGTTCCGCCGCGACACGTTCCGGTCCCTCCGCTACCGCGACTACCGCCTGCTGATCTACGGCGTCCTCGGCGCCAGCGCCGGTCAGTGGATGGAGATGGTCGCCCTCAGTTGGTACATCCTGGAGGACCTCGACGGCTCCGTCCTCGAGGTCGCCGCGCTCTTCGGCATCCGCTCCGTCCCCAACCTCATCATGAGCCCGCTGGCCGGCGTGCTCGCCGACCGGATCGACCGCCGGCTGTTACTCGCCGGGGCCCAGTTGGCGCCCATCGGCACCGCGGCCACGATGCTGTTCCTAGCCATCAACGACACACTCGCGCTGTGGCACATCTATGCGCTGATCGTCGCGTGGGCCACCTCGTTCTCCCTGAGCAATCCCGCGCGCCAGGCGATGGTCCCGGGCCTGGTGCATCGCAACGACCTGATGAACGCCGTCGCCCTCAACTCCATGGGCTTCAACGTCTCGCGGGCCCTGGGGCCGACCGTCGGCGGGCTGCTGCTCGCCTTCTTCGGCTTCGAGTGGATCTACGTGATCCTCGTCTTTGTCTATGCGACCTGCACGCTCAGCACCCTGGCCATGCGCACCCGCACCGAGCCCGATCCGGATACCCGCGCCGAGACGCTGTGGGAGAACTTCCGCGGCGGGCTGGACTACGTCCGCCAGAGCGCGACGATGCGGGGGCTGCTCATCCTCGCCATCCTGCCCATCGCCATCGGCCTTCCCTACACCGCCCTCGTGCCGGTGATCGCCAAGGACACGCTGGGCGCGGCCGAGGGCGGGTTCGGCCTCCTGATGAGCGCGGCGGGTATTGGATCGCTCGGCGCCGGGTTTGTGCTGGCGTCGATGGGCCCCATCCGGCGAGGCGGAGCCCTGCTGATTGTTATCGGGCTCCTCTTCGGCGTCAGCGTGATGGCCCTTGGACTCTCCACCGCCTACGTCGTCGCCTTCGTCGCCAACCTCTTCGCCGGCTGTTTCAGCATGTTCTACTTCTCGTTCAACAACGTCCTCGTCCAGACCCACGTCGATGAGCGCATGCGCGGACGCATGGCCAGCGTGCTGATGATGGAGTTCGGCATCACGCCGCTCGGCGCCCTCATCGCCGGCGTGATCGCCGAATACACCTCGACGGCCTACACCGTCTTCGGCATGGGAGCGCTGCTGGCGGTGCTGGCCGTCGCCGCCTACTTCAAGATGCGCGACATGCACAACGTGGGCACCGTTGGCCCCGGCCGCGCAGCCCCGACCTAGCGCCCCCCTGCGAAGACAGGCGGAGCGGGGTGGTCTTCCCTCTCCCCCTCTGGGGGAGATTCGAGAGAGGGCACGCGCCCGCTAGGGCGCGCCGGCGGGGCGGAAGGGGGGGTCCCTACCCCTAGTAGCCCCGGTTGGGGTCGATCACGTTCTGCAGCGAGCCGCCCTCGATGTAGCGGCTCAGGTTGTCGGCGAAGAAGCGCGCCG
>DAOUKH010000085.1:0-9349 GCA_034421515.1 Dehalococcoidia bacterium
AGGTCCTCGGAGTCCAGGTCGAGCCCCGCCTGGTCGATCGCCTCCCGCGCCGCGACGATGGCGAATTGCACGAATCGCGCCATGCGCCGGGCGGCCTTGGCGTCGAGGTAGTCCGACGCCTTGTAGTCCGTGACCTCGCCGCCGACGGTGCAGGAGTAGCCCGTGGGGTCGCACAGCGACAGCCGGGCAATGCCCGACAGTCCCGCCTTCAGCGCCTCCCACGTGGCCGAGACGCCGACGCCGGCCGGCGTCAGCGCGCCCAGCCCGGTCGCCACGACTCGCGTTGCTTCGTCCCGCTCCCGCACCTCGGCCCCTTGCTCCCCCTTCTCAAGGCAGGGGTTGCAGCTCCTTCACCGTGTAGACCTCAGGGGTTATCCCCAGGAGGTGCTCCCGAGCCTCCGCCGCGGTGAAGAGTGAACCTGTCGCTACGATCACGTCCCCGGGGCGGGCGAGTTGGCGCGCGGCGTCTATTCCGCCGGCGACGCCGTCGGCCTCCTCGGCTTGCACGCCGCACCGGGAGAACGCCGCCAGAATAGCACGCGGCGGGGCGGATTTGGGATGCCTGGACTGAACTGCGAGGACATGGCGGGGCAGGGGGGCGATCTCGGCGACCATGCCGTCGAGGTCCTTGGAGCGGTTGGCGCCGAATATGAGGAGAACGTGTTCGCTCGCAACGTGTTCGCGGAGCGAGTTCTTGAAGCAGCGCATGGAGAACGGGTTGTGGGCGCCGTCGATCAGGACTACAGGGTTGCCGGGGATGGTTTCCATGCGGGCGGGCCAGCGGACGGAGGCGATTCCGTCCGCGATTGCGGCGGGGGTGAGGGGCAGGCCGGCCCCGGTTAGGGCCTCGCAGAGGCCGACTGCGACCGCGGCGTTCTCCGCTTGGTGGCGGCCCGCGAGCGGGACGCGCAGGTCGTAGCGGCGCGACGGGGTGGCGACGGCGACGCGTTGCATGCTGGCGCCTTCGAGGCTTCGTTCAAATGTGATGTCGCGGCCGACGAGGCGGAGGGGGGCGCTGGCGCGCTCGGCCGCCTGCTCGACGACGGCGAGGGCGTCCGGGGGCTGGGGGGCGCTGACCGCGGGGACGCCGGGCTTGATGATGGCGGCCTTCTCGGCGGCGATCTGGGGCAGGGTGCCGCCGAGGACGTCGACGTGGTCGAGGCTGAGGCTGGTGATGGCGCAGGCGGCGGGGGCGACGACGTTGGTGGCGTCGAGGCGGCCGCCGAGGCCGACTTCGATGACGCCGAGGCCGACGCCCTCTTTCGCGAAGTGGTGGAACGCGAGCGCCGTGAGCGCTTCGAAGGTGGTGATGCGGCCCCCGTTCGTGAGCGCCATGAGCGCGTTGACCTCGGCGACGGCGGGTTTGAGCGCCATGACGCCTTCGGCGAAGGCGGCCTCGGAGATGGGCTCGCCGTCGACTTGGATGCGCTCGCGGATGGTGTGCAGGTGGGGCGAGGTGTAGAGGCCGACCTTGAGGCCGACGGCCTGGGCGGCGGCGGCGGTCATGGCGCAGACGCTGCCCTTGCCCTTGGTGCCGGCGACGTGGGCCGTGGGGTACCGGAGGTGGGGGTCGCCGAGGCGGCGCAACAGTTCGTTAACGCGCGTGAGGTTGAAGTCGCGGTAGCGCAGCTTCTCGGGGCTCTCGACCTCGAAGTTGGCGAAGCCGAGGATGTAGTCGATTGCTTGGCGGTAGTCCATGGGCGGAGGGCATTTTAGCAAAGGGGGGAGGGCCGCCCCACCCCGCCCCGCCGGCGCGCCTGGCGGCGCGACCCCTCCCTCAGTCCCTCCCACAAGGGGAGGGAGGTTTAAGAGGGGAGGGTCGCTTCCTTCCGGCCTCTCCCCCCTTGTGGGGGAGATGAGAGAGAGGGGTCGGGGGTGGTGGTGCTAGAATGGGGGTGATGTCGGCGGCGCCGACTTCTTGGGCGCCGCGTTCTTATTGCCCGTGACCACCCCCCACCCCGACCCTCTCTCAGTCTCCCCCACGGGGGGAGAGGCCGGAAGGACGCGCCGCACCATATCCCGCCGCGTCGAGGCCGTCCCGCCTTCGGGGATACGGCGGTTTTTCGATTTGATCCAGACGATGGATGATGTGATTTCGCTCGGCGTCGGTGAGCCGGACTTTGCGACGCCGTGGGGAATCCGCGAGGCGGCGATCCATTCGGTCGAGCGGGGGCATACGCACTACACGTCGAACCACGGGCTCTTCGAGCTCCGCCGCATGCTCTCCGACGACCTCAAGCGGCGCTACGACCTCGAGTACGACCCCAACGACGAGCTGCTCATCACGGTCGGCGTCAGCGAGGGGCTCGACCTGGCGATGCGCGCCATCCTCGACCCCGGCGACGGGGTGATCGTGCCCGAGCCGAGCTACGTGTCGTACGCGCCGTGCGTGACGCTCGCCGGCGGGACCGTCGTGCCGGTGGCGACGACGGAGGAGAACGGCTTCCGCGTCACCGCGGAGCAGGTTGAGCAGGCGGCGGTGACCGCCCCGCCCGGCCCCGCCGGCGCGCCTGGCGGCGCGACCCCGCCCTCAGTCCCTCCCACAAGGGGAGGGAGGCTTAAGGTGTCCCTCCCACAAGGGGAGGGAGGTTCCGGCCTCTCCCCCGGTGGGGGAGATGAGAGAGAGGGCCGGGGCGGTGGGCGGTCTGGCCTCTCCCCCCTTGTGGGGGAGATGAGAGAGAGGGGTCGGGGTGGGGAGGTGGCCCCCCCTCCCGGCCCCGCCGACGCGCCTGGCGGCGCGACCCCTCCCTCAGTCCCTCCCACAAGGGGAGGGAGGCTTAATGTGAAGGCGCTGGTGCTGTCGTACCCCAACAACCCGACGGGGGCGGTGCTGAGCCGCGACGAGCTGCTGGCGATCGCCGACGTTGCCGAGCGGCGCGATCTGATCGTGATTTCGGACGAGGTGTACGACCGGCTGGTCTACCAGCACACGCACACGAGCTTCGCCTCGCTGCCGGGGATGCGGGAGCGGACGGTGCTGCTGGGGGGCTTCTCGAAGAGCCACGCCATGACGGGGTGGCGGGTCGCGTTCGCGGCTGCGCCGCCGGAGATTCTGGGCGCGATGGTGAAGATCCACCAGTACACGATGCTGTGCGCCCCCGGACCCAGCCAGGCGGCGGCGATCGAGGCGCTGAAGACCGACGACCGCGTCGTCGACGACATGGTCACCGCGTATAACCACCGGCGGCGGCTGCTGGTGAAGGGGCTCAACGACATGGGGCTCCGCTGCTTCGAGCCGCGGGGCGCCTTCTACGCCTTCCCCTCGATCAAGGCCACGGGGCTGTCGAGCGACGAGTTCGCCGAGTCTCTTCTTAAAGAAGAAAGGGTGGCCGTGGTGCCGGGCTCGGCGTTCGGCGCGGCCGGCGAGGGCTACGTGCGGTGCTGCTACGCGGTGTCGACGGGCGAGATCGAGGAGGCGCTGGAGCGCATGCGGCGGTTCGTCCGCCGGCGGGCGTAGGGGGACCCTCCCTCAGTCCCTCCCATAAAGGGAGGGAGGCTTAAGGTGGGCGCCGGCGCGCCTGGCGGCGCGACCCCTCCCTCAGTCCCTCCCACAAGGGGAGGGAGGCTTAAGAGGGGCGCTTCGTGGGGTTGGCCGGGGGAGGTCCGGCCTCTCCCCCCTTGTGGGGGAGATGAGAGAGAGGGGTCGGGGTGGTGGGCGGTCCCGCCCCCTCCCCGCCCCGCCCGGCGCGCCCGTTGGGCGCGACCCCTCCCTCAATCCCTCCCACAAGGGGAGGGAGGTTTAAGGTGGACGGAGGTCTAACATGACCGACGCCAACCCCGACCTCAACCTCGAAATCCGCCGCGTCGCCGGCGAGGCGCAGCCCGACGGCACCCTCGCCGTCGAGATCGACACGTCGCGCGGACCCATCCCCGCCGTCTTCCACCCCCACGAAGGCTCCGACGGCGCCGTCGTCTGGGTGTGCGGCGCGCGAGGCGGCCTCGACGGCCCCGCCGGCGGCATCTACGCCGACCTCGCCCGCGACCTCGTAGCGCGGGGGGTGAGCTCGCTGCGCCTCGACTACCGCCGCCCCGGCGAGCTCGCCGAGTGCGTCCTCGACACCCTCGCCGGCGTCTCCATGCTCAAGGGGCTCGGGGCGCGGAGGGTCGCCCTCGTCGGGCACTCCTTCGGCGGCGCCGTCGTGATCGCCGCCGGCGGACTCAGCCCCATCGTCACCGCCGTCGCCGCGCTCAGCAGCCAGACCTATGGCGCCACCGGCGCGGCGCGCCTCGCCCCCCGCCCGCTGCTCCTGGTCCACGGCGAGGACGACACGCGCCTCCCCGCCGCCTGCTCGCGGCAGATCTACGAGTGGGCGTCGGAGCCGAAGGAGATCGTCCTCTACCCCGGCGCGGGGCATTCGCTCGTCGAGTGCGCCGCCGAGCTGCGGGCGATGCTCGCGGAGTGGGTGGTGCGGGTTCTGGCCTCTCCCCCCTTGTGGGGGAGATGAGAGAGAGGGGTGGGGGTGGCGCGGTGGTGCCCTCCCTCCCCCCCGCCCCGCCGGCGCGCCTGGCGGCGCGACCCCTCCCTCAGTCCCTCCCACAAGGGGAGGGAGGTTTAAGAGGGGCGGTTCTGGCCTCTCCCGCCTTGTGGGGGAGATGAGAGAGAGGGGTCGGGGTGGGGCGGCGGTCCCGCCCGCACTTAACGAAGATGTAACGAACTCGTTAACGAACGCGGCCCGCCGTTTACTTCCGTTCAATACCCAATTCAAAACTGGATTTAGAACTGATTTTGACCAATTTTCCGCCGCTTGTTGCATTTCCCGCGCTTCCTATGCTACTCTTATGTAGTCCCGTCTCCGCGGGGTCATATCTTTCCATGCCACCCACCTCTTCACATAACCCCACACGCGCCATGGCCTCCGCTTTCTTTTTCCCCGTGCCCGCACGCTTGCGCGCCAATTCGCGAAAACTGGCCCATGAACGGCTTGACAGTTACGCGCAGGCGTCCATAATGGATTCGTGTGGGGCCACCTATGCCCGGCACGCATTTCCTGTATCTTCCAACGGCTTGACACTTCATATAACCTGAGTAGCCGAAAGACCACTCCTGGCTTTATGTCGATTTCACCGATTCCATACGTAGACTCGTTCCCAACACGGAGATGTTCCGATGACATCGCACGCAATGGGCGAAGTCCGCAAAAAGGAGGTTGCGATGGCTCCACGATGCCGCGGGAAGCCGGATCCTTGGACCGATGGGTAAGCGCTCAGGCGCACGGGCCGGGAAAGGCCCTCGTGGCTTCTTCTCTATGAAGCAACCTGAGACAAACGTACGAAAGGAGCAAGAGTGTTCACTATGAAACACGCAACCTCCCGATTCTTCAGATTCTTCCTGGTCGCCGCCCTCGTGGCGGCCATGGCTGGTTCTCTCATGCCGACGAAAGTCGTCGGCCAGGCGGTGGAGACCGCAACCGTTACCCCGAGCACGACACGCGCGGGCGCGGTTGCCGAGTTCGTAATCGTGCTCACCGGCGCCGACCACGTCGTGAACGTGGGCAAGGTCGAGCTGAAGTTCTCGCACGCCCAGGTGCCGGCGAGCATCGACCGCACCGACATCAGTGTGGCCGACGCCAGCACTGCTTCGCTGCTGACGGTCGCGCCGACGATCTCGGGCAGCACGATCTCCTTCTTCACGCCGATTGGAAGCCCGACCAGGGTCGTCATCTCCAGCTCGGCGGGGGTGAGGAACGCGAACTTCCCGACGGACGCGGCGAAGGTGACCGTCAACGGCACCGACAGCGCGGTCTACTCGGTCACGCAGTACCTGAGCATCAAGCCCGCCAGCCAGAGCCGGAATGGGACGGTCACCGTCACCGGCGGCGGCTTCTCTGCGGGCACCAGCGGCAGCATCAGCCTCTACGACGACGGCATCAGGGGCGTCTCGGACTTCATCATGGCCCTGAACACCGACGGCACTCCCAGCTTGACGGGGGCCGATCCCGAAGCGGTCGATGTCTCGGGTGCCGACGTAATTCGGTCGATCCCGTTGCCTGCGGATGCCGACCTCACCAAGGACGAGGATGGCGCGATCACGGGCGTGTCCGCCGCGGGCATACTCAAGGGCATCGCCGCCCGGGAGTATCCGACTGGTGATCCGTGTCCTGAAGATACGGACCTTACTGAACTCGTCTCTGGAACCGGTGAGAACAACCGGGCGTGCAACGACGACGACGACGTCGCAGCGAGCACCAGCGGCACCGGCGGCACCTACAACGTCGATTCCTCCGGCGCGCTCAGCGGCAGCTTCGTGGCCAGCTCCGGCACGGCCGGCGGCGGTGTCGTCCAGGTCCTCGACCTCGGCAGCGGTAAGACGATCAGCACCAGCGCCTACACGCAGAAGGCGTCGGCGACGCCGGCCTCGGAGGAGGTCTCGCTCGGCTCCACCCTCAGCATCACGCTGACCGACTTCGCCGCGGGCAGCGAGTTTTCGGCGACGATCGCGGGCCAGGACCGGACCTTCACGCCGAACACCGCCAAGACCAAGGGTGATCTCGTCATCGCGCAGGACGAGGGCACCGGCACCAAGCGGGTCGCCATCACCGGTACCCGCATGGTCTCGAGCAACATGCAAGACAGCGGCACCACAGCGGACGTCGACGAGGCCGCGATGGTGGAGGTCAAGCAGACCGTAAGCTTCCTCATCACCATCGTGAGCCGGACGCTCACGGTCTCGCCCTCGTCGACGGTGCCCGGCCAGGCCGTCACCGTGACGGGCTCCGGCTTCGCCACCATCCAGCGGGTCAACCTGACGCTGGGCAACGCGGCGGGCCTGAGCGCCGCGTCGATCGCGGACAACATCGCGGTGAACACGGACGGGACCTTCCTCTACACCGGCAAGGTGCCCTTCAACGACAACACCGTCAAGGCTGGCAGCAAGCTGTGGCGGGCGGTCGACGCGAGCGACGCGGATGGCCGCGCCGCGACCTCGTCCGGCTTCACCATCCAGAAGCGGGCCATCACCCTGAGCCCGAGCACGTCGAACCCCGGCTCCACGGTCGAGGTCTACGGCTCCGGCTTCGGCGTCACCACGCGGGGCACGGTGAACTCGCAGGTCACGCTCAACTTGGAGGACTCCGCGGGTGTGCCGATCAGCAGCGCGGTCTTCGGGCCGTTCCCGGTCAGCTCCTCCGGTGAGTTCAGCGGCGCTATCCAGGTGCCGACCAGCGTGGGCGTCTCCAGCATCACGGTGAAGGCCACGGACAACAACGGCGGCGGGAGCACTCCCGACACCGACCAGACCGGCGGCTTCGACGACAACCAGACGGCGACGGCGATGCTGCGGGTGCCGACGGGCGTGATCTCGGTCAGCCCGGACTCGGCCTCCACCGGCACGGTCATCACCGTCTCCGGCTCGGGCTTCCCGGCGCAGACGAACCTCGCCGAGCTGTTCTTCGGCGACGCGAACGCGCTGCCCGTCCCGGCCCCGGCCACGGACGTCGACGGCAACTTCACGGTGACCCTGACGGTCCCGGCGGCGCCGCGCGGCGGCTCGCTGGCTCCGGGCGCGGTGGTCATCAAGGCCAAGGTGGCCAGCATCGAAGGGACCACCTCCTTCACCATCCCCGGTCCGAGCATCACGCTCTCCACGAGCGAGGCGCGGCCGGGCGAGAGCATCAGCCTCAGCGGCACGGGCTTCAGCGCCTACTCCAACGTTGGCACGATCAACGTCGGCCAGCAGAACCAGGCGCCCACGCCGAACCCGCTGACGGACGGCATTGGCGACTTCACCGCTGAAGTCCTCATCCCGGCCCTGAACCCAGGCGCGTACACCATCACGGTGCGCACGAGCCCGGCCTTCACGGCCACGGCGCCGATCCGGATCCTCAGCTCCACGGTGGGCAACGTGGTGCCGGCCGAAACCGCCTTCCAGGCGCTGACCTCGCGCGGCATCCTGACCCTCGCGGCGGCAGCGGCTCCGGGCGGCACGAGCTTCGGCGCATTCGTGCCCGGCCTCGCCGGCAACACGCTGGTGAACGTCGAGCCCAACGGTGTGCTGATCCTCACGCTCAACGCGGATGCCCGCATCTCGGTGAGCGGCCAGTCGGCGGTGGATGTGGCGGCGGACACGCCGACCTTCTTCGCCCTCGGCTCGGTGGTTTCCATCGAGGTAGTCGAATAGCAAGCAGATAAGGACGCGGAGGGCCTCCCGGCAGCCGCCGGGAGGCCCTAGCCGCAGAAAGAGAGGAGAAGCTCATGACAAAGCTCCGACTCGCAGGCGTCCTTACTGCGATCGCGCTGCTGGTAGCCCTCATGGGCTCGGCTCTGACGGTTTCGGCGCAAGGCGCCACCGTGCTGACCGGGTACGTGACCTTCAGCGGCGAAGCGGCCCCATCGGGGACGCACGTACGCGTGGTGGATGCGGACGGGAACGAAGTGGCAAGAGCAGCGACGGGCGCGGGCGGCCTGATGGCGAACCAGTACCGGATCGACATCAGCCTGACCTCGGGCGACCCGCTCGCGGGCGCGACGGTGAGTCTGCAGGCGCAGACCGGCGGAGGCCTCACGGATGTGATGTGGGTCCCGGCGGAGGGCGCGGTGACGGTGACGATAGTCGCCAACCAGGTCATCAGGCAGAACATCGACTCGGACGCCGAGGCTCCGGGCGCGGGCGGCGACATCAGCCGCGCGGCGCTCGAGGAAGTCGTCCGTGACGTCGTCAACGGCATGCGCAACGAGCTCCGCGGCCCTCAGGGCCCTCCGGGCCGTAACGGCACGGACGGCAATGACGGCATGGACGGCGAGGACGGCGCGGACGGCTCCGACGGCGACGCAGGGCCTGCCGGCCCGCGCGGCGCCACCGGCGGCCAGGGTCCTCAGGGTCCCGAAGGCGAGCAAGGTCCTCCGGGCAACGACGGCTCCGACGGCGTAGCCGGCCCACGGGGCGCGACGGGTAACACCGGCCCCGAAGGTCCTCAGGGCATTGCCGGCCCGCAAGGCGGCCAAGGCGGCCAGGGTCCTGCCGGCGTCAACGGCGCCGACGGCGAAGATGCCAGCGCAGTGCTTGCCATCGTTGCTCTAATCATCGCGATCGTCGCGGCAGTAGCCGCCGGCGCCAGCGTGATGATGTCGCAGCGAAGCTAGCCCACGCGACCTGATCCAAGGACGCAAAGAAGCGCCCCGCCACCCGGCGGGGCGCTTCCTGGTTAACCGCGGCCGACCCTCCCCTCCCCCTCCCCCTCTCTCTCATCTCCCCCACAAGGGGGGAGAGGCCAGACCGCCCCGGCCAACCCCACGAAGCGCCCCTCTTAAACCTCCCTCCCCTTGTGGGAGGGAATGAGGGAGGGGTCGCGCCGCAGGCGCGCCGGCGGGGCGGACGCGGGGAGGCGCGCAGTCCGGCGGCTGGAGCGGCCCC
>DAOUKH010000086.1:0-6523 GCA_034421515.1 Dehalococcoidia bacterium
AAGCGGCCCACCTCCACGCGCGGCAGCGCAGGGAGGGGCAGCCTCCCTGCGGCGCGGACGAGCGGCGCAACCCTCGCCGCCGCGAGCGCGACGACGCCAAGCGCGGCGTAGTAGACGGCGACGAGGACGCGGCTGACGTCGCCCACCTGAACGTTGGAGAAGGCGAGCGCGGCGAAGAGCTGCGTCGTCCACGCCAAGAGGCCGAGCGCCACCCAGCCGCCCCAGGCGAAGAGCCACGCCGCCGGCTCGGAGACCACGCCAATCGCGCCGGCTAGGAGAGAAAACACCAAGGCCAGGGGCAGGATAGGCAGGGCGAGCACGGTCACCGGTATGCCGGTGAGCGCGATCTGGTGGAAGTAGAAGGCGACGGCGGGCCAGGTCAGGAGTGTCGCGGCGAAGCCGGCGACCCCTGCCCGTGCCGCGAACCGCGTCACCGAGTCCAGGACGCCCCCGCCGCCGGCGCCCCACTCGATGCGCTCGGTGATCCACGGCGCCACGACGACGATCCCCGCCATCGCTAAGAAGCTGAGCTGGAAAGACACCTCCCACAGCATGCCGGGGTCGAACGCCGTCAGCACCAGCGCGGCAAGCATCAAGGCGGTGAGCCCGTGGCGCTGGCGTCCGAAGTAGAGCGCCGCGAGGTAGAAGGTCGCCATCACCGCCGCCCGCTGCGCCGACGGCGGCAGTCCGGCCAGCATCGCGTAGCCCCACACCGCGAGCAGCGGGAGCGCGAAGAGGAGCCACCGGGGCCGCGGCACGAGTCGCCGGGCCAAGGCCAGCGTCATCACCAAGGCCATGCCGACGTGCAGACCGGAGATGGCCAGCAGGTGCGCCGCGCCGGAGTCGCGGAAGCTGCGGACAACGTCGGAGGGAATGTCCGACCGCACACCCACGGTCAGGGCCTGGGCGAGGGATGCCTGCGGTTCGGGCAGCACCCGCGCCAGAGCGCCGGCGATCTCGCTGCGCGCGGTGAAGAGGGCGCGGTCGAGCCAGGGGCCCTGTCCCGTTCCGTGCAGTTCGATACGGGGAAAGGCCATGACGGAGCCGACGCCCTGCTTGGCCAGGTAGCGGGGGAAGTCGAAGTCGCCGGAGCGCCGCGGCGCCTCGAGCTCGCCGGACAGCCGGAGGGCGTCGCCTTGGCGGAAGAATGGATGCTCGCGGGCGGCGGTCAAGGGCGCGGGCGGGCGCGCCGTCACCAGCACGCGGCCCTCGGCGTCGCGCCAGTCTCCGCCCCCGCGGGCCTCTTGGACGTGAAACTCGAAGCGGAGGGCCGTCCCCGTCCGTTCGGGGTAGGAGTCGACGTAGCCGCGTAGCTCGACCGGCGTCCCATGGAAGGCGGCGAGCCCGCCGAGGTCGGAGGCGCCGTCGTGCAGGTCGAAACGGAGGACGCCGATCAGCGCGCCCACCACCGCCAGGACAGCGAGGAGCCAGCGTCGGCGGGGCGAGGCGGCGGCCGCGAAGAGGAGGGCCGCGAGCAGGGTGCCCGTGGCGCCGAACGCGAGCGCGGCGGGCAGGCCGAGCTCCGCCCCCAAGAAGACGCCCAGCAGCCAGCCCCCGGCGAGCGCGATGACTCGCATCGTCTAGCGCACCACGACCAGCGTCCGGAGGGCTTCGAGGGTCGCCGGCCCGATGCCCTCGACGAGCAGCAGGTCCTCGACGCGGTCGAAGCCGCCGCTCACCTCGCGGTAGTCGAGGATCGCCTGGGCCCGCCGGGGGCCGATTCCTGGCAGCGCCTCGAGCTCGGCGGCAGTGGCGCGGTTGAGGTCGAGCGGAGCGGGAGTCGCCGCCGGTACCGGCACTGGGTCCAGCCTCGGGATGTCGATGCGCTCGCCATCGGTCAGGCGCGCCGCCAGGTTCAGCGACGCGATGTCGGCGTCGGGGAGCAGGCCGCCGGCGGCCTCGACGGCCTCGAGCACGCGGTCGCCGCGCCGCAGGTCGTAGACGCCCTCCCGGGCCACCGCGCCCGCGACGTGCACCCGGATCTCGCCGTCGTCCGGCGGCACCGTGATCTCAATCCCGCCGGACGAGCCCTCGCCGACAACCAGCGCCACGATACCGCCCGCCAGGACGGCGAGCAGCACGGCGATGACGGCAACACGGAGCGCGGCGGACCAGGTCATGGGCGGAGTCCGGGAGCCGGGTCGGTACGCTACAGGGCGCCCTCGAAGGGGTCAAGGGCCGCGTTCGCCGGGAGCGCCGGTGCTAGAATGGTGTCCCCAACCGCCGCGCCGGGGCCGCAAAGCCCATGCTCACCAAACTCATCATCGTCCTCATCATCGTCCTCGTGGGCTCGATGCTCTGGCGCGCCTTTCAGCGGACTCGGCGGTAGGCGCCTTCGTCCCGCGCAGCGGTGGGCTGCGGCGCGCCCTCCCTCAGTCATCCGATCGTTGCGATATGTGCCAGCTTGCCTTCAACGACGTACGCAGCAGGCCTGTTATGAACCGATGGCTCAAGTAAGCCTATGAAAACAGGAGGCCGGATATGCGCATTACACACACCAGCATTTTCGTAAGGGACCAGGAGGAAGCTCTGAAGTTCTACACGGAGACCCTCGGCTTCTTGAAAAAGCAGGACGTTCCCGTGGGGGAATTCAAGTGGCTTACCGTAGTCTCGCCTGATGATCCGGATGGGGTCGAGCTTCTGCTTGAACCAAACGACAACCCGGTATCTCAGGCATATCAGAAAGGGCTATTTGACCAAGGCATCCCAGCGGCTTCCTTTGGCGTTACGGACATCGGCGCGGAATATGAGAGGCTGAAGTCGCTGGGCGTAGCATTTGCAATGGAGCCGACAGAGGTGGCCAACGTCACCATAGCCGTCTTCAACGACACCTGCGGCAACCTGATTCAGGTAGTACAGACGTAGCCTGCGACCGGGCCCGCAGCCCCGCTACCGCGGCAGGCCGAGGCCGCGCGTGGCGATGACGTTGCGCTGGATCTGGTTCGTCCCCCCGATGATCGAGTAGGCGATCGAATAGCGCAGCGCGTGGTCCACCGTGCCGTCGAGGAGCAGATGGGCCCTGTTGGGCGTGTCGCGGTCGACCTGGCCGAAGAGCCCGAGTACCTGCAGAGCGGTGTGCGCGAAGCGCTGCGTCATCTCGCTGCCGAAGATCTTCAGCTCCGACGCCTCGAAGCTCGGGTTCTTGCCGGCGTTGTAGAGCCAGACGAACCGGTACTGGAGCATGCGGCAGACCCGGATTTCGACCGCGAACTCGGCCAGCTTGTGCCGCAGCACCCGCACGACCGGGTCGTCGCTCTTGTCCATGCCCCGCTCGTGCCAGAGGACGGTGAGGTCTTGGAGCATGCGCTCGCCCATCGCGGCGTACTCGACGAACGCGCGCTCGTGGTTGAGCACCGTCGTCGCGATGTACCAGCCTTGGTTCTCCTGTCCGATGAGCGACTCTGCGGCGTTCACCCGGCAGTTGTCGTAGTGGACGATCTGCTGCTTGCCCCCGCCGAGGTTGCCGAAGGTCTCCGGGCGCAGCCCTTCGGTGTCGGAGGGGATGACGAAGAAGCTGATGCCCTTGTGCTTGGGGGCCTCGGAGTCGGTCCGGGCGAGCAGGAAGCTGTACTGGGCCTCCTCGAGGTGGCCGCCCCAGATCTTCTGGCCGTTGATGATGTAGTCGTCGCCGTCGCGGACGGCGCGGGTCTGCAGGCCGGCGAGATCGGAGCCGTGGTCGGGCTCGGAGAAGCCCTGGTGGAACTTGATCTCAGCCCGGGCGATGGGGCCGAGGAACCGCTGCTTCTGCTCCTCCGTCCCGTGTTGCATGATGGCGGGGCCGAGGTAGCCGACCCCGGCCTCGCGCACGATGACGCGGTGGCGGGCGCTCTCCTCCGAGAAGACGAGCTGCTTGGTGATCGTGGCCTCCTGGCCGCCGTACTCCTTGGGCCAAGCCATCGTCAGCCAGCCCTTCTTGGCCAGCTTCTTGCGGATGTTCTGGATGACCTTGGCGGCCTCCTCCGATTCGTGCCCCTGCATCCCGTACCAGTCGTCGGGCAGCTCCGCGCGGAAGAAGTCGCGCACCTCCTGGCGGAAGGCTTCGTCTTCGGGAGAAAAGACAGGGTGCATAGGTCGGCTCCGGTGAGGGTGTGGTCGAGCTACCGCGGCGGGTAGGTCATGAACTCCAGGATATTGCCGTCGGGGTCGCGGGTGTATACGCTCGTCCCGTCGCGCTGTCCGGCGTCGCCCCCGCCCTTCTGGTCGTAGGGACCGTAGGCGATTTCCGCGCCGGCGTCGAGGATCAACTGCTTGGCCTCCTCGATGGTGCCGTCGAAGGAGAAGCAGATATCGCCGCAGCCCGGCACCGCCGTGGGGCCCCGGGCGGTGAAGCGCGGGTTCTGCCAGAACTCGGGCGGGTGGACGTTGAGCTTGGCGTTCGGCCCGATCTGCACGGCGAACCACTTCGCCTCGCCCGCGCGCCACTCCTCCTCGTACAGGATGGTGAAGCCGAGCCGCCGGTAGAAGTCGATGAAGGCGTCGGAGTCGGCCGTCGGCAGCGATACGTGGTCGAAGCCTTGGACCGTCATTGTGGCGCCTCCCGTCGTCGCGGCTAGCGGGGCAGGCCGAGGCCGCGGACGGCGATGAGGTTGCGCTGCACCTCGCTGGTGCCGCCCATCAGGGTGTAGCCCGGCTGGTAGCGGATCTGCTGCTCGATCCGGCCCGCGAGCGGCGCTTCGCCGTTCGCCCGCTGCACCTGGGCGTACAGTCCGAGCACCTCGCCCGCCACGTGCATGAACCGCTGCGTCATCTCGCTCCCGAAGATCTTCACCTGCGACGCCTCGTAACTGGGGTCCTTCCCCGCGCCGTAGAGCCAGATGAACCGGTAGTTGAGGACGCGGCACACCTCGATCTCGACGGCGACCTGGGCCAGCTTCTGGCGCAGGAGCTGGGTGCGGTGGTCCTGCAGCTTGTCGCGCCCCTGGGCGCGCCACAGGTCCATGAGCTCCAGCAGGAGGCGCTGCCCGTTGGCGGCGTGCTCGACGAAGGCTCGCTCGTGGTTGAGCGCCGTCGCCGCGATGTACCACCCCTGGTTCGCCTCGCCGACGAGGCACTCGTTCGCGTCGACCCGGCAGTCGTCGTAGTAGACGACCTGCTGGTGACCGCCGCCCATGTTCTCGAAGGTGTCGGCGCGCAGACCCGGCGTGTCGGTGGGAATGATGAAGAGGCTGATCCCCTTCGACTTCGGCGCCTCGGGGTCCGTCCGCGCCAGAAGGAAGCTGTACGCCGACCGCTCGACGTGGCCGCCCCAGATCTTCTGGCCGGTGATGACGTAGTCGTCCCCGTCGCGGACGGCGCGGGTGGTCAGGCCGGTGAGGTCAGAGCCGGCGTTGGGCTCGGAGAAGCCCTGGTGGAAGTCGATCTCGGCGCGCGAGATGGGGCCAAGGAAGCGCTGCTTCTGCTCCTCCGTGCCGTGCTGCATCAGCGCGATGCCGAGGTAACCCGTGCCGGCGTCGCGGGCGCTGACCCGGTGGTAGGCGCTCTCCTCGGCGAAGACCACCTGGCGGGTCAGCGGGGCGTCCTGGCCCCCGTACTCCTTGGGCCAGGCCATCGTGAGCCAGCCCTTGTCGGCCATCATCTGCTTCAGCCGCTTGTTGATCTCGAACGAGCGGTCCGACTCGTCGTACATGCCGCCGAACCAGTCGTCGGGCAGCTCGGCGGCATAGAAGTCGCGGACCTCCTGGCGAAAGTCCTCGTCTTCAGGCGAAAAGACCGGTTTCATCTACAAATCTCCCGCGGCGCGCGGGCCGGCACATACCAGGCGCCCGCCGCCGCCTGCTTTCCAAAAGGGCGCGCAACATTCTAGCAGTAATGGGCCGGGGTGGTCAGAGGCGCCCGCCCGTTTGTCCGGGCGTGATTCGCTCTGTTATACTTCTGTTGACGACTCTTTTGGTTGCAGTCGGCCGCGGCTTGTGGGAGGCCGCGCCGGATTTGGGGGCAAGCCGGACATGACGACCACCGCGCCACCGCTCGCGTTCACCGCGGAACAGCTCAAGCGCTATCAGCGGCACATCATCATGCCCCAGGTGGGCGGCATCGGGCAGCGAAAGCTCCTCGAATCGAAGGTGCTGCTGCTCGGCGCGGGCGGACTCGGCTCGCCGACGGCGCTCTACCTCGCCGCCGCCGGTGTCGGCGAGCTCGGCGTCGTCGACTTCGACGTCGTCGACCTGAGCAACCTCCAGCGCCAGATCCTGCACGACACCGACGATGTCGGCCGCCCCAAGGTCGTCTCGGCGCAGGAAACCCTGAACGACATCAACCCCGACGTGCGGGTCAACCCCATCAACGAGCGCCTGAGCTCCGAAAACATCATGGACATCCTCGCCGACTACGACATCGTGGTCGACGGGAGCGACAACTTCTCGACACGCTACCTCGTGAACGACGCGGCGTACCTGTCGAACACGACGCTGGTGCACGGCAGCATCTTCCTGTTCGAAGGCCAGGCTACCGTCTTCGAGCCCGGCGAGGGCTGCTACCGCTGCCTCTACCCCACGCCGCCGCCCCCGGGAATGGTGCCGAGCTG
>DAOUKH010000087.1:0-14737 GCA_034421515.1 Dehalococcoidia bacterium
CTCGGCGGCCTGCCGGCGCAGCATGTCGAGCAGCTCGTCGAACTCGGCTTTGGCCTCGGCGTCCATGAACTCGTAGTTGCGGAGCGCCTCGATGGCCTGGGCGGGGTCGTCGCGCGGGACGGCGGCCAGCGACTCCCGGCTTCTCAAGGCGCGCCGCTCCAGGTCCTCGGCAAGCTTGCGGCGGACGTCGGAGTCGAGCCCCGACGCCTCTCCCGCGCCTTCTTCGCGAAGGGATTGGGAACGGTCGAGCTCGCGTTGGAGCCCGGCTTCTTCTTTCTCGAAGATGGAGTCGAGCTTGGTGCGGATGTCGTCGAGCGCCGAGTCAAGGTTGTAGCGCTTCATGGCGTCCCGGCGCCGCTTCTGGAGCCGGTCGAGCAGGTCCTGGAGTCCCATGCCGCGTTCGCCGAAGGGCTGGGGCAGACCGGCGCGCATGAGGGCGCGGAGGGCGGCGTTGATGTCGCCGTGCTGGAGGAGCTGGTCGGAGAGCTCCTCCATGATGGCGCTATCGTCGGGAGGGAAGACCTCTTGGCGTCCGTCCCAACGCGAATAGCGGTAGGCGGGCATGGCTACCCCCGGTAGCGGAAGGCGCCTTCGACCCTGTCGCGGTTGAGCCGGCGGTTGAGGTGCAGGCCTTCGAGGATGAACTCGATGGCCGAGGCGGTGCTGGCGGCGTCCTCCGGCGTCTTGAGGGCCGCGACGGCCGCCTGGAGCTCGGGGATGCGGGCGAGGCCCTTCACGTAGGTCCGGGACGGCACGTCCTCGCCGGCGTCGAAGGAGAGGCCCTCGTCGAACCTCGCGACGAGCGGCTCCATGTCGCCGATGTTGGCGTAGCGGCCGAAGGCGTTCAGGCAGGCCTTCTTGACCAACTCTTCGAGCACGCGCCCCTCGCGGCCTTCCTCGACGCTCTCCAACTCGATCTTGCCGTTGGTGGAGGCGAGGAGGAACTCGAGGTCGGTGATGCGGGGCGCGGCGGGGTTTTCCTTGGCGCGGATCGCCCGGCGCACGGCGTTGCTCACCATGTTCTCGTAGTTGCAGATCGAAACCCGGACGCTGACGCCGGAGCGCTGGTTGATGTCGGGGCTGCGCCGGGCGAGCGCGGTGATCTCGGCGATGATCTCCTTCATGTACTCGGGGACGTGGGTCTCGATGCCGGCGTCGGCGGGGGAGACTTCCTGCTCGACGATGCGGATTTCCTCTCCAATGTCCTTGGGGTAGTGCGTCCGAATCAGCGAGCCGTAGCGGTCTTTGAGCGGGGTTATGATGCGGCCGCGGTTGGTGTAGTCCTCGGGGTTGGCGCTGGCCACGACGTAGACGTCGAGGGGGAGCTGGACGCGGTAGCCCTTGATCTGGACGTCGCGCTCTTCCATGAGGTTGAACAGGCCGACCTGGATGCGCTCGGTGAGGTCGGGGAGCTCGTTGATGCAGAAGAGGCCGCGGTTGTTGCGGGGGATGAGGCCGTAGTGGATGGTGAGCTCGTCGGAGAGGTAGCGGCCTTCGGCGACCTTGATGGGGTCGACCTCGCCGATGAGATCGGCCATGGTGATGTCGGGGGTGGCCAGCTTCTCGGCGTAGCGCTCCTCGCGGTTCACCCAGGCGATGGGGGTCTTGTCGCCGAGGGTCTCCACCTGCTCGACGGCGAACTTGGAGACGGGGTTGAAGGGATCGTCGTTGATCTCGCTTCCCGCGATGACGGGAATCCACTCGTCGAGCAGGTTGATCATGGCGCGGATCAGGCGGGTCTTGGCCTGGCCGCGCTCGCCGAGCAGGATGACGTCGTGCTGGGAGAGGACCGCGTTCTCGATCTGGGGTATGACGGTGTCGTCGTAGCCGACGATGCCGGGGAAGAGGTCTTCGCCCTTCTTGATCTTGGCGATGAGGTTGCGGCGGAGCTCCTGCTTCACCGTGGAGCTACGGTAGGAGCTCCGTTTCAATGCGCCAAGCGTGCGAGCCTTCGGGGGTCGTCCCATTCGTCGTCGCTCCTGAGGAAGGGCCGGGTGTGAGATCTGCCGAACCGGGGGCGCCTCACGCCGCTGGGCCGTTGGGGCCCTTGAAGCGGGCCGCGGCGCCAGTATAGCGGCGCGATTCCGGCTGCGGCAAGTGCGCGTGTCGCTCAGCGCTCCAGGGTCACGGTGACCTGCGCCTTACCGGTCCGCGCCTGTCCAAACGGCGGCTTCGGCTTGCGCACCGTCACCACGACCTTGCTGGGACGGAGCTCGCGGCGAATGGTACGCGCGATCTTGTCGGCCAGGCGCTCCAGCAGGTGGAGGCTCGGCCCCCTGACGATCTCCTCGACGATAGCGTGGGCCCGGGCGTAGTCGATGGTGTCGGCGAGCTTGTCGGAGGCGCGGGCCTTGGTGAGATCGGCGTACATCGCGATGTCGACCTCAAAGGTCTGCCCCGTTGTGCGCTCCGACTCGTGCTCGCCGTGCCGGCCGAAGCACTCGATGCCGCGAAGCTCGATGACGTCCACGCGCCCGGCCTAGTTGGGAGAAATCCGGTCGCTGAGGCCGCCCTGCCCGCCGGACTCGGGCCCGCCCTTCCCCTGCTGCCGGAGGTAGAGCATCGCCTGCAGCGCCTTGTTCTCGCGGGCGAGCATCGCCGCTTCGCGCTTGAGTCGTTCGAGGGCGCTCGGCTCTTCGAGGAGGGTCTGCTTCTCGGCCATGCGCACCGCGAGGATGTTGGCGACGATGTAGGAGAGCCGTTCGGGGTCGTCGGTGGAGAGGTCGAGCGGCGGAGGCTCGCCGCCGTAGATGGCCTTGAGGACGTCCACGTGGGCGGCGAAACGCTGCCGCACGGTCTCCATGAGGGGGGCCATGCCCTCGCCGCTCTCCGCGACGTGCTCCAGCGGCTCGATCTCGCCGCGCATGTAAGGACGCATCTGGGTGACGCGGCGAAGGCGGAAGGGCGTCTCGCCGACCGTGTGGAGGTTGTACCGGCCGTCGGGGAAGCGCTGGGCGTCGACGATCTTGGCCATCGTCCCGACCTCGAAGGGGGCGGCCGGGCCGCCGACCTCGCGGCCCTGCTTGATGAGGACCACGCCGAAGCCGGTGTTCTGCTCCAGGCACTCGCTGATCATCAGCTTGTAGCGCTCCTCGAAGATGCGGAGCGGCAGGGGCTGCGTGGGAAAGAGCACGACGCCCAAGGGGAAAAGCGGCGTATCGGCGGGCTCGCTCATGGCGGCGCCATTATACTCCGCGGCCGTTCTTGAGCCGCTCGGCGATGACGGGGGCGAACTCGGCCAGCACCGGCGCGAAGACGTCGGAGGTCAGCTCGAGGTGGAGGGGGGTGATCGAAACGTGGCGGTTGCGCACGGCCCAGATGTCGGAGCCCTTCTCCGCGTTCCACTCGGTCTTTCCCCGCGCGATGTAGTAGTAGTCGTGCTTGGGGCTCTGCGCCTTCTCCAGCTTCGGCTCGAATGCGCCCTGGGCCAGCTTGGTGACGAGCACGTCCTCGATCTCGTCGAGGGGGATGTTGGGCAGGTTCACGTTGAGCAGCATGGGCCCGGTCAACGTTTTGTCAAGGAACATTTGCGCCAAGACCCGACCGACCGCCGCGGCCGCGTCGAACCGCACGTCGGTCAGCGTGGTTACCGAGAGGGCGATCGAGGGCGCGCCCCAGAGATTGGCGTGCACCGCGGCCCCGACCGTGCCTGACATCATCACGTAGATGCCGGTGTTGGCGCCCTCGTTGATTCCCGACACGACGAGGTCGGGCTTGGGCATGATGCCCTGCATGGCGAGGATGACGCAGTCGCCCGGCGTGCCTTCCACCGAGTAGGCCTTGACGCCCTCGATGCGGGGCATCACTTCCGAGACACGGACCGGGTGTTGGATCGTCACCGCGGCCCCGACGCCGCTCTGCTCGCGGTCGGGGGCGATCACGGTGACCGTGCCCACGGACGTCATCGCCTCGGCCAGACACCAGATGCCGGGGGTGTAGAGGCCGTCGTCGTTGGTCACCAAGATGTTCATGGGAGAGCGAAGGGGGGCGCGGTACCGGGGGAGGTGAAGCGCCGGTTAATCATAGGCGAAGCGGCGGGTGGTGTCTCCGGCGCGGCGGGCTATGGGAGCTCGAGGAGGACGTTGTCGATGAGGCGGGTCGCGCCGATGCGGACGGCGGTGGAGAGCATGGCCGCGGCGCGCACCTCACCCTCGACCTCCGCTAGCGTTGCGACGTCGGCGAGGGAGAGGTAGTCGGGCTTCGCCAGAGGCTCGGCCTCGATGGGCGCCCGTGCGATGCGGCGCAGCGCGTCGGCTTCCCGTTGGCCTACGTTCCAGGCGGCCTCGGCGGCGAGCAGCCCCTTGCTCAGGCAGAGCGCGGCGGCGCGTTCGTCGGGCGAAAGATAGGTGTTGCGGCTGCTCATGGCGAGACCGTCGGGCTCGCGCACGGTCGGGGCGACGACGATCTCGATGGGGAAGTCGAGGTCGCGGGCCATGCGCCGGATGAGCAGCGCCTGCTGGCCGTCTTTCTGACCGAAATAGGCCGTGTCGGGCTGCACGATGTTGAAGAGCTTGGCGACGACGGTGAGGACACCGGCGAAGTGGCCCGGCCGGCTGGCCCCTTCGAGGCGTTCGGCCAGCGGGCCGGGCTCGACGGTCGTCTCGTAGCCGTCGGGGTAGACCTCCCGTGGCTCGGGCGCAAAGACCAGCGCGGTGCCCTCCGCCTCCAGCATGGCGAGGTCGCGGGCGAGGTCGCGGGGGTAGGACTCGAGGTCCTCGCCGGCGCCGAACTGCGCCGGGTTCACGAAGATGGAGACGGCGACGGCGGCGTTCTCACTCCGCGCGCGGCGCACCAATGAAAGGTGCCCCTCGTGGAGGTAACCCATCGTTGGGACGAGGCCCAGGGAGCCGGCCAAGGCGGTGCGCGCCGCCCTGAACTCGGCGATCCGGCGGAAGACCCGCATTCCGGCGCCCGCCTAGAGGGCGGTGGTGACCTCGCGGGGCGCCGGCTTGTTGGCGCCGTAGCTCTCCTTCGCCGTGGGGAAGCTGCCGCTCTTGACGTCGGCGGCGTAGCGGCGCACCGCCTCGGCGATGATCTCGTTGGTGCTGGCGTAGCGGCGGGCGTGCTTGGGGACGAAGTCGTCGAACAGCCCGACGATGTCGTGGACCACCTGCACCTGGCCGTCGCAGTCGGGGCCGGCGCCGATGCCGATCGTGGGAATGTCGACCCGGTCGGTGACGGCCTTGGCGACGTAGACGGGAATCGATTCGAGGACGATGCAGAAGGCTCCCGCCTCCTCCAGCGTCTTGGCGTCGTTCATAAGCTGCACCGCGGCCTTGGGCGTTTTGCCCTGGACGCGGAAGCCTCCGAGCTGGTTGACGGACTGCGGGGTAAGGCCGAGGTGGCCGACGACGGGGATACCGGCCTCGACGATGCGGCGGACCGCCTCGGCGGTGCGCTCGCCGCCTTCGAGCTTCACGGCCTGGCAGCCGCCCTCTTGGACCAGGCGTCCCGCGTTCCGCAGCGCCTCGTCGGTGTTGACCTGGTAGGACATGAACGGCATGTCGGCGATCACCATGGCCCGCGACGAGCCGCGCACCACGGCCTTCACGTGGTGGAGCATGTCCTCCATCGTGACCGGCGCGGTGGTGTCGTAGCCCAAGACGACCATGCCGAGGCTGTCGCCAACGAGGATGAGCGGCACGCCCGCCTCGTCGACGATGCGCGCCGTCGGATAGTCGTAGGCGGTGAGCATGACGATCTTCTCGCCCGCCGCCTGCAGCTTCTTCACGTGGTCGATGGTGATTCTCATCATGTTCCTCCCCGTACGGTCCGCGCTTTCCCAGCCGTTGCGGTACCGGCGGCTATGAAGGGACTCCAACTCTGTCGCGATCGCTGATGCGGACGATGCGGTTCTCTTCGCCAAAATAGACTAACCGAGGCTTCAACCGCCGCGCCGCCGAGGGCTCGACGGTGTGGTAGGCGAGGACGATCACCTTGTCGCCCTCGTTGACCAGACGGGCCGCGGCGCCGTTGATGCAGACGTCGCCCGGATTCCCTTCAATGCAATAGGTGACGAGACGAGCGCCGTTGTCGACGTCGAGCACGTGCACCTGCTCGTAGGGCAGGAGGTCGGCGGCCTTCATGAGCTCCGGGTCAAGGGTGATGCTGCCCTCGTAGTCCGCGTTGGCTTCCGTCACCGTAGCCCCGTGGAGCTTGCTCTTGAGCATCGTCCTCACGGTTGTGCCTCCGTCTCGCGTAGCGCGGTCTCCACTGCCCGCGCCGCGTCCTCCTTGATCGCTCCGTTGCGCCGGGCGAGGTCCAGCGCCAGCAACCCTAGCTCGCGGTATGCTCCCTCCAGCGCCGGCGCCCGCGAGCCGATTTCGTCCAAATGGCGGCGCACGACGCCCGCGTCGCCGCGGGCGATGGGGCCGGTCAGGCTCCCCCGCGCGCCGAGCCGCGCGACATTGTCCACTGTCGAGCGGAGCAATGTCATCAGCCCCCGCTCCGCGTCGGCGCGGTCGATGCCGATCTGCTCCCAGAGGCCGGCGGCCCGGTCGAAGAGGGCGGCGACGTAGTTGCATGCCAGCACGCCGCCAACGTGGTAGAGCGCCTTGTCCTCCGCGCTGACCACGATGGGGCGGCACCCCATCGCCTCGGCCATTTCCTGCAGCTCGGTTCGGAGGGCGCCCTCGGCTTCAATGGCCACGGTGACGCCTTCGAGCAGGGCCGCGCCGGAACGTGTTCCCTCCGTTGCGGCGAAGGTCTGCAGGGGGTGGAAGCCTCCCGCCTCGCCTCCGGCGCCGCGCACCGGGGCGAGGATGGACGAAGGAAGGCCGCCGCTGCAGTGCACGGCCCGGTGCTCGGCGCCCCAGCGGACGCTCGCGGCGACGGGCCCGATGGCGTCGTCGGGCGTGGTGACGAAGACCACGTCACAGGCGTCGGCCACGGCCTGCGCGCTCGGCGCGGCGTCGGCCTGGGGCGTGCATTGCTGCGCCATCCGCGCGGCGGAGCCGGCGCTGCGGCTGTAGACCGCGGCGACGGTGTAGCCCGCGCGCGTCAGGCCGTCGGCGAGCGCCGATCCGGCCCGTCCCGCGCCGATGAAGCCGATCTTATGCGGCATCGTGGTCAATCCGGTCGAGGTCCTTGATGGCGGGGGTCTTGCCGGTGCTTTCGGCGAGCCGCGCGCCACGCACGATAGCCTCCGCGACGAGCTTGGCCGCGACCGCGCCGATGCCGGTCACGTCGCTGCGGCGGCCGCGCCCGCGGCGTGAGCCGTCGGCGTTTTCGCCGGTGGCGAGGGCGAAAACGACGTCGCCGTCCGACATGGTGTGCGCCGGACGCACCGCCATGGCCACGCCGTCCTGCGCCATGAGGGCGACGCGGTTGACCTCCGCCTTGTTGAGCGCGGCGTTGGTGGCGACGACGCCGATGGTGGTGTTCTCGCCCGCGGTCTTCTTCGTCCGGCCTTTGCGCAGCTCTTCGATGGTGTCGGCGAACCCGGCGTCCTCCTCGTCGCGAGGGCCGGCGATGACGTTCCCCTCCTCGTCGACGACCTCGCCGAAGGCGTTGACCGCCATGAGTGCGCCGACGACCGTGCCGTCGCCCATCACCGCCGAGGCGCTTCCCAGACCGCCCTTGACGGCGGAGTTGCGGCCGCGGGCCTTGCCCACGCTCGCGCCCGTTCCCGCGCCCACGGAGCCCTGCTCGACCGGCCCTCGGTCGGCATCGACGCAAGCCTCGTAGCCGTGCTCGGCCTGGGGCCGGACGCGCCCGTCGCCGACGCCGAGGTCGTAGAGCACCGCCCCGGCCACGATGGGGACGCGGCGGCGTCCGACGCGGAAGCCCGCGCCTCGTTCTTCGAGGAACCGGACGACGCCGGAGGCGGCGTCGAGGCCGAAGGCGCTCCCGCCGCTGAGCACGATGGCCTGCGCCTCTTGGACGAGGGCGCCGGGGCGGAGGAGGTCGGTCTCGCGGGTGCCGGGGGCCGCGCCGCGGACGTCGACGCCACCGACGGCGCCCTTGGGGGCGAGCACGACGGTGCAGCCGGTAGCGGCCCGCTTGTCGGTCCAATGCCCCACGGCAATGCCGGGGACGTCGGTGATGGCGTCATGCATCGCGGCGGGGGGCGCGGCCTCGGCTAGGGCTGCGGCGGAGGGATGAGGAGAACGGCGTATCCGGGGCGCGTAGCCACCGGGCCGGTAGAGCCTGAGGCTCCCAAGAACAGAGAAGCGCGCTCAGTCGAGCGCTCGACGGGGCGGGAGTGGGGACCATGGTTCCGTCTCGGTCGTGGGGGGCGATCCAAGCGGCTCTGTATACGTTCTGCGCCTTCGTTCGCTGGCCGCCTTGGTGGGGTCGGCCGCGAGGCGCAAACACTATAGCAACGGCGTCAAGGCGCGGACAATTGGGGCGGGCCCGCCCTCAGTCCCTCCCAGAGGAGGGAGGTTTAACGGGAGAGGGCGGAGAGGCTGGCTGCGGGCTACAGCGGCTCGGGTTCAATGAGGCCGTAGTCGCCGCCGGCGCGGCGGTAGACGACGTTGTGGGTGCCGGTCTCGAGGTTCAGGAACAGGAAGAAACTGTGGCCGAGGAGCTCCATCTCGTCGATAGCTTCTTCGGGCGGCATGGGCTTCATGGCGAAGCGCTTATGGCGCACGACCGAGCCCGCCGGCTCGTCGTCCATCGACAGCTCCGGCGCGAGCACTTCCGCTGCCTTGCCGCCTGAGCGGCGCTTGCTCACCCGGGTCTTGAAGCGCCGAGCCTGACGCCGCAGTGCGTCGGCCGCCGAGTCGATGGCGGTGAAGTGGTCGGTCGACCGCTCTTGGGCGCGGAGGACGACGCCGCTGCCGTTGATGGTGACCTCGACGATGCAGCGGTCGGAGGCCGATTTCGTCTTCTCGCGGCGCATCTCGACGCGCGCCGACTGCGCCTTGGGGAGGTAGCGGTCGAGCTTCCCGACCTTTAGCTCCGCGTAGTCGTGGAGACGTTCGGGAACGTGGAAGTTCTTGCCGGCGATTTGGATGTCCAAAGGGCGGTCCTTGGTGTGTTGGGGTGAAGGTAAATCGTACCCCGGCGCCGGTTAGCGGGCAAGGGATGGGGCCGCCGGCAGGCTAGGCGCCGGGGCCCGGCTCGCGGGCGAAGGTGAGCGCCGCGACGTGGGCCGCTCCGGCGTCGGCCAGTGCTTCGGCGCAGGCGGCGAGCGTCGAGCCCGTGGTGCAGACGTCGTCGATGAGGAGCACGTGGGCGTTGTCGGCTTCGGGCGCGGCTTGGAAGGCCCCGCGCACTGCGGCGGTCCGGTCTTCGACCGACCTCGCCTGCGCCTGCGGTGGGGCGGCCGTGGTCCGGCTCAACAGGCGGGCTGCCACGGGCGTCCCCGTCCGGCGGCCCACCTCCTTGGCCAGCAGCTCGGCCTGGTTGTAGCCGCGCTCGCGGAGGCGCGAGCGGTGCAGCGGCACCGGTACGATCACCGTCGGGCGTTCGTCCGTTTCAGCGGCCTTGGTTAGGCGCGCCGCCATGAGCCTGCCCAAGGCTGGGGACAGGGCCGTGACGCCCTGGTATTTGAGCTGGTGCACCGCCTTACGCGCCGCTCCCTCGAAGCGGTAGACGGCGCGTGTCTCGACGCCGGCGCCGATCTCGAACGCGGAGCGCTCCGGCTCGACGGCGGAGAGGCAGGAGGCGCACATGTAGGCGCCCTCGTCGCCGCACTCGACGCACCGGGGGGTGAAGATGAGGTCGAGCACGCCGTCGCGCACCGATTCGATGCCGTGTCCGAGTCTTTGCAGGAGCGGCGTCATGCTAGAATCACCCGCGCCATTCTAGGGGCCCTCCGGGACTGCTTCAAACGCATGATCAAGGCCGTCTTCTTCGACGTGTACAACACGCTGGCGCGCTTTCATCCGCCCCGCGAGGAGATCCAAATCGCCGTCGCGAAGGAGCACGGCCTCGACCTCACGCCGCGGGGCATCGCCGAGGGCTATGCCAGGGCCGACGCCTTCATGACGCAGCAGAACGCGCGGGGGCACATCCAGCGGATGACGCCGGAGGCCCGCCTCGACTTCTTCGCCGAGTACGAGCGCCTCATCCTCGAAGGCGCGGGCGCCGACGTCCCGTTCGGCCAGGCGAAGGAGATCTGGCAGAAGGTCCGCGCCGTGCCGTCGATCCTGACCGCCTACGACGACGTGGAGCCGGTGCTCGGCGGACTCAAGGAGCGCGGGCTGACGGTCGGGTTGATCTCGAACATCTTCCAAGACCTCGACGTCATCGCGGACAACATGGGGATCGGGCCGTACGTCGACTGCAAGATCCGGTCGAAAGACGTGGGGGTGTCGAAGCCCCACGCGCCGATCTTCGAGGCGGCCCTGCGGGCGGCGGACGTGGCGGCCGCCGAGGCCGTCCACGTAGGCGATCAGTACCACGGCGACGTCGTCGGGGCGCGCAACGTTGGGATGGGGGCGGTGCTCCTCGACCGCGAATGGCTCCATGCCAAGCACGACGATGTGCCTCGCATCCGGGGCCTAGACGAGCTGCCTCCGCTCCTGGACGCCTGGAACTAGGCTGCGGGTCCCGCCGATCCGGCCTGGGTGAGCATCCGCTCCAACACGCCGCGCCAACCCTTCCCCAGGCGCTTGATATCGAGGCGGACGCGGGTGTTGCCGACGCGCACGCCGTCGCCGTAGGGGCGCTGGACTCCCAGAATGTTCGTCCAGGTGCGTTCGTCGCCGGCGAGGACAACCTCGCCCGACTGCTGGGCGACGCTGATCACGCCCGCTTTGGTGGCGAGGAGCTTCACCTTCAGCATGAAGAGCAGGTTCTCGGTCTCTTCGGGCAATTCGCCGTACCGGTCGCGCAGCTCGTCGGCGAGGCCGTCGACCCCGGTCGGCTCGCGGAGCGCGGTCATGCGCTGGTAGAGGGCGAGCCGGGCGGGCAGGTCGGGGACGTAGTCGTTGGGCAGGTGCGCCGGCGCGGGCAGGTCGATGGAGGCTTGGGGGCGCTTCGGCGGGGGCGGTGGCTTGCCCTCGTGGGCCGCGCGCAACTCCTCAACGGACTCGCCGAGCAGCCGGACGTAGAGGTCGAAACCCACGGCGGCGATGTGGCCGTGCTGCTCGACGCCGAGGATGTTCCCCGCGCCGCGAATCTCCAGGTCCTTCATCGCGATACGGAAGCCGGCGCCAAGCTCGGTCGCCGAGAGGATGGTCTTTAGACGGCGCTCCGCTGTCTCCTTCAGCTTCTTGTCGGGGTGGAAGAAGAAGTAGGCGTAGGCGCGGTTGGCCCCCCGGCCGACCCGGCCCCGCAGCTGGTAGAGCTGCGCCAGACCCATGCGGTCGGCGTCGTTGACGATCAGGGTGTTCACGTTGGGCATGTCGAGGCCCGACTCGATGATCGTCGTGGTGACGAGCACGTCGGCCTCGCGGCGCTGGAATGCGAGCATCACGCTTTCCAGCTGCTGCTCCGGCATTTGGCCGTGGGCGACGAGCACCCGCGCCTCGGGGACGAGCGTCCGCAGCCGTTCGGCGACGATGCCAATGTTGTAGACGCGGTTGTGGACGAGGAAGACCTGCCCGCCGCGCTCCATCTCGCGCAGCACCGCCTCGCGCATCGTGTCGCCGTCGCTCGGAGACACGTAGGTCTTGATGGGCAGGCGCTCCTCGGGCGGCGTCTCCATGACGCTCATGTCCCGCACCCCGGCCAGCGACATGTAGAGGGTGCGGGGGATCGGCGTGGCGCTCATCGAGAGCACGTCCACTTCCTTCCGTAGCTGCTTCAAGCGCTCTTTGTGGCCGACGCCGAAGCGCTGCTCCTCGTCGATGATCACGAGGCCAAGGTTCTTGAAGGCGATGTCCTTCTGGAGCAGCCGGTGGGTGCCGATCACGATGTCCACCTCGCCCGACTGCAGTCCCGCCGCGATGGCCGCCTGCTCCTTGGCCGAGCGGAAGCGGCTCAGCATCTCGACCTTGACCGGGAAGGCGGCGAGCCGCTCGGTGAACGTCTCGAAGTGCTGGAGCGCGAGCACCGTTGTCGGCACCAGGATCGCGGCCTGCGATCCCTCCATGACGGCCTTGAAGGCCGCCCGCAGCGCGACCTCGGTCTTGCCGTAGCCGACGTCGCCGGTAATGACGCGGTCCATCGGCCTGGGGCTCTCCATGTCCTGCTTGACCTCATCGATGGCGCGCTGCTGGTCGGGGGTCTCGACATAAGGGAAGGAGGCCTCGACCTCCTGTTGCCAGGGGGTATCAGGGCCGAAGGCGCGGCCCGAGGCCACCTCGCGGGAGGCGTAGAGGTCGAGCAGGTCGCGCGCCACCGACGCCGCCGAGGCCTTGACCCGCGCCTTCACCCGGTTCCATTCCTGCGTGCCGAGGCGGGTCAGCGACGGCGTCCGTTCTCCCGATCCGAGGTACGGCCCCACGCGGTCGATCTGGTCGACCGGCACGAGGAGCCGGTCGCGCTGGGCGTATTCCAGCACGAGGTACTCGCGCTCGCGCTCCGCCGTCTTGCGGAGCATCACGCCGGCGAACCTGCCGATGCCGTGGTCGATGTGGACGACGTAGTCGCCCGGGCTCAGCTCGGAGAGGAAGGACTGACGGTGCGCCGCGCGCTTCCGCCGGTAGCGCCGCTGCTTGGAGAGGCCGAAGATCTCGGCGTCGGTCAGGACGACCGTCCCCTCGGCGTCGAGCGCCCACCCTTCGGCGAGCGAGCCGTGCACGAGATTTGCCGACCCCGGCGGCGGCAGTTCGGGGAGTTCAGCCGAGGGAACGGCGGCGATACCTGCTTCCTCCAGAAGCTCGCTGAGGCGCGGCGCCTGTTGGCTGACCAGCACGATGCGGCGCCCCTCGGCGCGCATGCCCGGCATGTCGTCGATGAGCGCCCGCGTCCGGCCCGAATAGCTCGCCGGCGGCGTGAACGGCCACGCGGCGTCTTCGGCGCCGAACGGCTCGAAGGTGAACGCGGCTCCGCGCTGTGCCGACGTCCCCATCTCGTCGAGCGAAACGTACGGTGGCGACAGGTCGTCGGGGAGCTCGCCGCGGGCGGCCAGGCGTTCCCGAAGCTCGACGGCTTGGGCGTGGACTTCGTCGAGGGCGTCGCGGAGACGGCGAGGGTTGTCGAGCACGACGATGCCGCCCTCGGGCAGGTGCGCCGTGGCCGGGCGCCGCGCCGCCAGACCACGGTAGAAGTCCTGCTCGTCGAACGGCTCGCCGGCGGCGACCTTCTCCAGGTCGGCCTCGACTTGCTCGCGCCAGGCGTCGTCGAGGTCCGCCGTGTCGAGGCGCGGGGGGCGGTCGTCTTCAGGCAGAAGCTCCGTGGCGGGGGTGATAGTGACCGATTCGACCGCGTCGAGCGAGCGCTGCGACTCCGGGTCGAAGAAGCGGATGGCGTCGATGGTGTCGCCGAAGAGGTCGATCCGCACGGGACGCTCCGACGACGGCGGGAAGATGTCGAGGATGCCGCCGCGGCGGCTGACGTCGCCCGGAATTTCCGCCGCCGGCTCGACGCGGTAGCCCATGCGGGTCCAGCGGCGCAGCGCGCCCATGGGGTCGAGCGCGCCGCCCCGGCGGACCGTGTGCGACAGCTCGGCCATGCGCTTGGGATCGAGGGTCTTCGACGCGAAGGCGTAGGCCGAGCCGACAATCAGCGGGGGGATGGCGCCGTTCCGCGATTCACCGGCGGGGTTTAGCGTCCACAGGGCCGCCAAGCGCTGGGAGACGGTGCTGCGGTCGGAGGCGAGGCGCTCGTAGGGGGTGGAGTCGAGCTCGGGGAGCACGTAGGCAGGGGCGTCCTCGCCGGCGTAGGCGAGGGTCTGCTCGTGGAGGAACCGGGCCGTCTCCGCCCGGGCCACGATGACGACCATCGGACGCCGCAGGCGGCGCCAGAGCGCGGCGAGCAGCAGGGGCTTGGCCCCGTCGATGAGGCCCGCGGAGGCCTCTTCCCCGGCCGCCAGCCGCTTGGCGAGGCCGTCGAAGCCGGGAGCGGCCTCCGCCAGCTCAAGCAGTCCCTGTAGCGCCATCTGCTCCTTCCGCCCCTTTGGGCACACCAAAGCAGGGCTAGACGCCTTGCGGCTAGCCCTCGCCGCCCCATTCTAGCAGCGGCGCGTCGATTTTCGACAGCGGCGGGTATAATCGAGAGAGCTTCAGTAGGACAGAAGCGGCGAGCCTCGCCTTCGGCGCCCGCCGCGAACGCGTCATGGTCTCATCCCGCTACCGCCGTATTGTCGTCAAGGTGGGCACGAATCTGCTCACCGCGGGCGGCGACTCCCTCCACGCGCCGACCATCCGGCGGATCATCGGACAGGTCGCCGCGCTGCACCGCATGGAGATCCAGGTGGTGCTCGTCTCATCGGGCGCGATCGCGGCGGGACGGGAGATCCTCGGAGTGATGGCCCGCCGTCCTAACGGCGGCCTGCGGCGGAAGGACATCCCCTTCAAGCAAGTCATGGCCGCGCTCGGACAGAGCCGGCTGATGCAGCGGTACACCGACGGCTTTGCCGAGCACGGCATGCAGGTCGCCCAGGCCCTGATCACCAAGGGCGACCTCGACAACCGCGAGGGGTACCTCAACGTCCGCAACACCCTGGAGGGACTGATCGCGCTCGGCGTGGTCCCCATCGTCAACGAGAACGACGTGGTGGACGTGCACGAGATCGGAGAGATCGTCTTCGGCGACAACGACACGCTCTCCGCCGCCGTGGCCAACGTCGTCGACGCCGGCCTGCTCATCATCCTCACCGACACCGACGGCCTCTACGAGACCGACCCCCGCCGCGACCCCGACGCGAAGCTCATCCACCGCGTCGACGAGATCGACGAGC
>DAOUKH010000088.1:0-9401 GCA_034421515.1 Dehalococcoidia bacterium
CCCGCGCCGTTTCCAGCGCCGCCGGGTCGAAGTCCAACTCGGCCAGCTGCGCGGCGACCTGTTCGAGCCGCTCCCGCTCCTCGGACGCCGCGCTCTCGAGACGCTTCGCCGCCTCGTCCATTTGTGCGCGGCGCTGGGGCAGCGCACCGACCGCCTCCTCCGCGTCGGCCAACGCACGTTTGAGGCTGCCGATCTCGGTCTGCAGGGCGGGCTCCTCGGAGCGCAGCCGGGCGTCGATGCCGTCGGCCTCGGCCCGCTGCGCCTTCTCCGCTTCCTCCAGCGCCTTCCGCTCCGCTTGGTTCTCGCGATGCGCGTCGCCCTTCGCCTTGCCCCTCGATTCATATTCCGCAAGGACGCCCTCGCACCGGTCCTCGCTCAGCGGCGTCTCGCAGAGCGGGCAGACCCCGCTGCCCGCGCGCAGCTGCTCCATCTTCTCCTTGATCTCGTCCATCTCGGCGCGAAGCTGCTTGTTCTGAGCTTCGAGCTCGCCCGCCATCCGCGCCGACTCCTCCACGCGTTGGCGAAGCTCGTCGCGCTGTTGCCGCAGCGGTGCGAAAACGGCGAGCCGTCCCTCCGCCTGCGACACGGCGTCACGCGACCCGGCGAGTTCGCCTGCCCGCCGTTCCACTTCGGCGAAGGACTCGCGCTCCCGCTCCAGGTCGGCCTCGGCCTTCGACCGCGCCCGCGCGATGGCTCCTTCGAGCTCCGCCTTGTCCCGCGCCAGTTGCAGCGAGCGGCGCTCCAACTCTTCGAGCCGGTTCTTCTCTTGCGCCGCCGACTCGAACCGCTTGACCCCTGCCTCGATCTCGTCCTGTTCCTTGATACGGGCCTCGTAGCCGGCCTGTTCGGCCTTCGCCGCCGTGACCGCCGTCTCCAGATCGGCCCGCTCTCGTTGCAAGCCAGCCGCGCGTTCTTTCAGTTGCCCCAGTTCGCGCTCTTTCGTTTCAAGGACAACGACTTGCTTCTTGAGCCCGTCCAGCGCCGCCTGGGCCGCGCCGCGCTCCTCCTCAGTTTCGGCCAGGGCCTGTTTTGCCGCGGCGGCGCGTTCCTCGCGCTCGCCCCGTGTCGCAAGCTCGACCTCGTACTCACCGATCGTCGTGCGGAGGGCATCCGTTTCGCCTTGCTTTCGGCGGGCCTCCTCGCGGGCGCGGTCGGCGATCGTGTCGTAGTAGCCGAGGTCGAGGATCTCCGCGAGCACCTCTTTGCGCTTGTCCGCCGTCTTCAGGGTGAACTCGTCGGCGCGGCCCTGCACCAGGAAGGCGCTGTTGATGAAGGTGTCGTAGTCCATGCGCAGCGTCTCGACGATGCGCTGCTGCGTCTCGCGCAGTGTCCCTTGCGTGATCGGCGCGGACTCGCTGCCCGACAAGACCTGGAACTCGAGCAGCGTCTTGCCCGGCCGGCGCCCCGCGCCCCGCGACCGCTTGCGAACGACCCGGTACGCCGCGCCTTGCGACAGGAAGTCGAGCTCGACCTCCATTTCGGCGCGGCCGATGGTGATGAGGTCGTCGTCCGACTTGGCGCGGGCCTTTCCCCAGAGCGCCCACGTCATCGAGTCGAGGAGCGCCGACTTTCCCGCCCCGTTTGGCCCGCACAGGCAGGCGACGTGCAGCCCCTCCAGATGCAGCTCGGGAACGCCGTCCCGGTAGCACATGAAGTTCCGCAGGCGTAGCTTGACCGGAATCATGACGGGCGAGGGCGGGTGGGCATGGGGAGGGTCGATTCTAGCACGCGGGCCGCGCGCCACTTGGGGCGCTGAGACGGGGTAGAATGAGCGCCGTCATGTTCGAAGCGCTTTCAGACAAGCTCGGCGCCGTCTTCGACAAGCTGGGACGGCGCGGGCGGATCGGCGAGAAGGAGATCGACGAGGCCCTGCGCGAGGTGCGCATGGCCCTCCTCGAAGCCGACGTCAACTTCAAGGTCGTCCGCGAGTTCGTCGGCAAGGTCAAGGAGCGGGCCGTCGAGCCGGGTGCCCTCGAAGGCGTGACCCCTGCCCAGGCCGTCGTCGACATCGTCCGCGAGGAGCTCGCCGGCATTCTCGGCGGCGCGCAGAAGAACCTCACCGCCGCCAGCGCCCCGCCGACCATCGTCATGATGGCCGGCTTGCAGGGCGCAGGGAAGACGACCACCGCCGCCAAGCTCGCCGTCTTCTTGAGAAAGCAGGGCAACCGTCCCCTGCTCGTCGCCGCCGACGTGAAACGCCCCGCCGCCGTCGAGCAGCTCGTCGCCCTCGGCAAGCAGACTGACGTGCCGGTCTACGACGAAGGCGCCGCCGCGAACGCGGTCGCGGTCTGCGAGCGCTCGCTGAAGCGGGCCCGCGAGGTCGGCGCCAACTGGGTGATTCTCGATACCGCCGGCCGCCTCCAGATCGACGAAGAGATGATGGACGAGCTCGCCGAGATCAAGCGCAAGCTCGACCCCACCGAGCTGCTGCTCGTCGTCGACGCCATGACCGGCCAGGAGGCGGTGAACGTCGCGCAAGGCTTCCACGAACGCCTCGCCCTCACCGGCCTGGTGCTCACCAAGCTCGACGGCGACGCCCGGGGCGGGGCGGCGCTCTCCATCAACTCCGTCACCGGCCTGCCCATCAAATTCATCGCCACCGGCGAGAAGACCGACGCCTTCGAGCCCTACCACCCCGACCGCCTCGCCTCCCGCATCCTCGGCATGGGCGACATGGCCACCCTCATCGAGAAGGCCCAAGAAACGGTCGACTTGGAGAAGGCGAAGGCCTTCGAGCAGAAGGTCCGCCGCGCCGATTTCGACCTCGACGACTTTCTCGACCAACTCCAGCAGATGAAAAAGCTCGGCTCGATCGGCCAGGTGCTCGAGATGATCCCCGGCGGCAAGATGCTGGGCGCGAAGCTCCCCAAGGGCGCGATGGACGACGCCGGCCTCATCCGCGTCGAGGCTATGATCCAGTCGATGACGCCCAGGGAGCGCGCCAAGCCCGAGATCATCGGCGGCAGCCGCCGCAAGCGCATCGCCAACGGCAGCGGCACGACCCCCTCGGACGTCAACCGCCTGCTCAGCCAGTTCCAGCAGGTGCGCAAGATGATGAAGCGGATGTCCTCCGGCAAGATGAAGGGCCTGCCCAGAGAACTGGGCATGCTCCGCTAGGAGATCCGCATGGACGGCGTGCGCGTCAGCCTGACCGAGTCCGCCGGCGGCTGGACCGCCGAGGTCGTCGTGGCCGGGGGCGGGTCGAGCACCCGGCACGAGGTCAACCTCAGCCGCAGCGACTACGAACGGCTTGCCGGCGGCAAGGCAACCCCCGAGGCGCTGGTCGAGGCTTCCTTCGCCTTCCTCCTCGAACGCGAGCCCAAGGAATCGATCCTCCGCCGCTTCGACCTGCCCGTCATCGGCCGCTACTTCCCCGACTACGAGCGCGTCATCGCGCAGCGCCTCTAGGGCTCGGCCGCGTCACAGCACCGACCCCGCATCGCGGAGGCCGGCTGTCTCCTCGGCCGAGTAGCCGAGCTCGGCCAGGATGGCGTCGGTGTGGGCGCCCTTGAGGCCGGCGAAGCGGCGGACCTCGCCGGGCGTCGCCGACAGCTTCACGGGGAAGCCCACCTGTTTGACCGTGCCCGCCTCGGGGTGCTCGAGGTCGAGCACCATGCCACGGTGGGCGAGCTGCGGGTCGCGCAGGACCTCCTCGAAGTCGAGCACCTTGGAGACGCAGGTGTCCTCGTCGGCGAGCAGGTCGTGCCACTCCTGCGCCGTCTTCGTCTTGAACGCCTCCGTGAAGGCCTGCCGTATCTCTTCCTTGCGGTCGAGGTCGTGCTGGCTGTCGGCGAGGTCCTCCCGCCCGATCAGGCGGCAGACGTTGGCGTAGAACCAGGGCTCGTTCGCCCCGATCCCGATCCATCGCCCGTCCTTGGCCTCGTAGACCGAGTAGTGCGGCTCCGCCCCGGTGAGCCGCGTCCGCGCCGGCTGCGGGACGACGCCGTCGTTGAGGTATTGCTGCACGAACTGGGTGAGGAGCGAAAAGACGCCGTCGGTCATGGCGATGTCGACGAACTGGCCCTTGCCGGTCGTGGCGCGGGCGAAGAGCGCCGTGAGCACGCCGATTATCGCGAACTGCGAACCGCCGGCGTAGTCGGCAATCAGGTTGCCGGGGATGGCGGGCGTCCCGCTCGCCGTCCCAGTGATGCCGAGCGCGCCGCCCGTCGCGATGTAGTTGATGTCGTGGCCGGCCCGCTGCCCGTAGGGGCCGTCCTGCCCGTAACCGGTGAGCGAGCAGTAGATGATGCGGTCGTTGATCTCGCGGCAGGTCTCATAGTCCACGCCGAGACGCTTGGCGACGCCGGGACGGTTCCCCTCCAGCACCACGTCGGCGCGCTCGACGAGCTTGTAGAAGACACCGCGTGCCGCATCGTCCTTGAGGTTGAGTGTGATGCGGCGCTTGTTGCGCTCCAGCGTGTTGAGCGCCGCCCCGCGGACGTCCTTGACGTCCTTGTACTCCAACGGGCGGTCCTTGAAGCCGCCGCGGCGTCCCTTGGGAGGCGGCTCGTCGATCTTGATGACGTCAGCGCCCATATCGCCGAAGTACTGCGACACGTAGAAGCCCGGCGCGAAGCGCGCCAAGTCGATGACGGTCAGTCCGTCGAGAGCGCCGGCCAAGCCTGCCCCCTACTCGCTATTCGAAGACGCCGTCGGCGGCGAACTCCGCGATCTCCTGGTCGGTGTAGCCGAGGAGGTCGCGGTAGACCGTGTCATTATGCTGGCCCAAGCAAGGTCCGGGACCCGCGACGCCCCCCGACGTATCGGAAAGGCGCGGCGCGAAGTTGTCGTAGGCGTGCCGACCGATCTCCGGGTGCTCGTGGAAGGCAAAGTGCCCCCGGTGCGTTAACTGCGCGTCGGCGAAGAGCTCCTCACACGTCTGGACCACACCGGCGGGCACGCCCGCCGCCTGGAGCTTGTGCATGAGCTCCTGGGCGTCGAAGGTCCGCGTCCACTCCCCGATGAGGGCGTCGAGACGGTCCTCATGGCGCTTGCGCCCGAGGACGGTGGCGAAGTCGGGCGAGGCCGCCCAGCCGGGGTCGCCCATGGCGCGCCGCAGGGCCCGCCACTGCTCGCCGTCGAAGACCGTGATCACGCACCAGCGGTCGTCGCCGGCGCAGGGGTAGGCATTGTGCGGCGCGGCATGGGGCGAGCGGTTGCCGACGCGGCCCGCGACGCGCCCGTTGGCGGTGTAGTCGAGGAGCAGCGGGGCGAGGAACTGCAGCGCCGCCTCGAGTTGCGACAGGTCGATCCGCATCCCCTCGCCCGTCTTACGCCGCCGGTCGAGCGCCGCGGCCAGGATGGCGGCCCCGTACCGGGGGCTGATGAAGTCGGTGTAAGCGCCGTAGGTGCCGCAGGGCTCGCCGTCGAGCCAGCCGACGATTTCCGAGAAGCCGGCGAGGGAGACGAGTTGCGTGCCGAACCCGGGCTGCATCCGGTACGGTCCGGTCTGGCCTTGGTTCGTCGAGCTGAAGTAGATCACCCCCGGATTCACCTCGCGGGCCGTTTCGTAGCCGAGTCCGAGCCGCTCGATGGTCCCCGCGGTGAAGCTCTCCGCCACGACGTCGGCCCAGGCGATGAAGCGCTTGGCGACCTCAAGCGCCTTGGGGTGCTTCAGGTCGAGGCTCGCGCCGAGCTTGCCGCCGTTGTAGTTGGCGAAGAAGCCGCTGCGGTTGATCCCCGACTCCCCGTCGCGGAAGGGCGCGCCGAGCCGCAGGAAGTCGGGGCGTTGCTCGCTCTCGATCCGCACCACCGTGGCGCCGTAGTCGGAAAGGTAGCGCATCGTGATCGGGCCGACGCCGACCCACGAGAAGTCGGCGACCTTCACCCCCTCGAAGGGCAAGCCCATCAGATCGCTCCCTCCGCGTACAGGACGGCGAGCTCGGCCCGGCTCAGCCCCAGCTCGCCCCGGTAGACCGCGTCGTTGTGCTCGCCGATGAGCGGCGCCCGTCCCCGGATCCGCGGCGGCGCGGTCGAGGTCTGGGCGAAGCTGCCCGGGTAGGTCAGCGTCCCGCCGCGTTCGTCGTGTTCAACTTCCATCCAGAAGTCCCGGTCGCGAAGCTGCGTATAGTCGAGCAGATGCTGCGTCGTGAACACGGGGTAGAGGTTAAAGCGCCACTTCACCGCGCCCTCATAGAGCTCGGCTGCGGTTTTCATGGAAAAGAAGTCGCGCGCGAGTCCCTCGTAGTGGTCGAGCTCCTCCTGCGTCATCGTCAGCGTCGACACGCCCGTCCAGTCTCGGAGCAGGCCGGGGTCGGCGGAGAACTCCTCGTCGAGCATCCACGCGGAGAGGCCGGCCCAATCGCCCCGGGGAAAGAAGGTCACGTAGCCGTCCTTGGTCGGCCAGTGCATGCGGTACATGACCCCGTCGGTGCGTGGGCGCACCGCGCCGCCCCGGACCGTGTTGCGCCCGTTCAAGTCCCAGATCTGCGCCGCGTTCATCAGTCCCCACGTGACCGCCTCCTGCGCCGAGACGTCGACCCGGCGCCCCTCGCCCGTCGCCTCGCGCTGGTAGTGGGCGATCAGCATCCCCGCCGCGGCCTCCGCGCCGGCGTGAAGGTAGCCCTGACCGAGCGCGAAGCCGGCCGGCGGCCTGCCGGCCTCGCCCTGAGTGTAAAGCAGGCCGCCCATGGCGAGCGTGATCAGGTCCGAGCCCAGGTAGCGGCTATACGGGCCCTCGCCGCCGAAATCGGTGACCCCGGCATAGACCAACCCAGGGTTGACCCGGCGCAGTGCCTCATATCCCGCGCCGAGCCCGTCCAACCTCCCCGCCGGCGCCGACTCCACCAGAAAGTCGGCCTCCTCGGCCAGCCGCGTCAGGATGCGGCGGCCCGCGTTCGACCCAATGTCGAGGGTCACGCCGCGCTTCCCGGCGTTGTAGGAGAGAAACCACAGGCTGTTCTCGGGGCGGGGATCGTCGTCCCAGAAGGGGCCCACCCGGCGCTCCCGGCTCCCGCCCGGCGGCTCGACCTTGAGCACGTCCGCCCCGAGGTCGGCGAGGATGCGCCCACAGACGCTCCCCCGCTCGTCGGTCAGATCGAGCACGCGGAATCCATGCAGCAGGGATGCACCGGCCATAGCGTCCTCGCGGGCGGGCGGCCAGTATAGGAAGGGCGATTCCGTAGGGTCAAACGCTCCCTTCCCGCCAGCCTCTTCCTCTTGGAGAAGATCTTAGAGAGGACGCACACTGCCTGCGCACCGGCGTAGGGAGAGACGCCCTCGACAGGCCTGACGCTTTCGGCCTTGCTTGCGGCCACCTTCGCCGACATTCGTCGCTGCGAATGTCTCCTCCCGGTACCTGATGCGTAAGGGTTGCAAACCTTGACCCTCACCCCCTACAATTCGGCGCTCAAAGCCCCTGCGGCTCGTCTTTCTTCGCTTTGAATGAAAGAAAGATGGAGGCGGGCCCGTGGGAAGGTGGTGGACGATGAAGCATTTGAGAAGCCGGGTCCTGATTCTCTTTAGCGCGGTCATGGCGCTCGCCATGGTGGTCGCCGCTTGCGGCGGCGGCGAGGATCCCACGGCCGCGCCCGTCGCTCCCGCGGCAACCCCGACGCCGGTCGTCGTCGTCGCGACGCCGACGGAGGGACCCACACCGACACCGCAAGTCATCGTTCAGACCGCCGCTCCCGCGGCGACGCCGACGCCGGCCCCCACGCCGACGGCTCGGGTCGAGGTTGAGGTTGTCGTCGAAACCGCGACGCCGACGCCACCGCCGGCCCTCGGCAGCGTTACCCAAGAGCTCCTTGGCGCCCGCTTCATCCAGGGCCCCGGCCTCGACGGATGGCGGCAGGCCCCCAAGCGCGGCGGCACCCACGTCTACGGCTTCAACCGCGCATCACGGGGAACCGACCAGATCATCAACCGTTCCTTCACGGTCTCGACATCTTCGAACATGGCCTATCAGAAGATGTTCACCTGCCAGTACGCGCCGCTTCTTGAAGTGGCCAACCCGGGGGCGTGCGTCCCTGTCGGTGACCTGGCCTCCGAGTGGAGCGCCAACGCCGACGCCACCGAGTGGACGGTGACGATCCACGAGGGCGCGGCGTGGCACGACATGCCCGAAGGGTCGCGTGGCTACACGACCGACCTCTCCGACCTCTACGGCCGGTCCGTGGTCGTCGACGACCTCATCCACTCCATCAACTACTGGCAGGGCAACCTGCTCAAGCCCGACGGCGAGAAGCAGCCCACGCCGAACGCCCTCGCCTACAGCAGGGAAATCGTCGGGATGGAGGCGGTCGACGACAAGACGGTCAAGCTTACCCTGGCCAGCGCCGATCCCTTCTTCCACTTCACCTTCGCCCAGTTCAACCCGCGCGTCATGCCGCCCGACGTCTGGGAGCTCGACGGCCACTACAACGACCGCCTCGTGGGATCGGGCCCATTCATGCTCGTCGAATACGACCCTGAGATCGAATGGACCGGCATGTCGAACCCGAACTACTACAAGATCGGCGCCGACGGAAACCCCCTTCCCTACGTCGACGCTCACAAGGTCATCATCATGGGGACCGACCTGGGCCGCTCCGCGCTGATCACGGGGCAAATCCATAGCACGCTGGGCGTTGGCATATCCGGCCCGTCCACCGCGCTGAACTTCGGCCGGCAGTGCCCCGATTGCCAGCTTCTCGAGTACTTCGTTCCCAGGAATACCTCCCGGATCCTCATCTTCAAGCACCGATCGACCGACCGCATCCCCGACGCCCCGTTCGCCGACCGGAAGGCCCGCCTCGCCGTCGCCAAGGCGATCGACTACGAGTTCCTCATCGACAACATCTACGAAGGCGCGGCCATCATGACGCCGATCAGTCTCACTTGGAGCCTGGTCTGGGATCAGCCGCCGTCCCTTGCAGAAATGGGGCTTAACCGGCCCGATGACGAAAACCCGTTCATCTACGATGCGGACGTTGCCAAGAGCCTCTGGGCCGAGGCGGGACGGAGCCCAGGCGAGCACCACGAGCTCCATTACTTCGCCTACTCGTCGAGCCACGCCAACTACATCGAGGCGATGGCGCAGTCGATCTCTCAAACGCTTGAGATCGACATCGAGACCTTCAGGGCCACCGACATCGGCGTCTACTACGAGAAGTTCGGCTACGTCAACGCCGAGGACATCCAGAACTTCACCAGCTTCGTGGCCGTCACCAACAACGAGGCCGTCCACAACGCCCTGATACCGCGCAAGCTCCGCTCCTTCGACGAGGAGAACACGGCCGGCTTCGAGAGCTCCGTCATGGACGAGATCGCCGCGGAGTGGCTCCTCGGCCCCACGCCGGAGCGCGAGCGCGAACTGGCCGCGGCCTACTACGAGGAAATCCTCAACGAGATGAGGTGGATGCCCGCCCCGACCGAGGCCAGCTACGACTCCCAGGCCGGCATCCTCCGCAACAGCTACCAGC
>DAOUKH010000089.1:0-2397 GCA_034421515.1 Dehalococcoidia bacterium
TACTACGAGGAAATCCTCAACGAGATGAGGTGGATGCCCGCCCCGACCGAGGCCAGCTACGACTCCCAGGCCGGCATCCTCCGCAACAGCTACCAGCAGACGGTGGGCGGACGGGCCTACCACCACTGCGCCCACTGCGCGGAGATCGTCTGGCTCGATGACTAGAAGCTAGCCAAGAAGTGGGGCCCGGTCTCCCCGACCGCGGCTCCTGAAGAAAAGACCAGGCTCGCCTGGGCGGCGGCATCGGCCCGCCCCCAGGCGAGTCTCTTTAACGTTCGCGTAGGGCCTGTCCCCATATGGCTGATACGTAAGGGTTGCAAACCTTGACCTCACCCCCTACAATTCGGCGCTCAAAGCCCCTGCGGCTCGTCTTACCTTGCTGTAAAGCGCTGATGATGGGCCCGTGGGAAGGTGGTGGACGAATGAAACGTCTGAGAAGCCGAGTCCTGATTCTCTTTAGCGCGGTCATGGCAGTCGCCATGGTCGCCGCGGCTTGCGGCGGCGGCGAGGACCCCACGGCCGCGCCGGTCGCTCCCGCGGCCACCCCGACGCCGATCGTCGTCGTGGCGACGCCGACGGAGGGACCCACACCGACACCGCAAGTCATTGTTCAGACCGCCGCTCCCGCGGCGACGCCGACGCCGGCCCCCACGCCGACGGCTCGGGTCGAGGTTGAGGTTGTCGTCGAAACGGCGACGCCGACGCCACCGCCCGCCCTCGGCAGCGTCACTCAAGAGCTGCTTGGCGCCCGCTTCATCCAGGGCCCCGGCCTTGAGGGATGGCGGCAAGCCCCCAAGCGTGGCGGAACGCACATTTACGGCTTCAACCGCGCATCCCGGGGCACCGACCAGATCATCAACCGCTCCTACACGGTCTCGACCTCGTCGAACATGGGCTATCAGAAGATGTTCACGTGCCAGTACGCGCCGCTCCTCGAAGTGGCCAATCCGGGTGCGTGCGTCCCTGTCGGTGACCTTGTCTCCGAGTGGAGCTCCAATGCCGACGCCACCGAGTGGACGGTGACGATCCATGAGGGCGCGGCGTGGCACGACATGCCCGAAGGGTCGCGCGGCTACACGACCGACCTCTCCGACTTCTACGGTCGCTCCGTCGTCGCTGACGACCTCATCCACGCCATCAACTACTGGCAGGGCAACCTGCTCAAGCCCGACGGCGACAAGCAGCCCACCCCGAACGCCCTCGCCTACAGCAGGGAAATCGTCGGGATGGAAGCGGTCGACGACAAGACGGTGAAGCTCACCCTTGCCAGCGCCGACCCCTACTTCCACTTCACCTTCGCCCAGTTCAACCCGCGCGTCATGCCGCGCGATGTCTGGGAGCTTGACGGCCACCACAACGATCGCATGGTGGGAACAGGCCCATTCATGCTCGTCGAATACGACGGCGAGATCGAATGGACCGGCATGGCGAACCCGAACTACTACAAGATCGGCGCCGACGGGAACCCACTCCCCTACGTCGATGCGCACAAGGTCATCATCATGGGGACCGACCTGGCCCGCTCCGCGCTGATCACCGGGCAGGTCCATAGCACGGCGGGCGTCGGCATATCCGGCCCGTCCACCGCGCTGAACTTCGGGCGGCAGTGCCCCGATTGCCAGATCCTCGAGTACTTCGTCCCTAGGAATACCTCGCGGATCCTCATCTTCAAGCACCGGCCGACCGACCGCATCCCCGACGCCCCGTTCGCCGACCGCAAGGCGCGGCTCGCCGTCGCCAAGGCGATCGACTACGAGTTCCTCATCGACAACATCTACGAGGGTGCGGCCATCATGACGCCGATCAGCCTCACTTGGAGCTTGGTCTGGGACCAGCCGCCGTCGCTGGCGGAAATGGGGCTGAACCGGCCCGATGACGAGAATCCGTTCATCTACGACGCGGACGTCGCCAAGCAACTCTGGGCCGAGGCGGGACGGAGCCCAGGCGAGAAACACGAACTCCACTACTTCGCCTACTCTTCGAGCCACGCCAACTACATTGAGGCGATGGCGCAGTCGATCGCGCAAACGCTCGACATCGACGTGGAGACCTTTAGGGCCACCGACATCGGCGTCTACTACGAGAAGTTCGGCTACGTCAACGCCGATGACATCCAGAACTTCACCAGCTTCGTGGCCGTCACCAACAACGAGGCCGTCCATAACGCCCTCATTCCGAGGAAGCTCCGCTCCTTCGACGAGGAGAATACGGCCGGCTTCGAGAGCCCCATCATGGACGAGATCGCCGCTGAGTGGCTCCTCGGCCCCACACCGGAGCGCGAGGTCGAACTGGCCGCGGCCTACTACGAGGAAATCCTCAACGAGATGAGGTGGATGCCCGCCCCGACCGAGGCCAGCTACGACTCCCAGGCCGGCATCCTCCGCAACAGCTACCAGC
>DAOUKH010000090.1:0-3357 GCA_034421515.1 Dehalococcoidia bacterium
TCTACGTGGCGGCAAAGATCACCGAGGAGCAGTTGGACCTTCAGCGGAAGTTCATCACCGAGCGGCTGGAGAGCTTGAGGGCAAAGGTGGACGACTACCGGGCCAGGGAGGCCAGTGGCGCCACGAAGCGGGAGCTGACGGAGGCGGTGCTGGCGTGGGCAAGCAACGTTGGCGAGGGTCTCGACAAGCTGAGCCCCGAGCAGCGTAAAGAGGTCCTCGGTATGGTCGTGGAGGAGGTCACGATCGACCGAGAGAACAACCTGGACATCACCCTGACCATACCCTTAGAAGAAGAAGGGGAGTCAGTGGCGATTGCATCGCAACCATCCCCCAAGGGGGGAGAGGCCGGAGGGAACGGGCGCGACGCGACGCGCCCTACTTTGCCGTCAATTCGCGTTGTTCTGAACCTGTTGATAGACCAATCTGGAACTTGCGTTCCAAAAACGCTTGACATACTTAGAACGCCTGTGCTACCGTGGCCTCACAGACTTAGAACGCACGTTCCGTTCCGGGAACGCGCACGGTGCGGAGGCACGGCATGGCGATCACGACGCAGCGACGCGAACAAAGGGACGACTCCCTTCAACCGGCGCTCTTCGGCGCCGAAGTCCTGAGCCTTCCGGCGCGGCACATCGACGAGCCGCGCGGCCCGCGCCCGCTCCCGGAAGAGGGCGGACGCAGCGGGCGGCTCTTCTCTCTGAGCCAGCGCCGCAACCTGCAGGGTGACCACGAGCGGCAGTCCGCTCCCGAGCCTGGCAGGCGCTACGCCGCTTCGATCGTGGTGAGCCGCCCGTCCGCTCCCGGCGGGGCGCCAGCGGCGACGGTCACCATCGGCGAGCTGTCCATCGACGGCGGCCCGCTCCTCGTCGTCGACCATGCCCGGACCTCCGTCGACGGACGGAACTCCCTCGCCGGCTTGGTCGCGGCGGTCGAACGGACGTGGGGGTGCCTCGCGGCCCCGGTCACGGACGGGCCGGAGGCGCGCTACGGGCTGGCGGAATCGCTCAGGACCGCCGCGGCAAACGGCGGCGTCCAGGTCTACCGGCAGGACCGCTCGCAGGAACGGCACGACTTCGAGGCGCAGGTGGTCGGAGCGCGGGCGCGGACCGGCCATGGCCGCTTCACCCTCGACCACGGCCCCCAAGACGACGCCTACGTCGTGGGTCTGGGCCTGCTCCTGCGAGCGGCGGAGCGCGTCGCGCCTGCAATGCGGCGGGCCGCATAACTTCCTGAAGAAACCTTAGCTGAGCGAAACACAAGAAACGAACGCAAACACGGATGGATTGGAAGCAGCGGAGGTTACCGGCGATGCGAAAGAACGAGCCCGTCCTGGACCGACTCCCCGAATTCACCAGCTATGACGACAACGGCTGCGATCTCTACCCTTCATGTCTCACCTGCCCCCTGCCGCAGTGCCGCTATGACGACCCCGGCTGGATTCAGCGCGAGGAGCGCCGCCGCCGCGACGTGGCGATCCTCGAGGCCCGTCTGGGCGAGTCGCTCGGCGTGCCGCAGCTCGCCAACCGCTTCGGCTTGAGCACTCGGACGATCCACCGCATCCTCCGGCGCGACCCGGTCCCGCACGCGGTCGCCGTCTAGCCGTCCGGCGCCCGACTGCCGGCCGCGGCCATATAATGGAGCTGCGGCATGAGCCTCTACCGGCGCCTCCTCTGGCCCTTCCTCGCCCGCCTCGAACCCGAGCGGGCCCACGGTCTCACGCTTTCCCTGTTGGCATCCCTCCAACGCGCTCCCTTCGGCGCTTCCCTTTTAGAACGCATCAGCGGAGGGGATTCCGATGGCCTTGGCTTCGAGTGGCGGGGGCTCCGGTTCTCAGCACCAGTCGGCATCGCGGCGGGCTGGGACAAGGACGGTCGCGTGGCGCGCATGGCCGAGGCGCTGGGCGCGGGCTTCGTCGAGGTGGGCACGGTGACGCCGCGGCCGCAGCCGGGGAATCCCGGTCGGCGCATCTTCCGCCTCCGCTCCGGCGACGCGCTGGTGAACCGCCTCGGCTTCCCGAGCCGGGGCGCGGACCGAGTCGCGGCGAACCTCTCCCACCACCGGCCCCAACGCGCGCCGGTCGGCGTCAACATCGGCAAGAACGCCGCCACCCCCCTCGATGCCGCCGCGGAGGACTACGTTGCCTGTCTGCGAGCGCTCCATGACGTTGCCGAATACTTCGTGGTCAACGTCAGCTCGCCAAACACGCCGGGGCTGACCTCGCTCCAGTCGCCGGAAGCCCTCGACGGTCTCCTCGCCGCCCTCGACGAGGCGCGCCGCGCGGCGGGGCCGCCGAAGCCGCTCCTGGTGAAACTGTCGGCAGACCTGAGCGCGTCCGAGATCAAGGAGGCCGCCGCCGTTTGCCGCCGCCGCGCCGTCGACGGCGCCATCGCGGTCAACACCTCGCTCGACCCGGCGCTGCGCTCCGACGAGGCACGCGAACTCGAAGGCGGACTCTCGGGACGCCCCATCTTCGGGCGCGCCGTAGACGCGGTCGAGCGGTTGCGGGCCGTTGCTCCGCCGGACTTCCTCGTCATCGGCGCGGGCGGCGTCTTCGGCGCCGACGACGCGCTGCGCCTCCTCAACGCCGGCGCCGACGCGGTGCAGGTCTACACCGGCCTCGTCTACCGGGGCCCCGGCCTCCTGGCGGAGATCAGGCGCGGCCTCACCGAGGCGGGGTGGTCGCCGCGCGAGGGTCTCGCCTAGCGCCGCCCGCCGTAGTAGCATCGCGCCGTCCGCAGAACTGACGATTCGAGGAAGGGAGGCCCGCCATGGCCGACCAGCCCATGAAGTTCGGCGTCGCCACGCCGGTGACGTCGCTGCACCCCCGCCGGCGCATCACGTGGGAGCGCGACGCCGGCCCCGACGAGCTCAAGCGCATCGCCACCACCGCGGACGAGCTGGGCTACTACTGGCTGACCTGCCCGGAGCACGTCGGCATCCCCACCGAGGTCGCCAAGATTCGCGGCGGCCGCTACTACGACCCGCTGGCGACGCTGTCGTTCTTCGCCGCGATCACCAATCAGATCAAGCTGTTCACCACGGTCATCGTCCTGGGCTATCACCATCCGCTGGCGGTGGCCAAGCGCTACGGCACCCTCGACAAGCTCTCCAAGGGGCGCCTGATCCTTGGCGTCGGCGTTGGCTCGCTGCGGGAAGAGTTCGAGCTTTTGGACGCCGAATTCGACAACCGCGGCGCCATCTACACCGACGCGCTGAAGGCGCTCCGCGCGGCGTTCGGCCAGTACCAGCCCAAATACGAGGGCGAGTTCTACGCCTTCGACGACTTCATCATCGACCCCCACGCCGTGCAAGAGCGGGTGCCCATCTGGTTGGGAGGCCGCACCGCGCTGTCACTGC
>DAOUKH010000091.1:0-17501 GCA_034421515.1 Dehalococcoidia bacterium
GCGGAAGCAGGCGCGCTGGTAGCCGGGGTCGGTGAGGCGGAACATTCGGAAGCCGATGGTGGGGTAGAGCACCTCGGCCTCGACACCGTCGGCGTCCATGTCCTTTAGACGCGCCTCCGGGTCCCAGCCGCCCTTACGGTTGTCCTCGAAGCGCCTCAGCTCGCCGAAGCGCTCCGGCGGATGGCCCGCGGGCCCCAGGATGCCGACGTTGCTCGGCGGCTGGCCCTCGCAGTAGAAGAAGTCGCCGTGCTCCTCGCGCCTCATGTGCGGGGCGCGGTCGCGGTAGGCGCCGTCCATGCGCCGCTCCCAGAGGTCGGGCGCCTCGACGACGTGCGAGTCGGCGGAAATCAGGCGATGGCCCATGGCGGGCTCCCGGAAAGCGGACTACGCCGCCGCACCGAGCGGCGTCCTTCCCAGAATCTTGAACAAGTTGTGAGAGAAGACGCCCTGCTTCTCCTCGTCGGTGAGGGCGGACTCCTCCACGTAGCCCTTGATGGGAACGAGCGTCGGCGAGGGCGTCATGGGGTAGGAGTAGATGCCCGATCCGTAGATGAGCCGGTGCGCGCCGAGCACACGCTTGACGTGGTTGATCTTGCCCACGCCGCCGGTCCACATGCCGGTGTCGAAGGTGATGTTCTCCCTCCGCTGGCAGATGTCGAAGAACAGCTCGGTCTCCTCGAAGCCCGCCAGACCGTCGATAACCACGAACTGCGCCGTGGGGAACTCGGCGGCGAGCCGCTCCAAGCGCCACGGCGATTCGAGAAGAGAACCCTGGTGGCAGTGCACGAAGTTGGTCATGCCCTCGTCGATCACCGTGCGGGCGCAGCGCCGCATCCAGGGCGAGTCGACGTAGCAGCCCTGCAGCCGGTTGTGCCATAGCACACCGACCATGCCGAGGTCGCGTTTGATGCGCCGTACCTCTTCGAGCGCCGCCTCGCCCTGCCGAGGCTCAATCGCCCCCACGGCGAAGGGGAAGCGCTCGGGGTGCTCGTCACGAAAGAGGGCAAGTCGGTCGTTCAGCTTCGCCGTGTCGGCGACGCCGTTCGGCATGAGATACTGATAGCCGGGCCCGATGATGGCGCGGTGGATGCCGCTCCGGTCCATCGTTGCCGTCCGGGTGCGAAATTCCCTGGTCTCGGGGTCTTCCGATTCATCCTCGACGGTGCCGTGGACGAAGTCTTCGATCAGTCCGAGATGCTGATGGACATCCAGAATCTCCATGCTCCCGCCCTCCTGGAATGCTTCGCTTCGCCGACTAGGCTGACTCCCCAGAGAACGTTTGCGCAACGTGGCGGCGTTGGACCTTGCCCGTCGCGGTCTTGGGAAGCTCACTCGCCACGTGAATCACCTTCGGGACTTTGAAGGACACCAAGCTTGCCTCGGCGTGCCTCTGCAACTCCTCGACCCCCACGTCGGCGCGCAGGACGACCGCCGCGTGGATCTCCTCGCCGTACTTGACGTCGGGCACCCCGAAGGACACCGCCTCGGCGACGGCGGGGTGGGCGCTAAGCACGGCGTCGACCTCCAGGGGCGATATCTTCTCTCCGCCCCGGTTGATCAACTCCTTCAGTCGGCCCGTCAGTCGTAGATAGCCGTCCTCGCCGATGACGCCCTGGTCGCCGGTACGGAACCAGCCGCCGACGAAGGCCTCCGCGTTGGCCGCCTCGTTGTCGCGGTAGCCGCCCATGACGTTGGGCCCTCTGATCACGACCTCGCCCGGCCCGCCGCTCGGTGTCACCGACCCCGAGTCGTCGAGCAGGGCGATTTCGACGCCGGTGCCGCATCCCACCGTGCCGGGCCGTCGCTCTCCCGGCGGCAGCGGGTTCGAGGCCATCTGATGCGCCGCCTCCGTCATGCCGTAGGCCTCGATCACCGGCGCGCCGATGGTCTCCTCCAACTCCTCCAGCACGGACGGGGCGAGCGCCGCGCTACAAGAACGCGCGAAGCGGAAGACTTCGCGGGGCGGCGGCGTCTCGGCCGCACGCATAAGCAGGATCTGGTGAATCGTCGGTGACCCTGAATACCACGTCGCGCCGTTCTCCACGGCGTCGTCCCAGAAGGCTGTCGCGCTGAAGCGGGGCGGCAGAATCACCGTTCCGCCCGAGCGCAGCGTCGCGAGCACGACGCCGACGAGGCCGTGGATATGGAAGAGCGGCATGACGCAGAGCGCGGCGTCGTCCGGTCCCAGCGCGTAGGACCGCGCCGAGTTGCCGGCCGAGGCCGTGAGGTTGGCGTGGGTCAGCGGCACGCCCTTGGGCTTGCTCGTCGTGCCGCTGGTATGAAGAAACAGGGCGGGCAGCGACGGATCGTCGATGGGAGTGATCGAGGTCCGGCCAACGTCGGGCTCGAAAACCGCACCCCGGTCCGACGCACGGACGACCAGATAGGGCAGGCCGAGCGTCCGGCAGGCCGCGAGCGCCTCGTCGCGCTCCGGCTCGACGATCACCAACCTCGCCTTGGCGTCGGCGAAGTACGACTCGAACTCGCTGGCGCGGTAGTCGGGATTGAGCGGGGCCGCCGTCGCGCCCGCCGCCGCGGCTCCAAGGAACGTCTCGACGAACTCAATGGTGTTCCCCATCACCATGGCGACGACGTCGCCGGGCCCGACCCCGGCGCGGGCAATGCGCGCCCCGGCCGCCGCGGCGCGCTCGGCCAGCCCGTCGTAGGTCACCGACGGCCCGCCCGGAACGACGATGGCCTTCCGTTCGCCGCCACCTTCCAGCAGCCGGTGCAGCGCCGTCACTTCTGAAGCGGTCATAGCGCCGGAATCATACCGTGAGCGTTAGGCAGAGGCCAGCGCCGGAGTTCCATAGAATCTGAAGCTGGCCCGCCATTCGTATCCCTTACAGACCGGTGCCGCCAGTGTCGAAGTCGCGGCAGCCCCCTCTACGCAGCCTTGCCCGACTCCGGCGCCGCCGGGTACACTACCGCCCGCCTTCACGGCGCCGCTTCGAGAGTTCAGGAGGCCGCATGGTCACGCGAGGGTTCTTTGGACGGAACCGCCCCGAGCCGCCGCGTCCGCTGCCGCCCGGCCAGTACCTGACCCGGGACTTCCCCGTCCTCTCTGCCGGCCCGACGCCGCGGGTCGATATCGCCACCTGGAACTTCTCCCTCATCTACGACGGCGAGACACTCGGCAGGTGGACGTGGGACGAAATGCTCGCGCTCCCTCGAACCACGATCAAGACGGACATCCACTGCGTGACGAAGTGGAGCAAGTTCGACACCGAGTGGGAGGGCGTCTCCATCGACGACTTCCTCGACTCCAAGGGCATCGACCCGCCTGCCGACTACGTCATGGCCTTCTGCGACGGCGGCTACACCACGAACCTGCCCTTCGAAGACCTGTCCGGCGGCAAGGGAATGGTCGCCTTCCGCTACGACGGCGACGACCTCGACCCTCATCACGGCGGCCCGGCCCGCCTTCTTGCGCCACATCTCTACTTCTGGAAGTCGGCGAAGTGGATCCGCGGGCTGCGGTTCATGGACGACGACGAGCCCGGCTTCTGGGAGATGTACGGCTATCACATGTACGGCGACCCCTGGACCGAGCAGCGGTACTCCGGCGACTAACCCCGGCCGTCGCACCGCGCCGTGCAATGACCAGCCCCAACCCCACCGCCCCCGCCGGCTGGCGGTTTGCAACGGTGGAGCAGGTCGTTGTCGAGACCTTTCGGGTCAAGACGTTCACGTTCCGTCTCCCCAAGTGGCGGCCGTTCAAGGCGGGACAGCATTACGACGTGCGGCTCACCGCTCCCGACGGCTACCAGGCCCAGCGCAGCTACTCAATCGCCTCCCCGCCCGAGCGAGAAGGGGCTATCGACCTGACCATCGAGCTCATGGAGGGCGGCGAGGTCTCCCCCTACTTCCACGAAGTCGTCGAGCCCGGCGACCGGATCGAGATGCGGGGGCCCATCGGCGGCCCGTTCACCTGGAGGGTGGAGCAGGGCGGCCCGCTTCTGCTCGTTGGCGGTGGTTCCGGTATCGTTCCCCTTATGTCAATGGCCCGCCACCGCGCCATGTCGGCGCCCGAGGTCCCGGGCGCGCTCCTCTTCTCCTCGCGGTCGTTCGAGCACATCATCTACCGCGAGGAGTTGGAGCGCCTGAACGAAGGCCCCTTCAGGGTCGTCCACACGCTGACGCGCGCCGCGCCGGAGGGCTGGACGGGCTACACTCGCCGCATCGACACGGCGATGGTGCGGGAGACGCTCGACGCCCTCGGAGACGGCCCGCCCAAGGCCTTCGTCTGCGGCTCGTCGCCGTTCGTCGAAGCCGCGTCCGCGGCGCTCATCGAGGCCGGCGTGCCCTTCGACGCCATTCGCACCGAACGCTTCGGCCCGTCGGGAAGCTGACCCGCCCCAGTCGGGGCTTCAACGGAAGGGAGGACAAGCATGGCGGAAACGACGAGATGGGACGCCGTCCCGCGCGAGCAGGTCTCCGACCTCATAGGACGGCGCATGATCTACGGCGAGAAAGTGATGTTGGTACGTTGGGAGTTCGCCAAAGGTTGCTACGTCGCCTCGCACCGGCACCCCAACGAGCAGGTCGCCGTTGTTGAATCGGGCAACCTACGGATGGTAATCGACGGCGAAGAGACCGTGCTCACCGGCGGCGACGTCCGCGTCATCCCGTCCAATACCCCGCACGACGCCGAGGCCATTGAGGACACGGTCGTCATCGACATCTTCAGCCCGCCCCGCGAGGATTTCCTCTCCGGCGACGGGCCGGGCTACCTCACCCGCGGGCGGTAACGGCGCGTGGCCGATCCCCCACAGGCCGACCTACCAGACCGGGGCGGTCGCCGCCGCGACGAGGCCGAGACCTTCGAGCGCGACTACGTCCCCGGCGTCTTCGCGCCGTGGGCCCGCGCCGTCGCCGACGCTGCGGAGATCGCGCTTGGACAGGCCACCCTCGACGTCGGATGCGGCACCGGAGCCTTGACCCGTGAAATCGCGCGGCGGGCGGGAGCGCCGGAGCGCGTGACGGGTCTGGACCTGGACGGCGAGATGCTCGCGGTGGCCCGCCGTCTGACTCCCGCGATCACATGGATTCGGGGCAGCGCGCTCGACCTTCCTTTCCCCTCGGACCGCTTCGAAGCCGTTGTCAGCCAGTTCGCTATGATGTTCTTCGACGGCCGCGAGCGCGGCGTCCGCGAGATGTGGCGCGTCCTCGCCCCTGGGGGCCGGCTCACTGTCGCGGTCTGGGGCCGCCTCGACCGCGCTCCCTTCCACGAGACGTTCGTCCGCATAGCCGAACGCCGCGCCGGCAAGGACGCGGCGGGGCGGATACGGGAGCGGTTCTCCCTCGGCGACGCCGCCGAGCTCGCCCACATCTTCGAGCGGGCCGGCGTCCCGGCAAAGGTGCAGACCCGTGCCGGCACCGGAAGCTACGCCCGAATCGAGGCCTTCGGCAGCTCCGACATCGATGGCTGGATACGCAAGGGCGAAATGGCGGCCGAGGAGCGGGGCGCCGTCATCGACGAGCTGCGCGACGCCGCCGCGCCCTTCACCGGCGCCGAAGGAGCGCTCACCCTCCCGATGGAAGGGCACATCGTCACCGCCGTCAAGGACTAGCGGGCCGGCCTCTATGTGATGAGCCGCCGCCGCATCAGCCTCAGCGCCGCGTAGTAGAAGAGCAGACCGGCCCCGGCCATGCCGAGGACGGACCAGGCCATGGTCCAGGCCAACTCGCCGGTCACCAGGCCGCGCGAGACGTGGACCGCCGGCGTCAGCGGCAGCACCCACGAGAACTCGCGCACGCCGTCGGGAAGATCGCTCGTCGGAAAGAAGACGCCGGCGAAGAAGAACATCGGGAAGACGTAGAGCGAGTAGAAGAAATTGAACGAGTTGACCGAGGGAGCCAGCGCGGTATACGTCATCGCCATCGAGGCGAATAGGAACCCCTGGAGCAGGGTGAACGGCAGCACCAGCAGCGCCCACAACGACTCGACCGCGCCGATGACCGCAAGGATGATCAGGATCAGCGTCCCCATGATCAGGGCCCGCGTGATGCCCCATAGGATTTCGCCGGTGATCACGTCCTCGATGCTGAGCGGCGTGGCGATGATCGCGTCGTAGATGCGGCGCACCGCCATACGGATGTATGAGCCCCACGAGTTCTCGAAGGTGGGCGCGAACATCACGTACGCCCCGAGTATCCCCGGCCCGATGAAGTGCAGGTAGCTCCGGCCGTCGACGTCATCGATCAACTGGCCCAGGCCGATGCCGCTCACGGTCAGGATCACGAAGGGCTCGGCGAAGACGGGGACGGCGTCGCTCTTCCACAACCGCAGGAAGACGTAGAGATGCCGCCGCCACAGCCGGAAGCTGAGCGTCGAGACCTCGCCGAAGGCGCTCACCTCTGGACCCGCCTCATCGCAGTTCTGCCTTCCGGCCGGTGAGCAGCAGGAAGACGTCCTCCAAGCTCCCGGGGCGCCTGATGACCCTGACCCGCTCCGGAGGCACGCCCACGTCGGGCACTCCGTCGGGCAAGCTGAAGAAGATGAGGGCGTCGACGGCGTCGGCGAAGGTATACGCGCTTCCTTCGAGGTGCGCCAGCGCCTCCTCGCGGTCCCAGGGCGCCAGCCGCACCTCAACGACCTGGCCCGGCGCGAACCGTTCCACGACCTCGCTCGGCGTCCCCTCCGCCAGAATTCGCCCCTGGTCGATGATCGCCAGCCGGTCGCAGAGGTGCGCCGCCTCCTCCATGTAGTGCGTCGAGAGCGCCATCGTCACGCCCTCTTCCTTCAGGAACCGGATACGCTGCCAGGTCACGTGGCGGGCGTGGGGGTCGAGGCCGGTCGTCGGCTCGTCGAGGATCAACACCTTGGGGCGGTTCATCAGAGCGCGGGCGATCATGAGCCGGCGCTTCATCCCGCCCGAGAGGGTGTCGACAGGCGACCCCGCCCGGTCTGCGAGGTCCATGGTCTCCAGTACTTCCATCGCCCGAGGCCGGGCCTCTTCGGAACCGATTCCGTAGTAGCGCGCGTGGATGAGCAGGTTGTCGATCACGTTGAGGTCGGTGTCGAGGTTGTCTTCCTGCTGCACGACGCCGAGCAGCCGCTTGACCGCACGCGGATGTTGGGTCACGTCGATGCCGTCGACCAGGAGCTCGCCACCGTCCACCGGCGACACGCACGTCGTCATGCGGATGGTGCTGGTTTTGCCCGCCCCGTTGGGGCCGAGCAGCCCGAAAACCTCGCCCTGACGCACTTCGAGGTCGATGCCGTCAACGGCGGTGAGATCGCCGTACCGTTTGACGAGGCGGGTCGCGCGGATGACGGGCTGCACCGAGTCATGGTAACAGACCGCGCGGGCCCGGCGGCTATACTAGCCGCATGGGGACGCTGGGACGGCGGGTACGGCTCGCGGTGTACCTCGGCTTGGTGGCGGCGGGGTTGGCGCTTCAGGCCGCGCCGGTCAGCGCCCAGGCTCCAGGCGACGCCTTCCTCATCCACGTCGACGGGATCATCGACCCCAACCGTGCCAAGTACCTGGACCGCGCCATCGAGCGTGTCCAGGAGGAGCAGGGCGGGCTCGCGATCGTGCTCGTCGACACACCGGGCGGGCGCCTCGATTCGATGCGGGCGATGGTCGAGGACATCCTCGACGCCGGGGTGCCCGTCGTCACTTTCGTCGCGCCGCAGGGAGCTCAGGCGGGGTCGGCGGGCACCTTCATCACCGGCGCCGGGCATATCGCCGTCATGGCCCCTGGTTCCAACATCGGGGCGGCCACCCCCATCTCAGGCAGCGGAGAAGAACTGCCCGAGACCCTGGCCGACAAGGTCACCAACGATGCCGCTGCGCTGGCCCGCAGCATCGCCGAGGCCCGCGGACGCAATCCCAATGCCTACGAGGAGACCGTGCGTGAAGCCGCCTCGTTCACGGCCGTTCAGGCACTCGACCTCAACATGATCGACCTCATCGCCGACGACCTGAACGACCTGCTCGCCAAGATCGACGGCCGCGCCGTGGAGGTCGCCGGCCGGACCGTCACGCTCGAAACGGAAGGCATCCGTTGCATCGAGCCTCGGGCCGCCTGCAACGACATCGGCCTCAGCTGGGTCGAGCGCATCATCGACGTCATCGCCGACCCGAACATCTCGTCACTGTTGCTCTCGTTGGGCGGCCTCGCAATCTTCATCGAAATCCTCAACCCGGGTCTCATATTCCCCGGGATCTTTGGGGTGATCGCCCTCGTGTTGGCGTTTGTGGCCTTCGGCAACATTCCGGTGAACTGGGCCGGTGTTGGGCTGATTCTGTTCTCCCTGGTGTTGCTCTACGTCGAGCTTCAGATCGCGGGGTTCGGCATCTTCGGCGCGGGGGCCATCGTCGCCTTCGTCTTCGGCACGATCTTCCTGCTGGAGCCGTGGGCGGCGGACCCGCCCTCCTTCGCGGGGCCGGACTTCAATCCAAGCCCGTGGCTCGTCGGCGGGCTTGCGGGCGGCTTCGGCGGCGCCTTCGCCCTGCTCACCTGGTTGGGACTGCGCGAGTCTGCTCCCGCCGCCGAGCAGCCCGCCGTCTTGGGCAAGACGGCCCGCGTCCGACGCGATCTCACCCCCACCGGCTCCGTCCTAGTCGATGGGCAGTTGTGGACCGCGGAGGAGGTCAACGGCGCCTTCGTACCCGCCGGGGAATTCGTCGAGATCGAGGAGCTCGACGGGCTGACGCTGCGGGTGAAGAAGCGCACCCGCCTGCTGCCCGAAGGGGGACGTCACAGTCTGCCCGAGGGCGGCGGCGACACCGAGGGCAAACCAGGAGACGACGGTCCGGCGCCGAGGCGTCCCGTGCATTGACGCTTCGGAGAGCGACAACGTAAGCTAGCGCCCGGAGAGCATCCGAAACATCGAACGCCGGGGCAATGTGCCGCCGGCTTGGCATTATCAGGAAGGAGCACGCAATGGCCCCCGGAATTAACGTGGTACGCCAGTGGGAGCGGATGGTCGTACTGCGGTTCGGAAAGTTCATCGAGCTTCGGCATCCAGGAATTCGCTGGCTCTGGCCGTTCATCAACGCGGGGACACGCAAGGTGGACCTTCGAGAGCGGTTCATCACCATCCCCAGCCAGACCGCCATCACCCGCGATAACGCCCCCATCGACATCGACTTCCTCATCTACCTCCGGGTGATCGAAAACGAACCGCAGAAGTCGGTCATCGAGGTACAGGACTTCATCGGCGCGGTGCAGGGCGTAGCGATCACGACCCTTCGCGCCGTCATCGGCGACATCGCCCTCGACGACGTGCTCGCCAAGCGGGAGCAGATCAACGACACCCTGCGCGTCAAGCTCGACGAGATCACGGTGCGCTGGGGCGTCAAGGTGACCTCGGTCGAAATCCGCGAGATCACCCCGCCGCGCGATATTCAGGCGGCCATGAACCGCCAAATGTCGGCGGAACGGGAGCGCCGCGCCGCCGTCATCGAGGCCGAAGGCTCGCGCGTCGCCGCCGTCACCGTCGCCGAGGGTGAGAAGCAGGCCCAGATCCTCCGCGCCGAGGGCGACCGCCAAGCGCAGATCCTCCGCGCCGAGGCGCATCAGCAGGCCCAAGTGCTCGAAGCCGACGGCTTCGCCCAGGCGCTAGACCGCATCTTCAGCGTCGCCCAGACCGTCGACGGAAAGACGATGGGACTCCAGTACCTCGAGACCCTCAAGAGCCTGGGCGACAGCCCCTCCACGAAGTTCATCTTCCCCATGGAGTTCACCAACCTCCTGGCTTCGGTGCGCGGGATGTTCCCCGGCGCGGGCGACGGGGGCAAGGACGGCTCCTAGGCCGGAGCTACATCAGGCCGACGCGCACGTCGCGGAAGCGCGCGGGTGCGGCGCCGTGGCCGACGTGGCCGACCTGCTCGGGTTGGCCCTTGCCGCAGTTCGGCACGCCCCATACCATCCACGACTCGCCGCCGCACACCGCGTCGCATGACCCCCAGAACTGCGGGGTCGTGCCGGTGTAGGTGGGGTTCTTCAGCATCCGCCCCAGCTTGCCACCCTTGATCTCCCAGGCGATCTCCGTGCCGAACTGAAAGTTGAGCCGCTTGTCGTCGATGCTCCAGCTACGGTTCGTCTGCATATAGACGCCGTCGTCGGTGTCGGCGATCAGATCTTCGAGCGACCACTCGCCCGGCTCCAGGTTCACGTTGGTCATGCGGATAAGGGGAATGCGGTCCCAACCGCTGGCGCGGGCGGCCCCGTTGCTCCGGCCCCCGACCTTCGCGGCGGTCTCCCTTGAGGTCAGGTAGCCGACGAAGACGCCGCGGTCGACCACGGCGGCGCGCTGGGCGGGAATGCCCTCGTCGTCGTACCCAAAGGTACCCAGCCCGCCGAGGATCGTGGCGTCGATGCTGATGTTGACCGCGTCGGAGCCGTAGCGGAACGAGCCCAGCTTGTCGGTGGTGAGGAAGCTCGTGCCGGCGAAGGCCGCTTCCGTACCGAAAACACGGTCCAGCTCGATGGGGTGCCCGCACGACTCGTGGACCTGCAGCCCCGTCTGCGAGCCGTCGAGGATAACCGTCATCTCTCCGGAGGGGCATTGGTCGGCAGTGAGCAGCGCCGCGGCCTCCTCGGCGATGCGTCCCGCGTTGCCCGGCAGGTCGAAGCGCTCAACGAGCTCCCATCCCTCGGTGCCCATGTGCCGCCCCACGCTGTTGGGGTAGCTGCGGTTCTGCACCTCGCCTCCGCCCACCGCCGTGGCCTCCAGCAGACAGCCCGTCTCGACGAGGTCCTGCTCGATATAGCTCCCCTCCGTGCTGGCGAAGAGCTTCCGGATGCGCCCGATCTCCGTCGACGCCGAAGCGACCGCGATCCCCTTGACGCGTCGCATCTCGTCCGAGGCTCGCGTGAGCAACGCCACCTTCTCCGAGAGATCGACGGCGAACGGGTCGCGTCGCACCGGGGTGGCGTACGATGCCGTGACTGGAGCGGGCTCCCCGATGTCGACGGGAGCGCGAAGGGCGGTGGAGGAGGCCTTGGCGAGCCGGACCGCCGCCGCGGCCGCCATGTCAACGTCGGGCGCGCCGAGCCGCGACGAGGCGGCGAAGCCCCAGCCGCCGTTGGCGATGACCCGCACGCCGATGCCCCGGCTGGTGTCCGACGTGACCGCCTCGACACGGCCGTCCTTCACCAGGACGACCTGGCGCTCCTCATCGACGAACCGGGCGTCGGCGTAAGAAGCGCCGCGCAGCCGCGCCGTATCGAGCGCCCGCAGCAGCAGGTCCTTCATCGACGCGCCCCGGCGCTCGCATCGGGGCTAACGGACGCGTCAAACAGCCGGAGTTGGCTTGCGTGCCCCCCACCCGGCCCCTCGAGTTCGCCCTCCGCCTGCGCCGAGCCGTCCGCTCGCAGGTGCAGCGTCTCGATGCCCCGCTCCTCAAGTGCTAGGCCCACAAGCAGCCACCGGTGGCACGACACGGGGTTCTCCTCGCTGCACATGATCGCCACCCGCTCTTCCTGCAGCATCTCTGTCAGGCGTTCTAGGCCACTTTTGAACCGCTGACTCCGCGCCAGCTTGGCGTAGCGCACGCGCCCCTCGGCGTCGTAGTACTCGGCCTCCTTAGGCCGACCGCCAAGTTCCGCGCCCATGAACACGTAGCCGATGCCGTTGGCCTCCAGAAAGGAGGCAAGGCGCTTCCGGTTGAACTGCGGCGCGTAGCGCGACGCAGGGTACGAGCGGACGTCCGCGACGATCTCGACCTCGTGGGCGGTGAGCACGCCGAGGAAATCGGTGAACGCGCGGTTGGAATGCCCTATGGTGAAGACGCTCGCCATGGCGTCAGCGGATTATACGCCCGCCCCTCGCGGCGCTTGGACGATTCACGGAAGCAGGCGCAGCTTGGGAGCCCGCCGCGCACCCGGTGGGGCCCCTTGGAAGGCGCGCACGTCGTCGAGGAGGCGGGCCACGTCGAGGCCCAAGCGCGAAGGCGCGAGCGGCGCGAGCCGCGACACGCCCTTGGCCAACATCGAAGAGGCGCCCTTCCGGTTCCCATGCGCTCCATGGTGCAGGCCGACGGCCACCTGCAGGACTCCCTGGTAGAGCTCGCGGTCGAGCCCGTCGGCGGCAAGCCACAGACGCTCCAGCACCTCGTGCGCCTCGAAGTAGCGGCCCGCGTTGAAGAGCTCGACGGCCTCGGGTAGGCCTTCCTCCCTGGCCTCCGCCATCGTCCGTCCGGCTAGCCGATAAGCTCGGCGAGGCGGTCCTTATCGGAGCCGAACACGATCTCTCCGTCGATCTCGTAGATCGGCCTGCGGAGGATACTCGGCTCCTTGGCGATAAGGTCGAGGGCCTGCTCCGAGGAGAGCGACGAGCCGTCCACGCCCAGCTTGCGGAAGGACGGCTTGCGCGTGTCGATGAGCGAGGCGGGGTCGCCGCTAGAGAGCCGCAGGACCTCGTCGCGGCTCAACGGCTCCTTCGCGAACTCGCGGGCGGTGAACTCGATTCCCTTTTCCGAAAGCGACGCTTTCGCCTTGCGGCAGGAGGTTCAGGTCGCCTTCCAGTAGAACGTGACGTTCGCCATCGATCGCTCCTCTCCGTCTCTTACTTGCCCATCGTGCGGTCAGTCGCCCAGCGCGTCGAGGGCCTCGTCGATGCCCATCGAGACGCCGGTGAAAATCGGCGTGTCACGCACCGTGTACATGCTCCCCCGCGTCTCCCGAAGCTCCATGACCAGGTCCAGAAAGTCGCCGGGGTGGTCGGACTCAAATGAGACGACGAAGTCCTGGTCGTCGAGGCCGAAGGAGTACGAGGTGTTGATCCGCACCCGCGGATACTTGTGCCCAACCTTGATGTGGGTATCCATCATGGCCTGGCGCTCTTCCAGCGGAAGAAGGTACCAGTCCCGGCTCTTCACGAAGGGGTAGACAAAGAGATACTTCGAGCCGATGGGCCGGATCTTCAGCCGCGTGCCCTCTTGGCCCTCGTGGCTGTGGCGGTCGATGTACTGCGACTTCCGCGTCATCGCCAAGAACGAGTGCGGCATGGTGAGGTAGCCGCCCATGCAGGTGGAGTAGATGCGCGTCGAGAGCGTCTGCAGGTCTTCCAAGTTGAGAGCCACGGTCCACAGGAAGAAGTCCGCGTCGGCGCGGGTGCCGGTAACCACGTAGGGCCGGATCATCATCCGGTCGGAAAGCTCGCCGACCACGGCGGCGACCTCGCGCTTGCCCTGAGCCTTCGATTCGGCGTCCAAACGCCGCCACTCCGGCGACACCTGGTAAAAGGTGTATTTCACGAATTGGCGTCCGTCTTCAGCCAGCAATCGAGTCCCCCAACGATCCGCGATAGAGCCGCACCATGCTAGCAACGGCTTCAGAGAGCGTCAACGAACCGCGCGGCGTAGTACGCTATTGCGCGACTGAAGACGGCAAAGGAGGGCGCGCTTGCGCTACCGGAAGGCGTTGGTGACCGGAGGGGCCGGTTTCATCGGCTCGCACATGGTCGAGCGGCTGCTCAACGACGGCGTCGACGTGTCCAGCGTCGACGATCTGTCCACGGGCCGGACGGCCAACATGCTTCCCGGCGCGGTCTATCACGAGATGGACCTGCGGTCGGACGGCCTCGCCGCCCTGGTCGCCGCCGAGCGGCCCGACGTCGTCTTCCACATGGCCGCCCAGTCGAGTGTCTCGCGGTCCATGCGCGAGCCAGGCGAGGACGCCGCGGTCAACGTCGGCGGCTCGATCAACCTGCTCGAAGCGTGCCGGCTGGCGGGCGTCGATTGGCTCGTCTACAGCTCGACCGGCGGCGCGCTCTACGGCGAGCCGGAGCACCTCCCCTGCGGCGAGGATCACCCCGTCCGGCCACTCTCCCCGTACGGAGCAAGTAAGTACGCGTTCGAGACCTACCTGGATTGTTACCGGCAGGTCTACGGCTTCAAGAGTTCGGTCCTGCGGTACGGCAACGTCTATGGACCTCGCCAGGACCCCCACGGCGAAGCCGGCGTGGTCGCCATCTTCACCCTCAAGTTGCTCGCCGGCGAGCGCCCCGTCATATTCGGCGACGGGCTACAAGAGCGCGACTTCGTCTACGTGAGCGACGTCATCGAAGCGAACATCGCCGCCGTCGAGCGGGAGGCGCGGGACACGTTCAACATCGGCGCCGGAGCGCCCACCAACGTGAACGCGATCTACGAACGCCTTGGCCGTCTGACCGGGTTCGACGGTCCCGCAGAGTACGCGGCGGCCCGCCCGGGTGACGTCTACAAGATCTACCTCGACGCGTCCAAGGCGCGGCGCCTGCTCGGCTGGTCGGCGGCGACGGAGCTCGACGAGGGGCTGCGGCGCGTCGTCGAGCATGCGCGCTCGGAGACGGCGGAAGCCTAGGGGTTAAGGCCGCCGCCCGGCGCGCCCAAGTCTGAGCGCGCCGGACGGGACACGGGAGAGGCCGAAGAAGAGACGCTTAGGACATGGTCCACGAGGCGAGCGGCGTGACGCCGGAGATGCGCCAGTAGAGATTGCCGTTGGTCTCGAGGTGGACCTCTTTCTGTTCGTGGACGCCGTTGGGGAGCTCCACCTCCACCACGACCGACGCGCTATGGCAGCCAATGGCGGGGGTCTCGGCGCTGATAAGCTCGATGGCCTTGCCGAGGTCGGAGCTCGCGATGGGCAGGAACTCCTCGGTTACCACGGTCTCCAGACCCTCGGCGGAGTTCTCTTCCAGGAAGCGCAGATATTCCCGCACCGTGCTCTGGATCACCTCGGGACGCTGGATTACCTGCGCCGCCGACCCGCCGATGCCGCCGAGGTCGGAGCGTTCACTCGATATCTCGACCTCGCCGCGGACCAAGAGCGAAAAGATGTCGCCGCCTCGGTGGGTCACGCAGATGACCTCTTGGCCGTGCTCGCGCAGGGCACTGCGGAGGGCGAGCGCCACGTCGAGCGAGGAGACGCCGGTCGAGAGCTCGACGTCAATTCTCGCCGGCTGCTCCAGCACGATGACTCCGTCGGTTGTGGCCTGACCTTGCAGACCGATCGCATAGATGTCGTCCACGGCGACGGCGGCCGATGACGAAGATGAACAGGCACTGACGATCAAGGCCCCAAGCAGGCCCAGTGTGGCAATGCCTAGAAAACGGCGTTTCACGGCGACACCTCCTCACCCACATAATATTGTAACAAGTATTAAAACAAGTTCAAGTTTTGCAGCCATTGGGCGCACGCTGTCAGAAGCGGAATGGCCGGCGGGAACACCGCCTCGGTTGCCGGGGTCACCGGTGAACCCTAGAATCCCTCCCAGGGAGGCGGCGCGTGATCGTTACCAAACGGCTTCGGTTGGAGACCCAGGGCGGCGGACAGGTCATCCCGCTCAACGCCGCGGTCGTCGACGAGGCGCGCGGCGCCGGCGTCTCGGAAGGGGTGCTCACCGTCTTTGTTCAGGGCACGACGGCCGGCGTCGCCATCATGGAGTACGAGCCCGGCCTGGTGCTCGACCTCGACACCGCGATGGAGCGGCTCTGCCCTCGCGGCATCGAGTACAAGCACGACACGCTCAACGCCGACGACAACGGCCACTCCCACACCCGCGCCACCCTCATCGGCCCCTCGCTCGTCGTGCCGATCGCCGGCCACAAGCCACTGCTCGGCGTATGGCAGGAGATCGTCTTGATCGACTTCGACTCTCGCCCCCGCGCCCGCGACCTCGTCCTTCAGTTCATGGGCGAATAGCCGGCTACTCAGGCCCGCCCGGGGGCGGCGCGACTTCGACGGGCAATGGCGTCGAGCCGACCGGCTCACCATCGACGAGGATGTTGAACTCGTAGACGCCGGAGCCTGCGATACGCAGGGGAACCTCGAAGATCGTAAAGAAGGTCGGCGACTCCTCGTCCCAGTCGATCTCCAGCGGGGGCAGCGTCGTTGAGACCTCGCCGCGCGGGTCGCGGACGGCGACCCAGACCTTGTGCCGGCCCACGGCGCCGTCGATCAGGCTGACCACCAGGGTCAGCGGCACGACGGGTAGCTCGCCATCCTCGGGCGGTTGCACCGGCGCCACGAGCTTGTGGCAGACGCCGATCAGGTTAGTGACGCCGAACCAATGACCGTCTTGGAACTCGTGGCAGACCACGGCGTATTGGATGCGCATGCGGCCCAGTCTAGGGCGCGCCGTCAAACGTTCTCCCGGTTTGACACCCTCTTGCGCCCTTCCTAGAATCGCCTCGCCCGCATCCCGTAGCAGCACGACGAGACTCGGAGGAACCGGTGCCATGGCCCTGCAGAAGGACTACCCCGTCAAGGTCGGCAGCATGCTCTTCACGATGGTGGACCCCCACGAGGGCCACGAGCAGGCGTATAACCGCTGGTACGAGCGGGACCACTTCTACGCCGGCTGCATGATCGGGCCGTGGCTCTTCGCCGGCGCGCGGTGGGTCGCCCCGAACTTCCTGAAGGACCTCCGGTTCCCCGAGCCGGCGCGGATCGCCGCCCCCACGGTGCGGGCGGGCTCCTACGTCTCGACCTACTGGATCCTTCAAGACCACCATCAGGAGCACGTCGATTGGGCGAGCCCGCAGGTGCACTGGCTCTACAGCAACGACCGCGGCTTCGCCGAGCGCACCCACGTCCACACCTACCTCTACACCTACGACTGGACGGCGTACCGCGACGACGATCCCGTCCCCGTCGAGCTCGCCTTCCACCACCGGTACGACGGCATGGTCTCGCTGGCCATCGAGCGGGAGTCCGGCGTCGATTCAGACGAGTTCGACGGCTGGCTCAAAGGCGGCCCGCTGCGCGACCTCATGGAAGGTTCGCCCGTGGCGAGCTGCGCTTCCTGGTCGCCCATTCCCCGCGAGGGGGCGAACTCGCCGATGACGATCCCCAACAACGTTCCCGACGCCGACCGCTTCCGGATGCACATGTACTTCCTGGAAAGCGACCCCCGCGAGGTCTGGGACCGCTTCGTCAAGCTGAGCGCGGAGATCGATGAGTCGGGCAAGGGGAAGGTCGTCTTCGCCTCTCCCTGGCTGCCCACCGACGTCGGCACTCACAAGTACACCGACCAGCTCTGGTAGCCATCCGGGCCGCTCCCAGCGCCCCGCGCCGGCAGGGACCCTGTCTCCTGCGCGTCCGCAGGGCAATTCCGGCCCGCTCCCGGCGCCCGCCGGGGCAAGGGCCCTGTCTCCTGCGCGTCCGCAGGGCATTGGGCCGCTCCCGGCGCCCGCCCCGGCAAGGGCCCTGTCTCCTGCGCGTCCGCAGGGCAATTCCGGCCTGCTCCCGGCGCCCGCCGGGGCTGTAGCGCCCATCTCCCGCGCGTCCGCAAGGGTGTCGCCACTGCGTCCCGGCCAAGAACGTACGTTCTTACTTGATGATAGGCGCACGTGGAGGGCGTGTCAAGCGGGCGGTGGCGCGTGGGACTGCCCTCCCTCAATCCCTCCCAAAGGGAGGGAGGTTTAAGGGAGCCGCAGCGGGGGAAAGGCCGGCGTGGCGGGTTGCGCAGGGGCTTCCGGGGGAGAAAGGGGAGGGGGGACGAGCCCGCCCTCAGTCCCTCCCAGAGGGAGGGAGGCTTAAGGGAGCCGCAGTGGGGG
>DAOUKH010000092.1:0-11399 GCA_034421515.1 Dehalococcoidia bacterium
GCTACGTCGTCGCCGGCATGGCCGAGGCCCACCCCGCCGTCACCGGCTCCCTCTATAACTCCTGCGTCCTCATCGACCCCCAAGGCCGCGTCATCGACGTCCACCGCAAGTCCCACATCCCCGGCCACGAGAAGTTCTACTTCTACCCCGGTAACACCCTCTCCGTCACCGAGACCGACGTCGGCAAGATCGGCATGATGATCTGCGCCGACTACTGCTACCCCGAACTCGCCCGCGCCCTCACCCTGAAAGGCGCGGAAATCCTCTGCGCCCCCTTCGCCAACCCCACCGGCGCCTACCCCGACCCAGTCATCTTCAACCGGATGGGCGCCTCCCGCGCCTTCGAGAACAGCAACTTCATGATCGCCTGCGACCGCGTCGGCGAGGAGGGCGAAGGCTCCTTCATGGGCCGGAGCTGCATCTGCGACCCCTTCGGCCGCTACCTCGCCATCTCCGAGGGCGACGACGAAGAGGTCCTCATCGCCACCCTCCGCCGCGAGGAGATGGAGCTCGCCCGGGCCTCCTACAACCGCTTCCGCGACCGCCGCCCCGACCTTTACGGCGAGGTCGTCAAGCCCCTCTAGCATCCGCCCATCCGGCGACCGTCCGCGAGTGGTACTATCCGCCCACGCAGGAGGCGCCTGATGGCAGTCTATATCTTCGAACGCATCACCATCATCAAGGGTGGCCGCGGCAAGTACATCGACCTCATGCGGCGCAAGTGGGGGCCGCAGAACGAGGCCAAGCACGGCGTCCACATGGCCGGGCTCTGGGCCACCGCGGGCCAGACCGCCGACTGGCCCGAGGCCAACGTGCTCTGGGAGTACCGCGACTGGGCCCACTTCGCCGAAGCCTCGCAAAACCAATATCCCCGCGAGGACAAAGACCCCTACCTCAACGAGCTCTGGCGCCAGGCCCTCGATTGGCGCTCCGGCGGCGTCAGCGACCTACTCGAGCCATCGGCCTTCACCCCCGACCGCGCCGAGCGCGAGGCCCGCGGACTCGACGCCCCCATCGTCCAGTTCGAGCGCATCAAGACCAAGAAGGGCAAGATGGCCGACTACCACGCCGCCATCGAGTCCGACATCATCCCCGCCGCCAAAGAGCGCGGCGTCGAGCTCATGGGCGCCTACCACCACGTCATCCGCCCCAACGAGGGCATCAACCTCTGGTGCCTCAAGGACTGGGACCACGCCCGCGCCGTCTGGGAGGCCGAGCAAGACGGCCCTCAGGCCACCGAATGGCGCCGCCGCGCCGTTGAGCTTTTGGCCGACTTCCGCGCCCACATGATCGTGAGACCGCCCGAGGGCGCGCTCCGCACCTAATCGCGAGGAGACCGCAGATGACGACCATCCACCTGCACGAAATCATGGACACGGTCCCCGGTCAGGAGGAGCCGTACATGGCCAGCGTCCTCTCTCTGGAGGACGACATGGTCTCGCGCAACATCGGCGCGCGGCGCGGCGACATCTCCAGCGCCACCTCCACCAGCCGCTTCCGCACCACCGACGTATCCGGACCCTGGCCGAAGTCGGTCAACCTCGCCGAGCCGGGCACCTTCGAGCGCGCCATGCACAGCCTGCGCTCCCAGTTCAGCGGCACCGGCATGTCCACCGACATGGAAGACTGGTGGCAGCGCAACACCAGCCTCCGCACCCACGGCTTCGACCGTTGGCTCCTCCCCGCTTCATTCAGCCCCGAGCGCAAGGACCTCCTGAGCAAGGGACTGAAGGGCCGCGTCTTCCTGCACGAGTTCATCAAAGTCGGCTGGGGTGAAACCGGCGACTACCTCGCGCGGCTGGAGCGCGACTTCCTCCCCGCCGCGGCCCGCTACGAATGGCTCCTCTTCGGCGCCTACACCGTCGCCATGAGCCCTCGCGAAGTCCTCACCTTCTTCTTCATGCGCGAGTGGAGCCACATGGCCGACCTCTTCGCCGCCCGCGACACCGACCCCGCTTTACAGTCATGGTTCCGCTACCGCGAAGAGACCATCGACGAATCGCAGGAGATGGTCCTCATGCCCGGCCACAACAACGCCCTCTTCCAGTGGGGATAGTCTCCAAGGCCTGACTCTCACTCCCTCACAATGCCAACAGTGCTAAGGGAAGGACCTTATCGATTCTTCTTCTACTCTGCCGATGGAGAGGAACCCCAACACATACACGTTGCCCGCGACAATCAGGTGGCCAAGTTCTGGCTCAATCCCGTACGAATGGAACGGAGCGGCGGGCTGAAGCGGTCGGAGATATACTTGATCCAACGAACCGTAGAGAAGAATCGCGAAGCATTTCTGGAGGCGTGGCGTGCTTACTTCAACGATTGAAGTGAGACTACCGGAAGCAGAGGGTGTGACGGTTTCCGAAGACGCCCTAACCGTCAATCTCTCCGACGGGCGTGTCATTTCCACGCCGCTGGCCTGGTACCCACGGCTTGTCCACGCCACACCGCAGGAGAGGGACAACTGGGAACTGGTCGGCGCCGGACAGGGAATCCACTGGCCCGATCTAGACGAGGACCTGAGCGTCGAAGGACTGATTGCAGGTCGGCGGTCAGGAGAGAGCCCTCGGGCATTCAAGCGATGGCTCGACGCCAAACGCAGGGGCGGTCCGGCAGCAATCTACGAGGTGTCCCGCGACTAACGCCCTACCCGCGCGCCGGAATCCCCATCATGGCGCGGGCCTCCGACGGCGTAGCGATGCCCCGGCCCGCATCGCGCGCCAGCGTCGCGAAACGCCGCACCTGCTCGGCGTTCGACAGCGGCTCGCCGTCGAGCAACGGACAGTCGCCGATGCCGATCCGGACGTGCCCGCCCTGCGACACCGCCAAGCTCTCCATCGGCAGGTAGGCTCCGCCCTTCGCTTCGATGAACCACAGGTGCGGCACCTCCGGCGGGACCATCGAGAGGTACATTTCCAGGCCCTGCGCCGTGGGCGGCAGCCCGTACGGGTGCCGGTCGGTGAAGTAGAACTTCAGCAGCAGCGGCGCTTTCACCAGCCCCATCTCGTGGTAGGCCAGAACCTGCCGCAGGTGGCCCGGCTCCCGTAGACCCAGCGTGCACACCATCCCCAACCGCCCGATCAGGCGCAGGCAATAAATCATGTCGGCGTGGCTGTTGTTGAAGGTTTCGAGCTGCGGAGGCCGTCCCGCCCGTAGCTCCTCGTACGTCGTCAGGTTGAACGCGCCCACGTCGAGCGGCCCCATCTCCAGCGTCACCGACTCGTCCGCCGCCAGGGCCTCCCAGTGGTCGAAGCGCCGCTCGATGGGCAGGCCTTGGTAGCCGGGACAGATGATCGCGTCGCTCGACTCCGCCACCAGCCGCATCGCCTCCGCGTAGATGGCCGGATCGCTGCGCCGCTGCTCCCCAGTCTCCGGGTCGCGCCCGTGGAAATGAAAGACGCTCGCCCCCTCCGCCGCGCACGCCAGGATGTCTTCGGCGACCTCGCGCGGCCCGTACGGCACGTGCGGGTTCACCTCTTTCGTCACCCACTCGTTCAGGGCAACCTTGATGATGAGTTTGTCCACGCCCTGGTCCAGAGAGCGGCTCACGCGCCCCGGCTGCGCAGCAGACGCTGCCACGAGGCTGTGGGGCCGGCGCTGTGCCCGCGGAACTCCGGCATCACGAACCGGGCGAACAACTCCAGCGAGTGCTTCCACGCCTCCCAGTCCGACCACTCGGTGGCGATGAGCAACAGGCCGCCGAGCCCGCCCGAGCCTTCGTCCAGCTCCCGCAGCCACTCCACGCACTTGTCCGGCGTCGTCACCACCCAGCCGTTGTTCCGGGCCGTCTCCCGCACGTCGAGCGCCTTGCCTAGGTCGAGCGGCGGGTCCGACGGCCGCCGCCGCAGCGGAATGAAGTACTCGCGCTGCTCTTGGGTGGCCAGTTCCGCGATGAGGTCGTGCGCCAGATCCTCGCTTTCCGCCAGATAGACGTAGGCCGCGGCCCGCCAGTCCTTGCGCCGCGGGACGCGTCCGTGCCCCTTCGCCATCTCTTCCAGCATCTTCCACTGCTTCCGCAGCATGTCGCTGGAGAGGCCCTTGAAGAAGTCCGCCGCGAGCAGCTTGAACCCGTGCTTCGCCGCCAGACCTGTCCCATGCTCACCGCCCATCGTCGCCACCGCCATCTGCGGATGCGGAAGCTGGTACGGCTTCACCATCAGCTCCATATCCCTGATCGTCCAGTACCGGCCCTCGTAGTTGAGCGGGCCGGGCTCGGTGAACAGCTTCAGAATGATCTCCAGCGACTCGTCCATCATCGGGCGGAGCTCGTCGGGGTCCAAGCCGAACATCTGGATGTCGGTGTTGAGCAGGCCGGGGCCGATGCCGAAGTCGAGGCGGCCGTGCGTCAGGTGGTCGAGGAAGGCCATGCGCTCCGCCACCTCGAAGGGGTGGTGGTAGGGCAGACTGACGACGCCGGTGCCGAGCCGGATGCGCGACGTCCGCTGCGCCGCCGCGGCGATGAAGATGTCGGGCGCGACGATCGTCTCCCACCCGGCGGTGTGATGCTCGCCGATCCACACCTCGTCGAAGCCCAGGCTCTCCGCATACTCGATCAGCTCCAAGTCGCGGTCGAACGCCAGCGTCGGGTTCTCCGAAGGCGCGTGGCACGGCATGAGAAAGAAGCCGAACTTCATGGCTGCCCAACTCTCCCGGAAATCGGCTAGTATCGTGCCGCGACAGTCTAACCCACGCGCGCCAAGGAGTCCGGCCCATGGCGGAACTTGACTACGAGAAATACCCCGCCGACCACTACGCCATCTTTCGCCTCAACCGCCCCCATCGCCTCAACGCCCTAGGGCGCGGCATCCTCAAGGAGTTCTCCGACGCCCTCGACGACTTCGAGGAAGACCCCGCGATGCGCTGCGGCATCGTCACCGGCACCGGACGGGCCTTCTCCGCCGGCGCCGATCTGAAGGAGATGGCGGAGCGCAACGCCGCGACGCAGGAGGTCGAGACGGCGTTCGAGGCCGGCGAGATCGACACCGACGAACGCAAGCGCCGCTTGACCGCATTGCGGCACGCCGGCACCGCCTATCGCATGTCCACGCACCCCAAACCGTTCATCGGCGCGATCAACGGGCTCTGCCTCGCCGGTGGCATGGAGCTCGCCACCGACTGCGACTTCCGGATCGCCTCCAAGGAAGCCTACTTCGGCTTGTTCGAGGCGAAGCGCGGCATCATGGCCGCCTACGCCGTGCAGCACCTGACCCGGATCATGCCCTACGGCGCGGTGCAGCAGCTGCTGTTCACCGCCGACCGCCTGAGCGTCGAGGACGCCTACCGCTACGGCTTCGTCAACGAAATCCTCGATCCGGAAGCCCTCATGCCCCGCGCCATCGAGCTCGCCAAGATGATCGCCTCAAACGCGCCGCTGGCGGTGCAGGGCTCCAAGTCGATGGCCGCCTTCTGGCGCCGCCACGGCATGCAGGAGGCGGACAAGCTCAACGAGTGGGTCATGCGCGCCGTCTTCGGCTCCGAGGACGCCCGCGAGGGCCCCCTCGCCTTCTCCGAAAAACGCGACCCCGTCTGGAAGGGCCGCTAGCCCGCCGTCAAAGCCCGGCCATACGCACCAAAGGGAGCGCACCCATGCAGTACCGAGTCGTCGACGCCGACACCCACACCGTCGAGCCCCTCGACATGTGGCAGCGATTCCTCCCCGCCAGGTACCTTGACCAAGCCCCGACCTTGGTCAAGGACCCCCGCGGCGGCGACGCCTGGAAGTTCGGCCCCGACGCCCCCGCCCGGCCCATCGGCATGGTCTCCACCCCGGGCAAGCAGTACGAAGAGATGCACTGGCTCGGCGCGACCTACGACTCCATCCGCAAGGGCTGCTACGACGGCCACGGGCGGCTCGAAGACATGGACATCGACGGCCGGGACGCCGAGATCATCTATCCCTGGCCCAGCATGATCAATTACTTCCTCGACCACCCCGACGACGGCCTCCACGAGGCCGCGATCCACGCCTACAACGATTGGGTCTACAACGACTTTGCCGCCGCCGACCACGCTCGCCTCTTCCCCATGTTCCAGATGCCCAACCTCGGCATCGAGCACAGCCTCGCCGAGCTGCGGCGGGCGAAAAAGGAGGGCTACAAGGGCATCGTGCTCTCCCGCTTCCCCAGCGGTGGCGCCGCGCTGAGCCCCGACGACGACCCCTTCTGGGCCGAGGCGCAGGACCTCGACATGCCGATCAACGTCCACATCTCGATCGGCGGCGCGACGCGGGCGCAGTTGTCCAAGCAGGGCAAGCCCGAGGTCATCGCCAACCCCGACCCGTCGGGCCTGCTAGGCGGCGTGGTCGGCGCATTCAGCGACGTCATGATCCGGTTCATCATCTCCGGCATGTTCGACCGCTTCCCCCGCCTCAAGATGATCGCCGTCGAGACCCAGGCGGGCTGGATTCCCTGCGCCCTCGAGTTCTACGACGACCGGTTCTGGCGTAACCGCACCATGGCCGGCAGTAACCTCAAGCACCTGCCCAGCGAGTACTTCCGGCGCAACTGGGCCGCCACCTTCATCATCGACAAGTACGCCGTGCGGAACCGCCGCGAGATCGGCGTCGGCAACATCATGTGGTCCACCGACTACCCGCACCACGGCTGCGACTGGCCCCACAGCCGCAAGGTCATCGACCAGATGTTTGTCGGCGTCCCCGACGACGAGCGCCGCCGCATCACCTGCGCCAACGCCGTCGAAATCTACGGCCTCGACCGCAACTAGCGCCCCGCGCGCCCGCCCCTACGGCTCAATGACCGCGCGCGTCACCGCCGTGGGGCCCTTCACCCACTCCGACTGGTTGAGCGCGTCGTTGATCGAGTCGAGCGGGAACCGGTGTGACACCAGCTTGTGCAGCGGGACGCTGTCCTGGTTCCGCGCCAGGAAGTCGAGCACTTGTGGCAGGATCAGCGGCTCGTACATCGCCGTGCCCATCAGCTTCTTGCCGCTCAACACGAACGACGACGGGTCGAACTCCACCGTCCTGCCGGCGAAGAAGAGACCGATGTCGAGGTAGGTCCCGCCGTTGGTGATCATCGCCAGTCCTTCGGGAAGCAGTTCGGCCATGCCCACGACTTCCACCGCGAGGTCGGCGCCCCGCCCGCCCGTGATCTCGCGGACGCGTCCCACCCGCATCTCCGGCGTGTTGAACTCGTCGATGTTGATCGTGTGCGTCGCGCCAAGCTCCTCCGCCAATTCCAGCCGGTTCTCCAGCCGGTCCAGCACGATGATCTGGTCGGCGCCCATGTCTTTGGCCAGCGCCGTGCCGATCAGTCCGAGCCCGCCCGCGCCCTGGAAGACGACGCTCTGCCCGTGGCCCGCCTCCGCCACCGTCAGCCCCTGCAGCACCGTGCCGTACGCGCAGTTCACCGGCCCAAGCAGCTCGTCGCGGACCTCGTCCGGCACCTTGAAGACCGGCTTGTTGTCGTGGATGTAATAGTACTCGGCGAAGGTGCCCTGGAAGTACGGAAACTGCCCGACCCTCCGCCGGTGCTGATGCTTGAAGAGGCAGAGGTTGATCCGCCCCTGGAGGCAGAGGTAGCAGCGCCCGCAGGGGTCGATGCCCGCGTGGACGATGCGGTCGCCCTCATGCAGCGCCGCGCCCATCGAATCGGTCGTCACGCCCTCCCCCAGCTTGTAGACCACGCCCGCGCCCTCGTGCCCCATGTGGGCGCCCTGCGACGGAATCGGGTGAGGCGTATCGCCGCGCCACAGGTGCATGTCCGAGCCGCAAAGCCCCGCTTGGGTCACCTTCAGCACGATGCAACCCGGCTCCGGATCGGGCACGTCGAACTCCTCGATCGCCACCGGCTGCGCATGCGCCTTCAGAATCGCGGCTCTACCCTTCATCTCAGCTCCTTCTCAGAACGCCTGCAATCGACCGCCCTTGCACATGCTCGCGAGCGAGTCGCACATCGTCCACATCAGATCGACCGACGAGCGAGCAACTTCAACCTGCCGCGTCTTCCCTACGCTAACGGCTCGTAACCGAACCGCCCGTTCTTATCGACGACCCGGCCGCCCTCAGCGATCGGGAAATGCGTCGGCACGACGCGGGTATCGGTGTCGGCGTACTGTTCCAGGAAGGCCCGGCGAGTCTCCCCCGCCAGCTTCTTGTTCACCGTTACTGCGATCTCCCAGCTCGGCTGCGCAACCTGCAGCACGTGATGCAGCATGTCGCCGGTGAACACCGCCTCGACGCCGTTCGACTTCACGTGCAGACCCGAGTGGCCCGGCGTGTGCCCCTCCAGCGGCTCGATCCAGACGCCGTCCTCGATCGCGTAGTCGTCGTCGCTCACGATCTCGGCCAGTCCCGCGTCGACCACCGGAATCACGCTGTCCTCCATCACGTCGCGGCCCCACTTCATGCCCGTCGGCGACGTCCAGTACTCGTACTCCTTTTCCCGGAACACATGCTTGGCGTTGGGAAAAGTCGGGACCCACGCCCCGTTCTCCAACCGCGTGTGCCAGCCGACGTGGTCGAAGTGCATGTGCGTGCAGAAGACGTAGTCCACCGACTCCGGCTCGACCCCGTTCTTGCGGAGGTCGGCGAGGAACGGCGTCTTCAGCATGCTCACGCTCGCCCGCTCGCGGGGCTTGTCGTTGCCGATGCAGGTATCGACCATGATGGTGCTTTGAGGCGTCCGGAGCACGTAGCAGCGGAAGACCAGCCTCGCCTCGCCATTGGCCCCAAACAGCCGCGCGTCGAGCAAGGGAGAAGCCTCGGCGATCACTTCCGGCTCGGCGCGCGGGAAGAACTCGTGGGCGGGTGGGTCCATGGAGCCCTCGACGATCTCGAACACCTCGAAGTCACCGATTCTGAAGCCGGCCATGGTGTCGCCCCCCTCTTTTCCGCGGACTGCGCCGGAGTATAGCAGCGCCCCACGTCAACGGAAGTGGACGGCGCGGCTGCTATACTCTCATGGCCGCGGTCCTCGGGCCGCGATCCTTCTGTCGGCAAAGGACGCCATGCTCGATTTCTACCAACTCGGCGACCTGCTCACCCCCGAGCAGAAGCAGGTGCAGACGACGACCCGCGACTTCCTCGACAACGAGGCCGCGCCCCACATCCGCCAGTGGTGGGAAGCCGGCGAGGCCCCCCGCCATCTCGCGGAAAAGTTCGGCTCCATCGGCCTGCTCGGACCGTCGCTGCCAGCCGAGTACGGCGCCGCCGGCCTCGACAACGTCTCCTACGGCCTGATGATGTACGAGCTTGAGCGCGTCGACTCCGGCCTCCGCAGCTTCGCCAGCGTCCAGGGCTCCCTCGTCATGTACCCGATCTACAGCTACGGCTCGGAGGAGCAGAAGCGGCGCTACCTCCCTAAGATGGCCTCCGGCGAGATCATCGGCTGCTTCGGCCTCACCGAGCACGACGGCGGTTCCGATCCCGGCGCCATGAAGACTACCGCCCGCTCCGACGGAGACTTCTACGTCCTCAACGGCGTGAAGATGTGGATCAGCAACGGCGGCATCGCCGACGTCGCCCTCGTCTGGGCCAAGGACGACGACGGCGTCGTCCGGGGCTTCCTCGTGCCCACCGACACTCCCGGCTTCACCGCCAACGAGATCAAGCACAAGATGAGCCTCCGCGCCTCCGTCACCAGCGAGCTCGTCATGGAGGACGCCCGCATCCCCAAGGACTGCATGCTCCCCAAAGGCAAGGGACTCGGCGCGGCCCTCTCCTGCCTCACCCAGGCGCGTTTCGGCATCGCCTGGGGCGCGCTCGGCGCGCTGGAGTCGGTCTACACCGAGGCCCTCGCCTTCGCCAAGAGCCGCGTCACCTTCGGCAAGCCCATCGCGGGGCGCCAGCTGGTCCAAGACAAGCTCGCCGGCATGCTCACCGACCACACCGCCGGCCTCATGCTCGCCTGGCGGCTGGCGAAGATGAAGGACGCGGGGACGATGAGCTACACCCACGTCTCCCTGGCCAAGCGGCAGAACGTGCTCGCCGCGCTCCAAGGCGCCCGGACCGCCCGCGAGGTCCTCGGCGGCTCAGGCATCACCCTCGAGTACCACTCCATCCGCCACATGCTCAACCTCGAGACCGTCTACACCTACGAGGGCACCCACGACGTCCACACCCTCATCCTCGTCCGCGAAATCACCGGCGAAAACGCGCTGGAGTAGGCCCGCGCGAGTCGCTTCAAACGGAAGTCAAGCAATGAGCACGCCGAAAGACAAGCCGACAGAACCGGAAACTCCGAAGGTCTACCCCCTCGACGTAGAGGGGGTCGACCTCGGCCTGACCACCCAGGAAATCGTCGACATCATCCGCGAAGGCCGCGAGCGCTAGGCCCGCTGGGCCCATGGCGCGCCCATCCCTCCCACTCCTTTTGCGCCCCGCCCAGCCGTGGCCTATACTGCGCCCTCAATCCCGGGGCGGCTGGCCTAACAGAGCAGCATCCCCCAAGGACGCCGCATGCCCGACCCCATGACCCTCCCGCCGCGCATCATCTCGGCGGACGACCACATGGACCTCCACGTCCTGCCGTTCGACCTGTTCGAGTCGCGGCTGCCGGAGGACCTCCGCGAGATCGGTCCCCGTGTCGTGGAGATGGAGCGGGGCATCTACTGGTTCTGCGAGGGCGAGCGCTGGGGCCGGGCGCGTCCGCGGCGGATTCGCGGCCTCCCCAGCATCTTCGACCGCGTCGGCGAGGAGGACTGGATCGAGCGCCCCTCGACTTCGGCCCTGCGAATCGAGGACATGGAGCGTGACGGCGTCTACGCCTCCGTGATCTATCCCGGCCCTGGCGGATTCCCCGTCAGAGACCCGCTGCTCAAGTATGCCTGCCTGCAGGCCTACAACGACTGGAGCGCCGAGTTCAACGCCTACAACCCCGCCCGTCTGCTCAACCTGGCGCTCATTCCGGCGCACGACCCCGACGCCGCCCGCGCCGAGATCGAGCGCGCCGCTGCCGCCGGACATCGGGGCGGCGTCATCGACCACTTCACCATGGACCCGCCCATGTACGACCCCATTTGGGAGCCCATGTGGCAGGCCGCCGAGGACGCCGGGATGTCGATCTCCGTCCACCTTGGGGGCGGCTCCTACATGCTCCCCCGCAAGGTCGGCAGTTGGATCATGACGGCCCGCTCCAGCGTCATCGGCATGCAGCTCGACGAGGTCGTCTCCGTGGTCTGCTTCTCCGGCATCCTCGAGAAGCACCCCGGGCTGAACATCGTGCTCGGCGAGTCGGGCCTCGGCTGGATCCCCTACGTCCTTGAGCAGATGGACAAGAAGTACCGCGACTATGAGACCAACACTCGCGACTACCGCGGGTCCATCGCCCCCTCCGAGCTCTTCCGCCGGCAGGTCTACGCCACGTTCGAGGACGAAGACCTCGGGGTCGACATGATCCCCCTCATCGGCGCGGGCAGCATCATGTGGGCCTCCGACTACCCTC
>DAOUKH010000093.1:0-65571 GCA_034421515.1 Dehalococcoidia bacterium
CGGGGGGCTAGAGGCCGCGGCGGCTTGGGTCGAGCTCGTCGCGCAGCGCGTCGCCGAGCACGTTGACGCAAAAGACCGCCAGGGTGATGAATGCGCCGGGGAAGAAGGCAAGCCAGGGGTTGTCCGTCAACGACTGAAGCCCGGCCAAGCTGAGCATGTTGCCCCAGGTGGGGTCAGGCGGCTCGACTCCGAGTCCTAGGAAGCTCAGGGCCGCCTCGGCAAGGATGTTCCCCCCCACCGCGATCGAGGCCATGACCAAGACCGGCGCAGCGATATTGGGCAGGACGTGCATGATGATGATCCTGGCGTCGCTGCACCCGACGGCGCGGGCGGACTCGATGTACTGGTTTGCCATGACGGAGATGGTCGAGCCTCGGATTACGCGGGAGGCGGGCGGGGCGCCGATCACGCCGAGGACGACCACCACGTTGATCAGGCTCTTGCCAAGCAAGAAGACGGCCATGAGCAGAACAATCATGGTCGGCAGGCTCATGAACGCGTCCACGACCCGCTGAATGAGCATGTCCGTCGAACCTCTAAAGTAGCCGGAGACAACACCGACGACGGTGGCGAAGGCCACGGTGATGGCGGCGCCGCCGAGGCCGACGATGATCGACACACGTGTACCGTAGACGATGCGGCTGAACACGTCGCGGCCGAATTGGTCGGTGCCGAAGAGATGCGACCACGAAGGACCTTGCAGCCGCGCCGGGACATCGATCGCCAACGGATCGTGCGTGGCTATCAAGGATGCGAAGACCGCAAGCACTACCAAGACTACGAGGGAGCCCGCGCCGACGGCGCCCAGCGGCTTCCTCCGGGAGAAAATAGCCAACTGTTCTCCCCAGCGGGAAAGCAGGCCACGCCCTCCATGCAGCGCCGATGCCGTTTGCCGCGCCATTGCTAGCCCAACCGAATCCTGGGGTCGAGGACGCCGTAGGTGATGTCGATGAGCAGGTTGATGGCGAGCACGAAGGCCGCAAGGAAGACGGTCACGCCCTGAACGACCTGAAAGTCCTTGAACAGGACGGCGTCGAACATCATCGCGCCGACGCCCGGGATACTGAAGATGGTCTCGATCACGACCGACCCCCCGACGAGCCACCCCGTCTGCGCGCCGATGATCGTGATGATCGGGATCAAGACATTTCTCAGGGCGTGCCTGACGAGAATCTGGGCTTCGTGCAGCCCCTTGGCGCGGGCGGTCCGGATGTAGTCGGACGTGAGCACCTCCAACATCATGGCGCGGGTCATGCGCAGCGTGATGCCGACCAGATAGAAGCCCAAGAGGATGCCGGGGAGGAGGAAGAAGGTGAAGTGCGACCAGGGGTCGATGCCCCAAGGGATGAAGCGGAGGGGTGGGCCGATCCCCCAGAGGTTGGCGGGCACGGTGATCGCCAGAATCGCCAGCCAGAAGCTGGGAATCGACAGGGCGAGCACTGCGGCTCCGCGGAAGGTGTAGTCGGGCGGCCGGTCGGCCTTGACGGCCGAGAGGATGCCAATGGGTATGCCCACGACCAGGGCGGTGAGGATCGCGATCGCGGCTAGTTTCAGCGTGTTGGGCAGCCGGTTCCGGATCTCGCTGCCCACGCGGAATTCATGGAGGTCGGACTTGCCGAGGTCGCCGCGGACGAAGTCCGAAATCCAGAAGCCGTACTGCACCGGCAGGGAGCGGTGGAGGTTGAGTTCGCGCCGGAGCTCTTCGGCCTGCGAAGGCGATATTTCCCTGGTGAGGGCGATGACCTCCGGCTCGCCGGGGCTGAGCCGCATAAAGGCGAAGACGATGATCGTAACCAGCAGAAAGACCGGTATCGCGATCAGTAGTCGTCTGGCTATGTAGCGCCCCATGCTCACAAGAGAAGGGGAGGCCGCTCCCCTGGAGAAACAGCCTCCCCTTCAGTCCCTTTCGTTTTCTCGCTACTGGTTCAGCCAGACGTCCTGGAACTGCGTGGCCCGGAAGTTGAAGGCTTCGGGCGGAGCGTGCCAGTCCATCACGTAGTCGAACGCCACGTAGAACCAGGTGTAGGACACCGTCATCGCCACGGGCATGATGTCGATGATCCGCTGCTGGATCTGGTCGAGCAGGGCTCGCCGCTCGTTCTCATCGAGCAGAGTCCGCTGCCGGTCGATCATGGCATCGAGCTCGGGGTCGTTCAGGAGGGACTGGTTCCTGGGAGCGTCGCTGCGGTAGTGTCGGTACAGCGCCGCGTCGGGGGTGTTCGACCCGGACTGCATGAAGACGGCGTCCGCGGCGTTGTCCCTGACGTAGCTGGAGAAGCGGTAGTTGTACGAGCTGTCCCGGACGATGTCGATCTCGACGCCGAGGTCAGCTTCCAACTGGGCCTCGATGACGGCCAAGGGCGGATCGTAGTACCTCGGGTCGGTGTGGATGGTGAAGCTGAACCCATCGGGGACGCCAGCCTCCGCCATCAGCGCCTTCGCTTGGGCGATTTCGCCGCGTTTGTCGATGGCGTTGCCGGGGAGCGTCCATATCTTGTCGAGACCCCAGGTCAGGCCGCCGGCATTGCCGAGGGGGCCCAGCGGAGCGGCCGCACTGTTGTAGACCGCATCGGTGATCGCGCCCCTATTGATTGCGAGGTTGATCGCCTGGCGGAGCCGGATGTCGTCGAACGGCGGCTGGGTGATGTTCATCCAGAGGCCCGCCGTGCCCCAGTTGTGGCCTTCGGTCGACGACGTATTCACGTTGTCGCGCGCCAGGTAGAACGTGACGTGGTTCGGGTTCTGCAGCGCGGCCCAGTCCAACTGGCCGGTGCGCAGCAGTGAGTTCCGAATCTCGGAATTGTCGTTCTGGAGGTAGGTCACGGCGTCGACGTAGGGACGCCCTTCGATCCAGTAGCCGGGGTTGCGCTCGAACCGGAGCTCGCCGCCCGTGGTCTGGAGCACTTTCGCGAGGAACGGCCCGGTGCCGATGATGCTCGAGGCATCGCCGTAGCTGCCGTCGATGGCGGCTTCAGGGGCTACGACGACGGTCTGCTCGTGGGCGATGTTGCGCAGGATTTCCGCGTCGGACGACGACATGGTGATCTGGACCGTGTCGTTGTCGATGGCCTCAACGCCCGTTACGAAGGGGAAGTTGTTGCGAATCCGTGCCTGCGGGTCGTCGCGGTCCGGGTCCATGATCCGGTCGAGGCTGTACACGACGTCCCCGATGGTCATCGCCCGTCCATTCACCGGCGCCTCGTTCTGGAAGTTGACGCCGGAGCGAATGTCGAAGGTCAGCGTGTCGCCGGCGCTGGAAATATTCCATTCGGTGGCGAGGTCGCCGACGATCGGACCGGAAGCGCCTTCCTGCCGCAGGAGCTTATTGAACACCATGGCCGAGACGTCGCGGATGCCGGAGTTCAGGGTGTTCCGGTGCGGGTCGAGGCCCCGGTTGTTCGATCCGGCAACGCGGAGCGTTCCGCCTTGCACCGGCTCGGGCCCCGACGGTGTCGGCACGGCCGTAGGAAGCTGGAACGGTGTCGCGGTGGGTGGCAGGGTGATCGGCGTGGGCGTATCGGGGATGGTCACCGGCGTCGGCGTGTTGGGGATGGTCTGCGGCGTCGGCGTATCGGGGATGGTCTGCGGCGTCGGCGTGTTGGGGATAGTCTGCGGCGTCGGCGTGTCGGGGATGGTCTGCGGCGTCGGCGTGTTGGGGATCGTCACTGCTGTCGGTGTATCGGGGATCTCAACGGGATCGGCTTCGCCTCCGCAGGACGCCACGACGAGCGCGACCGTCATCAGTCCGGTAATGGCTAGGAGAAGCTTGCGGATTCTCATTCGGAGTACCTCCCTCACATCAAATGCCGCGTATCCACCACTCCGCTATACATACGTCACAAATATATCGGGCAGCGAAGGATGCCGGAGTCTAGCACAAAAGACGACGCGTCTACAAACCAGAGACGGAGGGGCTACCGCTTGCGCTTCGGCGGGAGGCGCGTATACCCCGTCGGGGGATGGCGCCGGTAGCCGGCCTTGATGGCGCTCCAGTCAGCATTGGAAAGCGTGGAGCGCTCGTGCCCCTTCAGTCCGGCGCCGGGGACGGCTTCTTGGGCATCGGCGTCCTTGGGCGGGATCTCGACCGTATGTCCGCAGTTCGGGCACGCTGTTTCGGGCATTCCGCTTACTCCCTTGCGTCTACCCCGACCTGAGCCCTTCTCGGATGTACTCGTTGAAGGCGTGCAGTCCCCGCTCCTGCGGCGCGTAGACACTGTTCGCGTGCACTGGGTTGGTCAGCCCGCGCTGCGCCAAGATGCAAACCCCGAAGTCTTGTTGATTGACCACGTCCCACATTTCCACCGTGTCCGTTGGATCGAAGTCGGGCATGGCCATCGTCTCCGCGTCGAAAAGCCACTCGTAGACCATGTGCGTGGACTTCGGGCCGGTGGGCATGAGGCGTTGGGTATGCACGTAGTCGGGATGGAAGCTGAGCAGCAGATTCGGCCAAATCAAGTGTCCTGAAATGATCTTGCGTTCGATGTCGCTTAGATGCTGGAACTGGGGCCGGTTCGACCGCCCCGACCACGTCAGCGTCTCGAAACCCTCGGCCATGGCCGAGCCGCCGGGATGGGCGGCGCGGTCGTACTCCTTGGGTAGGAAGGGGATAGCGCCTCCCTGCTTCATCCGCGGCTGGGTCTCGCACCACTCGGGGTGGACGCCGGGGCAGTGGTAGCACTCGGAGAAGTTCTCGACGATGAGCTTCCAGTTACACTCGACGTCGTACTCGATGCGGGCCGCGACTTCAAGCTCGCCGGTGTGGTAGTTCCTGAAGAGGTCGCCGGCGCGGCCAAACGACGGGTCGAAGCGCAGGCCGGGCGGGTCGGGGCCAAGATGGACGTAGAGGAAGCCCTCCCATTCTTCGAGCGCGATCTCATAGAGTCCGAAGTCGGCCTTATCGAAGTTCTCCGCGGGCAGGATGTGCGGCGTGGCGAGCAGCTCGCCGTCGAGGGCGTAGGTCCAAGCGTGATAGGGGCAGACGATGACGCCGTCGAATGCGCCGCGCCGGGCCGAGCACAGCGCAGTGCCCCGGTGCCGGCAGGTGTTGTAGAAGGCGTGCAGACGCATCTCGCGGTCGCGCGTGATGAAGATACTCCGGCCGGCGATGTCTACCGCCGTATACTCGCCGGGATCCGGGATCTCGCTCGACCGTCCTGCGCACACCCAGCGGTTGTGAAAGAAGACGGCCATCTCGCGCTCGTGGAGCGCGGGGTCGAAGTAGTGGGCGCTGGGGAGGGCGGCCTCGATCTTGTCGAGCTTGCCGTAACGGTCCATCTTGCGGCCCTGGACATTACCTAACTTACTAATGCATGCTGGTGGGCGGCCATCATAGCAACGTTGCCCCCTGCACGCCATGATCTTCGGCCTCACCCAGGAACAGCACGACCTCGCCGCGGCGGTTCGCCGCCTCGCGGAGGAACGGCTCGCGCCGCGCGCCGCGGTCTATGACCGGGACGCGAGCCACCCCCGGGAAAACTGGCACGACCTCTGGGAACAGGGACTGCTCGCAACGGGCGTGCCCAAGGCCTACGGCGGGATGGAGCTCGACCCCCTCAGCTACGCGTTGGTCTTGGAAGGGGTCGCCAAGGCCTGCGCTAACACGGCCATGACGGTGCACATGCACTCGATGGTCACGCGCCTGATCGCGGCTGTCGGAAGCGCCGAACAGAAGGAGCGCTACTTCCGCGCCGTGGTCGAAAGCGGCAAGCTGTTCGGCAGCTGGGGCAGCGAGCCCGGCGTGAGCATCGCCAGCGGCGGGTTCAGGACGACCCTGGAACGCTCCGGCGAAGGCTACGTGCTGAACGGCAGCAAGTACTTCTGCACCATCGGCGGGGCCGCGGCTTACGCGATGGTCTGGTGCACCTGGAAGGGCGGCGACGGCTCTCCCTCAGGCATCACTTGGGCCGTCGTCCCCACCGGCCACGACGGCGTCGACATACACGGCGATTGGGACCCACTGGGCCTGCGCGGCACGGTGAGTCCGGCGGCCGACTTTCGCGACTGCCGCGTGGAGGCTGACTGGGTGCTGGGCAAGCCGGGCGACACGGCGATCTTCGGGATGGGCGTGCTGGAGCTGTTCACGCTGGGATGGGCGGCCATCTACCTCGGCATCGGCGCGGGGGCGTTCGAGTTCCTCTGCGACTACGCGAAGCGTGGGGGCCCCGATGGGGGGCAGGCGCGGGCGCACGACGCCGACATGCAACGGGGCGTCGCCGAGATGGCGCTGGCCCTGGAAGGCCCTCGTCTCATGGTGCACCGGGCGGCGTCCTACTGGGACGAGGCCGGCCCCGACGCCCGGCGGCGATGGACCTCTGAGGCGAAGCTGGCGTGCGGCGATGCGTCCCTTCGGGTGGCGTCGAGGTGCATGGAGCTGGTCGGGGGGCGCGCCGCGCTCAAGGGGATGCCGCTCGAACGCGCCTACCGTGACATTCGCACCGCCACCATCATGCCGCCGCTCCCCGACGCACTCCTGGTGAGCGTCGGCAAGGCACACCTCGGGCTCCCGCCCCGCTAGGCTAGTTCCGCAGCGGGCGGCCGGTGTCGAGGATCGACTGCATGCGGGCACGGCTTTTCTCGTAGTGGCAGAGCTCGATCAGCGCGGCGCGTTCGAGCTCGAGGAAGTGCTCCTCGCTCTCCGCTGTGCCGGGCTCAGCGTCGCCGCCGGTGAGGATGAAGGCGAGGCGCTTCACAATTTCGAGATCGTGCTCAGTGGCGCGGCCCGCCGAGACCATCGCCTCGGCCCCCTCGATCATCTTGGCACGAGGGCCGGGGCCGAGGACGGGAATCCGGCGCGGCACGGGCGGCGTGAAGCCGGAGCCAGCGAGGCGGAGAGCCTCACGCTTGCCCTCGTACACTAGGTGGTCGGGATTCGCCACGATGACGTCGTCCGCCCGCAGGAAGCCGATGCTCCGGGCCTCCAACGCGCTACCCGAGGTCTTCGAGAGTCCAATCGTCTGGAAGACATCCATCGCCCCGGCGGCGGGACCGTCGGCTCTGGAGGTCGTGGCCCTGGCGAGCAGTTCCATGCAGCCGCCCCCGCCGGGGACGAGTCCCGCGCCGACCTCGACGAGGCCCATATAGGTCTCGATTGACGCCGCGGCCCTGTGTCCGCCGAAGACGATCTCGGCGCCGCCGCCGAGGGTGGCCCCGAACGGGGCGACGACCACGGGAATGCCGAGCCGGCGAAGCGCCAGCAGGACGTATTGGAAACGGCGGACCAGGTCGTCAATCCGGCTCCACTCGCCAGCGTTGGCCGGGTCGAGGATGAGCTTGACGTTCGCTCCGACGCAGAAGTTGGGTGTCACGTGGCTGCCGATGACGAGGGCTTGGAAGTCGTGGGGCGCGGCTTCGGCCGCCGCTTCGAGCATGGCCACCACCTCGTAGCCGATGGCCTGATTGGGTGAGTGCAGATCGAGGAGCGCGACGCCGTCGCCGAGGTCGTAGAGCGAGGCGCCCGGGTTGCCGGCGCGGCGCTTCCCCGCTTCTTCTAGCCCGGCCGTTGAGACCGTCCGTTCGTCGGACGGCGCCGGAACGTAGCTCCCCGCGGCGGTCGCCTGCAGGAGTTGGCCGACCTCGGAGCGGTAGAAGGTCCCACCCTCGTCCGCGAGCCGCTCGACCCAGGCCGGAACGTCGATGCCCTCGGTCTTCATCCGGGGCACGGTCTCGCGCACGCCGAGTGCGTCCCAGAGTTGGAAGGGGCCGAGCTCCCAACCGAAGCCCCAGTGCAAGCCACGGTCGATGTTGATGATGTCCTCGGCAACCTCGCCCAGCTTCGAGGCCGCGTAGGGCAGCACCTGCGAGAATACGCGCCAGGTGAAGCGGCCCGCCCAGTCGTCGGCGTCGACCAAGACACGGAGGCGTTTCGCGAGGTTGGGCTCGGCCCGCGCCGCGTCCAGCGAGGGAGCCGTGGGCCGCGAGCGGGGCCGATACTCCATCGAGGAGGGGTCCAGCACCAGGATCTGGGTGGCCCCGTCCTTTCGGATGCGCTTGTAGAAGCCCTGTCCGCCCTTCTCGCCGCTCCAGCCGCGGCCCAGCATGTCGCGCACGTAGTCGGGGAACCGGTACGCCTCCTTCTCCCAGGGTTCGGAGACGAAGCCGACGGTGTTATCGCAGACCTGGGCGAAGACGTCGATCCCCACGACGTCGAGAAGGCGGAAGGTCGCGCTCGACGGCCGCCCGATGACGGGCCCCGTGGCCGCGTCGACGTCGTCGAAGGCGAGGCCCAACTCCTCCATCACCCGCAGGGTCGTGGTGAGCGAGTAGGCGCCGATGCGGTTCGCGGTAAAGTTCGGCACGTCGTTGGCGATGACGACGCCCTTGCCGAGCACGGTCTCCGCAAACGAGCGCAGCGTGTCCAGAACGCCGGGGTCCGTCTCCGGCGTCGGGATGATCTCCAACAGGTGCAGATAGCGCGGCGGGTTGAAGAAATGGGTGCCCGCGAAGCGCTGGCGAAGCCCGGGGCCGACCGCCTCGGCGATGGCCGCGATGGGAATTCCTGAGGTGTTGGTCGTGGCGATCACGCTGGGCTTCAGATGACCGGCGACCTTGCGCCACAGGTCCTGCTTCACGTCGATGCGCTCGAAGACCGCCTCCACCACCCAGTCGGCCTCGCGAAGACGGTCGAGGTGGTCCTCGATGTTCCCTGTCGCGATGCGGTCAAGGACGGCCTTCTCGTAGAGCGGCGAGGGGCTGAGGTCGAGCAGGCGGCGCTTCCCCGCCTCGGCGGGGGCGTTCCGGTCCTCCTCCCCGGGCAGATCGAGGAGGTCGACGGGTATGTCGAAGCCGGCGGCCAGCGCCGCGATCTGCGCGCCCATCGTCCCCGCCCCAAGGACCGCGACGCGGCGAATCCCCGGCGTGCCTGCCGTCGACTCACCAGTTGAGGTCATGTTGCCTCCTTTGGCCGCCTCGCCGCGCTACGACTCCTGCTCGAAGACGCCCTCGGCGAGCAGGGTAGCAAACTCTTCGTCGGTGTAACCGAGGAGCTCGGTGGCAACGAAATGCGTATGTTCGCCGAGCAAGGGAGCGCGGCGCAGATCGTGCGGCGTTCGCGAAAGCCGGAACGACGGCGCGTCGTAGGAGCGGCGGCCCATCTCCGGGTGGTTCAAGCGAGCGAAGTGTTCGCGATGGGCGAGCTGTGGATCCTGGAAGAGATCGTAGGCCGTCGCCACCACCGCCGCCGGAACGCCCGCCGTCTGCAGCAGGCGCATCACCTCCTCGGCCTTGCGCGGACGTGTCCACTCCCCGATCAACCCGTCGAGCGCAGCGGCGTTCGAGCGGCGGGCCGCCTCGTTGGAGAAGCGTTCGTCTTCGGCCCAGGCAGGCCTCCCCATGACTTCGACGAGGGCGCGCCACTGGTCGTCGGTGTAGGCCGCGATGGCGCACCAACGGTCATCGACCTCGGGCGCGGCGGCGGGGTCGGCGGCGCAAGGGTAAACGCCGTGGGGCGCCGCCTCCGGCGATCGGTTGCCGTCGGGGCCCGCGCTCCGCCCGTTCACGAGGTAGTCAAGGATGATCGGGGCCACGAAGTTGACCGCCGCGTCGAACTGCGAGAGGTCGATGTACGTCCCGCGGCCCGTGATGCGGCGGCGGTCGAGCGAGGCCAGCAGCGCCGCCAGGCCGTACCAAACGCCGATGAGATCGCCGTAGGCGTCGGCGATGTCGGTCGGCGGGAGGTCGGGCCAGCCGTTGATCCGGTTGATGCCGCAGAGAGCGTGGAGGAGCGACGCGTAGCCGGGCTGCGCGGCGTCCGGCCCGTCCTGGCCCTGGAAAGATGAGCTCAGCACGATTGCCTTGGGGTTGATCGCCGCGATGCCCTTGTAGCCCAAGCCCCAGCGCTCCATCACGCCGGGGGTGAAGTTTTCGATCACCACGTCGGCCCACTCGACGATCCGGCGCGCCGCCGCCAACCCGCGCGGGTCGTTGAGGTCGACGCCCAGGCTGAGCTTGCCGGCGTTGTGGTTGGCGAAATGGCCGCTGCTGTTGAAGGTGGGCTTGCCGGCGAACGGGCCGCTCTGGCGGGTCCCATCGAGGCGCCCGCTGAACTCGACTTTGACGACGGTAGCGCCGAAGAGCGCCAGGTTCTTCCCAAGCGCCGGGCCGGCCACCAACCAAGTGAAGTCGGCGACCCTCAGCCCTTCGAGCGCATGTCCCAAATTAGGCGAGGCTCCCGGTTGAGGCTCAGCCAGCGTTCTCGGCGGCTCCGACAGCACCTCGGCGCTGTGCTCGCCGACGCGCGGGGCGGGGCGGGTGACCGCCGCGAGCGGCGACGGGGAGCGCACCGGGGGCCGCGGGAACCTGATGGGCTCGTCCTTCCCCGAGGGCGTCAGGTCGGCGAAGAGCCCGCGATGAGCAAGCTGCCGGTTCTCGACGACGCCGTGGGCGTCGTTCACCGGATAGAGCAGCAGACGCCTCTCCAAGGCGCCCTCGACAAGCTCGGCGACGGTGTGGTTCGCGAAGAACGCGGCGAAGGCGGACTCCCAGACGTCGACCTGCTCTTGAGAGACCTTGTAGAGGCTCATCTCTTCCCAAGGCACGGCACGCAGCTCGGGGCTTAGCCCCTCCTCCGCCATCCACTCCACAAGGGGGACGTTCTTCCGGCCCCAGCCGGCGCCGACCCACCACACCCACGAGACGTAGCCGTCCTTGCACCGCCATATCCAGTTGCGGTGAATCTTCAGGCCCGGCGTCGTCCCGCGCTTACAGATGACGCCCCTGATGTCGTAGTACTGCTGCACCCAGTCGAGCGCGTTGGCGACCGCCTCCTGCACGGAGACGTCGACGTGCTGGCCGAGGCCGGTCCGCCGCCGGTGCTCATGCGCGATGAGCGCCCCGACGGCGGCCTGCGCCCCCGCCTGGTTGTAGGACTGAGGCTCGCCGATCGTGACCGGAGGGCGGTCGGGTGGGCCGCAGAGATAGAGCAGCCCGCCGGCGGCGAGCGAAATGAGGTCGCCGCCCGCGTAGTCCCGGTACGGCCCCGACGTACCGAAGGGCGTGATGGAGACCATGATCAGGTCCTCGTGGCCTCGGCTCAGCTCGGCGTAGCCCAGACCGATGCCGTCGAGGTAGCCCGGCAGCGCCGACTCGATCACGAAGTCCGCCCCCGCGACGAGGTCGCGGACGCGGTCCCGGTCGGTCGCTCGCTCCAAGTCCAGGATGACGCTGCGCTTGTTGGCGTTGTAGGCCCAGAAGCTGAGCGAGTCGTCGGGATGGCCGGTGTCGCGGTAGAAGGGAGCCACGGCCCTGGCGGGGTCGCCGCCCGGCGGCTCGACCTTGATCACGTCGGCGCCGAGGTCGCCAAGGATGCGCCCGCAGAGCGCGCCCTGCCGTCCAGTCAGGTCGATGACCCGGTAGGGGCTCAGAGTCAGGTCGTCGCGGTTCGCCGCCATCAGGGCCTACCGGGAGGGGAGTCCGAGGCCGCGCGTGGCGATGATGTTGCGCTGGATCTCCGACGTGCCCACGCCGATGGTCGAGGCCACGCTGATGAGATAGAGGCGCTCGGCGCGGCCCAGCATGGGGGCGCGCTTTTCACCCCGCTCGTACTGGCCTTCGAGGCCCAGCACCTGCATCCCCACGGCCGCGGCGCGCTGCTCCAGGTCGCTCATGTACAGCTTGGCAAGGGAGGCGTCGCGGCTCACCGGCAGCCCGGCCATCTGCTTGCCGACGATGGCGTAGCCCATGCTGCGCATCACCTGAAGATCGATGGCGACCTGCGCGAGGCGCTTCTCCAGGCCGAGCTTCCGCAGCCGCTTGCGCAAGGCGGGCGAGACCCTGATATGCGCCAGCAGCTCCTCCAGAAATCGTCGCAGCGACACCGTCGCGGCGAGGTTCGAGCGCTCCGACTCCAAGCCGGCGATGGCCTGATACCATCCCCGGTCCTTCTCGCCGACGAGACAGTCGCGGGGGACGCGCACGTCTTCAAGGAGGACTTCGCTGAAGTTGTGCGCGCCGACCGCTCGCCAGTCCCGCAGCATCGTCTCAATTGGGGACACCGTGATGCCGGGGAGGCGCATGTCGAGGAGGAAGGTGCTGATCCCCTTGTGTTTTGGCGCGGCCCGGTCGGTCCGGGTGAGGATCAGCCCCCAGTCGGCGCGGTGGGCGTCGCTCGACCATATCTTGCGGCCGTTGAGGACGAAGGCATCGCCGTCCTCGACCGCGGAGGTCTCGAGGGAGGCCAGGTCGGACCCCGCGTTCGGCTCACTGAAGAGCTGACACCAGAGCACTTCGCCGTTGGCGATGCCGGGAAGATGCCGCTCCTTTTGCTCGTCGGTCCCGTGGGAGATCAGCGTCGGCCCCACGAGGCCCAGTCCCGCACCGGCGGGCCGGGGAGCGCGGGCCAGCGACATCTCCTCGTTGAAGATCATCTGGCGGACGGGAGGCCAGCCTTGTCCGCCGTACTCTCGGGGCCAGGCGACGGCCAGCCATCCCTTCGCCCCCAGGACTTTCACGAAGCGGCGACGCGCCGCCTCGGTGTCCTCATCGGGCAGCGTCTGCTCGGCATAGCCGGCGGGGACATTCTGTGAAAGGAAGGCCCGAATCTCGCCGCGGAACGCTTCGTCATCCGTTGTGAAAGCGAAATCCACGGCTCCCCTCGATTGCCGCGGCGGGCTGCCTACTTGGAGAAGGTCTCGAAGATCGCCTTGCGGTAGTCCTCGTTCTTCTCCGAGTCGAGATGGAAGCCGGGGACCTCGACCATGATGCCGTCTACCAGGGGTTCGAAGCTCTTCATCTTCTTGCTGACGCGGTCGACGTTACCCACCACGGTGAAGGCGTCGATCATGTCGTCGGTGACGAGCTCCCAGATGGCCTCGCTGTGGCCGTGCTCGCGGAACCGCTTCTGTATCTCTTCGGTGATCTTGCCGAAGCCGTGCGCTTCCATCAGCGGCTGATAGGTGCGGACGGTGCTGAAGAAGGCGACCTCGCGGGCGGCGTCCATGCGCGCTTCCTTCTCATCGCGGGAGATGATGACCACCAGCGGCACCATGAGCTCGATATCCTTACGCTCGCGCCCGGCCCGTTCGAGCCCCTTTGCCACGTTGGGAATGATGACTTCCTTAATCCAGAACGGCGACCAGATAATGTGGCCCAGCAGGCCGTCGGCGACCTGGCCGGCCAGCCGGGCCATGCCCGCCTGCACACCGGCGAGGTAGACCGGAATCTTCTCGCGGACGGGCTTCATGGGGCGGGTCCAGCCCCTGATGTTGACCTGGACGAACTCGCCGTCGTACCGAATCGGCTCGTTCTTGCTCGCCTTTTCCATGATGAGCCGTACGGATTCGACGACCTCACGCAGGTGGGGGACCGCCTTGCCGTAGGGCACGCCGTGCCACAGCTCGACGAGCCGTTGCACGCCGGTCCCAAGCCCGAGGTTGAACCGGCCATTGCTGATGACGTCCATGTCCAACGCGGTCAGCGCCGTCTCCAGCGGACTGCGCGTGAATGCCAACGCGATGGACGTGCCGAGCTCCAGCTTGGTGGTGGCGCCGGCGACGGCCGCCAGGGGAACAAAGGGCGTGCCGTTGAGTTGCTCGGCCCACATGCCGTCCATGCCCGACGACTCGGCCATCTGGGCGCGTTCGATCAGCGTCTTCGCGTCGCCCGTGCCCATACCTGAGTAGAGACGCATCTGTCACCAGTCCTTTGCTTGAGCGGCGGTCCGCGCCGCGACCTGAGCAGACGTCAATTCACGCGCCGAAGACATCGAAGACGGCGTTCTCCCATGGCTCCCTTTCGGCGCGCCGCATCCCCTGCGTAGGGGTCTGCAAGATGATCCCATCAGCAAACTCGGCGTATTCCGCGACCTTGGCCTTCACTTCCTCGGCGTTGCCGATCACCACAAACGCCTCCGCCATCTCGTCGGTGACGATGGCGTTCGCCTTCGGCGTAAAGCCCTTCGCCTCCCGGAACGTTTCGCGGATGCGCTTGGCCTCATCCTCGAAGCCGTGGAGGGCGAAGAAGGGAGCATAGGCCCGGACCGTTGCGTAAAAGGCGGGCGTGCCGCGGGCGATCTCCAGCGCCTGTTCCCGGTCGTCCGAGACCAACACGTCGATGTAGAGATAGACGGCGAAGTCGCTGCGGTCGCGTCCGCTTCGCCGCAAGCCCTCCTCGATGTTCGGCTGCATCACCTCTTTGATGTACTTCAGGGTGTAGACGGGGTGCGCGAGCAGCCCGTCGCCGACCTCCGCGGCGGTGCGGACCATGCCGGGGCCGACGGCGCCGAGGTAGATCGGTATTTTCTCGCGGACGGGCCGCCACGGCCTGATGTAGCCCGCGATATTCACGTCGTGGTAGTCGCCCTTGGAGACGATGGGGCGCCCCTTGTGGGCGTTCTCCATGATCAGCCGGATGAGCTGCACCGTCTCCTTGATGTGCGGGATCGGCTTGCCGAACGTGACGTTGTGCCAGCTCTCGTTGATGCGCTTGAGGCTCGTGCTCAAGCCGAGGATGAAGCGTCCGTCGGTGAGCCGGTCGAGATCGAGGGCGGTGAGGGCGGTCGTCATCGGGCTTCGCACGAAGCCGTAGGCGACGGCGGTGCCGAGCTTGATCTTCTCGGTGAACCCGGCGACGGCGGCGCAGTTCACATACGGCGTCCCGGCCAACTCGCCCGCCCACAGTCCCTCGAAGCCGGCCTCCTCGGCGCGCTTGGCGCGCTCGATCATGAGGGGCAGGCTCTTATCGTCCAAGCGAAGAGAGTAGTTGACCAAAGGGAGCTCCAAAGGACGGGGCAGGGCAGTCAAAGGCGCGCCGTGGCCCTTGACTGTGCAGGGCTCTGAAGGATATATACTTGTCTTAGGTGTCGGGGGCGCATTATCGCAGCCCCCTTTTCAGGTGTCAACGAACGGCGGGCCCGCGCCTCGCCCTTCACCCTGGGGTCGGAGGCCCCGAGCGATACCATGGCCACGGTGCCCGACCCCACCTCGGCAGGCCCCGGCGAAGAGAAGGGCCTCGCGCCGCGCCTGGCCTCGCTCAAAGGTACGCGCGGCGGATTTCGCCGCCAGTGGGCCAATTTCGACACCTTCGTGGGCCGCATCGAGGCGCGCATGAACGATGAGCACGAGCTCAGCTCCGCCGCCTACGTAGGCGGGACGTTTACCGAACGAAACGAAGAGCGGCGGGCCAAGTGGAAGCACTTCCAGCAGCAGGTCGATTGGGCCGTCGTCGGGCTTGGGACGTGCTGGGGCACGGCCCCGTGGACCGTCTACGACGCCTCGGAGCTTGAGGCCCAAGGCGTCCCCACCGTTAGCGTCGTGACCGACGAATTCGAGGGGCTGGCACGCGAGACGGCTGCCGCGGAGGGCCGGCGCGGCCTCAACATGGTGGTCGTGCCGCACTTCTTCGAGCGGCTCGACGAAGCAGCCGTCGTCAAGCTGGCAGACGACGCCTATCCCGCGATCGTCGACTCGCTGACCGGCGCGGCTCCTCAGGCGCCCGGTGACAGTAGCGGCGGCGTTGCCTCGCGCGCTTTCATGGACGAAGCCTGGGGTGACGGGCTTCCCATTGTGCCCCCGAACCAGCAGCGCGTCGACGCCATGCTCGCAGCCGCGGGCCTCGACCCCGACGCGCATCTCGGCTTCGCCGGCCCCCGGCGGGGCAGGGCGACCGCCTCGTGCGTGGCGGTGAACGCGGTGATGGCGGGCTGCGCCCCGGAGCACTTCCCCATCGTGGCCGCGGCGGTTTCCGCGGTCGCCGACCCCAACTTTCAACTCGACCGCATCGGACCGTGGACGGGCCCCGCGGCGCCGATGATCATTGTCCACGGCCCCATCGCGAAGGAGGCCGGCCTCAATGGCGGTTACGACGCGCTCGGCGGGGCGGCGGCAGCCAACGCGGCCATCGGGCGCGCCGTCCGGCTCGTGCTGCGGAATATCGGCGGCAACGTCGCCGGCGACGTCACCAAGAGCCCCCACGGTCAACCCGCCCGCGCCGGACTCTGCCTTGCCGAGAACCTCGACGATTCGCCGTGGGCACCGGCCCACACGGAGGCCGGGCTCGACCCGGGGGAGAACGCGGTCAGCGTCTACGCGGTCACGGGGACCGCACCGATCTTCTACCGGGCCATCAAGGAGAATGCCGACGACCTGCTTGACGTCATTACGGGCTGCCTGCGCTACGTGGAGGGCTACGCCAAGGCCTACCACCAAGACGGCGGTCTGCCGGTCCTGCTCCTCTGCCCGATGCACGCGCAGACCTTCGCACGCGCCGGTATGGACCGCGCCGAGGTCCGGCGGCGGCTGTTCGAAGCCATCGACTTCTCCGCCGTCTACGGCGAAGAGGCCCGCTTGAACGCTCCCACCTGTATCATGCCCGGGGAGGCGAACACCGAGCCGGGGCGGCTGCCCATCCTCGTGAGCGGCGGCCCGGCGGGGTTCCACTCTACGTTCTTGCCGACGGTTGTGGGCGTTCCGCCGGTAGTCAAGCGGATTGCACGGCCCGGTTGAGGATGCTCGGCCGATTTGGGCGCTGCGGCGCCTTGGCTAACAGGACACGCATGGAGGCCATGAGATGACGCAAGCGAAAGAAGCAGCGACGGCATCGGAGTGGAAGGCGGACAGGAAATTCAGTCCTGAACAGGTCAAGGACGCGGTCGCGAACGTCCCGGTGTTCGAGCAGCAGCGTCGCTCGATCCCCGTCCTGTCGCGAATGATCGTGAACGTGGGCCGGCGCGTCGCCGAACAGCTCGGCGGGCCCGGGGCCGAGGTGGTCCGCGCCTCGGGGGCCAAGCTCGGGAAGAACATGGGGGTCGACCTCTCGCCGGAGAAGATCGACCTCACTACCGCCGACGCCGGCGAACTGATCGAGGCCGTCGCCGGAACCACCAGCCTCGCCACCCTCGAACCCCAGCACATGGAGCGCGCCTTCCAAGCGGTGGGGGGGCTCCTTATGGGCATCAGCTGCGAGGTACTTGAGGCGTTCAAGGGCGAGAAGCCGCAGCACGTGGTTGAACAGGCCTGGGAAGAGGTCGCCGCCGAGCGCATGTACTGGGACACCGTCGCCGACCAATTCGCCTTCGACGAGATCGACGCGAAGACGGCCATCGGCATGCTGGCGGGCACCGACGCCTTCTTCGGCGTGCAGTACGACGTCGGCTTAATGACGCCGACCCGCGCCGAGCGCAACATCACCTTCTGCACGCCGGTGGCGATCGCGGGACGGCTCGGCTACTCGCCGGAGACGGTGCGCGCCTTCGGCGAGATCGTCGCGACCTCCGTCTGCATCCGAGGCGTCGAGTCGATGCTGCCGGGCCTGAAGGTGAAGTACCTCACCCGCATCCACTACGGCGACCCGAGCTGCGTCGAGATCGCCGACTATGACCCCGATGGCCCCAACAAGGGTCTGCCCGACCCCTTCTCCTTCCGCTCCTACGTCCTCAAGCCGTACCACAACCGTGTGTTCGGGGCCATTGCCAGCCTGAAGGGGCAGTTCCTCCGTCCCGAGTGGCAGCGGCTGAACACGATCGCGCTTTACGTCGACCTGCCGGAGGCGAGGAAGAACGAAGCGATGGCCCGCGCCACCGCGGCCATCCCCGCAGCCTCCGAGTTCAGGAGCCCCGCCGAGATGAGCGAGGCCCTCGCCGAGGCCGACGGTCTGCGGTGGCTCGCCGCCCGCACCGCCCGCCACGACGGCGACGAGGCCAAGGCCTTCCGCGAGATGATCGGCTTCTGGGCCGCCGACTTCCAGCAGGCCGTCGTCTCCCTCGACTTTCCCGACAAGTGGAAGAACACCAAGTCCGGCCGGATCCTGAAACAGATCGCCGCCATCACCGACGACATGCTCGTCCAGGACCGCCCCACCAGAGACCGCCCCCAGGCGACCTTCGCCAACGCTATGAAGCTCTACGATCTCGCCTACGAGCTGCACATCGCCATGGACGACCAGCTCGCGAAGCTGACCGGCGGCGCGCCGCGCCCGGCGACGGCCAAGCAGGGATAGCGAGAACCTGATCATCGACGCTAAAGAACGCGCTCCTGAGGGGCGCGTTCTTGCGTCGGACGGCCCGGCCAACGGAGCCCTCCGCGAACGGAGCAAGACATGAGCCTTCAGCTAACCGAGTCGCAGTTAATCCTCCAGCGAACGGTACGCGATTTCGCTGAGAAAGAGATCGCCCCGAAGGCGCTGGAGCTTGACGAGCGCGAGGAGTTCCCCTTCGACATCTTCGAAGGGCTGCGCGAGCTCGGCCTGACGGGCATCGGCATCGATCCCGAGTACGGCGGCTCGGGAGGCGGCGTCACCGAAGGCATGGTCGCGATGGAGGAGATCTGCCGGGCCTACGCCGGCATTGGTACCATCCTCGCCGTCCAGTTCGGCCTCTGGGGGCAGTTGGTCCAGCAGTTCGGCAACGACGAGCAACGGCGCGCTTTCCTCTCGCCGCTCACCGAGGGCGACATGATCACGGCGTTCGCTCTCACCGAGCCCGACGCAGGATCGGACGCCGCCGCCATTCAGACCACCGCTCAGCGCCAAGGCGACGAGTACGTCCTCAACGGCGCCAAGACCTTCATCACCTGCGGCGATGTGGCGACGCACCTGCTCGTGATCGCCACCATGGACCCGGCACTCCGCCACAAGGGCGTCACCTGTTTCGTCGTGCCCCGCGGCGCCGAGGGTCTCACCGCCAACAAGCAGCGCGGGAAGCTCGGCGTCCGCGCCTCCACCACCGCCGAGGTGCTGTTGGAAGACGTGCGCGTGCCCGAGTTCAACCGCATCGGCGAGGAATGCGGCGGCTTCCCCATCATCATGGAGATCCTCGAAGCATCGCGGATGAGCGTCGCGGCGCAGGCGCTGGGCATCGGCCAATGCGCCCTCGACGCGACGATGGCGTGGGTCCGGCAGCGCAAGACCTTCGGCGCGCCGCTGGCGAGCCATCAGGGAGTCCAGTTCACGCTCGCCGACATGGGTGTCAAGCTCGAAGCGGCCCGGCTGCTCACCTACAACGCCGCCGCCCTGCGCGACGAGGGGCGGCCCTCCGGGAGACAGGCCTGCATGGCGAAGGTCTTCGCGGCAGAGGCAGCCATGTGGATCGCCACCAAGGCCGTGCAACTGCACGGCGGCTACGGCTATTTCAAGGACGCCGTAGTCGAGCGCTGCTTCCGCGACGCGAAGATTACCGAGATCTACGAGGGCACGTCGGAAGTCCAGCGCATGATCATTGCCCGCCGGATGCTCGACGGCGACAAGTAGCCGGCGCGCCTGGCCGAGACCTCAGGACAGGACAGGCGCGGGTTCCTCACTCCGGGCACGGGCAGGCACTTCTTCCGCCTGCTCCGCGACGTCGATCGCTTCCTGTATGTGGGGCAGCACCGTGCTCCAGGCGGCCGCTGCGGCTTTGTAGGCCTTGAGCCCCTTGCTCGTGAGCGTACAGATCTTCCGCTCGCGGGCGCCCTGGTTCTCCATGCGTACCTCGACGTAGCCGCTGGCCACAAGCTCCTTCAGCGCCGGGTAGATCATGGCGTCCGTCGGATCGCAGCACCCTTGAGCTACCTTCTTCACGGCCTCCTTCAACTGGTAGCCGTGCGACGGCTGCTCGTAGAGCGCCCGCAGCATGAAGAACCGCGAGAGGCTCCGCCGGATGAGCATGTCCCAATACTCGGTCGAACCCCAACTCATAAGCTATTCCTAACCCTTCAGACGCAGGACGGCAAAGAAAAGCCCCCAGTCGCTCCCAGGGGCCTTCCGCCGTTCGGCGCGGTTGATCTCATGTCTGGCAACAGGTATTCGACTCGCCCCCGCTCGGAGCCATTTGCAGCGCTACCGGCTGGGCCGCCCGCTTCGGGGGAAGCAGCTCCTCTATCTCGTCTTCCAAGTCGTAGTTGACGTTGTAGACTTCCCACTCCACGCCGTCCGGGTCCTGCACCCAGAACTTGTCCTGGTTCGCGTGGCAACAGTCCACACCCATCTCCTCCCGCACGGGGAGGCCGCGCCCCTTGACGCGCCGGAGCTCGGCCTGCACCTCCTCGGTTGAGTCGAGTTGGATGCCGAGGTGGGGCGGCTTGCCGAGGGTCCGGCCGTTGCTCGCCTCGAACATGGCAAGGTTCAGCGGGGCCACGTCGGGCAGGAACTTCACGTAGCCGGGCTTTACCTTCACCGGCTCCACGTCGAGAAACTTCTCGTAGAAGCCGCGGCTCTCGTCGACGTCGGCGACAGTCAAGTGAACGTGAACTCTAGCGGACATGCTCTGCTCCCGATACGTCTCGCATAGACCTGCGAGGAAAACGTACCACGTATAGGTGACTTAGGCAATGGGCCGGCGCGCTCCCCGGCCTTGCGCTTGAAGCCATGCCATCGCGGCGATGGCGACCACCGCCCCGACCCCCGCCGTGCCGAACGCGAGCCCCCACGCCGCGGTGTGCTCCCTCCCCACCAGGTCCAGCACCGCGCCGAACAGGACCGGCGAGATGACGCCCGCGCCGAACGCTCCGAAGGCGTGCACGCCTAACGTAGCGCCCAAGCGCGCCGGATCGGCGACCTCGGTGATCGCGCTTGAATAGATCGCGGAGTCGGCGCCCACCGCGACCGAGTAGATGAAGGCGAGCACGACGACGGTCGCCCAAGGCAACTCCACCGTCCAGCCTATGGCGAAGGAGAGGGCCCCGCTGACGAAGAAGAGCAGCATGGCGCCGCGAAGGCGTCCGACCCGGTCGGAGAGCACCCCTCCCGCGAAGGGAGCCAGTGCGCCCAAGAGCCCGGCGACGCCGACGATCACCGCCGCCTCGGCCGCTGCCGATTCGCCAGCGAAGCCGCCCTGCGTCACCAGGATGAAGGCCAGGAAGGGCGCGAGCCACGTCCGCACGTGGATCAACTCCACCGAATGCAAGAAGTAGCCCAGGATCACCACCGCGACGTTCTTGTTCTTGAGCACCGTGAAATCGATCCGGCCCGCCGATGCCGGAGCGGCGGTGGGCTTGTACCCCCGCAAGGAGAGGGCATAGATGACCAACGTGAGGAACGACGCCCCCGCGGCAACGGTGTAAGCGCCGCGCCACTCCAACACCGGAATCAGGGTGCCGGTCAGGGCGAACGAGGCGGCCGTACCCAAGTAGAAGCACGTCACGTAGATTCCCACGGCCCGGGCGCGGACCGTGGTGGGGAACCTTTCGGCGACGATCCGCGTGCCGGTCACGTAGACACCGGCGAGCCCCAGCCCCGCCGCGAGGCGCATCGGCGCGGCGGTGGCCAGGTTCTCCGCTGCGAGGGGGAAAAGCAAATGGCCGACCGCGGTCGTCAGCGCCGACGCGAGGAGCACCCGGTCGGCGCGCCACTTGTCGGTCAGCGGGATGAGCACCAGGGCGCCGATCACCGACCCCGCCGACGCCATCCCGTTGATGAGCCCCGCCTCGGTGTCGGAGAGGCCCCAGGCTTCACGGATGAGCGGCAGTGCGGAGGGGTAGCTGGAAATCGGAAGGGCGACGGCGAAGATCGCCACCGCGATCATCGCCAACCAGAGCCAGTCGCCGCGCGTCGCTCCGGCCGCCTCGCCCTGCCCGGCCGTCACCGGGCGTGGGGCCCGGACGCAACCCTAAGTCCCCGATACATACTTGAACAGTATATTCACCGAGCCTACAATCCGGCTCTGTTCCCACCGTTCCCGGAGGCCTCGGCTTGGAACTCGAAACCCTGGTGTACGAAAAGGCGGGCGGGCGGGCCCTGCTCCGGCTCAACCGGCCCGATGCGCTCAACGCCTTCAACCGAACGATGCAGCGCGAGCTCAAGGAAGTCTGGGCCGACGTCAAGCGAGATGACGACGTCCGCGTGATCATCGTGACCGGCGCCGGGGACCGGGCCTTCTGCAGCGGGGTCGACATCCGCGAGGGGGAGGACCCCGACAGCCGCCGCGACGTCGATCCCTGGCACTATGAGGACAGCGGGGCGCGGCTCACCTCAAAGCAGAACGGCATCTGGAAGCCGGTGATCACCGCCGTCAACGGCATCTGCAACGCCGGCGGGTTCTACTTCATCTACGACAGCGACATCGTCATCTGCTCGGAGAACGCCACCTTCTTCGATACGCACGTCTCGTTCGGGCTCGTCGCCGCGCTCGAACCCATCGGCCTCGCCCGCCGCGTCCCCATCGGCGAGGTGCTCCGCATCGCGCTCACCGGCGCCGATGAGCGCCTCAGCGCTAAGCGCGCCTACGAGATCGGCCTCGTGAGCGAGGTGCTGCCTCAGTACGAGCTCATGCCCGCCGCGGAACGCTTGGCCGAAACCATCGCGTCGCATCCCCCGATCGCCACCCAAGGCACGGTGCAGGCCATCTGGCGGAGCCTCGAGGTGGGCCGCGAGCAGGCCCTCGAGTGGGGCTCCATGTTCCACCGCGTGGGCAACACCCCCGAGGCCGAGCGCCAGATGGAAGAGAAAATGGCAAACCCGCAGCGCCGCAAGTGGCGGCTGCGGTAGTGCCCCCTTCCCAACCGCCGGCCTCGGCCCTCGACGGCGTGCGCGTCCTCGACCTGACGCACTACGTCGCCGGCCCCTTCTGCACCAAGCTTCTGGCCGCCTACGGCGCCGACGTGATCAAAGTCGAGCGCCCCGGCGTGGGCGACGGCGCCCGCCGGGTGGGGCCCTTCCCCGGCGACGAACCGCACCCCGAGTGCAGCGGCCTCTTCCTCTACCTCAACATGAGCAAGCGCGGCGTCACCCTTGACCTGTCCCTGCCCGAAGGGAAGGCACTTGCCATGGAGTTGGCAGAGCGGGCCGATATCGTCGTGGAGAACTTCCGGCCGGGGGTGATGGCGAAGCTGGGGCTCGACTACGACTCCCTGGCGGAGCGCAACCCCGGCCTCGTCATGGTCTCGATCTCCAACTTCGGGCAGACGGGGCCCTACCGCGACTTCCTCGCCAACGAGCTCATCGCGTATGGCATGGGGGGCCAGCTTCAATCGACGGGCACGCCCGACCGTCCCCCTGTGAAGCTCGGCGGCTCCATCGGGCTCTACCAAACGGGGCAGATGGCGGCCTTCGCCGCGTGCACCGCTCTCTTCCGCAAGGAGTTCACCGGTGAGGGCGACCACGTGGATATCTCCATCTTCGAGACGCAGGCGGCCAGCCAGGACCGTCGCAGCATCTTCATGCTGAACCACCAGTACACCGGCGCGCTGGTGAAGCGTCGCGCCGACGCCGAGGACCTCGCCTTCGGCATCTTTCCCTGCGCCGACGGCGCCATCTGCTTCTGGTCGGGCGTCACGCGCTTTCCCCGTGCCGCCGAGCTCGTGGGCCGCGCCGACCTGCTCGACGACCCGCTCTACGCACACTACGAACACGGCGGCTCCGCCGAGTCCATCCACCACTTCAACAACGAAATCCTGCTCCCCTGGCTCCTCGAACGCTCCATGGACGACGCGTGGCGGGACTCGCAGGCCGTGGGCCTGGCGACGGCGCCGATCTTTTCGCCGGGCCACTTCTTCGAGCACCCCTACTACCGCGAGCGCGGGTTCTGGGAATCGGTCGAGCATCCTGTCGCGGGCGGTTTCGAATACCCCGGCGCCCCCTTCAGGATGGAAGCGACGCCGGCGAGGGAGGGCAGGCCCGCGCCCATGCTCGGCGAGCACAACGCCGAGGTCTTCCGCGGCGAGCTTGGGCGGACCGAAGCCGAGCTTGATGCGCTCGCCGCGGCGGGAGTCGTCTAGCGATGGGCGCGTCACGGCATCGGCCGCCGCTCCAGGGCATACGGGTGCTCGACCTGACGATGGTGGTGGCCGGCCCTTATGCCACGATGCTCCTGGCGGACTGGGGCGCCGAGGTCATCCGGCTCGATACGCCGGAGGTCTTCGTGCCCTACACGCGGGGCACGGCGGCGCGGCCCACCAAGGAGTATGTCGACTTGGTCAAGGGCTCGGGGTACGGCTACGCGGGCAACACCCCTGAGCCCCGCCCGTGGAACCGGTACACCATGTTCCAAAACCACGCGCGCAACAAGCTGAGCATGACCGTCGACCTCCGCTCCAAGGAGGGGCTGCGCACGTTCGACGACCTGCTCGCCATCTCCGACATCGTCGTCGAGAACAACGTGCCGGCGACGCTCGGCAAGCTCGGGATCACGTGGGATTACATCCGGGCCCGGCGGCCCGACGTCGTCATGCTGCGGCTGCCCGCCTTCGGCCTCGGCGGCGAGTACGAGAACTTCCGCGCCTTCGGCTCCCACATCGAGGCCGTCGCCGGCCATTTGTACATTCGGGGCTACCCGGACACGGACGTCACCATGCGGGGCATCCTTCCCATCGCCGACGGGCCGTCGGGGGTGGGAGGCGCGCTGGCCGCGGTCATGGCGCTGCGCCACCGGTCTCGTACGGGACAGGGCCAGTTGGTCGAGCTGTCGCAGACCGAGAACTTCGCGACCTACCTCGGCGAGGCGTTCATGGAGTACTCCATGCACCGGCGCAACGTGGAGCCGACCGGAAACCGCCACCCCTTCTACGCTCCCCATGGCGTCTACCCGTGCCTGGGCGACGATCGCTGGGTCACGATCGCCATCTCGACCGACGAGCAGTGGGCCGCCTTCTGTGAGGCCGCCGACCCGTCGGCGTCCTGGACGAGGGACGAGCGCTTCGCCACCAACAAAGGCCGCCTCGCCCACCACGACGAGCTTGACGAGCGCATCGCGTCATGGACCGCCGCCCGCGACCACTACGCGGTGATGCAGATGCTGCAAGAGGCCGGCGTCCCCGCGGGCGCCGTCATCGACGAAGGGGAAGCCTTCGACGATCCGCAGCTCGCCGCCCGGGGCTTCTTCGACCGCGTCACGCACGCCGAGTGTGGAACGCACCGCTATCCCGGCATTAGTTTCAAGATGCGCCACACACCCAACGCGATCAGGATGCCGCCGTGCCGCCTCGGGGAGCACAACGACTTCGTCTACGGCGAGCTGCTCGGCACGCCTCCGGCCAAGATGGACGAACTGTCGGCGAGGGGTAGAATGACCATGGACTACGCGCCGGAGCTTCTATGAAGCTCGCGGTCGAGGCGGCAGGCGGATGGTAGGGATCAAGGCGTTCGGGGCCTACGTTCCCCGGCACAGGCTGACCGCGGAAACGGCGGGGTGGAACGTCCGCGGCGAGCGCGCCGTCGCCAACTTCGACGAGGACAGCGTCACCATGGCGGTCGCCGCCGGGGAGAACTGCCTCGCCAACGTCGACCGCTCCGCCGTCGACGGCGTGATCTTCGCCTCGACGACGGCCCCCTATTGGGAGAAGCAGAGCGCCTCGACCGTGGCCGCGGCGCTCGACCTGCGGCGCGACCTCTTCTCGCATGACGCCGGCGGCGCGCTCCGCTGCGGCACGTCCGCGCTGCAGATGGCCGGAGACGCCGTCGCGTCGGGCCGCGCCGGGAATGTGCTCGTGGTCGCCGCCGACACGCGCATGGCCTACCCGCGCAGTCCGCTCGAACCCTATCTCGGCGACGGCGCCGCGGCGCTGCTCGTTGGCGCCGACGGCGTGTTGGCAGAGATCGAAGGCTCGCATTTTGTTTCCGACCACATGGTCGACGTGTGGCGCTCGGGCCGCGACGCGTTCGTGCGGTCGGGCGAGGACCGCTTCATCATGGAAGCCGGCTACGTCCCGATCATGGTGGAGGCCATCTCCGGCCTCGCCGCCAAGCTCGGCAAGGGGCCCAAGGACTTCGCCAAGCTCGCCTACTACAGTCCCGACCCCCGGCGCCACGCGGAGATCGCGCGGCGCGTGGGCGCCGAGGCCGCCCAGGTGCAGGAGCCGGGCTACGGCGCGGTGGGCAACACCGGCGCCGCCTTCCCCCTGATGCTGCTCGCGGCGGCGCTGGAAACGGCCAAGCCGAGCGACCGCATCATGCTGGCGGGGTACGGGGACGGCGCCGACGCCTACTCGCTGGTGGTGACCGACGTGGAGGCGTTCAAGCCCGCGATGAGCGCTATGGAGCTAGTCGGCAGCAAACTCTCCGTTGCTTCGTACGAGGACTATCTCCGCTGGCGGGGGCAGGTCGTGCAGGAGCCGCCACGCCGCCCCGACCCCCAGCCGATATCCTTGCAGGCGGCGTGGCGCGACCGGGAGGCCAACATCCGCTTCCACGGCGGCAAGTGCACCGCCTGCGGCGAGGTCCAATACCCGCCCCAGAAGGTCTGCGCCTTCTGCCGCGCCGACGATCAATGGGAGATGGTCCGGTTGGCGGACAAGGGCGGCGTGATCAAGACCTTCTCCATGGACCACGTCTCGGGAACGCAGGACACCCCCCTCGTGCTCACCGTCGTCGACTTCAACGGCGGCGGCCGCGCGCTCATCATGATGACCGACAGGAATATCGAGGACGTGCGGGTCGGCCTGCCCGTCGAGATGACCTTCCGAAAGCTCGACGTCATCGACGGGATTCACAACTACTACTGGAAGTCGATGCCGGTGCGCGCCCCCGCCACAGGGGCGGATGCAGCCGCCGGCGGGTGAGGATGTGGGCCGGTACCCTGTAGGCCGGCAAGGCTGGAGTAAGGAGGGGCGAGCAATGGGCGGAATCGCGGACAGAGTGGCCATCGTAGGAATGGGCTGCACCAGGTTCGGCGAGCGCTGGGGCGAGGGCCCCGAAGACCTCCTCGTCGAGGCCGCGGCCGAGGCCTTGGAGGACGCCGGGCTCGAGGCCAAGGACATCGACGCGGCGTGGCTCGGCACCATGTTGTCGGGCTGGAGCGGCCAGCCCCTCGCCAAGGCTTTGAAGCTCGACTACATCCCGATCACCCGCGTCGAGAACTTCTGCGCCACGGGCACCGACGCCTTTCGCAACGCCTGCTTCGCCGTCGCCTCAGGAGCCTACGAGGTGGTGATGGTCGCCGGCGTCGAGAAGCTCAAGGACACCGGCTTCACCGGGCTCGCCTCTCCCCTCATCCTCCCCAACACCAACGTCGAGTCGCCCGCGCCGCCGCCCGCGCAGTTCGCCCTGGCGGCCACCGCCTACTTCGACCGCTACGGTCTCTCGTTCGACGAGGGCAAGGAGACGCTCGCCCAGATCGCGGTGAAGAACCACCACAACGGCAGTCTCAACCCCAAGGCCCACTTCCAACGGGAGATCTCCGTCGAGCAGGCCCTGCGCGCCCCGATGATTGCCTGGCCGCTCGGCCTCTTCGATTGTTGCGGCGTCAGCGACGGCGCAGCGGTGGCCATCATCACCCGCCCCGACATCGCCCGCACGATGCGCAACGACTACGTGCTCGTGAAGGGACTCGGCCTGGCGGTGGGCGCGGAACAGGGCACGCTCCGCCGCGACGCCGAGTTCACCTACTTCCCCGAAAACGTCCACGCCGCCAAGGAAGCCTACGAGCAGGCCGGCATCGCCGACCCCCGCAAGGAAATCAGCATCGCCGAGGTCCACGACTGCTTCACCATCACCGAGATGATCCTCTACGAGGACCTGGGGTTCTCGGAACGCGGCCAGGCCGCCGACGACGTCAGGGCCGGGGCCTTCACCCTCGAAGGAGACCTCCCGGTCAACACCGACGGAGGTCTGAAGTGCTTCGGCCATCCCATCGGGGCTAGCGGCATCCGCATGATGTATGAGGTCTACAAGCAGCTGCAGGCCAAGGCCGGGCCCCGCCAGGTGCAGGACGCGGAGATCGGCCTGACCCACAACCTCGGCGGCTACCCGGGGTCGTTCACCGGGGCGGTCACCGTGCTGGGACGGGCCGACACCGCGATGGGGTAGGAGGGGGAAGATGACCACGAACGGCGAAGCGCTCTCGGCCGACTCGCACGTCAACGTCCCGATCGACGATTGGGCCCGCTACCTGCCCGCGGACTACCGCGACCGCACGCCCGTACTCGATGAGGCCGAGGACGCCGACTACATGATCTTCGAGGGCAGGCGCTCGCCCATTCAAGGGCTCGCCGCCATGGCCGGCCGCAGGCCCGAAGAGTACAGCGAGCGCATGAAGAACACCGACGCCCGGCCCGGAGGGTGGGACCCCGCCGAGCGCGTCAAAGACCAGGACATCGACGGCGTCATCGCGGAGGTTCTCTACGGCGGAGGCCCGCCCGGCCAGCCCGACGACATCGCCTTCCGCTTCGCGCTCTACCGCGCCTACAACGATTGGCTCGCCGACTTCTGCGCCCAAGCGCCGGGGCGGCTCTTCGGCATCGGCTTCCTGCCCATCTTCGAGATCGAGGGCGCCGTCGCCGAGCTTGAGCGCATCAAGGATATCGGCCTCGTCGGCGCGGTCCTGCCCACCACCCAGAACATCCACCCCTACGGCGAGCCCTACTGGGACCCGATCTGGGAGGCCGCCCAGGAATTGAACATCCCCCTGCACTTCCATGCCAGGGAGGGGATCACCGTCGGCGGCGAGAAGCTGCCCTACGAGGGGCGCAAGAAGACCGCCGCCTGGCTCACCGTGGGCGCGTTGACCCAATTCGAGCTCGCCGCCGAGCTGCTCTTTTCCGGTCTCTACGAACGCGTGCCGCGCGTCCGCGTGGGGCACGTCGAAGGCAACGTGGGATGGGTCCCCTATATGCTGGAGCGCGCCGACCAGGTCTTCGCGCAGCACCGCTTCTGGACGCGGCCGCCGATCACCATGCCCCCCTCGGAACTCTGGCGGCGCAACTGCTTCGGCACGTTCATCCAGGACCGCGTCGGCGTGGAGCTGCGCGGCGCAATCGGTGTGGAAAACGCCATGTGGAGCTCCGACTACCCCCACAGCGACACCCTCTGGCCGGGATCGCAAGAGGCGATCGGCCGGATGTTCCACGACGTGCCCGAAGGCGATAAGCACGCCCTCCTGAAAGGCAACGCCATCCGCGAGTACGGACTCCCCCTCTAGGCCATCCCCGCACACCCGCCGGCTCGCAGGAGAACACGACACGTGACCAACCGGTTCGACTTGAGAAGAGACCTCACCCGATACTTCACCGAGTTCGTGGGCACGTTCATCCTCGTCTTCGTGGGCGCGGGGGCCATCGTCATCAACGCCGAGACGGGCGACCCCATCGGCACGCTCGGCATCGGCATCGTCTTCGGACTCGTCGTCATGGTCGTCATCGTCGCCACGGGGCACATCTCGGGCGCGCACATCAACCCGGCGGTGACCCTCGCCTTCGCGCTTACCCGCCACTTCCCCATACGAGACATCATCCCCTACTGGGGCGCGCAGCTCGGCGGCGCAGCCCTAGCGGCCGGGATCGTCCGATGGATGTTCAGCGACGCCGCGAACGTGGGGGCCACGCTGCCGCGGAACTCGGCGGGGCAGGCCTTCGGCCTCGAGATCTTCCTGACCTTCATCCTCATGTTCGTGATCATGGCCGTGGCCACGGACACGCGGATCATCAGGAGCAACGCCGCCATCGCCATCGGGGCGACGGTGGCCCTCGAGGCAATCTACGCCGGCCCCATCAGCGGCGCGTCGATGAACCCCGCGCGTTCTTTCGGCCCCGCCGCCGCTTCGGGTGTCTTCCTGCACCACTGGGTCTACTGGGCGGGGCCGATCTTGGGCGCTGCCGTCGGCGCGCTCCTCTACAAGTTCCTCCACCGCATGGACGCCGCCGAGAAGGACGAAGAGGAGCCGGCGGCGACCGAATAGGGCAGCCGCTGCACGCCTCGGCGCGCGTTGACGCGCCTAGGTGCCTTAGGTATACTCCGCCCGCTTGTTTGGGCGCGCTAACTGAAGCGGCGGCCTCGGTCTCCCCCATCCCGGACCCGTGGACCGCAGCCCCGTGCGCCCTTCCTTTCTACCGACCTCCCAAAGCTGAGGAGAAGCGAATGACCACCAAGGCCGACAAGCACACCGCCGCCAAGATCACGCCCGAAGACGTGGCGAAGATGCGGATGCTCATCAACCAGCCCGAGCCCAACACCGAGTACCCCTGGCACCCCGTCGCCAATCCCAACGACTTCCGCCGCTACCTCCACAACTGCGGCAGCGACAACCCGCTCTACCTCGACCCCGAGTACGGCGCGAAGAGCCGGTGGCGCAGCGTCATCGCCCCGCCGATGTTCATCATCACCATGGGCTTCGACGAGTCCGGCGTGCTGCCCCCGGAGATCAAGGAGAAGAGCCGGGGCGCCCTGCGGGGTATCGGCATGTACCAGTCGGGGTTCGAGTTCGAGTGGTACCGCCCCATCTTCCCCGGCGACCAGTTGCACAAGAAGTCGTTCATCTCGGACGTCATCGAAAAGGAGAGTGCCTTCGCCAACAAGTCGGTGATGGTGAAGCACCAGACCTCGTACATGAACGCCCGCGGCGAGGACATCGGCGCCTACCGCTTCCTCATGATCCACGCCGAGCGCGGCACGGCGGCCAAGAAGGGCAAGTACAAGGCCACCGAGCCCGGGATGTACTCCGAGGAGGACGTGGCCAAGATCGACGAGGTCTACGAGAACCAGTACCGCCGCGGCGCCGAGCCCCGTTACTGGGAGGACGTCGAGGAAGGCGAACCGCTTCCTCCGATGGTGAAGGGCCCCCTCACCATGGTCGACATCATCGGCTTTCACATCGCCATCGGCTGGGGCGGGTTCGGCATCAACCCCGGCCGCATGAACTATCTGAACCGCAAGCGTATGCCCCGCTTCTACGTCCCCGGGCGCTACGGCTTTCCCGAGGCCGTCCAGCGCATGCACTGGGAGGAAGACTGGGCCAAGAAGGTCGGCACACCGATGTCCTACGACTACGGCATGATGCGGGCCGAGTACACCATCCAGTACCTCACCGATTGGATGGGGGACGACGGCTGGCTGTGGAAGATGGAATGCGAGATGCGCAAGTTCAACTACCACGGCGACATTCAGTGGTTCGGCGGCAAGGTCGCGCGGAAGTTTCAGGAAGGGCCGCACTACTGCGTCGAGGTGGAGACTTGGGCCGAAAGCCAGCGCGGCGAGGTCACCACGCCCGGCAAGGGCACCATCATCCTGCCGTCACGCGAGGGCGGCCCCGCCCAGCTTCCCGACCCGCCGCAGAACACGGACGCGCAGAACGCGCTCGCCGACCGCGCCTAGCTCCCGCCGGCGGCCTCGATCTCGTCCGCGCTCAGACCGAGCTCGCGGCCGAGAATCTCGCCGTTGTGCTCGCCGAGGAAGGGAGCACGCGGCCCGTTCCGCCACGGTAGCCGCTCGGAGACCCACGGCGATCCGGGGTAGTCGAAGGAGCGGCCCAGCTCGGGGTGCTCGACCTTGGTGAAGCTCCCCCGCTCCTTGAAATGCGGATCGTCCAGACTCTCGTGGGTCTCCCGGATTGGGGCCCAGATCACGCCGTGCCGTTGCGCCGCGTGGAAGGCGTCCTCGACGGTCTGCGTCGCCAGGAAGGCCTGCACCACCTCGTCGACGTGCTGCCGCGCCTCCGGCTGCTTTCGGAAGGTGGGATCGGCGTAGCGCGGGTCCTTCAGGTCTTCCGCCATCCCGAACTCGTCGAGCAGCTCGACGACCCGCTCCCACTCGCCGGGGAAGAGCCCCAGCATCACCTGCATGTACTTGCCGTCCGCGCTGAACATCTCCGGCGACAGCGGGGTGCGTTCGTTGATCGCGCCCGCGACCATGTACCACGACAGGTTGTTCTCGGTGCAGTTGTTGGCCGCGGCGTGGTACGACAGATCGATCCGCTGGCCGCGGCCCGTCTCGTCCCGGTAGGCGAGGGCGGCCAGCACGTCCATGACGCCCAAGCAGCCCGCGATGTGCGACGACTGGTGCGGCTGCGGCGCGATGGGCGGCGTGTCCCACACCCCCTGCTCTGCAGAGAGATAGCCGGAAATCATCATCTGCCCGCCCAAGGCCAGCATGATGAGGTCGCTGCCGTCGTACTCCGCCCACGGTCCGTCGAGGCCGAAGTCGCTGAGCGAAAGGACGATGAGCCTGGGCAGCTCGTCGTGCAGCCGCTCCCACGGCAGCCCGATGCGTTCCAGTCCCCCCGGGCCCAGGCTTTCCACGAGGATGTCGCAGCCTTCGAGCAAACGGCGCAGCGCCTCAACGCCGGCGGGGCACTCGATGTCCAGGGTGACTCCTCGCTTGCCCTGGTTGTAGTGCCACCAGAACAGGCTGCTTTCGGGGGAGGGTTCGCCCCGGTAGAACGGCCCGACGCACCGGCCCGGCGAGCCTTCGGGCGGCTCGACGGTCACCACGTCCGCGCCCAGCCCGGCGAGCAGCTTGCCGCAGAACGCGCCGCGCTCGTCCCCCACCTCCACGACGCGCACACCGGTGAGCGGATGGCCGACGCCAACGGCGAGACGGTCCATCAGATCACGTCCTCGGCTTCGAGCGCTTCGACGTCGGCCGCGCTCAGTCCCAGCAGCTCGCCGTAGATGCGCGCGTTGTCCTCACCATAGACGGCGCTGCCCCTTCCCGACCTCCCCAACGGCGACGGCTGCGTCTCCGAGAAGAGCCCTGGGTGCCCTTCCGTGTCGTAGGGCGGCACTTCGGAGTGGGGAACGTGGGCGAAGTAGCCCCGGTGCCGCAGCTGCGGGTCGCGTTCGTACCGGTCGGCGGTATTCTGGCAGACTGCGGCGGGCACGCCCGCCGCTTGGAGACGGCGCATCACCTCGTAGCGCTCCCGGCCCGACGTCCACGCTTCCACCAGCGGGTCGAGCTCGTCCTGCCGGGCGAAGCGGCCCTCCACCGTCGCAAACTCAGGACGGGTAGCCCAGGTGGGACTCCCCATTTCGTCCACCAGCGCGCGCCAGTGCTCGTCCGTGAAGCAAGTGATGACTACCCAGTCGTCCTTGCCCCGGCACCGGTACGTGTTGTGCGGGGCGGCGGGCAGGTAGGTGGAGCGGTTGCCGTTGCGGAGATAGCGCTCGCCGTTCGCCGACCATTCGAGCAGCGTCGGCCCGGTGAGCAGGAAAGCCGGGCCGCACTGCGAGGAGTCGACGTACACGCCCCGGCCGGTGCGGTTGCGCTGGCGCAGCGCCGAGAGGATCGCGATGGCCAGGAAGTACGGGCCGCAGACGTCCATGTACGAGAAGCCGTAGCCGCAGGGGAAGCGGTCGGGCAGACCGCCCTGCCAGGTTAGGCCCGATATCGCCGCCGCCGTCGGCCCGTACGACCGGTAGTCGTGGTAAGGACCCAGCCGTCCAAAGCCCGGCGCCTGCACATAGATGATGTCGGGCTTGATTTGCTCCAGCGCCTCGGGGCCGAACCCCCAGCCTTCAAGCGTCGTGGCGGTGAAGTTGTCGGCCACGACGTCGGCGGTCTTCACTAAATCGCGGAAGATGGCCTTGCCCTTGGGGTGGCGCAGGTTGAGGCTGATGCCCCACTTACCAACGTGGTTGTTGTTGAAGCTGACGGCCCGGTTAACGCTGGGCACCTCCAGGTGATCGTAGCCGGGGGCCGCCTTGGGCATCGAGGCGTCGCCGGGGACGTCGTGGTAGGGAGGGTTGTGCCGGAGCAGATCGAGGCGGCCCTTCCACTCGATGTGGATGACGTCGGCGCCGTACAGCGCGAGGTGGCGCGTCCCCTTGGCGCCGGCGTTCAGCCAGGTGAAGTCGAGAACTCGTACGCCGTTGAGCGGAAAGGTCATGCGCCGGCTCCGGGCGGCCTAGCCGGGCTGAAGATCGAAAGGTGAGACGTTCATCACCCCGCCGTCGACCTGGATGGTCTGCCCCGTCACGTAGGCGGCGAGGTCGGAGAGCAGAAAGAGCGCCGTACCGGCCACGTCCTCCACGCGGCCCAAGCGGCCCAGGGGAACGACGCTCTCTAGGTGCGACAGCGCCTCCCCGACATAGGCGTCGGCGCTGCGCTCGGTGAAGATCGTGCCCGGCGCCACCGAGTTCACGCGTATGCCGTGCCGCCCGAGCTCGATCGACAACGTGCGGGTGAGGCTGATGAGCCCCGCTTTGGCCGCGCCGTAGGAGGCGAGATTGGGAGAGGAAAAGAGGCCGTTGACCGACGACACGCTCACCATCGAACCGCGGACGCCGCGGGCGACGAAATGCTTCGCCGCGGCCCTTGCCAGCAGCACGAAGTGGCGGAGGTTGAGCTCCACGACCTTGTCCCAGTCGTCCATGCCGCCCTCGACGAGAGGGACTCGCGCCGCGATGCCGTGGGCCCCACCGACCACCGACGCCAGCGTGTCGAACCCGCCCCAGCGGTCCGCAACGTCGTCGACGAGGCGGTCGACTTGGGCCTCGTCGCGCACGTCGGCGGTCATTGACGTGGCGTTCGGCCCGATCCGTTGCGCGGCGGCGGCGGCGCGGCCGCCGTCGATGTCGACCACCGCGACGCGCGCCCCGGCGCCGGCGAGCGCCTCGGCGATGGCGAACCCCATGCCGAGCCCGCCGCCCGCCACGATCGCCGTGCGGCCTTGCATGCTCAGCCGGTCGCTATAGGCATCCACCACTCGCCCCCGACGCTCAGGCCCCCGCGCCGGCAACCACCGGGGTGCCCTTCTTCTTGAAGTAGGGGATGACGTATTTCCCCAGAAGCTCGATCGAGCGCATGATGTCCTCGTGCTTCAGGTGGCCGAAGTCCACGTCGCAAAGGACATGGTCGACGCCGATCCGCTCGTAGGCCTCCATCTTGCGGATGACGTCGTCCGGCGTGCCGATGAGCACCATGTCCGCCTCGTCGAACGCCTCGACGCCGACCTTCCCTTCGTGGAAGCGCTGCAGCAGCGGAAAGTCGCCGAACATCTTCTCGGTGGACTGGGTGCCCTCCCAGATGGTGGTGGCGAGCACGGCGTGGGTCAGCCACCAGACGACCGAGTCATAGGCGCCTGCTTCTCGCGCTTGTTCCCGCGAATCGGCGCACATCACCAGCGTGTAAGCGCCGTTCTTGTCGTTGACCATCGCTCCCGTCGGCTTCGCGTTGACGATCCCCTTCTTGTAGGTCCGAATCCGTTGCTCGAGGCGTTCGAGGGGCAGCAGGATCGTGAGCCCCAACGCGCCCAAGCCCAGTTCGGCGGCGATGGGATAGCTGTCGTCGTTGCTCGCCGCCATCCACATCGGCGGGTGCGGCTGCTGCACCGGCTTGGGCACCACGTTCCGCTCCGGCACCTCGAAGTATTCGCCCTTGTGCGAGAAGCGCTCCTGCATCCACATCTTGGGAATGATCTCCAGCGCCTCGCGCCACATGCCGCGCGTCTGCCCGTACTCGATCAAGAACCCCTCTTGCTCGAACCGGGTCGAGCGGCCCGTTCCGAACTCCACCCGGCCGTTGCTGATCAGGTCGAGCACGGCGACGCGCTCCGCGACGCGGACGGGGTGATTGAACGGGAAAGGAAGTAGCACGACCCCATGGCCGAGGCGGATGTTATTCGTCCGTTGAGAGACGGCGCCGAGAAAGACTTCGGGCGCGGAGCAGTGCGAGCGCTCCTCCCGCATGTGGTGCTCCACCATCCACACCGTGTCGAAGCCCAGCGCGTCGGCCCGCTCGATCTGGTCCAGCGAGTGCATGAACACGCGCTGCTCACCGACGTACTGCGGTGTCGTCCAAGGTTTGGGGACTTGAAGCTCGTAGAGCAGATCGATCTTCATACGTCCGCTCCTCGCGGCCGTTCCCGCCCCGGGGCCGCGGGCCAATTATACGGGCCGGCCCCGCTCGCGCCAGCGCACCTCGGCGATGGACGCCTACAACGCTTCGAAGACAGCGGTCGCGAGGCGGTGAGGGTCGTGGCGGACCAAGTCGCCGCCCACGGCGGCGAGGGAACGAGGCAAAACCGTTTCAACCAAAGCGCGGCACGCCACCTCGTCGAATAGGACCTGCGTCGACCCCTCCTCCCGGTAACGCTCCGCGACGGGCCCCGGCAGAGGCTGGTCGTTCACGATCGCACGGTCAAGCGCCGCGTCCGGCCCCAAGTACCGGCCGATCTCACGGATGAAGTCGGACGCCTTGAAGCCGTCCGACTCCCCCGGCTTCGTCATGAGGTTGCAGACGTAGATGCGGACGGCGCGGGAGCGCGCCACCGCCTCGGTGACGCCCTCGACCAGCAGGTTGGGGACGATGCTGGTGTAGAGGTCGCCGGGGCCGATGACGATGGCGTCCGCCTCTTCGATGGCCGCCGCCGTCGGGGGATGCACCGCCGCGCTCGGTTCGAGATAGGCGTGCTCTATGGGCGCGCCGTTCCCGCCCCCGCGCCGGTCGATGTTCGTCTCCCCCACGATCACCGACCCATCGCGCAGCCGCGCGCAGAGATCGGCGTTGGCGAGCGTCACCGGCAGGACGCGGCCCTTGATATTCAACAAGCGTCCCATCTCGTCGATGGCCCGCTCGGCGCTCCCCGTAATCTCGGTCAGCGCCGTCAGGAAGAGGTTGCCGAAGCTGTGGCCATCAAGCCCGTTGCCCCGGTCGAAGCGGTAGTTGAAGAGACCACGCAGCACCATCCCCGCATGGTCGTCGGGACTGAGCGCGAGGAGGCACTGGCGCAGGTCGCCCGGCGGCAGGTGGCCGAACTCGTCGCGGAGGCGGCCCGAGCTGCCGCCGCTGTCCATCGTGGTGACGACGGCGGTGAGGCGGCAGTCGCGGTGCTTGAGGCCGGTGAGCAGGTTGAAGCTTCCCGTCCCGCCGCCGAGAGTGACGACCCTCGGAGGCGCCGTCTCACTCAGGTCGGCCTTGGGGGCGCCCGATGCCTCTGCAGAAGTCACGCGGGTCCTTACTGTTGCGTCGCGGTGGTGTGTGCTCGAACGCCGCGGCGTCCGGGCCTCGGCATTATAGGCGACGTCCCTACAGCAACTTCGCCGCGCTCCACCCCACCCACGCCGCCAGTATTCCCAGCAGCGGCTGGAGGATGGCGTTGAGCAGCGCCGCTTGGGTCCGGCCGTCGCGGAAGAGGACGAGCGTGTCGTAGCCGAAGGCGGAGAAGGTGGTGAAGCCTCCCAGGAGGCCGATGGCGGCGAAGAGGCGAAGGTTCGTCCCGCCGCCCCGCTGCTCGATCAGCCCCAGGAGCAGCCCGATCATGAGGCAGCCGATCATGTTCACCGCGAACGTCCCGTAGGGGAAGGCCGCCTCGCCCAGGCCGCGGTGGACCGCCTTGGAGAGGCCGTAGCGGGCAATCGACCCCAGGAAGCCGCCCGCGCCGACTAGCAGGAGCGCCGTCATGCCGCCTGCCCTTCGCAGATCGCGCCGCCGTCGACCAGCGGTACGGAGTCGAGGACGCCGACTTGGGCGCAGTAGCGCAGGTCGCTCCCAAGGCCAACGGCGACGAGAGCACGGCCCGACGCCGAATCGGTAAGCGCGTCGAGCAGCCGCTCGGCGTAGGGGAAATAGGCGCGGCGCAGAGCCTCGGCGGCGGGGCTGAGTTCGGCCCCGACCTCGAGGAGGGCACCGGCGTACATGCCGGCACAGACCGTATCGTCGAGCACCGGGGCCTCTTCGCGGCCCACCGGCGCGAGCAGTACGTCCTCGTCCCAGTCGAGGAGGCGCGCGACGACGGCGGGAAGGTTCACGAACGCGCCGATCACGACGTGGCCCACACGTTCGCCGGCGCGCATGGCCCGCGTCCCGTTGGTGGTGGTCATGATCACCGTCCGCCCTCCGACCGCACCTGGAGTGTAGGACTCCGGCGAGTTGCCTAGGTCGAACCCTTCGATCTTCAGGCCGCCCCGCTCGCCGCCGAGCAGGGGCCGCTCCAGTTCGAGCTGCTTGCGCAACGCCCACGCCTCCTCGACGGTTTCAACGGGGATGACCCGCTTGGCCCCCGCGGTGACGGCGTGCGCGATCGTCGAGGAGGCTCGAACCGCGTCGATGACCACAACCCGCCGGTGCTCTGGGTCGAGATCCGCCAGACCCGCGGCGTGGGATACCGCATCGACGCGCATAGCCGCTACACCGTAGTCGGCGCGCCACCCCCGGTCAACGCCGTCGTTGCGGCGCGGTCGCGGCTACGGCTAGACTCTCCTCGGCGCCGCGGACCAGAGGGCGGCGCACGCACAGAGGTCTTCTCATGCCCGACCAAGCCGCCGCTTACGCCGGCCCCCTACCCAAGCCCACACCCGAGACAAAGCCCTTCTGGGACGGGCTGGACCAAGGCAAGCTCATGCTGCAGCGCTGCGCCTCCTGCGGACCCTACTTCTACCCCCGGCCGTTCTGCCCGAGCTGCTTCTCGTGGGACGTGGAGTGGTTCGAGGCCGGCGGGAAGGGCAAGGTCTATTCCTTCGTGATTAGTCACCGCAAGCTGCCCTACATGAACAACGAGCCCTACGTCATCGCCATCATCGAGCTCGACGAGGGCCCGCGCATGATGAGCAACCTCATCGGCGTCGAGCCCGACCCCGGCAAGATCGCCTGCGGCATGCCGGTGCGCGCCGAGTACGTCGCCGTCACCGACGAGGTCACCCTGCCCAAGTTCCGGCCCGCTTAGGGCGCCAGAGGAAGAGAAACGGCCATGCCCACCAAGGAACTGCGCGGAAAGGTCGCCATCGTCGGCGCCTGCGAGACCGACAAGCTGGGGACGCTTCCCGGCCACTCGATGATCACGCTCCACGCCGAGGGCATCCGCAACGCCCTCGACGACGCCGGGCTGCGGCTGAGCGACGTCGACGGCCTGCTTTGTCCCGGCATTCCCATGACGCAGCTTGGCGAGTACCTGGGGATCACGCCCCGCCTCTACAACAACACCCAGATGGGCGGCTGCTCCTTTATCGCCATGGTCGAGCACGCCATGCTCGCGCTCGACGCGGGCATCATCAACGTCGCCGTCATCTCCCATGGCGAGAGCGGCCGGTCGCGGATCGGTGTCGCAGCGCCAGGCGGCGCGGCCAGCCTTCCAGGCGGCCAGTTCGAGGCCCCGTACGGCACCTTCGGCGCGCCCACGACCTTCTCCTTGCCCGCCACGCGCCACATGCACGAGTACGGCACCACGCTGGAGCAGATGGCGGAGGTATCGGTCTCCACCCGGAAGTGGGCCCAAATGCACCCCAAGGCGGTCATGAAGGACGACCTCACTGTCGACGACGTTCTCAACTCTCGCATGGTCTGTTGGCCCTACACCTTGTTCATGTGCTGTCTCGTCACCGACGCCGGCGGCGCGCTCGTGCTCACCCGCGCCGACGAGGCCAAGGCGCTCCCCAAGCCGCCGGTCTACGTGCTCGGGACTGGGCACGCCACGGCGCACTACGGCATCTCGAACATCCGCGACGCGACGACCTCGGACGCGGCGGTAATCTCAGGGCGCTCAGCCTTCGACATGTCGGGGCTCACCCACAAGGACATCGACGTCGCCGAGCTCTACGACGCCTTCTCCTTCACCCCGTTGGCGGCGCTGGAAGACCTCGGCTTTGTGGGCAAGGGCGAGAGCGGCCCCTTCGTCGAGAACGGGCGCACCGCTCCCGGCGGCGACTTCCCCATGAACACCAACGGCGGCGGCCTCTCCTACAGCCACTCCGGCATGTACGGCATGTACACCATGATCGAGCTGGTGCGGCAGCTGCGGGGCGAGGCCGGGGAACGGCAAGTGCCGGACGCCACGTTCGGCATCGCCCACGGCCCCGGCGGCATGTTCGCCGCGGCCGCCACCCTCATCGCCGGCGCCGAGGCGCCGTAGGGCGTTCCTCGCGACGCGCCCGGTCTCTCGTCGTGGACGTTGGTGAGCATTGGTGAGCGTCCACCAGGTTTGGCAATTGAGCGTTGGTGAACGTTCGTGAGCATTCGTGAGCGTTGGTGAGCGTCCGCCAGGTTCGGTCGTGAGCGTGGTGAGCGCCCGGCGGGGCGCGGGCGCTCAAAAGACGCCCTTTTCTCCCAGCATGGTCAGGATTCCCCACGGTTTGCCCGGGAAATGACGCTGTTTTGCCATCTTTGGGCACGCCCTCACCACGTTTTGCGCAGCTTTGCGCGCCGATGCGCCACCGGCGCGCCGGCGGGGGACGGGCGGCGGGGTTGCCCGGCATCCGGCTGTTGGGCGACTGCATCATCGCCCTGAGCGGCTATGAGGCGGCCGCTGTGGACTGACGCCGACGGCTTCCGTACACTCACAGGAACGGGACGACCCGCTCCTCAGGAGGCGTTCGCCATGGAGTACCGCGTCATCTCCGCGGACAGCCACATCAACGAGCCGCCCGATACCTTCGTCGACCGCGTCCCCGCCAAGCTCCGGGACATCGCGCCGAAGGTGGTCGAAGCGCCCGACGGCGGCGAGGGGTGGGTCTTCGACGGGCGGCCGCTCACCAGCTTCGGCCTCACCAGCGCCGCCGTCGCCAAGGGGAAAGTCCGGGGACCGGAGGACTACATTCCCAGCGGCCTGCGGTTCGAGGACGTGGGCAAGGGGAGCTGGGACCCCAGGGCGCACGTCGAGGACATGGAGCGGGACGGCGTCGACGCTAGCGTCCTGTACTTCGGCATGGCCGTCTCCTGCTACAACACCGAGAACGGCGAGTTGCGCCGGGCCTGCCTCCGCGCCTACAACGACTGGCTTGCCGAGTTCTGCTCCGCCGACCCTGAGCGGCTCATCGGGGTCGCCATGCTTCCGTCGGAGGAGGAGACCATCGAGCCGGCCATCGAGGAGCTGCATCGGACGCTGGCGATGGGCTATAAGTCGGTGCAGGTCCCGATCTTCCCCCACAAGCGCTACCACGACCCCTTCTACGACCCGCTGTGGGCGGCCGTCGAGGAGGCCGGCGTTCCCATCGCCGTGCACCGCGGTCTGAACCGCACGGGAATCTTCGGCGCAGTGCGGGGCGGCCCGTGGATGTCGAACCAAGTGCAGCGCGACTTCACCTACGCCATGCCCATCGGGGACCTCATCTTCGGGCGGGTCTTCGACCGGTTCCCCAAGCTGAAGTTCGTGTCGGGCGAGGGGCGCACCGGCTGGCTCTCGTTCTTCACGCAGCGGGCCGACGAGAGCTTCCGCCGCCACCGGTTCTGGATCGGGCAGGAGCTCGACCGTCTGCCGAGCGACTACGTGAAGGCGAACGTCTTCTCCACGTTCATCGAGGACCGGCTGGGCATCCTCACGCGGGACCTCATCGGGACGGAGAACCAGATGTGGTCGTCCGACTACCCGCACAGCGACACGACGTGGCCCAACTCGCAGCGGATCATCGAGGAGCAGTTCGAGGGCGTGCCCGCCGGCGTGAAACAGGCCATGCTCGCGGGCAATGCCGCCCGCCTCTACGGGCTGAACTGAATCGGGGAAGCATGTTGACGGGGAAGAGCCGTTGTCGCTGACGCAGCCTCCGGGGGGGTCGAGCTGGGCGTCGACCGCCGCCGGACTCCCCGTCTCTTCCTACCGGTGGGTGGTCCTCTTCGGCCTCTGCTCGGCCAACTGGGCTATGGCGCTGCCCACGCTCTCGCTCGGCCTGCTGCTGCCCGAGATCGACAAGACGTTCGGCATCAACGATACGCAGGGAGGCTGGCTCGGCGCCTCGATCCGCATCGGGCCCACCTTCCTGATGCTGCCCGCCTCCCTGTTGCTGAGCCGCTTCAACCCCATGCACATCACGTCGCTCTCCCTGGCGATGGGCGCCATCTTCACCTTCCTCCACGGCCTCTCGCCATCCCTCGCCATTCTCTTCATCGCCCGCGTCGGCTATGGCTTTACGCTGGTCATCCGCTGGCCGGCGCGCGCCGTCCTGACGCAGCTCTGGCATCCCCTTCCCGAGGCGGCGCTCGCCACCGGCATAGTCGTCGCGCTCACCGGCATCGCCGAGTTCCTCGTCCTGCTCCTCACCCCCATCCTGCTGAACGTCACCGGGGACTGGCGGATGGTCTACCACCTCTACGGCTTCTTCGCCGTGGGCGTGTTGGTCTTCTGGGTGGTGTTCGCGCGGGACCGCGGCCTGGGAACAGAGCACCCGTTGGCGTCGGTTGGGCGCTCGGTGCTCGGCGTCGTTCTTCGCTACCGTCCCGCGTGGATCATCGGCATCGGCGCCTTCGGGGGCACGTTCGGGTGGGCCGCGTTCGGCACGTTCTGGCCGGCCTTCATGCTCGAAGACCACAACGTTCCGCTGACTCAGACGGGGTGGCTCTTCGGTCTCGTGTCGCTGACCACGATTCCGCCCGCCTTGGCCGTCGGCATCTTCGCGCCGCGGATCCGAAACTGGCGGGTGGTTGTCGCGTTGGCGGGCCTTGCCATGACGGGGGGCCTGTTCGGCATGCTGATGACCACGGAGATCTGGCTTCTGGCCCTGTTCGCCACCGCCGTCGGCCTGGGATGGGGCTACATGCCGATCGCGATCACCGTGCCGTTCGAGATGCCGCAGGCGGGGGCAAAGGCGATCGCGGCGAGCTCGTCGTTCATCATGTCGCTGATTCTCTTCGGCTCGATCCTGGGGCCGGGCGCGGCCGGAATCATCTCCGACCTCAGCGACTCGCGGTTCACCGCGCTGGTCGTCAGCGCGCTGGCGCCAATCGCGGTCACGATCAGCGGCCTGCTCCTCGGCCCCCGCGGCGAGGGCCGCCCGGCCTAGGCATGGGGGCCTGAGCCCTCGTTGTGCCGGCTACGCGGCGTCGGGGTCGTAGATTGACTTAGGGATGAACTCGAGGGCGGCGTCGATGGGGAGCACCATGTTCAACCCATCGATGGTGGTGCCGATGAGCTTCCAGGACACGATGCCGATGACTTCGCCCCGCTCGTTGACCAGCGGGCCACCGCTGTTGCCGGGATTGAACGGCGTGTCCGTCTGGATCCACGTCATCGGCCTGGGCTCCTCGGTGGAGAACCTGGTCCCCGCCAGGAATGGCTTCGCGGACACGATGCCCGCGGTGATGACGACCGTCGGTCCCGAGGCCTGGAGCGTCGCTGACGGAAAGCCGACAACGAAGACCCGGTCGCCGAGGCGCGTCGGAGCGCCCTTCGAGATCGTCGTCGTCTCCGGGCCTCCGTGTGGCAGCTCCACGCGCTGCAGCACGGCCACGTCGGCCAGCACGCCACGGTAGACGAGCACCGTTTCGATCTTCTGGTTGAACTTGTTCCGGACCACGAACGGCTGGCCCACTTCGTCTGGGTCGAAGAGGTGGGCGCTCGACAGGATGATGTCTTCCGAGATGAAGAACCCCGTCCCGAACCGCTCAAGCGTCTGGACACGCACCGTCGCCCGTGTGACGCTCTCCAGGATGGCACCGAGGTCCACAAGTCGCGGGGTCACCGTTGGCGTGGCCGTGGGGCGCGGCGTGGCGGTCGGACGCGCCGTTGGGCCTCCCGCCCCCGCCGTGGGGAGGCTCTGCGGGGTCGGCGTCGGCTGCGGCGTCGCCGTCGGTTGAGGCGTGGCGGTCGGCTGGGGTGTTGCCGTCGGCAACGGGGTTGGTGGAGGCGGGATGGTCACCGGCGTCGCGGTTGGCAACGGGGTCGGAAAGACGACGGTGCCGTCGTCGTCGAGTATGACGATCGGCTGGGGCGTCGCCGTCGGCTGCGGCGTGGCGGGAGGCTGCGGGGTCGCCGTCGGTTGCGGGGTGGAGGGGGGCGGCGGCGTGAGGGTCGGCCGCGGCGTCGTCGTGGGCTGCGGGGTCACCGTCGGCGGCAGCTCGGCCGCGGGCCGCGCCGCCAGCGCGGTGGCGACGCGCGCGTCCACCGTCGCCTCCAGCCCCTCGATCTCGCCGCCGCTCGAGGTGCACGCGCTCGCCACCAGCGTGAGCACGCCCACCAAGACGACGAACGTGAGCCGTCGGCTAGGCACGCGCACGCCTCCGCCTAAACAAGATGGTGCCGAGGGTCAGAATCGAACTGACGACACCAGCATTTTCAGTGCTGTGCTCTACCAACTGAGCTACCTCGGCAGAGGCGACGTTGCGGCCCTGAACGGAGCCGAACCGAACCAGTGTATCCATCCGTCTTTCGGGCAGTCAAGAAACGAGGGGCTTAGCCGCGCGCCGTCTTGGGCATGCCGCCGACCCGCAGCCGCCACACGCCCCGCAGGTCTTCCAGCACGGTCTTGACGATGTTCACGCGCGTGTCGGGATCGTCCCGCCACAGCACTGCTACGTCATGGACGCGGTAACGGTTTCGCTCGGCGATCAGCAGCAGCTCGGTATCGAAGAACCAGCCGGTGTCCTCGACCAGCGGCACGAGCTCGTCGACGGCTCGGCGGCTCAGCGCCTTGAAGCCGCATTGCGCGTCTGAGAAGCGGGCCCAGAAGACCAGCTTCAGCAGCAGGATGTAGCCCCGCGACGTGATCTCGCGCTTGAGGGTGCGGCCGATAACCTGGGACCCTTTCGTCAAGCGTGAGCCGATGGCGACGTCGCTGCCGCCGGAGGCGACCGCATCCACCAGCGTGGGCAGCGCCTCGAGGTCGGTGGAGAGGTCGACGTCCATGTAGGCGACGACGTCGGCCTCGCTGGCCGTCCACGCCGCCTTGAGCGCCCGGCCACGCCCCCGCTGTTCGAGGCGGAGCGCGCCGAACCGTTCCGGGTCGCGGGCCGCCCATTCCTGGGCGATCTCGTGGGTGCGGTCCTCGGAACCGTTGTCGGCGACGACGATGCGCCAGCGGTACCCGGTCAGACGCTCGGCGCAGAACGCCGACAGCGTTTCGAGAGCGATAGGAAGCTGCCGCTCCTCGTTCAGGCAGGGAATGACGATGTCGAGCGCGGCCACGGGGATCATTCTGAAGGCCCCTCCGCTACGCCGTCAATTCCACTTCATCTCAGTTTTCTCCCGGGGGAGAAGAGGTCGGAGGGGACGGGCCCGCCCTCAGTCCCTCCCAGAGGGAGGGAGGTTTAAGGTGGCTCTCCAGGGGGGAGAGGGGGTGGTTTGACGCCCGGCGCGCCGCTCGCCTAGAGTTGGCGGAACGACGCCGCGCCGGCCCCGGAGGCTCCCACCCATGACCCTGGTTTCACAGTCGGAACTTGTCCTGTTCGAGCGTGAGGGCGGCGTCGCCACCATCGCCTGGAACCGGCCGCAGACCCTCAATGCCATCAGCACCGAGATGCTGCAGGAGACGCGGCGCCTCATCCGCGCGTTGGAGGAAGACCCCACCTTCAAGGCGCTGATCATCACCGCTGTTGGGCGCGGCTTCTGCTCGGGCATGGACGTCAACGACATGAAGGCGCGCGAGCACGAGCAGGTGCGGTCGCCGTTCACGTGGCCGCGGCCCCGACCCGACTGGCAGCCCGTCCACCTGTTCCGCAACGCCAGCTTCCCCGTCATCGGCGCCATCAACGGGGTCGCCGCCGGCGCCGGCATGAGCATCGCCCTGGGCACCGACATTCGCGTCCTCTCCGACCAAGCCCGGCTCGCGCCGTTGTTCATCAAGCGCGGTCTGGTGCCCGACATGGGGGGCAGCTACCTGATCGCCAAGGCCGTCGGCACGCAGAAGGCGCTCGAGCTCATCTTTTCCGGCGAGGCCATCTCGGCCGAGCAGGCGCTGGAGCTCGGCCTGGTGGCGCACGTCGTGCCGCACGACGAGCTGATGCCTTTCTGCAAGGCGATGGCGCGGAAGTTCGCCGAGGGGCCGTCTATCGCCATCGCGCTGGCGAAGCGGGCGGTCTACCGGGCCGAGGCGGGCACGCTGGAGCAGGACCTCGAGTTCGGCACCTTCCATCAGGAGCGGCTGATGACGACCGCGGACTTCCGCGAGGGGTTCCGCTCCTTCATCGAGAAGCGGCCGCCGCACTTCGAGGGCAGCTGACCCTTAGCCGAGGCGGGCGCCGACGGCTGCCCAGACGGCCTCGCTCACCGCGTCGGCGTCCTTCGAGGCGTCGATGACCAGGATGCGCTCCGGCGACTCCTTGGCCAGCTTCAGGAAGCCGCTGCGTACGCGGCGGTGGAAGGCGAGGCTCTCCTGCTCGAAGCGCGAGCCCTGCTCCTCTTCGCGGCCGGGGGCGGCGGGGTCCTCGGCCATGCTGAAGCCGAGCTGGCCGACGGTCTTCTTGCCTGGGCTGGGGCGTGTGACGCCCGCCCGCTCCAGGCCGTCCTCGGCAGGGAGGTCGAGGAGCAGGGTGAGGGCGGGAACGAGGCCGCCCGTCGCGGCTGCGTTGACGGCGCGCACGACGTCGAGGTCGATGCCGCGGGCGTAGCCCTGGTAGGCCATCGTCGAGTCGGCGAAGCGGTCGGCGATGACGACGGCGCCGCGATCGAGGCTGGGCTTGATCGCGGTGGCGACGAGCTCGGCGCGCGCCGCAGTGAAGAGCAGCAGCTCGGTCTCGCGGGAGAGGTCGACGCCGCGGACCCAGCGCCGGACCTCCTCGCCCAACCGCGTGCCGCCGGGCTCGCGGACGGTGACGACCTCGCGGCCGGACTCGCGCAGGCGCTGCGCCAGCCGCCCGACCTGCGTCGACTTGCCGACGCCTTCGCCGCCCTCAAAGGTCACGAAGAAGCCCATGGCGCGCGCCATCGTACCGCAAACGCCTCGCCTTGCGCCGCTCTCCCGCCGGAGACCCTTGCGCAACGCTGCCAGGGCAACGGCCCTGTCTCCTGCGCGTCCGTAGGGCATTGGGCCGCTCCCGGCGCCCGCCCCGGTGAAGGCTCCGCCTCCTGCGCGTCCGCAGGGCAATTCGGGCCAACTCCGGCACCCCGCCGGGAGCCGTAGCGCCCATCTCCTACGCGTCCGCAGGTGACGGTGCCGCATCCCGGCCAAGAACGTACGTTCTGACATGATGATAGGCCGTGGGCGAGGGCGTGTCAAGCGGGCGGTGGCGCGGTTGGACTGCCCTCCCTCAGTCCCTCCAAGGAGGGAGGGAGGTTTAAGGGGCTCCTCTGAAGGGGGCGGGCGCGTCGCGACTCGCCCCTACAGAAGAGGGGGAGGGCGATTAGAAAAGGCCGCTCAACGCCTGTTGGGGATCGACGGCGCGAATGGGGGAGCGTTCGTAGTCTCGGACGTTCCGAGTGACGATCTGGCGGGCGCCGCATGCACGGGCGGCAGCGACCTGCAACGCGTCCTCGAAGTCGGCCATGGGAAGGCCGGCGGCATAGCGGACGGCATCGGTGTCGGTCGCCGCCACGGGCACGAAGCGGGTCAACTCTACGATGAAGTCCCGGGCGCTCACTCCACCGCGCGCCGGAGCCATGTAGTAGAGGTTCGAGACCGAGTGCCACGCGATGGAGGCGATCTCCGCGCCCCGCTCGATCCGGTCCAAGAGCTCCGCGGCCGGGCCGGCGCGCGGATGCCGGTCCAGGGCGACGTCGATCAGTACGCCGGTGTCGAGCAGGATCACTGGAGGTACTTCTTGGCCAGTGCGTCGTAGCGCGGGTCGTCGCGCTCCGCCGGCTTGAACGCACCCCGCCACCTGGCGGCGAACGACGGTGCGTCCGCTCCGGCGACTCCTCTGAGCGACTCCTCAATGAGCGACGACAGCGACACGCCGCGAGAGCGCGCGTACCGCTTGGCCTTGGGGATGAGGTCGGCGTCGACGGTGATGGTGAGCTTTTGTTTCATGGATCCCGAACTCTCCAAAGGTATACGTATTACCCTTGTTGGTATACGTAGTCCGAGCCCTGCGTCAAGGTCACGGGCCAGAGGGAGCGGGCACCCGCAAGAGGCGCCCCTAAAAGAGGACCCCGCCGCGTGCCCTCCCTCAGTCCCTCCCAAGAGGGAGGGAGGGTTAAGGGGCTCCTCTGAAGGGGGGCGGGCGAGTCGTGACTCGCCCCTACAGGAGACGGGAGGGCGAGGTTTTTCTCGCAAGATGCGATCCGAGTGATCACGGTGGGGAATCCGGCGAGGTTGCTGGGGCTGGGGTAGGGGGGCGCCGGTTTCCCGCAACTGACGAATGTTGACGCTACGCCAATACTGTAACTACAATTACGTAGTATAGCGAGGGGCGACCGCGCTTGCGTTGGACTTGGGACCAGGGAAAGAACAAGGCAAACCTTCGGGCGCACGGCCTCGGTTTCGAGACTGCGGCCTTCGTGTTTGACGATCCCTTGGCCGCGACGCGGGAAGACCCCTACCCATATGAGCAACGGTGGCGAACCATCGGGATGGTGGGCACGGTAGTGGTGATGGTCGTCCATACCTGGCCCCACTTCGACATGGAGAGCGGTGAAGAGACCGGGCGCATCATCTCCGCACGCAAGGCGACGCGGCATGAGAGGGAGGCCTATGAAGAAGGACAGTCCTAAGCTGCCGTCAGAGGTTCAGGAGCAAATGCGGGTATTGGAGGCTCTGCCCGACGATCAGATCGACACCGGCGACATCCCGGAGATTCTGGACTGGTCCGACGCCAGGCGCGGGGTCTTCTACCGACCCGTGAAGCGGCAGATCACGCTGCGGCTCGACGCGGACATCATCGCCTGGTTCAAGGCCCGTGCCCGCGGCGGCCGCGGCTACCAGACCGATATCAATGGGGCGCTCCGCGAGCATGTGCAGAGGACGGGGCGGGCGGGGCGGTAGCGTGGCCGGCGGGTCGGGCGGGGTCTTTTCAGTGTGGGGGCGAGACAAGTAGGGAGGTACAAGAGGATGCGGTGTGGAACTTCGGAATTGGGCGACTACCGCACATGCATGGTGAACATTCTGATTGAATCCTTTCGTATGACACAACAGTTCCTTTCGGAAGCCGACTTCGACGAGGCTTTCCCAAATGTGTTCGGGCGCCCAACCAAAGACCATCCCGAGGTGTCGATACGAAACGAATGCGGCCTCCTGATCCGAAAGGCTCAAATGCACATGAACGCCGTTTTACGAGCCAACAAAGGCAATAATTTGCACTCTTTGGCTGTGCACATGAGAGTCGTCCTGGAATGCGCTGCGCAGGTAGTGTCAAGGGCAAATGCCATTGCTGACGGCTCTCCCAAGGAACTCAGGCGAGTCTTGAATGCCTCTGACTATGAATTCAAGGATGCCATGGCTCGCTTTAGCCGAGGCAGCACCAGTAAAGACGAAGCCCAGAACATGATAATCGCGGCCAGAAGAAGCGCTGGTGACTACGAAACCAAGCCGCCGAAAAGGGTCACTATTACAGATAGAATCAACCAGTTGTCTGGAGGAGAGGGGTGGTACGATCATCTGAGCAAGTATTTTTGTCACAGCCAAGCGAGCGCACTTGCTGGCATTTCCTTCTGCGGTGGTGTAACTTCAATCGACACAGAAGAAGATGGCTTGGCTTTTGCCATGTTGTTGGACTACTTGACAGAGCAGGTAATCCTGATGCTATCCGGTTACGGGTTCCTATTGATTGCAGTCAATGGTGACTCACAACCGCATGACAAGGGTCTCCGTCTCCTAAACAAAAAACGATCGGCGGCGCGAATGTTCCGGAGGAAAGACAGCCAGTAGCACGGCCTTAGAAGATGCACCGACCATTAGGGCTGCACTAGTGAGTACAAACGAGATCCACTCTCATCAAGAGGCAGTTGCATTTCTGCTTTCGGCGTGCAAGGCCACCATCGAGTTCTTACGTGAGATGAACGCGACACACTTGGCTATTGACCATTCCGAGAGTGTGCTTACCGATTCTGAGCATGAGTCCGTGCTCCCGCTTCGGAAGGCATCGTTACACATACAAGCGATCACTTCTTGGCCAGTAGACACGGACATTTTGCACGTGATGGGTCCGGATATTCGGGCGGCTAGTGAACAACTAGAGCCATCAGTTCAAAAGCACGTGTATAGCGACTCTGAGGAAAGCGTATTGATCGCCGGGCGCAGATACATCTCGAAGAGAGATCAATACTTGGAGGTTTTTTCGCATCCCACTCCTCAGGTATTGATTCGACCCCAACACGTTGGAGGGTTGGGAAGGGTCGACGTTATCGTGCCTTTGTACAAGCTTTACGAGTTACTCAACGGATTGGTATGTGACTATGGTTCTGGACTGGCCGTGCTTGTTGCTGCATTGGACCCTTCAAGAGAGTCGGAGATTCTTGCGGTGTTAAACCGGGCGATCGGTTCGTACACTCAATTGTCACCCCATGTGTTTCTCCAGTTTATAGAGGAGAGCGAATAGAGGGCCAGTCCTGATGGCAGCAGGGCCTGCGGGAAGTTGATCGCGTTATTCGTCGTCTCGGATGTTCGTCGGGCCGACCGTTTGTTTGCATGATACGGCCCAGCGGGCGGCAGATGGACGAGGGCGGGGTGCGGGCTACGGTGACGTTGGCGCGCCCCGCTCCGCCCTGCCCTCACCCAGCCTCTCCTGGCGGGGGAGGGGAGAGACCGCCCCGCTCGGCCTCCCCACCGGCGCGCCCTTCAGGCGCGTGCCCGCCCTCAGTCCCTCCCACAAGGGGAGGGAGGTTTAAGGGGTGATCGCGAGAAGGGGGATCGGTCGGGCGGAGGGGAGGGCGATTCGTGAATCGCCCCTACGGGAGGGGACGGGCGACCACGAGGGTCGCCCCTACGAGGAGGGGGAGGCCGCCTACTTCGGCTTGCGGGCGTGGAGGAGGTACATCGGGGTGAAGATGCCGAGCCGGCCCGCCTCGGCCATGGCCGAAGCGCAGAGGTCCAGGGTCTTCGCTACGCGGACCGTTCCCCGGGGAACGGCGCGGAGGGTCTCGAGCGCGCGCAGCGAAGTGGTGATGACGAAGCGCCCGATCTTTGAACTACGGAAGCCGGCCAGAGATATGCCGGAGCCGACCAGCGGTTGATACCAGGGGATGGATGGCCCCGGTTGTTCAGCAAGGTCCCGCGTTTCCAGCACCTCGAATCCCACGGTCCGCAGCGCCTCATCGACGGTAGGGAAGTCGTCGATGGAGGGCAGGCCACCGCCCAGCTCGATGTCGGCCTTGATCCGACAGTGGTGCGGATCATCCGCGTCGTAGCGGTCGGTCATGCAGTATTCGTACGCGGCGAAGCAGGCGCCGGGCTTCAGCAGGCGAAAGACCTCGCCGTAGACGCCGGCCTTATCCGGCGCATGGCAGGTCGCCTCGATGTCGAATACCGCGTCGAACGAGTTGTCCGGAGCATCGACGTTCTGATAGTCGCAGTGGATGAAGTCGGCCAGATGGGCCAGACCCGCTTCCTCGGTGAGCTTTTGGGCGCGTTCGATCTGGTAGGCGTTGTTGTTTACGCCGATGATCTTCGCGCCGGAGAAGCGGGCGATCTCGATGAGCGGCCCGCCAACACCGGAGCCGAAGTCGGCGACGACCATCCCGGGCCTGAGCCCGAGTACGCTCGCCAGATAGTGTTCGTGGCGAGCGAGTGATGCCTTGAAGCTCTCGCCGGGGGCGCGGGGCGCGAAGTGAAAGGACCTGCCCCACCCGAATTCGTAGAAATCGGTGACCAGGTCGTAGTAGATCTGGGCGATCTTCTCGTAGTTGCTTGGTCTGGTCTCCGGTGCGGCGCCGTTGGCTTGCCTGAAGCGGTCTTCGTACTCGCGGACGGTCGGAGCGACGCCGGCGGCCGCTTCCGTGTCCTTCAGCAGGCCGGAGAGCTTGGGTGGCATGGGAACCTTCCCAGGATGGCTTCGGGCGTGACGGTAACGGAATGCAGGGGGGATGTCCAGGTCGTGGGGGCGGGTGTGGGCGCGCCTGCTCCCTACTGACGCGCCGGTGCGCGTGTGCCCGCCCTCAATCCCTCCCACAAAAGGGGAGGGAGGGTTAAGGGGGAACGGGGCGCGATAGCGCGCTAGGAGCGGTAGAGGCGGACGCGGCGGAAGGGTTCGCGGCCGGCGCTGCGGGATTCGAGGCCGCTGCGTTCGGCGATCTGGTGCTGGAGGCGGCGGACGTAGGAGCTCTGGGGGAGGAGATCGACGCTTTCTTCGCCGCTGCTTTGCTTGAGGCGGTCGGCGGCGTCCTCGGCCTCGGAGACGGCGGACTCGAGGGAGCGCTCGGGGGCGTGGGACTGGGCGATGCTGACGAGGCACTGCTCGATCTGTTGGCCGGTGTTCTTGCGGAGGACGTAGACGGGGATCGAGGCCGCCTCGGCGCTGCGCACGGCCTGGGGCCGGTTGCGGTAGTGGGCCTTGGTGGTCATGACGGCGTCGGCGTGGCGGACGTCGGTGATGACGTCGATGGGGAGCCCCGAGGAGCGGGTGACCTGCTCGGTGCGGCTCCGGTTGACCCCAAAGGGGAAGACGCGGACGCGGGTCTTGGGAGCGCGCTCGCCGTTCTGGCGGAGCTGGCCGCCGGGCGCAGCGGCGGGAGCGGGGGGCGGCGGTTGGCTCGCGACGACCTCGCCGGCGGTGTCGATCGACCGGTTCTCGGGCGAGATGGGGTTGCCGCGCAGCATGGAGTCGACGGTGCGGGCGACGTCCTTGTGGACGGCGACCTCGCTCCAGCTCTGGATCTCGACGAGCACGTCGAAGGTGGGCGGGGCCTTGCGTTCGAGGATGCTCTTCTGGGTGCGGCGGCGGCGGGCCTCCTCGTCGCCGAGGGTGACCGACTGGATGCCGCCGATGAGGTCGGAGAGCGTCGGGTTCAGGATGAGGTTCTCCAGGGAGTTGCCGTGGGCGGTGGCGATGAGCTGGACGCCGCGCTCGGCGATGGTGCGGGCGGCCTGCGCTTCGAGCTCGCGGCCGATCTCATCGATGATGATCACCTGCGGCATGTGGTTCTCGACGGCCTCAATCATCACCTCGTGCTGTAGGGCGGGGGAGGGGACCTGCATGCGGCGGGCGCGTCCGATGCCGTGGTGGGGGATGTCGCCGTCGCCGGCGATCTCGTTGGAGGTGTCGACGACCACGACGCGGCGATCGTGCTCGTCGGCGAGGACGCGGGCGACCTCGCGGAGCATTGTGGTCTTGCCCACGCCGGGGCGACCCAACAGAAGGACGCTGCGCCCCGACTTGGTGAGGTCGTCGATGATCTTGATGGTGCCGAAGACGGCCCGTCCGACGCGGGCGGTGAGGCCGATGATCTTGCCCTTGCGGTTGCGGATGGCGGAGATGCGGTGCAGGGTTCGCTCGATGCCGGCGCGGTTGTCCTGGCCGAAGTCGCCGATGCGCTCGGCGACGAACTGGAGGTCGTCGGCGGTGACGTCGCCGCCCTCGATGGCCATCTCGCGGTCGAGGAAGCGGGCGGTGGGGGGACGGCCGAGGTCGAGGACGATTTCGAGCAGCTCGTCGAGGTCGTCCTGGGCGCGCAGGGGCACGGTCACCCTCGGCGGCAGCACGGAGAGGAGCTGCTCCAGCTCGGTGGAGTCGGCGCCGGGCTCGGTGTAGGTGGTCAGGGAGGTCATGCGCCCACCGCGATGAGTCCAGGGTGCGAGACTTCGGCCGTCATGCGCTTCACGTAGAGCCGCAGCGAGTCGATGCAGCGGAAGCCGTGGCGCTCGGCGGAGTCGGCGTCGAAGGCGCGGTCGTGCGGGACGAGGAGCAGCAGGTCGCGGCGCTCACCGGCGGCGACGGCGCCTTCGAGGAGGCGGTCGAACGCCGAGTCGGCGCCCGGCGCGGTCACGATCTCGATGAGGCCGCGCCCGCCTGCGGGGGACGCCTCGGCGTAGCCTTCGAAATCGGCGCCGCTTTCAGCGACGAGCATGCGGCGCTCGGGCCGGGGGGTGGAGCGCTCGTCGGACCACTGGGCGAAGGTCAGGCCCTCGGCGCGGCGTCCGCGTCCCAGGAAGGCGCGCAGGTAGAGGCGGAAGAGGTCGTGGAGGTCCTGGGCGCGCGCCGGACGGGCGGGGGCATGTCCGTTGTGAGTCGGCGCCGGCCCCTTGGGCCGGAAGTAGAGATCGTCGGTGGAGCAGACGTGGAAGTTGGCGGCGCGGGCCTCGGGATCGAGGGGGCTGTCGAGGGAGAGGCGGAGGAAGAGTCGCTGCGCGCCGAGCCCGCCGGCCGCGGCGGCGGCCTCTTCGAGGAGCTCGGCGGCGTCCTGCTCGCGGCCCCGGGCGACGTGGAGGCTGTCGACCTCCCAGCAGGAGCCGCCGGCCCGCATCCGGATGCCGACGGCACCGGTGGGAATCCCGGTCCGGGAGAGCAGCCAGGCGTGCCGGCGGCGGCGGTGGGGGAGCCACTCGGCGGCGAGGGCGCCCAGGGGAAGCAGGACGCCCGGCGTCCGGCCCAACGTCGAGCCCGCGCGCGCCTCGTTGGGCGCGGCGCGTAGCTGCAGGGGCAGCAGCGCGAGGGCGTCGGTGGGGCTAACGGGCCGCAGCATGGAGCTCCTCGGCAGCCTGCGTGGTCATATTCAGGAAGTACGCATGAAAGCGGTCGTCGGAGGTCAGCTCGGGGTGGAAGGCGGTTGCCAGAAGCGAGCCGCAGCGGACGGCGACCGCGCCGTTGGCGGGGAGGCTCGCCAGCACCTCGACGCCGGGGCCGACGTCGACGATCTTGGGGGCGCGGATGAAGACGGCGTGGAAGGTTCCGCCGCCGAGGGCGGGGACGTCGATGGCGGTCTCGAAGCTGTCGACCTGGCGTCCGTAGGCGTTGCGCTCGACGTCGACGTCGAGGCCGCCGATGAGGGGGCGGTCGCGGCCGACGACACGGTCGGCGAGCGCGATGAGGCCGGCGCAGGTGCCCCAGACGGGGGCGCCGGAGTCGGCCAGCCGCCGAATAGGGGCCGCGAGGCCGTAGAGGGTGAGGAGACGGTCGAAGGTGGTGGTCTCGCCGCCGGGGATGATGAGGCCGTGGAGGCCGTCGAGGTCTTCGGGGAGACGCACGCGGCGGGGCTCGGCGCCGAGGGCTTGGAGCCGCGTTGCGTGCTCGGCGAAGTCTCCCTGCAGGGCGAGTACGCCGATCGAGGTCATTCCAGAGCTACCGCCCCCAGCACCATGCCGCCGTCCACCGCCTCGATTCTCCCCGGAATGCGCTACCAGCCCCTCGCGGCGAGCATCTCTTCGGGGTCCATCGAGCGGACGTCCAGGCCGGACATCGCTCCGCCGAGGCCCACCGAGACCTTCGCCAGGATGTCGGGGTTGTCGTAGTGCGTGGTGGCCTCGACGATGGCCTTGGCCCTGGGCGCGGGATCGTCGGACTTGAAGATGCCCGAGCCGACGAAGACGCCGTCGACGCCCAACTGCATCATGAGGGCGGCGTCGGCGGGGGTCGCGATCCCGCCCGCCGCGAAGTTGACCACCGGCAGCGAGCCGGTGCGGTTGATCTCTTCCAGGACGTGGAGGGGCGCACCGAGCTCCTTGGCCTCGGCGACGAGCTCGTCCTTGCCCAGGGAGCGCACCTTCTTGATGCCCGCGGTGACGGCGCGGATGTGGCGGACGGCCTCGACGACGTTGCCGGTGCCGGCCTCGCCCTTGGTGCGGACCATGGCGGCGCCTTCGCCGATGCGGCGGGCGGCCTCGCCGAGGTCGCGGCAGCCGCAGACGAAGGGGACCTTGAAGTCGTGCTTCCAGATGTGGTTGGCCTCGTCGGCGGGGGTGAGGACCTCGGACTCGTCGATGTAGTCGACGCCGAGGGCTTCGAGGACCTGCGCCTCGACGAAGTGTCCGATGCGGGCCTTGGCCATCACGGGAATGGAGACGGACTCCTGGATACGCTGGATGACGGTGGGGTCGGCCATGCGGGCCACGCCGCCGGCGGCGCGGATGTCGGCGGGGACGCGCTCAAGCGCCATGACGGCGCAGGCGCCGGCCTCCTCCGCGATCTTGGCGTGGTCGGGGGTGACCACGTCCATGATCACGCCGCCCTTGAGCATCTGGGCCAGGCCGGCCTTCAGAGTAAACGTGCCTTGCTCCATGTCCTACGGCCTTCCGTTAGTGGTAACGCTGCGCCGACGCTTGCTATTATACGCAATCGGAGCAGGGACGGCCCGCGCCGCCGCCTGCCCTGTTGGCGCCCTACTTTCCGCGGGTACGCTACCGGCATGCGCACAGAGGCCCTTCTTGGCTGACCCTCCCAGCCCGAGGCCCGGAGACCAAGTAGTCCGGCGGGCGAGGCCCCAGGCGGTCACCGTCGACTTGGCCGAGGCCGAGCCGGAGCCGGTACGCCTCACGTCGCCGCTCATTCTGGTCTACGCCTTCGCCGCGATCATCGCGGTTGGGTCGATCGCCCTCCTGCTTCCGTTTGCCAGCGAGGAGCCGGGTTGGACGCCGTTCATGACGGCCTTCTTTACATCGACCTCGGCGGTCACCGTGACCGGGCTGGTGGTGGTGGAGACGAGTTCGGCATGGACGCCGTTCGGCAAGGGCGTGATCCTGGCCCTGATCCAGATCGGCGGCCTAGGCATCATGACGTTGTCGGCGGGCCTGTTTCAGGTGCTTGGGCGCCGCATGGGCCTCCGCGATCAGGTGACGCTGGCCGTGGAGTCCACGGGCAAGCCGACGGCCGGGGGCGCGCTCCAGTTCGCCAAGCGGATCGCCGTCATGGTGTTCGTAGTGGAGCTGCTCGGCTTCATCGCGCTCAGCATCCGGTTCTCGTTCGACTATCCCCTCGCCGACGCGGTGTGGAACGCCTTCTTCCACGCCATTTCGGCCTTCAACAACGCGGGGTTCTTGCTGTTGGGCGACGACTTGGGCGGCTTCCATACCGACGCGTCGTTCATGCTGGTGAGCGCCGGCCTCATCATCCTGGGGAGCATCAGCTTCGTGGTGATCTCCGACATGATGGACAACCGGCGGCGGCCGCGGCAGATGACCTTGGACACGAAGCTGGTGCTCACCACCACGTTCCTGCTCTGGATCGTCGGCATGGTGGTGATTTTGGCGGCGGAATACACCAACGACGCCACGCTCGGGCCTCTCAACATTCCAGACAAGCTCACCAATTCCTTCTTTGAATCGGTCAGCGGGCGCTCCGCCGGCATCTCGGCCTCGGTGAGCGACATGCACCACTACACATGGCTGATCTTGATGGGGATGATGTTCGTCGGCGGCGCTTCCGGCTCGACCGCAGGCGGCATCAAGGTGAATACCCTTGGCGTGCTCCTCGCCTCCGCGCTGTCGACCCTGCGGGGCCGCGCCCGCACGGAGGTCTTCGACCGCCAGATTCCGACGCGGCAGGTCGAGTATGCCGCGACCCTCGCCATGTTTGGAATCGTCGTGGTGGTGGCGCTGTGTTTCCTGGTGCTTGTCGTCGAGGATGGGAGACCCATCGAGCTGATCTTCGAGACGATTTCGGCCTTCGGGACGAACGGGAACTCGACGGGAGTGACGCCGACCCTCTCGACGGGCGGGCAGTTGCTCATCATCTTTGCTATGTTCTTAGGGAGGGTCGGCCCGCTCACCCTCGCCCTGCTGCTGGCGCAGCGGCGCCGGCCCGTGGTGCGCTCCTTTGCGCAGGAGGGCGTGCGGATCGGCTAGCCGGCCCGGACCCGGGGCCGTTGGGCCCGGCGCCGCCGGAGGAGGACCATGAGACGACAAGTGCTGGTCGTAGGACTGGGCAGGTTCGGCATCAGTGTGGCGTCGACGCTCTTCAAGCGCGGCCACGACGTTCTCGCCATCGATCAGGACGAGCGCCGCGTGCAGGACATGCTGCCCCACGTGACGTACTGCCTGGTGGCGGACGCGACAAACGAGACCGCGCTGCAGGACATTGGCCTCGACCGCTTCGACCTTGCCGTCGTGGCCACCGGCGAGCAGGTCCACTCGAGCATCCTGGCCACGGTGCTCCTGAAGCGCCTCGGCGTTCACCACGTAGTGGCCCGGGCTGAGAACGAGCTGCACGGGCTTACGCTGGAGAGAATCGGCGCCGACCAGGTGGTCTACCCCGAACGCGAGTCGGGAGAGCGTCTCGCCTACAACCTGTCCTATTCCGGGGTGCGCGACTATCTCCGGCTGGAGGAAGGCTACGGGGTGAGCAAGATCTACCCGCCGCAGGAGTTCCTCGGCCGGACGATCGACGAGGTCGACCTGGGCCCGCGCAGCGCCTCGGGCCTGACCGTTTTGGGCCTGGTGCGAGGGAAGGACATCATCCTGACGCCCGACCGATTCGAGCGCATCCGAGACGGCGATATCCTGGTCATCGCCGGCTTGGATGCCGGACTGCAAGGGCTGGACGACGTCGACGAGCGCGAGTCGTAGGCCGATTGCCGCGCCGCTCTACTCGACATATAATTGGTGCGCCCTCCGTGGAATGTCCAACTGAGAGGACGCCATGAACTCGCGTTCCAGTCTTCGCCGAGTGCTTGTGCCGGTCAACGGCGGGCGCTCCGACGAACAAGCGGTGCGTCTCGCCTGTTCCTTGGTAGAAAAGAAGGGAACCGTCTATCTCTTCAACGTCCTCGAGGTAGCCAGGGACCTCCCCCTCGATGCCCCTCCCCAAGCCGACGTGGAGCGGAGCGACGCACTGCTCGAGCGGATGGAGCGGGTTGGGCACAGCGAAAAGCGCAATGTGGAGACGGAAGCCGTGCAAGCCCGCGAGGCGGGGCCGACGGTGGTGAACGAGGCGATCGAGCGCTCCGTCGACGCGATCGTGATGGGCGTGGACTACTCGGAGGCGCGGGGCGAATTCGAGCTTGGTTCCGCGGTCAATTACGTGCTGCGGCGCGCCCACTGCCAAGTCTGGCTCTCGCGCGGGCCCGCGCCCGCCGAGCTTTTGAACGGGCGCACCCCCGCCGCCTGATCCCGCCGGAGGGTGGGAGCCGTCCGAGGACCTCGGCCCTGCCCGCCCCACGAGACCGAATCTAGGCTAGGACGAGACAGTGCGAGTCGTCATCATGGGATCGGGCCGCGTCGGGGCGCGGCTCGCGGCGACCATGGACGCCGAGGGCCACGCCGTCACCGTCATCGATAAGGCCCAAGCGTCGCTGGCCCGGCTTCCCGCCTCATTCTCCGGGCACATCGTGGTGGGCGACGCCACCGAAGAGGACGTCCAGAAGCAGGCGGGCGTGGGCGAGGCCGACGTCTTCGTCGCCGTGACGCAAGGGGACAACCGCAATATCATGGCGGCACAGATCGCCAAAGAGCTCTTTGGCGTCCCCAAGGCGGTCTGCCGGATCTACGACCCCATCCGGCAAGAGCTGTTCGAGAAGCTGGGCCTGCACACCTTCAGCCCGCCCATTATGTTGACTCAACACATGCTCGCCGCGATCGAGCGGGAGGAGCAGGCCGGCACGCAGGAAGGGCCCGCCGGTTCCTAGCGGGCCGCCTACCCGAACGCCATGTACATCATGATCGTGGGCGGAGGCAGAGTCGGCGCCATGACCGCCAGGGAGTTGCTTGCCCTCGGGCATGAGGTGCTCATCATCGAGCGGGACGCGGCGCGAGCGGAGCAGATCATCGCCGACCTGGGCAGCTGCGTGGTGTGCGCCGACGGGTCGGAGGGTTCCGTGCTCGGCGACCAGGGCGCATCGCGCGCGGACGTGCTGATCGCGGTGACCAACGAAGACAAGGACAATCTGGTGGCCTGCCAGGTCGCCCGGCACCACTACGGCGTGGGCGAGGTCTTCGCGCGCGTCAACGAGCCCAGGAACGAGCGGCTCTTCGAGCGGCTGGGCATTGCCTGGGTCAGCACCGTCGAGGCCATGGTCAGCGGCCTGCTCCACGATGCGCCGGTCCCCTTCCCCAAGCGGCTGATGACGTTCCAGCAGAGCAGGTCGAGGCTCATCAGCATCAACATTCCCCTGGGCGCGCCCACGATCGGAACACCGGTACAGGAGATCACGCTGCCGGCGGATGCCGCCGTCGCCGTCGTCGTGCGGAGCGACGGCTCGCTGGAGGTGCCCTCGCCCGAGACGGTGCTGCAGGCGGAGGACGAGGTGATCGCCCTGGCCCACCCCGAACATGAGGGGCGCATGCTGGAGGCGCTGACCGGCAGCGCGTCGTAGCGCGGCCTGGAAAGAAGCATGACGCGGCGCGTTACCTATCTCGGCCCTCCGGGCACCTACAGCGAGACGGCGGCGCTTGCCTACGATCCCAAGGCCGAGCTGATTCCGCACCCCTCCTTCACCGCCGCCGCGCGCGACGTCGAGGGCGGCGGCGCCGACGCGGCGGTCGTCGCCATTGAGAACAGCCTGGAAGGGTCGGTTACCGAGACGCTCGACCTCCTGGTGCATGGGACGGAGCTCTCGATCACGGGAGAGATCGTGATCCCCATCGACCACTGCCTGCTCGCCAAGCCGGGGACGGCCCTGGAGGACGTCGAGGTGGTCTTCTCCCACACCCAGGCGCTCGGCCAGTGCCGCGAGTTCATGGAGCGGCGGCTCGGCGGGGCGGGCCAGACCGCCTCGCTAAGCACGGTCGCGGCGGTCACCGACATGCTGGCATCGGAGCGGGTGGGCGCCGCGATTTCGCCGCGCCGGGCCGCGGCCCTCTACCCCGTCGAGATCATCGCCGAGGCCATCCAAGACCGCGCCGAGAACGCCACCCGTTTCGTGGCGTTGGCCGGGGAGGACCACGCGTCGACGGGGAACGACAAGACCTCTATCGCGTTCGGCTTCGCCGACGAGGACAAGCCGGGGCAGGTCTACCGCGCCCTCGGCGAGTTCGCGGAGCGGGGGATCAACCTGAGCAAGATCGAGTCGCGGCCCTCGAAGGAGAGCCTGGGGCGCTACGTCTTCCTCGTCGACCTCGACGGGCACCGGAGCGACCCCACCGTGGCCGGCGCGCTCGACGCGATCCGCGCCGAGGCGAGCTTCTTCCGCGTCTTTGGGTCGTACCCGAAGGCGGCGGCGCCCCGCTAACGAAGCTGGGGCATCACCTTCTGGGCGAAGGTGCGCGCCTGGCGCAGGTTCATCTCGGCATCGACCGAGAAGAAGCCGACCACGACCTCGTCGACGCCGGCTCGCTCGTAGCGGCGCAGGCGGTCGGCCAACTCGTCCGCGGAGTAGTTGCGGGGGAAATCGTAGGAGGCGCCCATGCGCTCCTCCGACCACTGGGCCCGGATGCGCTCGTCGGGCTCCTCCAAGCGTCCCGTGTGGATGTAGATGACCTCGAAGGGCTCGGCACGGCCGATGCGCTGGACTTCTTCTCGGGCGAAGTCGACGCCCGCCTTGAACTGCTCGGGCTCCATCGGGGCGGGGGAGGCGAGCCAGCCGTCGCAGAGCCGGACGGCCCGCCGGATGGCCGCCTTGGCCATGCCGCCGTAGTAGATCGGGGGCGGCTGCTGGACCGTCCGGCCCAGGGTCAGCGCCTCGTCGAAATCGAAGTAGCGCCCGTGGAAGGAGGCGGCGTCTCCGGCCCAGATTGCCCGCATGACCCGGATGTACTCCTCGGTCATTGCGGCGCGCTCGTCGTAGGGGATGCCGAGCGCCTCGGACTCGGCGCGCACGTGCCCCGCGCCGACGCCGAGGGAGATGCGCCCGCCGGAGAGCACGTCGATGGTCTGCACCGCCCGCGCCTGCACGATCGGGTTGCGGTAGGGGAGCACGACCACGCTCGAACCGATGCGGACGCGCTCGGTGACCCCCGCCAGGTAGGCCATCACGCTGTAGCCTTCGAGGAACCAGTTGTTGCTGCCGTAGTACTGCCGCGGCGTCACGCGCTGGGTGTCGGCGGGGCGACCCGTCATCCACTGGTAGCGGGAACGTTCGAAGCCGACGTCGTCGATGTCGCCCAATGGGGCGAGGAGGTGGTCGGCGGTCCAGACCGAGTCGAAGCCCGAGCGGTCGGCGTGTTGCGCGACGGCGGTGACGGCGGCGCGGTCGCCCCAGGGTTGGGAGCTGGGAATGGTCAGTCCGATGCGCATGGGCAGACCTCGTCGCGGAAGGGCGAGCCTAGTATGCCGCGTCCCGCTCCGGCGCGGGCGGTCACGGTGTCACTTGGTAGATGGCGACCGCCTCGTTGCGGTAGACCACCGCGAGGTCACCGGCGGCGGCCATGCGCTCGAACTTCGCCAACCCCTCGGCCGGGTGGACGCTTCGTTCGTGATCGCCGACGTAGATGTAGCTGACACCGTACTTTTCGAGGAAGGCCTTGGCTTCGTCAGGGCGGGTCGTGGCGAAGAAGCGCTCGACGTCGGCCTGCCTTTGTTGGACGACGCCCTGCTGCTCGGGCGGGCAGTGTCCGCCGGCGTAGCGGCCGCAGCGCTGCTGCTGCTGGTGCCACTCCCAGCCCAGCACCACGGGCAGACCGGTGTAGGTCGCGACCCGGCTCCGCAGGGAACGGTAGCGCTGCCCCAGGCCTTCGACCACGACCGGGGAGCCCTGGATGTTGTCCTGCATCCACTCCAGCGCTTCGCGCTCGGGACGCAGCCGCGACCATGTCTCCGTGTCGTAGTCGTACAAGGAGGCTTCGTTCATGAACGTCATGCCATCCCGCGTCGGAGGGATGTGTAACAAGCGCCTTTCCGACCGGTTTTCGGTGCCAAGGATGGGATAGACGAGCGCCGCCGCCAGAAGCACGAGCACGAGGTTCCGCCATATCCGTCCGCCGCGGCCCGCCCAGCGTCCAGGGAGCACGCTCCCAAACTCCAGGCCGAACCGCATGCGCCAGAGGATGAAGGCGGAGGCGAGGGCCATCAGCACCCAGGCCTGGAGGTAGAGCTTGAAGACGGTGTTCATGCGGCCCGTCGAGATGTTGAGCTCCCAGATGTCGACGGCGATGCCGATGGCCAATGGCGTGGCGATGAGGAGATAGACGAAAAGTCCCACCGGCGCGCCGGTGTCTTCGGAGCGGACGGCGCGCCAGACCAGCGGGGCGAGAGCCAGGAGCAGGGCGCCAAGGAAGACGATGGTCGCCATGCCGGCGACCCAGAGGAGGGCGGCCACGATAACGCACGCCGCCGCGGCGAGGAGCCAGGGCCAATAGCGCGGCGCCCTGAGGCGCGGGCGCTTCTCCAAGTCCGCGCCTGCGAGCGCGAGTGACAGCTCGGCTTCGCTCACTGGAAGCGGGTCGGGCTGGGCGGGAGAGGGGGCGTCGTCCTCGTCCTTTGGCGGCGGGCGGAGCCGGAGGCGCCAGAAGAGGAAGCCCATGATGACGAGGATGAAGAAGCCGTGGATGCCGAGGTAGCGCCAGAGGACGGCCTGATTGCCGGTGCGGGTGATGGCGTCGGTGTAGGGGAGGAAGGACTCGTAGCTCTGCTGGAAGGGGAGGAAGAAGAGGTAGCCGATGACGTAGAGCCCGACCGTCTTGACGGCGGCGAGGGCGAGCAGGCCGATCGTCAGTTCCCGCCGCGCGGCGTACTCGGCGATGAGGATCGCGGCGCCGCCGATGAGGAGGTAGGTGGGGGCGTCCCAGCTATTCGTGGCCTGGATGGCGCCGAGGGTGAGGCCGAGCGCGATGTAGGGCGGCCACGACATGACGCCGAGCCGTCCGCCCCGTCCTCGCGAGCCCACGATGAAGGCGAGCGCGAGCCCGATGGCGAGGATGGTCAGGGGGATGACGAAGAGGTGGGCGTGGGGGTCGGCGAAGAGGAAGGTGAAGAAGGGGAACTCGGTGATGCCGTGGTCGCCCTCGGGGCCGAGCATGCGGCTGCTGCGCCAGAAGTCGAAGGTGCCGAAGTCCTGGTTGCGGAGGACGCGGCCGAGGCCCTGCAGGAGCTGGGCCGCACCGTCGAGGTTGCCGAGCACGGTGACGAAGAGGGAGGCCAGCGCGCCGGCGAAGATCGGGGAGGGGAGGCGGGGGCCACCGTTCTCGTCGAGGCGGCGTTTGACGAGCGCGGCGAGGTTGTAGACGACGGAGAAGGCGGCGGCGGCGGTCAGGGCGAAGAAGAGCGGGACGATGAGGGTGATGGAGATGGAGGGGAGGACGCCGGTGAACTTGGTGAAGGCGGCGCCCATGAAGAAGCCGAAGTAGTAGTAGTTGAGCTGGCCGCCGGCGAACCAGGGGTCGTAGGGCGGCATGTACGTCGACTTCAGGACGGCGTTGAAGTAGGCGAAGTCCATGGGCTTTTCGCCGCCGAGGTAGAGGTCCCAGAGGTCGGGGTTCCACATGCGGACGGCGAACATGCCGGCGAAGGCGACGAGGAAGAGGACCTCGCCGGCGATGATGACGCGACGGTTTTCGCGCAGGAACTCGAGGATTTCGCCGCGCTTGCGCCAGAGGATGGCCGCTGAAATCGCCGCCAGCAGGAGGAGTCCGACGCCGACGGAGAGGCGGGAGAAGGAGAGCCAGTGGAGGCTGGCGAATAGCCAGGGGATGTAGGCGGCGAGGAGGACGCCGAACATCTTGCCGAGGAAGTAGCCCCGGTCGGGGAGCCAACGGAAGACCATCAGGGTGATGGGCAGGGCGAGGAGGAAGGCGAACTGCGCGGCGAGGTACCAGACAACCCCGGGAATCTTGTTGACGAACAAGTCCCGGCTGAAGATGTCCGACCAGGTGCCGCCCTCCTGTTGGGTGCGGGCGTCGTCGTCGGAGAGGAGCAGGAGCTCGCTTCCCACCGACTGCGCCGTCGGCGGGCCCCAAGGGAGGTTGGTGCGATAGAAGTCGAGCTGCTCCGACAGCGTGCCGTCGAGCGTCTTTTCGAAGACGAGCACGAGGGGGTGGTCGTAGACGCTGTAGCTCTCGTCGGCAAAGCCGAGGTTGAGGTCGACGGCGTTCTGCTTGTAGTCCCGCAGCGCGGGCGGCTCGGGGAGGCCGGGCCTGCCGAAGGTGTCATGCTTGAGGGAGACGCCGAAGAGGTTGGGGTAGGCGGTCTCGAAGTGGGCGAGCTCGAAGCCAAGCTCGCCCCGGAAGAGGGCGTGGTAGTAGTCGCTGGTGGCGGGGTAGCGCTCGGGGAGGCGCGGGATGGTGCCGTACATCCGGTTGCTGTAGAAGACCAGGTAGTCGGCGTCGGCAAGTAGGCGCGCCATGCCGTCGCGCTTGACGGGGTTGTCCGGGTTGTAGATTTCGAGCTCGCTGATGCGGTAGCCGTAGAGCCCGTTGCGGACGCCGCCGAGGCCTTCTTCCCAGTGCTCCTTGACGATGGCGGTGCCCCGCGACGGGGACTGCTCGCGAATCCAGTTCGCGGCGGCGGTGGCGGGGTGGGGACCGTCGTAGACGCGCATGTAGCTGACGGCGTAGAGGAGCGTGAGGAGGAGGGCGGCGGCAAGGGGCACGTAGACGTAGCTGGGCCTCAGAGCCCGGACGAAGCGCAGGTCGGGGAGGCGGCGCTCGCGGAGGACCGTGAGGACCTCGCTGACCAGGCTCGCCGACATGACGGCGAGGAGGGGTGTGATCGGGAGCATGTAGCGGAGGAACTTGACGTCGAAGGCGCCGACGGTGGCGAAGTAGGGGGCGACCCAGGCAAGCATGAGCAGGTGGCGCGGGTCGCGGCGTCGGAGGGCGACGGCGATGCTGAAGGCGAAGCCGGCCCACATGAGGATGCCGACGGGGAGTCCCACGCCCCAGAGGGCGAGCTGTTGGACGTGGTAGAGGTAGGGCGTCGTTTCGATGTACTGGCGGGTGTAGGGGAGGTCGGCGATGCGGCGAACCATCTCGCCTTCGTTGCCGATGTCGCCGACGTAGGTCCGGTAGTCGATCCAGGCGTAGGGTTGGAGGATGGTGAAGACGACGACGGTGACCCCCGCCGCGAGCAGCAGGAGCTTGGCGGCGTGGAGGAGCCTGGGGATGAGGTCGGGGTCTTCTTCGGCGGCGCGCACGAGGCGCGACCCGGCCCACGCCAGCAGGCCAAGCGCGCCACCAATGCAAAGTACCCAGAAGACCGGCTGGCTGAAGCCGACGGCCATGCCCACCAGGGCCACGGCGCCGATGGCGAAGAGGACGGGCTCGCGGCGGTGCTCGGGCAGCGCCCACAGGGCGGCGGCGACGACGAAGACGAAGGCGAAGGGCAGCGCGCTGAACTTGCTCGCCAACGCCATGCCGAAGAAGAGGGCGGCGATGGCAAAGCGCTTGTATGTCCCCCGACGCTCGCCTGGGGAGAGGGCGGCCTTGCTGAGGAAGTAGAGGCCGCCCATGATGAAGGTCCCCAGCATCAGGTCGCTGACGAAGAAGTGGCTCTGCTGGATGTGGAGGACGGCCAGCCCGATCATGGTGGCGGCGAGCAGGCCCTCCCACCGTCCGAAGAGCCGCCGTCCGATGAGGTAGACGAGGACGACGGTGAGCGTGTCGAGGAGCGCGGAGACGACACGGCCCGCTTGCGCGAGCTCGATCAGCGGGGGATTCTCAAGGAAGGGCGGGGCGAGATAGCCGGCGGCCTTGAGGAGGTAGAGCGGGAGCGAGCCGTAGGGGAACC
>DAOUKH010000094.1:0-54110 GCA_034421515.1 Dehalococcoidia bacterium
AACGACTGGATGGCGGACCTGTGCGCCGCCGCGCCGAAGCGTCTCGCCGGCGTCGCTCTCATCTCGACCTACGACATCGAAGGCGCGGCCGCCGAGCTGCAACGTGTCCGCGACGTTGGGCTACGCTCGGGGATGGTCGCGATCACGCCTGAGGAGGGGCGTCCCTACAGCGACCCCTACTATGACCCCCTCTGGGCCGCGGCCCAAGACCTGGGGATGCCCATCGGCCTGCACATCCTCACCGGCGCCAACAAGCCGGGCTTCGAGTCGTTCGTCATCGACTACCCCGCCACGCCGAACTGGATGATGCGCTCGCTCGCCGCGCTTATCTTCTCCGGCGTCTTCCAGCGCTACCCCGCGCTGAAGGTCGTCTCCGTCGAGGCCGACATCGGGTGGATCCCGAACTTCCTCAAGCGCATCGACCACACGATGCGGCGGCATGGGCCCCGTCTGAAGCTGGAGCTTGCCGACGAGCCCAGCGGCTACTTCCGGCGGAACGTCGCGGCCACGTTCATCGACGACGAGGCCGGCCTACGCACGTGGGACCTGATCGGCGCCGACAACATCATGTGGTCGAACGACTACCCTCACACCGACAGCTCCTGGCCGAATTCGCGGGAAGTCATCGACCGGGAGACGGCCCACCTCCCCGACGACGTCAAGGCCAAGGTGCTGGCCGGCAACGCGGCGGCCCTCTACGGCTTCGCGTAGGCAACTCGGCCGGCATGGACACCGATGCCGCAGTCCTGGCCACCGTCCGCGGACGCGTGCAGGGCGTGAACTTCCGCAGCTTTGCCGCGTCGCACGCGCGGCGACTGGGCCTGACGGGCTGGGTCCGTAATCACCCTGACGGAGGCGCCGTCGAGGTCTACGCCGAGGGGCCACGTGCGGCGGTCGAGACGCTGCTGGAACGGCTGGGTGAGGGGCCCGGCATGGCGCGCGTCGACGGGGTCGATGCGGACTGGCGCCTCCCCAGTGGGGAAGCCGTCGGCTTCATTGTTCGCTGGTGACGGCCCCGCGGGCTAGGCCTCCACGCGGGCTAGGCCTCTACGCGGGTGATGCCGTAATAGTCGTCGCTGTCGAGGATGCGCTGGAGCGCCTTGGGCTGGATCAGCCGCGCGTCCATGATGCCGATGCCGCAGTCGGTGAGGTACTGGCTCAGCTGCTCGACGTCGAGCGGCTTGTTTTGGTAAACGAGCAGAAGCCGAAAGACGGCTTCCCGCACCGGAAGGTTAGGGTTGACGAACCCCTCGATCTTCGCGAGGTCGGCCATCGACGGGACCGCCTTGCGACGGCGCTTCGCGCCCGTCGTGCCGCCCGTGCGGGCGGCGATCATGTCGTCCAGCGAGCGTCGGTTGCGCTCGTACCAGTCCTCGTCGATGCGATAGGCGGGCGGCGTCTCTTCCACTGCGGTTTCAAGGCCGGTCTCTTCCTGTTGCGTCATCGGTTCGGCTGCTCCTAAGACTGCGGTTGGTTCCGGCGAGGCTCGGCTAGAAGCCCTCCTCGGGCCACGTCAGCATCTGGACGGTGACCACCTCGCCGGCGTGTTTGACAGGGACGTCTTCTGGGCAGATGGCGAGGCCGTTGGCCCGTGCCATCGAGGTCAGCACGCCGGAGCTCTGGTTTCCGGTGAGCCTGGCGTGATATTGCCCGTCGCGGCGCGTGATGACGGCGCGGGCGTAGACGCGCCGCTCGTCGGTGTTGTGGATCGGTTCATCGAGGACAGCCTGAACGGTGGGCCTGTCGAAGCGGGCCTTACCCATTGCCTTGAGAATGGCGGGCCGGGCGAACTGCTCGAAGGCGACGAGGGCGCTGACGGGATTGCCGGGAAGTCCGAGGTGCGGGATGCGGCGCTCCGACCCGTCGGCGTCCTGCGCGCGCAACGCCCCGAAGGCGAGGGGCTTCGCGGGCCGCATGCGGACCGTCCAGAAGTCGATATCGCCCTCCTGCATGAGGACGTCCTTCACGATGTCGTAGTCGCCGCGAGAGACGCCCGCTGTGGTCAGGACGATGTCGGCCTCAAGGGCCTCCGCGAGCCGCGCCTGAAGCGACGCCAGGTTGTCCCGCGCGGTTTCCAGCACGAGGGGGACGCCGCCCGTGGCCGACACCGCCGCCGCGATCGAGAAACCGTTGCTGTTGTAAATCTTCCCCGGCGTCAGCGGCATGGGTGGCTCGACGAGTTCGTCGCCGGTTGTCAGAACGGCGACGACGGGCCGGCGGATGACGATAGCGTGGTCGAGACCCAGCGAGGCGAGGACGCCGATCTCGGCGGCGCCGAGCGTTGTCCCTTGGGGCAGGACGGTCTCTCCGGCGGCGACGTCCTCCCCGGCCAACCGGATGTTCTCCCCATCGGCGGCGGCGGCAAGTATGTTGACCTCGCCGGCGATCCCTGGGCCGCTTCTAATGCGTTCGAGCTCGTCGGTCTCCTCGAACGGGACGACGGCGTCGGCGCCCTCGGGTATGACAGCGCCGGTCATGATCCGAACTGCCTCGCCCGGATGCACGGCGTGGCTGGGCGGTGCGCCTGCCGGAGCTTCGCCCACCACACGCAGGCTCACGCCCGCGCTAGGACCGGCGGCCTCCACGTCCGCCGCGCGCACCGCGTAGCCGTCCATGGAGGAGTTGGCGTGCGGGGGCACGTCGAAGGGCGCGCGGACGTCCTCGGCGAGGACCTGGCCCCGGGCGTCGAGCAGCGGCTTGCGCTCAAGCCGGAGCGGCGAGACATAGTCCAGGATTCTTGCCAAGGCCTCCTCGACGGTGAGCCATGACGGAATCTTGGGCATCCCGGCGTGCGCGCGCCGGTCGTGGGCGTGCCGATGTCCGGAAGATTTGTGGACTGAAGTCATGGCCTAGACGCCGAAGCGCGGAGGGGGCCGTCGCGCCCATTTTAGGGGATACCGCCGGAGGGGTCTAGGCCAACGTGCGGGAGCTTGTTGTGAGGCAAGGTGGGAGCATAGAATTGACATATGACGGAACACGGCGGTTCCGGCGAAGGCGGGCTCCGGCGGCTTGTATTGCGCGATCGCCATGAGGCGCTCGGCGCCCGCTTCGCACCCTTCGCCGGTTGGGAGATGCCCCTCCAGTACCAGGGTATCGTCGCCGAGCACGAGGCCGTGCGCCGGCGCGTCGGGGTCTTCGACGTTTCGCACCTCGCACGTGCCTGGGTTGAGGGGCCGGAAGCGGCTTCGCTGCTGCGGTCGGTGACGACCTTCGACGTCACCTCGCTGCCGGTGGGCAAGGCCCACTACTCGCTCTACTGCAACGAGACCGGGGGCATCGAAGACGACGTCTTCATCTACCACCTGCCAAGAGAGCGCTGGCTGGTCATTCACAACGCCGCCAACGCCGAGAAGGACTTCGAACGCCTGCAGGCCGCCGCTCACGATGCCTCCGAGGTCACACCGGACACGGTCATGCTGGCCGTGCAGGGCCCGGACGCGGTCGCGCTCCTCAGCGACACCCTCGGTGAGGGCTTCGCGGCGCTTGAGCCCCGCGACTGTGCCGAGATCGACTGGCGCGGTACGCCGGTCCTTGCCGCTCGCACCGGCTACACGGGCGAGGACGGCGGCGAGTGCATCGTCGGCGCCGGTCATGCGCCGGCGCTGTGGGACGCGCTCGTTGCCGGCGGCGCGGCTCCCGCGGGTCTCGGCGCGCGCGACACGCTCCGCCTCGAGGCCGCGCTGCCGCTGCACGGCAATGACATCGACGAGACCACACACCCATATGAAGCTGGCCTCGGCTTCGCCGTGACCCTCGACGACGGCGCGCCCTTTACCGGCCGCGAGGCGCTCGCCGAGGCGAAGGCCCAGCCCCGCACGCGGCGGCTCGCTCACCTGTCGGCCCGCGAGCGGGGCGTGCTGCGGGCAGGCTACGCGGTGCACACGCCCGGCGGCGGCGACCCCGTCGCGCACCTGACCAGCGGAACCTTTAGCCCCAGCTTGCGCGTAGGTATCGGCATGGCCTATCTTCCCGTGGAGCTTGCGAAACCCGGCGTCATGCTCGAAGTGGACGTGCGCGGCCGCGCCCTCCCTGTCGAGGTCGTACGCCGCCCGTTCTACCGAAAAACTTAGGCAGGCACGACAATGTCCCACGAGATCCCCGACGACCTCCTCTACACGCTGAATCACGAGTGGCTGCGCCGCGACGAGGCCAATCCCGGCGAAGCCACGGTGGGCATCAGCGACTTCGCCCAAGACCAGGTCGGCGACGTGGTCTACCTCGATCTTGCTGCCGAGGGCGACCAGGTCACCGCCGGTGAACGCTGCGGCGAGATCGAGTCGACGAAGACCGTCTGCGACCTCTACTCCCCGGTCAGCGGCGAGGTTCTTGCCACGAACGGAGAGTTGGAAGACCGGCCGGAACTGGTCAACGCGTCGCCCTATGAAGAGGGCTGGATGATCCGTGTGCGCCTCTCGGACGAGGCGGAGCTCGAGGGCCTACTCGATGCCGCCGCCTACCGCGCACAACTTCCGGAGAGCTAAAGCTTCGTGTCGCCCGCCGGGTCGCCTCACCCCTACATCCCCGCCACGGACGCGGACCGCGCTCGCATGTTGGAGCGGATCGGCGCAGCCAGCGTCGACGCGCTCTTCGCCGACCTCCCCGCCGCCCTGCGCGACCCAGCCATCGACCTGCCGCCCGCGCTCGCCGAGCCCGAGCTGATCGCCCTGCTCGAAGAAAGCGCCGCGACGAACGCCGATCCCTCGCGGCCCAACTTCCTCGGCGCGGGCGCCTACAAGCGCGCCATTCCGGCCATCACCGGCCACCTGACCGCGCGCTCCGAGTTCGTCACCGCCTACACGCCATACCAGCCGGAGATCAGCCAGGGCACGTTGCAGTCCGCCTTCGAGTACCAGTCGGTCGTCTGCGAGCTGACGGGCATGGACGTCTCCAACACCGGCCTCTACGACGTCGCCAGCGCCACCGCCGAGGCCTGCCTCCTCGCCGCCCGCGCGACCAAACGCGGCGCGGTCGCGTTGCTGGAGCCGCTGCACCCCGGGACTGTCGAGGTGGTCCGTACCTACGCCCGAGGCCCCGGACTGCGCGTCGACGTTGTCTCGTCGGCGGATGCGGTCACCGAGGAGCATGCCTGTCTCGTAGCCCAACAGCCGGACTTCCTCGGCATGATTGCCGACTTGGAGCCGCTCGCCGACGCGGCGCACGCCGCCGGAGCCCTGTTCGTGACCGTCGCCGATCCTTTCGCCCTCGGACTGCTGCGGGCGCCGGGCGACGCGGGCGCCGACATCGTCACCGGGGAGGGCCGTGATCTCGCTGGCCCCCCCGCTTTCGGAGGGCCGTCGCTCGGACTCTTCGCCGCCCGCGACAAGTACCTGCGGCAGATGCCAGGGCGCATCGTCGGCCGCGCCGAAGAGCTGCACGCGCCGCCGGACGGCGGCAAGAAGCGCACCGGCTACGTGCTCACCCTTCAGGCGCGCGAGCAGTTCATACGCCGCGAGCGGGCCACCTCGAACGTCTCGACGGCGCAGTCGCTGATCGCGCTCGCCTTCACCGTCACCGTGCAGGCGCTTGGCCCACGCGGTCTGCGCGAGTCCGCCGAGCTTTGCTACCAGCGCGCCCACGACGCCGCGGCGCGCATCGCCGCGCTGCCGGGCTACGAGACGCCGGAGCGTGGGCCGTGGTTCCAGGAGTTTCTCGTACGCGGCCCCGTGCCTGCGGCTGACCTTGCGGCACACCTCGCCGCCCGCGGAATTGGCCCCGGCCTCGACGTATCGGCACGGCCGGAGTCCGAGGCGCGCGACGCCCTGCTCTTCGCGGTGACCGAGGCAACGCCCGGCACCCACGTTGACGCGCTCGTGGAAGCGCTCGCGGAAATCGGAGGCGGTTCGTGAGCGCGCCCCGGCCCACCGACGAGGACTTCGGCGCTCGCCTTAGCTTCGACCGCGGCGCTCCCGGCCGTCGGGCCGTTGACGTGCCCTCGTGGAACGGAGGCACGACGCCGCTACCGGAGGCCCGCCTACTGCGCGACTCGGTCCGGTTGCCGGAAATGAGCCAGGGCGAGCTCGTGCGCTACTACACCGCGCTCTCCGCCAGGAACTACGGTATCGACTCCGGCACCTACCCCCTCGGCTCCTGCACGATGAAGTACAACCCCAAGGTCAACGACCTTGTGGCGTCACTAGGCGGATTCGCTCAGGCACACCCGCAGGCGCCGGAAGAGGAGACGCAGGGAACGCTGCGCACGCTGCTGGAGCTGCGCCGTGGACTGGGTGAGATCACCGGCCTGCCCGGCGTCAGCCTTGCCCCCGCCGCCGGAGCGCAGGGCGAGCTCGCCGGCGTGCTGATGATCGCCCGCGCTCTCGAAGACCGCGGAGAGCTTGAAACCCGCCGCCGTATTCTGGTGCCGGACAACGCGCACGGCACGAACCCGGCGACCGCCGCGATGGCCGGCTTCACCGTGACCGAGATTCCGACCGGTGCCGACGGCTCCTTGGACCGCGCCGCCGTCGAGCGGGAGATGGACGAGACCGTTGCCGCCGCTATGGTGACCGCGCCGAACACGCTGGGTCTGTGGCAGCGCGGCATTGAGAAGGTCGCGAACCTGCTCCACGACGCGGGCGCCTACCTCTACGGCGACGGCGCCAACCTCAACGCGATCATGGGCCGTGTGCGCTTCGGCGACCTCGGCTTCGACGTGGTTCACCTGAACCTGCACAAGAGCTTCAGCACCCCCCACGGCGGCGGCGGCCCCGGCGCGGGGCCCGTCTGCTGCGGTGAAGAACTGGCCCTGTACCTCCCAACTCCGATCGTCGAGGAATGCAACGACGGTCTCGTACGCTTCTCCGCGCCCGCGCGCACCATCGGCAGGCTCCAGCAGTTCCACGGCAACGCCGGTGTTCTCGTCCGCGCCTATGCCTACATGCGGGCCCTCGGCCTCGACGGCCTGCGCGCCGTCTCCGGCCAAGCGGTGCTCAACGCCAACTACCTGCGCGTGCTGCTCGACGGCTACTACGATCTGCCCTACGACCGCCCCGTGCTGCATGAGGTCATCTTCTCAGGCACCCGCCAGCGCGTCGAACACGGCGTCCGCACCTACGATATCGCGAAACGCCTGATCGACCACGGCTTTCACCCTCCGACGGTCTACTTCCCGCTGATCGTCGACGAGGCGCTCATGATCGAGCCGACGGAGACGGAGCCGCCGGAGGCGGTCGAGGCACTGGCCGAGGCGATGATCGCGATCGCCGAGGAAGCCGAACGCGATCCCGATATGCTTCACGGCGCTCCCTGGACCGCTCCCATCGGACGCCTTGACGAGGCCACCGCCGCGCGCCGGCCGGTGCTCCGCTGGCAGGCCGGCGACGCCGATGGCTCGTAGTCCCGGTGCGTACGAGAACTCCTGAAATCGATTTCATTGATTGCGCTGGACTTCACCAGATATACTATTGAAGTCAGGCGGGGACGAGCGACGTGGCGTCGACCATAGCCGATCTCCTGGGTAAGTCCAACGGTTACCTTCCGAGGGACCAGGTAACCGTGATCGAGGACGCCTACCGCTTTGCCGACGACGCCCACCGCGGCCAATTCCGCCGCTCCGGCGGTCCCTATATCGAGCATCCCCTCGCCGTCGCCATGATCCTGGCCGATCTGCGCCAGGACAGCACGACGATCGCCAGCGCCCTCCTCCACGATACGCTCGAGGATTGCGACGTTCCCCTCGAAGCCGTTGAGGTGCGGTTCGGGCAGGAAATCGGCCGCATCGTCGAGGGCGTCACCAAGCTCAACCAGATTGAGTGGCAGACCACCCGCGAGAATGGCGGGCCGCCCACGGGCGGCACGATCCACAGCGAGAGCCTCCGAAAGATGCTCGTCGCCATGGCGGAGGACGTCCGCGTCATCATCGTGAAGCTCGCCGACCGGCTCCACAACATGCGGACGATCCGGCCCCTGCCGCTGCAGAAGCAGCTCCGGATCGCGCGGGAGACGCTGGACGTCTACGCGCCACTGGCCCACCGGCTGGGCATCGCCACCATCGGCTGGCAGCTCGAGGACCTCTGTTTCCGCTGCCTCGACCGATCGGCCTACGCCCGGATATCGAAGCTCCTCTCCGCGAGCCGGAACGACCGCGAGCGGTTCATTAGCGACGTGGTGGCCCGTATACGCGGCGAGATGCGCAAGGCCTCCATCAATGCCCAGATTTCGGGCAGGCCCAAGCACATCTACTCGATCTTCCAGAAGATGGAACGCTACGCCGAGTTGGGCCGAGACTTCGACCAGATCTACGACCTCTTCGGGTTCCGCATCCTGGTCGACGACATCACGAATTGCTACAAGGCGCTGGGCGTGGTCCACAGCCTGTGGCACCCCGTTCCCGGCGAGTTCGACGATTACATCGCCAACCCTCGGGAGAACGGCTACCAGTCGCTCCACACGGCCGTTGTCGGCCCGGACACGACACCCTTCGAGATCCAGATCAGGACCTTCCGGATGCACGAGGTCGCCGAGCACGGCATCGCCGCCCACTACCGGTACAAGGAGGGCGACCCCTCCGATCCCGGCTTCGACGACCGCATGAACTGGATGCGGCATTTGATCGAGCTGAACCAGGAAGACGCGGGGAGCGAGGCCTTCATTGAGTCGGTCAAAACCGACATCTTCCACGACCAGGTCTTTGTCTACACCCCCAAAGGCGAAGTCCGCGAGTTGCCCCTGGGGGCCACGCCCCTCGACTTCGCCTACCGCATCCATACCGACCTCGGTCACGGGTGTGTTGGAGCAAAAGTAAACGGAAAGATGGTGCCGTTGAATCGCCCCCTGAACAACGGCGACACGGTGCAGATCATCGCGGCGAAGTCGGAGAAGGGCCCGACCCTCGATTGGCTGAATCCCGACCTCGGCTATATCAAGACCGCCGCGGCGCGCGACAAGATCAAGTCGTGGTTCCGCAAGCGGGCGAAGGAAGAGAACATAGAGCGCGGCCGCGGCATTCTGGAGAAGGAGCTGCGCCGTCTTAAGCTCGGTCTGCGGCCGCAGGACGCGGCCAAGAACCTCGGCTACGAGACCGTCGACGATCTTGCCGCGGTGCTGGGAAGCGGCGCGCTAAGCGCCGATAACCTGGCGCAGCAAATCCTTCCCGAGGCGCCCGCGGTACCGGCCGCCAACGGCGCCGCGCCCGCCGCCAACGGCGCCGCGAGCGTCGTCGTGATGGGCATGCCGAACCTGCTCGCCCGGCTTGCCGAGTGCTGCCATCCGTTGGCCGGCGATCCCATCACCGGCTTCGTGACGCGGTCGCGGGGCGTCAGCGTGCACCGCGCCGAATGCCGCAACGTGCAGAACGTGGAGGAGCCCGACCGGTTGATAGACGTGAGTTGGGGCACGCCGAGCCAGCGGTATACCGCCCGCGTGTCGATCCAAGCGTGGGACCGGGTCGGACTGCTCAGCGACATCGCGAGCCTCCTCTCCGCCGAGCGGGTCAACATCAGCGAGGTGCGCAGCTCGCACCCCCGCAACGGCCTCGTGACCGAAACCTTGACGCTGCGGACGTCGGGCGCGGCGCAGCTCAGCCGGATGCTCCAGCGCATTGAAAACGTCCGCGGTGTCGTGAAGGTGGAGCGCAAGGGTTAGGCCGGGCCGTTTGTCACGGCCTTAACGCCTCGGTTACAATAGCTGGTGCGCCGCCGCAGGGCGGCCAATTTGCGAAAAGAGAACGACGAGGGACCACGTTGGCTCACAGCCGCTCCGCCAAGAAGGCGATACGAAAGAACGAACGCCGCCGCTTGGCGAACCGCTCCCTGCGCTCGGCGCTCCGCACCTATCTGAAAAAGGCGGAGGCGCATATCGTTTCCAACGAGATTGACGAGGCGAGCGCCGCAGTGGCCCATGCCGCCAGCCAGCTCGACCGGGCCGTCACCAAAGGTCTGATCAAGAAGAACAATGCCGCCCGCCGCAAGTCCCGTCTGATGCGCAAACTCAACGCCGCGAAGGCCGCGGCTTCCTAGGAATTCCCGCCCACGCCGGACCCCTTCCCGGCGGAAACCCTCGCCCGCGCCACCGATTTCGCGCGCCTGTGACACAGGGCCGTTGACAGGGACACCCAGGGGCGCGTACACTCCGGAACAGTAGTTCCGAACATGCGTTTCCGGCAGGTGCCCTGCACCCCTTTTGCGTGCAGCACCGCCGAGGAGGACAAGAATGACGAAGTTGCCCGAAAAGCAAGAGGCGATCCTCACGTTCATCAAGGAATTCGCCGACGAACACAGCTACCCGCCCTCGATCCGCGAGATACAGGAGGCCTGCAACATCAGCTCGACCTCCGTGGTCGACTACAACCTGCGAGGGCTGGAGAACAAAGGGCTGATCAAGCGTGGCCGAGAGATCTCGCGCGGCATCGAGATCGTGGGCCGTGGCCGGGCCGGCGTGCGCCTCGTGCCGGTCATGGGGCTCATCGCCGCCGGCGACCCCATCCCCGTCCCGGAATCGGACGGTTGGTCGCGCCCACCCGATGAGGAGGTCGAGGTGCTGGAGTCGCGGCTCCGTGGCCGTGACCAGGTCTACGCCCTGCGCGTGAAAGGCCAATCGATGATCGACGCGATGATCAACGACGGCGACCTCGTGGTCATCGAGCACCGTGCCGCCGCCGACCCCGGCGAGCGCATCGTCGCCTGGCTTAAAGACCGCGAAGAGACGACGCTAAAGAAGTTCTATCCCGAGGGCGATCGGGTCCGGCTCCAGCCGGCGAACCCCACCATGGACCCGATCTACGTCGACGGTGAGAACCTCGAGATTCAGGGCGCCGTCCTTGACGTAATCCCTGCCATGTAGGCAGGCCCGCCGCCCACCGGGACGCCGGACACAGCAAGGAGCCCTTGAAGAAGGGCTCCTTTTGCGTCGGCGTCCGCCGCCGACCTTTGGATTCCGCGGAAGTCTAGTCCGAGGAAGGAAGGGCGCGGGGCTGCTGGACTTCCATCTCGCGGTCGTCCACATATATGCTGCAGTCGCCCGCCTTAGTGCAGAGCACCTGGATACCGGTCTCTTCGTCTACGTATCGTCTGCCAAGTTGAATGGGCACGTCGTCCTCCGGCCGCGAGGCCTATTTCATCTTCATTTCTTCCTTCTCATCGCCGCACTCGCAGTACAACGTACCCTCGCCGCCGCGAGTGACGATGACCTCGGCGCCGCAACAGTCGCAGAAATATCGCTTACCCGTTTGTGCCGGCAACCTCGCTACCTCCTGAATCTGTTGGAGCGTCCGCCATTATATCTCCCGCCTGAAAGAGCGTCAAACAGTTGCGAAGCCAGAACGGCACCCGCTTTACCCTGGTGTGCCGACCTGCGGAGGCGTCGCAGACATGGCGCCACGGGCGCGTTCGAGGTGGACGAGAAGCACCGCGAGGTCGGCCTGTGTGACGCCCATGATCCGGGAGGCCTGCCCGACGGTCGCCGGGCGGAAACGAGCAAGCTTTTCAGCGGCTTCGCGCTTCAGGCCGGTCAGTGGCGCGTAGTCGAAATCGACAGGGATGGGCCAGTCTTCGAGCCGGCGAATGCGCTCGACCTCACGGCCTTGCTTCTCGATGTAGGAAGCGTACTTGGCCAGGATTTCGACCTGCTCTCGCTCCGTCTCGCCCAAATTGTCGTCGCTCAGGCCTAGGTCGCCGAGGACGCCGTAGTCGACGTCCGGGCGCCGCAGGAGTTCCCCAGCGGAGACGGCCTTGCGCGGCGGTTCGTGGCCGGTCTCGCGGAGCCGAGCGCTGGTGGCGCGGTCGGGCGTGACGCGCAGGCTACCGAGACGCGCCATCTCCCGTTCGACCACATCGCGCTTGCGCTCGACCGCCTCCATGCGCTCGTCGGAGACCAGACCGAGTTCGTAGGCGATCGAGGTGAGCCGGAGGTCGGCGTTGTCTTGGCGGAGGAGCAGGCGATACTCGGCGCGGGAGGTCATCAGACGGTAGGGCTCCTCGAGCTCGCGGGTGACGAGGTCATCGGCCATGACGCCGACATAGGCTTGGCTGCGACTCAGGATGAGCGGAGCGCCCCCGAGCGCTTTGCGCGCGGCATTGACGCCGGCCAGGAAGCCCTGACCGGCCGCCTCCTCGTAACCGGACGTCCCGTTGATCTGACCGGCGAAGAAGAGGCCGTCGACCGTCTTGTTCTCCAGCGTGACCCGGGTCTGGCTGGGCGGGACGTAGTCGTACTCGACGGCGTATCCCACGCGCATGATCTCGGCCCGTCTCAGGGCTGGAATCGAGCGCAGCATGGCGGCTTGGGCGTCCTCCGGCAGGCTGGTGTTGGCGCCTTGGACATAGACCTCGTTCGTCTCCCACCCCTCCGGCTCGAGGAAGAGGCCGTGGCTCTCCTTCTCACGGAACCGGTGCACCTTGTCTTCGATCGAGGGGCAGTAGCGCGGCCCCCGGGCCTGGATCGCGCCGTTGAACATGGGGGCCCGGTCGAGGTTGGCGAGGATGACCTCGTGCGTACGAGGATTCGTGGCGATGCCGTAGCAGGGGAGTTGGGGACGCCACGCCGTTTCCGGCCCGACCGGGTAGATAGGGTTGCGTTCAAGGAGCCAGGGTGCTGGGGCCTCGTTCGCGCCCGGATAGTAGAAGCCGAAGGAGAGCGGCGTGGAGCTGCCGGGCTGCAGGACCGTCTGCTCGAAGTCGATAGTACGTGCGTCGACGCGCGGCGGCGTGCCGGTCTTCAGGCGCCCGAGCTCGAGGCCCCAATCTCGGAGGCAGTCGGAGACGCCCATCGCGGGAGGCTCACCCGCCCGGCTCTCCGCTCGCGCTGCCTCACCCGTGATGGTGCGTCCCCGCAGGGAGGTGCCCGCGGTGATGACCAGCGTCCTCGCCGCGTAGCGCTGCGAGGTGTGGGCGCGCAGCACGAAGCGGGTCCCGTCCGGGGCGGGCTCGGCTTCGCGCAAGATGCCGTCGATGGTCGCCTGCTTGAGCGTCAGGTTCGGCTGACGCTCAAGAACCTTCTTTATCTCCAGGCTGTAGAGGCGCTTGTCGGCCTGGGCTCGGGGTACTTGGACCGCCGGCCCCTTGCCGGTGTTCAACATGCGGATCTGAATGAAGGTGCGGTCGATCACCCGCCCCATCGCGCCGCCCAGGGCGTCGAGCTCGCGGACTACGTGGCCCTTGGCGGGCCCGCCGACGGAGGGGTTGCACGGCATCAGCGCCACGGTGTCCAGGTTCATCGTCACCAGGAGCGTGCGACATCCCATGCGCGCCGCGCTCAACGCGGCCTCGCAGCCGGCGTGCCCCCCGCCGATGACGGCGACGTCGTACGGGACCGCCGCGGGGTCGCTCGTTGACTCCATCGGGGTGCGCTCCATCAGTCGAAGTCCGCCGGACGGTCCGGATTACGATGGTGTTCGAAGACGTGGGCGAGTTGCCCGGGCGTGACCTTAGCCAATGGGAGATCAGCAATCTCCTCTTCTGAGAAGAAGCCCACCTCCGAGGTCTCAATGCTTGTCGTGGCCTCGCCCCCGGTCTTGTCGCAAAGGAAGAACACCTTGTAGCTATGCCAGGGATGCGGCGTGTGCGGGTGGAGAAGCCGGTCGTAGACGCCGATGAGCTTGCGCGCCTTCGCGACAAAGCCGGACTCTTCGAGAATCTCCCGCTCGACGCTGCGGCTCGGCGGTTCGTTGACCTCGGCCCACCCTCCAGGAATCGCCCAGCCGCCCGCGAGGTCCTCCTTGACCATGAGGAGTCGGCCGTCCTCGAAGACGGCGCCGCGCACGTCTACCTTCGGGGTCGCGTACGCTCGCTCTTGCGAGAAGAGGCCCAGGATGGTCTCGGCGTTGTCTCCGGTGCGATCGGCGAGCATGTCAGCCGCCACGGCGCGGACTGCCTCGTAGCGCTCGGCGTCGAAAGGGTTGCCGGTATGCGCGAGGCCGCTCTGAGCGATGGCCTGGAGCTTGCGCCCCCACGTGAGCCAGTTAGGTTCCATAGCCCTGATTCCTGCCGCCGGACGCGCCGGCACAAATCAGGATAACACCGGCGGGCTCGAACGGGGCTAGGCCAGAACCTTGGCCATTGCCTCGCCGATGACAGCGGGGCTCTCCACGACGTGCGCGCCGGCGGCGCGGAGCGCGGCCTGCTTCGCGGCGGCGGTGCCCGACTCGCCGGTGATGATCGCGCCGGCGTGGCCCATGCGGCGGCCCGGCGGGGCCGATCCTCCCGCGATGAAGCCGACCACCGGCTTCGTCACGTGCGCCTCGATGAACGCCGCGGCGTCCTGCTCCTTCGACCCGCCGATCTCGCCGATCATCACAATCCCGCTCGTGTCGGGGTCGTTCTCGAACAGTTCGAGGATGTCGACGAAGGTGGAGCCCACGATAGGGTCGCCGCCGATGCCGACGCACGATGACTGCCCGAGGCCGTTCTCGGTGAGCTGCGCCACGGCTTCGTAGGTCAGCGTCCCGCTCCGCGAAACGACGCCGACGGAGCCGGGCGTGTGAATGTTCCCCGGCATGATGCCGACCTTGCAGCGCTCCCCAGGCGAGATGAGGCCGGGACAGTTCGGCCCGATGAGGCGCGTGGACTTACCGTCGAGGAAGCGCCGCACGCGGGTCATATCCATGACGGGGATGCCTTCCGTGATGCAGGCGACGGTGTCCAGCCCCGCGTCGACGGCCTCGAGGATCGCGTCGGCCGCGAAGGGCGGGGGCACGAAGATCATGCTGGTGTTGGCCCCGGTCTCGCGGACGGCGTCGGCCACGGAGTCGAAGACAGGCCGGTCGAGATGCGTCGTCCCGCCCTTGCCCGGCGTGACGCCCGCCACGATATTCGTGCCGTACTCAATGCACCGCTCCGAGTGGAAGCTCCCCTCGTTGCCGGTGAAACCCTGGACGAGGAGTCGGGTGTCCTTACTTACGAGAATGCTCAAGCTGCTACTCCTGCCGCTCCCGCCGGAAGGCTCTAGCGGGCTTCGACCGCCTTCCGCGCCGCCCCTTGGAGGTCGTCGGCGACGGTCACGCTCAGGCCGGACTCGGCGAGGATCCGCTTGCCCTCCTCCGCGTTCGTGCCGCGCATCCGGATGACAAGGGGCACGTCGATCCCCTTCGCCTTGACCGCGCTCACGATGCCGTTGGCGGCGATGTCGCAGCGCAGGATGCCGCCGAAGATGTTGACCAACACGCGCTTGACCTTGGGATCCCCGAGCAGGATACGGAATGCGCTGGCGACCTGCTCCTCGCTGGCGCCGCCGCCGACGTCGAGGAAGTTCGCCGGCTGGGCGCCCATGTACTGGATGATGTCCATCGTGGCCATGGCCAGACCCGCGCCGTTCACCATGCAGCCGACGTCGCCGTCAAGCCGGATGTAGTTCACGTCGTGCTCGTGGGCCTCGACGTCGAGCGGGTCTTCCTGGCCGGTGTCCCGGAGCGCGGCGAGGTCGGGATGCCGCCCTAAGGCGTCGTCGTCGAAGTCCATCTTGGCGTCGGCGGCGAGCAGTCGCCCGTCCGACGTGATCACCAGAGGGTTGATCTCGATCAGGCTGCAATCGAGCGATTCGAACATGCGGTACAGATTGGCGAAGAGCGCCCCACCCGGGCGAACCAGATCCTTCGGGAGACCGAGCGCTGCGGCGGCGCGCCGCCCCATGTATGGCTGGAAGCCGATGACGGGGTCGATGGGGATGCGCGCGATCTTCTCCGGCGTGCTCGCCGCCACCTCTTCGATGTCCATGCCGCCCGCCTCGCTGACGATGAGGATGGCGCTGCGTTCCGCCGGGTCGATGGTGATGGAGGCGTAAAGCTCCTTCTCGATGCCGATCGTCTCCTCGACGATCACGCGGTCCACCGGAACGCCCTCAGGCCCCGTCTGGTGGGTGACGAGCCGCGACCCTAGCAGACCCTCGGCGAAGTCGCGGGCCTCCTGGGGCGAGCCGGCGACCTTGACCCCGCCTGCCTTGCCGCGTCCGCCCGCATGCACCTGCGCCTTGACGACGCCACTGCCGCCGAGCGTCTCGACGGCGGCCTCTACCTCGGCGGCCGTCGACGCCGCGATCCCCTCGGGAGTGGCGACGCCATGCTTGCGAAAGAGCTCCTTCGCCTGGTACTCGTGAATTTTCATCTACTGCTCCGTGGAGCCGTTCTCGGAGGCGCCAAGCGCCTCGGCGGAGGTGTCGTGCGGGGTTGCGGCCGGGGCATGCGTTTCGGGTGACGGGCCGCCCGACATGATACCGCCCGCGCTGATTTTGTGTAAAGGTGAAAGCGGTCCGCGTCGTGCCCGGCGGACGCTTCTTGACACTGGTTTTTCCGCTCGTATAGCATGATCGTACGAGGGTGATGGTTAGGCCCTCGTATTCATGCAATCGATCGACTAGGTTCGAACGACCGCGCACCATCCGTATCCCGGCTTGCGTGGTCGTTTTGTTTTAGGAGCGGCGGTTGAGCGACTGGGCGGCGGTGATTCTGGCGGCGGGCAAGGGTACGCGGATGAAATCCAAGCTGCCCAAGGCGCTGCATCCGCTCTGCGGCCGGCCCATGGTGCGCCACGTCGAACGCGCCGTGCGCGAGGCGGGGATCGAGCGCGTGGTGGTCGTCGTCGGCGTTGGCGGCGGGCGCCTCCGCGCCGCCCTCGGCCCCGGCGTCGAGACCGTCGAGCAGGACAAGCCGCTGGGGACGGGCCACGCCGTCGCGCAGGCGGCGGATCTTCTCGCCGCCGGTCCAAGCAACGTTCTCGTCGCCAACGGCGACGCGCCACTGGTGACGCCGCGAACGCTGGCCGCTCTGATGGCCGCCCATGCGCGTGACACGGCGCCGCTGACATTCCTAACGGCCCGCCTACCGAACGCGGCCGGCTTCGGCCGCGTAGCACGGAATGACGCTGGCGCGGTGCGAACCATCGTGGAGGAGCCTGAGCGCCCCGGAGAAGCAGGCGCTGCTGACGAGGTCAACGCCGGCGTCTATTGCTTCGACGCCGCATGGCTGTCGACGCACGTCGGCGAGATCGAGCCGAGCGCCACAGGCGAGCGGTACATCACGAGTCTCGCCGCCACGGCCGCCGGCCAGGGCACGCCCCCGGTCACGGTCGAATGCGCCGACCCGAGCGAGGCGATCGGGGTCGATACCCGTTCCCGCCTCGCTGAAGCCGAAGCGGCCCTGCGCGAGCGCATCCGCGAGTACTGGATGGCGGAAGGGGTGACCCTCAGCAATCCCGCCACGATCCACATCGACGCCGACGCCGTCATCGGCCGCGACACGGTGATTCATGCGAACAGCTATGTCCTGGGCAAGTCCGAGATTGGTGAGGACTGCGAGATCGGCCCCGGTAGTATTGTGTCGGGGTCGCACATTGGGGACGGCTGTGCCGTGGTGGCCTCGGTGATCGAGCAGGGAAGCCGGCTCGAGGCCGGTGTCCGCGTCGGCCCCTACAGCCACGTGCGCGGCGGCAGCGAGATCGGGCGCGGCGTTCACCTGGGGAACTTCGTCGAGGTGAACCGCAGCGTGCTGGGGCCGGGGACGCGTTCGCACCACTTCTCCTACATCGGCGACGGCCTGTTTGGGGCCGATGTTAACGTCGGCGCGGGGACGATTACCTGCAACTTCGATGGAGTCGACAAGCATCCCACCGTCGTCGAAGACGGCGCCCAACTTGGCAGCGACTCGATGTTGGTCGCGCCGGTCTATGTGGGCGCGAGGGCCAAGACCGGGGCGGGCACGGTCGTCACCACCGACTTGCCCGCGGACAGTCTGACTGTAGGTGTCCCCGGCCGTGTCCTGCGCCGGGACAACTCGACGGGGCCCAAAGGGAAGGAAAGCAAGGCGACCGACATAGCCCGCCGGCGCAAGGCGCGCGGCGACGGTGCAGAAAAGGGGTGATGTCCTCTGGACAGTGCTAGTTGGGCGGAGATAGCCGTCCTCGTATTCTCGCTCGTGTTGCTCACTTTCGCCGCGGGGAGCCTCGCCACGCTCGCCGAGGCGCGCCGCATCCGCTTGCTCCGCCCGCTGGGGCCTGATGAGCTCCTCGACTTCGAGCGCCGCACCGATGTCTACCGGCGCTCCCTCAGACCGGTGCGCGGTGCGGCCCTCGTCGGATTCGTGGCCTCGTCGATCCTGCTCGCCTTCGACCTCTCCGGCGACCAGACCTGGGCAGCGGCCGCCGCCGCGGCCGCCAGCTACGCCGCCGCTTTCGCCGTCGAGTGGGCAGCCCGCCGGATTGTCATCCGGCGCCCGGAGCCATTCTCGCGCTACTCGGCGCTACCCCTGGCCTTTGTGAGTTGGTTCCTGCGTCCCTTCATCAGGCCCTTCGCGGATATGCCGGGTGAGCCCCGCGAGTCGCCCACGAATGGCGCGCCCGCCGGTGGCGCCCTAGAGCAGGTGCGCGAGCTTCGCGAGCTCGTGTCGGGAGCAAATGACCCGGCCGAGTTGAGCGCCGGCGAGCGCAAGATGATCCACGCGATCGGCGCGCTCCGCCAGAAGACCGTCCGCGAGATCATGACGCCCCGCCCCGACATGGCCGCCGCCAGTGTGGGCACGTCGCTGCAAGACCTTGTCGACCTGATGGTGCGGAGCGGACATAACCGTATTCCGCTCTACGAAGGTGACATGGACCACGTCACCGGGCTGGTCTACGCGCGCGACGTGCTCAAGGTCCTCGCCACCGCCCCCGGCGACTTCGACATCGCGGGCCTGGCCCGTCCCGTCCACTTCGTACCCGAGATGAAGATGGCCAACGAGGCGCTGAACGAGTTCCTCGGCAGCTTCATTCACTTCGCCATCGTCGTCGACGAGTACGGCGGAGTCGACGGTCTCGTGACCTTGGAGGACCTCCTCGAAGAGATCGTCGGCGAAATCGAGCAAGAGAACGAGCCGCCGGAGACACCCATTCAGGAGCTTGGCCCCGACGAGGCGATCATCGACGGCCAGACGCCCCTCGACGAAGTGAACGAGGCCCTTGGCCTGGCCCTCGACGGCGACGGCTTCGAGACGCTCGGCGGCTTCGTGCTGCACCACATGGGGAGAGTGCCTGCCGCCGGCGAGTCCTTCGAGGCCGATGGGATAGCGGTCGAAGTCCTCTCGCTGGACGGACGACGTGTCCGCCGCGTCCACGTGCGCAAGCTCGCCGCCAGCGGCGAATCGTCCGGCGCGGCGTCCTAGCCGGCCGTCTCGCCCTTCGCGTCCTCGTCCAGGAAGCCGTCGATGAGCGCGGCGACCTCAGTTGCGCGCGTCCAGATCAGCGCATGCCCTGTGCCGGTGAGCACCGCGAGTCGCGACCGTGGGATGCGCTCGTTTAAGGAGCGGGCGAAGCGGAGCGGCGTGAACAAGTCGGAGTCCCCAAAGATCAGCTGCGTGGGACAGCGGATTCGGTCGAGCCGGTCCCGAGCGGCATGGGCGACGACGGCCTCGGCTTGGCGCTCGTAGGCTTCGGACGATTGGGAGAACGGTTCCAACGAGAGCGCCAGGGCGGCATCGTGGGGGTCAAGTCCCTCGCTCATTTCCTCGTACGTATAGAGCCACGGAACGAGCATCATGTTGAAGTCGTCGCGGGAGAGTGCCCGCCGGAGCCGCGAAAACTGCTCGAAGAGGAAGCTCCCGCGAATGTCGCCTTCGTCGTAGGTGGCGATGAGCACGAGGCGGCCGACGAGGTCGGGGCGCGCGATGGCGAGTTCCTGAGCGGTGGCGCCGCCCATGGAAAAGCCGGCCACCGCGGCGCGTTCGACGCCGAGGTGGTCCAACAGGCCGGCCGCGTCCTGGGCCAGGTCGGCGGTCGTGTAGGCCGCGGGCGACTCCCCGCTCATGCCCGCGTCTCGCGGGTCCATGAGGAGCAGCCGCCGTTCGCCAAGCCTCCGAGCGATGAGCTCCCAGTTGAGGTGGCTGCCGCCAAGGCCGGGAATGAGGAGCAAGGGCGACCCGCGGGGATTCCCGCGTTCCTTGTAATGCAGCGGGACGCCGTTAATGGTTGCCTCGGGCATAGTCCGGCGATTCTACCAGCCCAAAGGAAACCGTCGCCGTGTGCTACACTTTCCTACTGGAGCGCCCGGCCGCCAGACGCCTCGCAACGTCCGTCTCAGGAGTCCCCCCCGATGGCCACGATGGTCCCCACGTCCGAACTGAACCGCGGCATGGTCTTGGAGATGGAAGGCGGCCTGCACACGGTGCTCGAATACGCGCGCTTCCTTGCGGGCAAGGGCAACTCCGAGGCCCGGATGCGCGTCAAGATCCGTGACATCAAGACCGGGTACACTCAGGAGAAGGTCTTCCGCACCGACGAGCGGGTTCCCAAGGCCGCCGTCGACAGCCGCACCTTCCAGTACCTCTACAACGACGGCGACCTGTTCCACTTCATGGACCAGGAGACCTACGACGAGAAGCTGATGTCTCGCGACGCGCTCGGCGATGCGGCGAACTTCCTCACCGACGGGCTCGAAGTCGAGATGCTCGTCTTTCAGGACGAGCCGGTGTCGGCGCAGCTCCCCACGGCGGTCGAGCTTCGCATCGACGAGACCGACCCGGGCTACAAGGGCGACACCGCCACGGGCGGCGCCAAGAAGGCTGTGCTCGAGACAGGGCTTTCGGTCAACGTGCCGCTCTTCCTCAATACCGGCGACACCATCAAGGTCGACACCCGCACCGCCGAATACATCGAGCGCGTCAGCAGCTAGCGGCCTTCACCAGGCTCCAGATCAGCGCCCTGCGTAGCCCGGCGGACGACCGGAGCCGGCTACAGGATCGCTCGCAGGCGGGGCATCATGAACTGCTGGATCAGCGTCATGCCCACCACGCTCGCGATCAGGGCGACGTAGAGTACCCAGTCGAAGTCGGTGATGGCGAAGCCGAGGGCGGAGCCGGCGGCGGGGGCGTGCTCGGTGTCGCTGAGGGCCATGGCGAGCATGGCCACGCCAACGGCGCCGGCCGCGAGCACGTCCGAGGCGAAGCCGTGCGCCGCCTCGTACCCCGTGCCCGCGGTCCCCGCGATGACAAGGGAGAAGAGCACACCAATGGAGGCGGAGACGACATGCCCGCCGACGGCATGGCGCGGCGTCGCCGTGATGCTGTGGGGCATGAGGAAGAGGACGAAGGCTGTCGAGGCGAGGGCGGCGAAGATCGCCGCGTTGGTGAGCAGGTCGTGCGCCAGGAGTATGAGCACCAGCGCACCCGTGGCCAGGGCGGTCTGACGGACGTAGTCCCGGCGCTTGCCTTTGAACCGCGAATCAACGAGTTGGAAGCGGCCGTGCAGGATCTTGCGGCGCCACAGGACGGTGTTTCGACGCCGCAGGTCGAGGGCGCGGTGGGGCTTGGCGCGGGACTTCTCCGGGTGGTCTTCCGTGTTGACGCCGGCCATCGGGACCGCTCGTCCCTCGCTTCGGATTCCGTGCTGAGAACGTGGAACCTAGAGCTTCATCGCCTGCACGAGGTCGCGCACCTCATCAGCGGAACGCTGCAGCGCGGCGCGCTCTTCGTCGGTCAGGTCGATCTCGATGATTTGCTCCACGCCGCCCGCACCGAGCTTCACGGGCACACCGACGTAGAGACCCTTGATGCCGAACTCCCCGTCGAGATAGGCGGCGCAGGGAAGAATCCGCTTCTTGTCTAGCAGAATTGACTCCACCATCTGGGCGCCGGCGGCGGATGGAGCATAGAACGCCGATCCCGTCTTCAGGTGTCCGACGATCTCGGCGCCGCCGTCGCGCGCACGCTGCACGATTGCCTCGAGGCGGCCCTTGGGGATGAATTCGCTGACTGGTATGCCGCCCACCGTCGTATACCGCACGAGCGGCACCATGGTGTCGCCGTGGCCGCCGAGCACGTACGCCTGCACGTCTTCCACTGAGACATCGAGCTCGGTGGCGAGGAACGTGCGGAAGCGGGCGGTGTCGAGGACGCCGGCCATGCCCACCACGCGCTCGCGCGGGAAGCCGCTGACGTGGTAGGCGAGCTGCGCCATCGCGTCCAAGGGGTTGCTGATGACGATGAGAATCGTGTTGGGAGACCGCTTGACGATCTCCTCCGTGACGCCGCCCACGATCTTTTGGTTGGTGGCGAGGAGGTCGTCGCGGCTCATGCCCGGCTTGCGGGCGATGCCGGCGGTGATCACCACGACGTCCGACCCCGCGGTCTCGTCATAGCCGTTCACGCCGGTCACGTTCGAGTCGAAGCCCAGCACGGGCCCCGACTGAAGCATGTCGAGCCCCTTGCCCTGAGGCAAGCCCTCGACGATGTCGACCATCACGACGTCGGCGTAGCCGCGCTCGGCGACGCGCTGGGCGAGAGTGGCGCCGACGTTGCCGGCCCCTACGACGGTTACTTTCTTACGCATCGGTTGGAAACGGTCTCCTTCCATCTGCCGCCGGCGGGCCATGGGCCATAGCGCCAGCGCCTGCTAGGCGTTGACGTAGCCCTCCCAGCGCGACTCCAGCGACGGGTCTTGGACGGTGGCGACGACATAGTCGCCGAGTTCCTTGCCCGTGCAGCCGGTGTCGCGTCCGGTGATGCTGATCTTCTTCTCGAACTGCCCGCAAATGTCGAGCGCCTTGCCCAGCTTGCTGCCGAGCTCGGTGAACCCGATGTGCTCGAGCATCATGGCGCCGGCGCGGATCATCGAGCTGGGGTCGGCGTACTTGGCGCGGCCCTCCCGCACCATCCGCGGGGCGCTGCCGTGGATCGCCTCGAACATTGCGTACTTTCGACCTAGGTTGGCGCTCCCCGCGGTCCCCACGCCGCCCTGCATCTCGGCGGCCTCGTCGGTGAGGATGTCGCCATACAGGTTGGGCATGACCAGCACCTGGAAGTCCTGGCGGCGCTTCGTGTCGAGGAGCTTGGCCGTCATGATGTCGATGTACCAGCCCTCCCAGTTGATGCCGGGGTAGTTCTTCGCCACCTCGCCGGCGGTCTCCAGGAAGAGCCCGTCCGTCGTCTTCACCACGTTCGCCTTGGTCACCACCGTGACGCTGGTCTTGCCCGTCTTCTTGGCATGTTCGAAGGCGGCCTCGATGATGCGCCGCGATCCCGGCTGCGTGATGACCTTGAAATCGACTGCCAAGTCGCCGACCTCGACGCCGAGGCTGCCCACGGCGTAGACGTCTTCGGTGTTCTCGCGGAAGAACGTCCAGTCGATGCCCTCCTTGGGAATGCGCACCGGCCGGACGTTGGCGAAGAGGTCAAGCTCTTTGCGCATCGCTACGTTGCAACTCTCGATGTTGGGCCACTCGTCGCCCTTCTCCGGCGTCGTGGTGGGCCCTTTCAGCGTGACGTGGCACGCCTTGATGGCTTCGAGCACGTCGTCGGGAATGGCCTTCAGGTGCGCGGCCCGGTTCTCGATGGTGAGCCCTTCGAGCACACGGAACTCGACCTTGCCGCTCGCGACCTCGTCCTTGAGCAGGATCTCGAGGACCCGTTGGGCCTCCTCCGCGATGAACGGCCCGATGCCGTCGCCGCCCAGGATGCCGATGATGATCGGCTTGGTGGCGGCATAGTCGATGCTGCTGGTGTCGCTTTTGATTCGCTCCACCCGCGCCGCCTGGGCGTCAAGGATGGACTCGAACCTGCTGAGAGCTTCCTGTTTGGTGACCACAAGCGCCTCCTCTTACTGGTCGCGCGGCGCGTCGGTATAGCGTCTTCTGCGCCGGGGGGTTGCGGGGCCGCCCTAATCGGCCTTCGCGGCCCGCGACATGATACCAAACGCCGAATCGGGGCGGAAGGAGCGGGAATCGCCCAGCAGCGTCAGCCGACGACGGCGAGGACCTGGCCCCTGGCGACCTTGTCGCCCGGTGTCGCGGCGAGGCGTTTCACGACGCCGGCCACGGGCGAGGGGATCGAGTTCTCCATCTTCATCGCTTCGAGGACGGCGACCTGGTCGCCGGCGGCAACGGTGTCGCCCTCCTCCACAAGGTAGCGCAACAGGAGGCCTGGTAAGGGCGCTTCGATTGCCGTCTCGCCCTCCGCGGCTTGGGCCGCGCGCTTGGCCGTCTTTGCCTTCGGCTGCGCCTTGGTTGGCGCGCCCGGAGCGCGACGCGGCCCACTCGCCGAGCGGAGCGCGTAGCCCCCTTCATCGGCAGGGTCGACGTCCACCCGGTAGTGCTCGCCTTCGACGTACACGTTGAAGGTCCGTGTGAGCGGCCCCTTGGGCGGGGCATCCACCGCGCCGTCGAGCAGCGCGCCGTTCTTCGCTCGCTTGATCAGCTCGTCCTCGCGCTCGATGTCCTCGATGGTCTTGATGTTCACGTCGTCGGGCTTCCGTTCGAGCCCATACTTCCAGCGCAGGAAGCGCATCCCCGTGGTTGGGTAGAGCGCATAGGTGAGCACGTCGCCGATGTCCTTGGCGATTTCCTTGGTCTCCTCCCGCGCCTTCTGAAGCTCGGGTTCGAGGACGTCGCCGGTGCGGCTCGTGATGGGCTCGCGGCCTCGAGGGTAGTCCTTGAGCGCGCGGTCGACGAGTGCGGGGTCGATGGGGCGCGGCGGCCGGCCGTACAGGCCGTAACAGTAGTCCTTCACCTGCGAGGTGATCATCTCGTAGCGCCCGAAGAGGACGTTGTTCGCCGCCTGCACGCCGACGATCTGGCTGGTCGGAGTCACCAGCGGCGGGTAGCCCATGTCGGCGCGGGTCCTGGGCAGCTCCTCGTAGACCTCGTTCAACCGGTCGAGGGCCTCCGCCTCGCGGAGCTGCGCGACCAAGTTCGAGATCATGCCGCCGGGGATCTGGTGCATCAGCACGTTCGTGTCGATGGCGGCGAACTTCGTGTCGTCGAGGTAGTCGCGGTAGCGGGGAACGACGCGTTCGAGGTGCTCCCCGATCTTCAGCAAGTAGGGCAGGTCGAGGCCCGTGTCGCGGGCCGTGTTCTGGAGGGTGACGATGATCGGCTCGACGGCGGGCTGGGCCGCTCGCAGCGCGAGGGGAGCGAGGCAGGCGTCGACGACGTCGATACCGGCCTCGGCCGCCTTCAAGACAGCCATCGAGGCCATGCCGCTGGTGTAGTGCGTGTGAAGCTGAAGCGGCACCGACAGCTTCGCCTTGAGCGCAATGACCAGCGCCTCGGCGTCGTTGGGGTTGATCAACCCCGCCATGTCCTTGATGCAGATGGAGTCGGCGCCAAGGCTCTCGTATTGGAGCGCCTTCTCGACGAAATAGTCGAGGTCGTAGATCTCGCCGCCCAGCCGACCCTCGGTCACGGAGTAGGAGATGGCGGCCTGGGCATGCTTGCCGTTCTCCTTGACCGCCTTAACCGAGGTCTCAAGGTTCCACGGGTCGTTGAGCGCGTCGAAGATGCGGAAGATGTCGATGCCAACCTCGGCGGAATGGGCCACGAAGGCGCGCACGAGGTCATCGGCGTAGTTGCGGTAGCCCACCAGGTTTTGGCCGCGGAGCAGCATCTGGAACGGTGTCTTGGGCATCAGGCGCTTGAGGATACGGACGCGCTCCCACGGGTCTTCCCCTAGGAACCGCGTCATAACGTCGAAGGTCGCGCCGCCCCACATTTCGACGGAGTGAAAGCCGGCGTCGTCCATCGCCGCGGCGATGGGTTCGAGGTCTTCCGTCAGAAAGCGCGTGGCCACCGTGCATTGGTGGCCGTCGCGGAAGGTCGTGTCGGTGATCTTGAGCGGGTTGGCGCTACCCTTCAAGTTCTTCGCGGGCATCGACAGCGGTTCCTTTCGCGGGCGGGACAGGCGGGCGCCCATTCCTTCAGGAGCGGCGCCAGCTCAACGGCGGTCGCGGGACGCCCAACGCACGTGGTTGCGCGTCGCCCGGAAGCGGCCCTCATAGGCCCAGCGAGACCGGGGCCGGGCCGCCGACTGCTCGTGCTTCGTGTACGCGTTGATCGCGGCCAAGATGGCCGCCATCACCTTGTCGCTCAACATCAAGAAAATTATAGCCGCTGAAGCGGCGTAGCAGGCCGTTGGCGGCGACCCATCTAGAGCGGAATGTTGCCGTGCTTCTTCGGGGGAAGCGTGTCGCGCTTCGTCTCAAGCATGCGAAGCGCCTTGATGAGGCGGGGGCGTGTGTTACGCGGATCGATGACGTCGTCGACGAAGCCGCGGGCCGCGGCGATGTACGGGTTGGCGAACTTGCCCTTGTATTCCTCAATGAGACGGGCCCGCTCCGCCTCGGGGTCGTCGGCCTTGGAGATCTCCTCGCGGTTGACGATGTTCACCGCGCCGTCGGCGCCCATGACGGCGATCTCGGCGTTGGGCCAACTGAAGTTCACGTCGCCTCGGAGGTGCTTGCTGCTCATGACGATGTACGCGCCCCCGTAGGCCTTGCGCGTGATCACCGCCAGCTTCGGCACCGTCGCCTCGGAGTAGGCGAAGAGCAGCTTGGCGCCGTGCGTGATGATGCCGCCGTGCTCCTGCCCCGTACCCGGCAGATACCCCGGAACGTCGGCGAACGTGATCAGCGGAATGTTGAAGCAGTCGCAGAACCGGACGAACCGCGCCGCCTTGCGGGAGGCGTCGATGTCGAGCACGCCGGCGAGATAGGCGGGCTGCTGCGCCACGATGCCCACCGACTTCCCATCGAGCCGTGCGTGGCCCACGATGATGTTCGGCGCGTAGTCCTCGTGGACCTCCAGGAAGTCACCGTCGTCGACGACCGCGCGGATGATCTCCTTCATGTCGTAGGGCTTGGCGGGGTCGTCGGGCACGGCGTCCATCAGCGCATCGGAGACGCGGTTGGGATCGTCGGTCGCGGGTTGCTCCGGCGGGTCCTCCATGTTGTTGGAAGGGAGGAAGCTGACCAGGCGGCGCACCTGCTCAAAGCACTCCTGCTCGCTCTCCAAGGCGAAATGGGCCACGCCGCTCTTGGTGGCGTGACTCATCGCGCCGCCCAAGTCTTCATGGGTGACCTCTTCGCCGGTCACGGCCTTGATGACGTCGGGGCCCGTGATGTACATCTGCCCGATGCCCTTCGCCATGAAGACGTAGTCCGTGATCGCGGGCGAGTAGACCGCACCCCCGGCGCAGGGGCCGAGGATGACCGAAATCTGGGGAATGACGCCCGAGGCCAGGGTGTTGCGTAGGAAGATCTCGCCGTAGCCCCGCAGGCTCACGACTCCTTCCTGAATGCGTGCCCCGCCGGAATCGTTGAGGCCGATCACAGGCGCGCCCACGCGCATCGCCATGTCCAGCAGCTTGACGATCTTCTCGCCGACGACCTCCGAAAGCGAACCGCCGAAGACGGTGAAGTCCTGGGCGAAGACGAAGACCACGCGCCCGTCGATCTTGCCGTGGCCGGTGACGACGGCGTCGCCGGGGATCTCCGTCCCCGCAAGGCCGAAGTCGGTGGCGCGGTGCGTAACGAAAGGGTCGATTTCGTCAAACGTACCGTCATCGAGCAGCAGGTCGATCCGCTCTCGGGCGGTGAGCTTGCCGCGCTTGTGCTGCTGCTCGATGCGGCGCTCGCCGCCCCCTAGGCGCGACGCGGCGCGGCGGCGTTCTAGGTCGGCGAGGCGGTCTGAGGTTGTAGTCATAGGCCTGCTATCTTGACGAAGAAGGGTGTCGCCCGCTCCGCTTCGGAGCCGAGGAAAGCCCAGGTATGCTACCAGAGCGCCACTTTTGGCCGCAAGCGCGACCCCCGCTTGACTCTGCTGCTTAGTGGCTCGTAGACGGCCGGGAAGGGCCGGCTATTGGCGGGGCGCGTCGGGGAGCCGCAGGCCGGCGTTGAAGAAGCTGCTGAGCACCATCGCGCGGATGAACGGGTGCTCGTCGGGAGGCAGGCCGCGCTCGGGGTCGAGACCGGCGCCGGCGGCGCGGGCGAGCCGCGCAAGGTCGTGCTTTCCCGCTCGAAGCAGGATGTCGCTTTGGCACTCCAGCCGGCGGTGCAGCATGGCGGCGAAGTCTTCGTCGACGAGGTCCCGTGCCGCCATCGAGATGAGTGCGTCGAGTGTCCGCCCGCCGTCGAACCCGGAGCGTTGGGGCATCGTCCCCGACTGCCATTCGTCGACGTAGGCCCAGACCGATTCAGGTTCGAAGAACCATTGCCGGAACTCCGGTGTGGCGAGCAACGCCCCGGTCTCGGTGAGCCGGTCAACGCCCTCGTCCGCGGCACTCATCATGAGGATCTGCTCGGGCTCGGTGGGGGTGTCGATGACCTCGCGCCAGATTTCGAGGCCTGCGGGAAGCCGCCGGCGCTTGGCGACGGACCTCCGCCGTGCCTGGGCGATCAGGTCGCCCGCGAAGGCGGGCTCCACCTCGACGGAGTTCAGCCCCTGCGACTGCAAGGCCGCAAGGATCTCGTCGAGTTCTTCGCGGGTCATCATGTCCACGCCGGTGCAGCTCTTCACGCCCGTCTCTTGGTTGGTGAGGACAGTGACGACCTTCAGATAGTCGTCGGCGCGCCGGCGCGCGATGGTAATGGCCTGGTCGCCGTAGCGGTCGAGCAAGGAGACGCTGACATGCTCCCAGGGGAGCCGGGTGCTGCTTTCCGGGGCCCGGAGGGCAGGCCGCCGGGAGCGGAACATGGACGATTGCATGATGATGCGTCCGTAGGCAGCGCGGGCGCGCCTCCGCACCTTGACGTTGGGGTCGCCGTCGGCGCTCTCTTGCAGCCGGCCTACGGACAAGGGGCTGGCCAGTGCCTCCAAGGCCTCGATCGCCGCGAGGACCGCGCTCACGCGCGCGCTGGAGAGCAACGGGAGGATCAGGGGAAGCGCCCGCTCGTCCGCCGCCTCAGTTAGGGTGAGCAGGACCAGCCTGCGCCCCGCCGCGTCGTCGCTCTCTAGGTCGTAGAGGAAGCGCTCGCGGAAGCCCTCGTCGCCGTCGGCCCGCCGGAAGATGGTCTCCCGGGCATCCGGGATGAGGGATTCATGGTCGAGCCCGTCGGCGGCGTGGAGCGCCGAGGTCTCGCCCATCGCGTCGAGGATCGCGCCTGCGGCGCCCCGCACGGTCGCGCTGAGTGTGTCGTCGCGGAGGATCTCCCACAGAGGAGCAATCGCGCGGGGCCCTTCGATCTGCGCCAGGAGCTCTGCCGCCCGTTCCCGCTCGCGCTCGCCCCCGTTCTTGATCCGTTCCGTCAGATAGGGCGCGGCCACGCCCGCGGACGCGCGCACGCGCCGCGCGAAGCGCTTCGACTCGGCGTAGCGCCATTCGCCGGCGGCGATCTTCTCGAGGCCTCGGGCGAGCTCGATCTCGCTGATCTCTCTGTGGCGTCTTTTTGGTTGCGGGCCCATGAGTTGAGTGGACTAGCGCGTGAGTTTCGCGCTTCGTTTTGGTCCTGCGGCGTGCGTTATGGTTTCTTCTCTTTTCCGTGTCTTTTCCGTGCCGACGAGCCCCGTCACTTCAGGTAGAAGGGCCTCAATGTTTGAACTTGGTTCAAAACTTCTTGACAAAGTAGGATCGGGTTCGATACCTTGTTTGAGTGCGGTATTGAACGGAGTTTAGATTGTTTTCACTCGCTTGGCAACCTCCGGTGCCGCACAGAGACGATCCAGTAAGGAGGCATGGATGGCGTTCATTACGGCATGGCCTGTGAACGGCGAGCGCAAGGGCGATTGGGATCGCATGGTCCAGTACTACGGACTGTGCGAGGTGCTGCCCGACCGTAGCCGCCCGGAGCAGACCGAAAAAACATTCCGCGATTGGGCCTACAAGAAGCGGCTGGCCTTCGTGGAAGGCGAAAACATGGTGGCCTTCGATCCGAAGACCTACAACCCCAAGGATTCGCTCGACCGCGGCCGCTTCGGGTTCCTCCTTCGATATATCCGCCCGCGTGACTTCTCCACGTTTAAGCGGGATGTCGAAGAGCACCTCAACATCCGCTCGATGTACGTCCTGGACGCCATCAAGGGCTACTGGCTCCGCGAAGGCGTCATCCATGACGTGAGCGGCCGCATCTCGGCCGACCGGGAGCTGCTTCGCCTCATGGGCTTCAGCTACCTCGAACTGGTCAACGCCCTCGACGGCGTCGTCAAGCGCGAGTACCTGAGCGACGTAATCAACGGACAGGCCCTGATCGATCCCGCCTTCGGGAGCGAGTTCGGTCACTACTTCGTGAACTTCGACATCCTCAAAGAGCGGTTCTTCGAGGCGGAGTTCCTGCTGCACGCCGCCGGCCATCCCATCAGCCTGGACCAGCTTGGCCAGCAGATGGGCGTCGACGACCTCGACGACCTGCAAGCGATCCTTCGCGAGGCGAAGAGCCGCTTCGACGTCAACATCGAGGTGACCGACAGCCACGTGATGTTCGGCGCGCCGAGCCAGAAGTCGATCGAAGGCCTGATCCAGCGGGAGCGGAACAACCGGCAGCGCCTTGAACAGTCCGAGGAGCAGCTCAAGGAGCGGCTCAAGACGGTCAAGGACCTTCTCGACCGGTACAACGCACGTGAAGCGAAGATCCTCAACGAGGTCGAGCAGTACCGCGAGGAAGGCCGCGTGGTCTGGATCAAGGCGAAAGTCGTCGATGCGGCCGTGAGCCACATCGAGGGCGGGAGGAAGGTGAGCTAATGGCGACCGTAGCGCAATCCCTGCCGCCGCAGGCTATCGACGAGGCGCTGCAAGAAGTGGCGCCCTACGACCGGCACAACGAAGAGCTGGTCCAGTTCAAGGGTTACCTGGAGAAGCTCGACTCGAAGCAACTCCGCTCTCTGCGTGACGAGCTCAAGGGCGTCGCCCGTGTGCGGGGCCGGAAGATCCTCCTTCGCGAGGGGCTGCTCGAGCGCCTCGGCACCGAGTGGCTGCGCAAACAGCAGGAGATCGTCGAGGGCGAGCTGGCGAAGATCGAGGTGGCGAAAGACACCATCGACTTCAACATCCTCGAGCTCGAGCTGAGCAGCCAGAACTGGCAGCTCGGCAAGATGACCCAGGTCATGAACCTGGACGAGCAGGCCGCCGCCGACCCCATGATCGACATGCTGAAGCGGCGCCAGAGCGACGACGAAGCCGCCGCCTTGAAGGTCCAGGGAGGCATTGAAGACGAGCGGCTCGACGCCATCTTCGGAGTGTAGGGCGAATCGCCCCGCACTCGGTGAGGCGGTGCTTGGCTCCCGCCGGTCCCCCGTGGGCTGGCGGGAGCCAAGCCGTCCCTCGGACACTCCAACACCACTCGTCTGAGACCGGCAAGCGAACGGCGCGGCCGGAAGGAGTTTGATGATTAGACGTCACCTTCTCCTCTCCCAAAAGATCACCGGCGACGAGGCCGTCCTTCACCCCGCCACGTTGGAGGCGCTGGGGATGAGCCCGGAGGGCGGCCAGATTCTCGTCACCTGCTCCGCGACCTATCTCGTGCTCAAGGCGGTTGGCAAGGACTCAGTCTCCGAGCACCAGATCAAAATGCCCCGGCGCTCCGCCGCGGTCCTCAAGGAAGGCGAGCGCCTGACGGTACAAGCCGCCCCGATGGTGAGCGGCTCGGCCCGTCCCAACGGACATGTCCCACCGGCGTCGAACGACGCGCCGTCGAGATCGCCCGTCCCCGACGGCATGACGCCGGCCCGCGCCGCCGGAAGCGGCGACCAGGCCAAGGGCTTCGAGTGGGATCCCATCACCCCCGCCGACTTCGACGGCATCGCCGGCCTGGGCCGCGTCAAGGACCGCATCGAGCAGGCCCTCTTCTATTTGACCCACCCCGAATGGTTCCTGGTCCGCCGGAGCCTCCCGCCGCGCGTCTTCCTCTTCTTCGGCCCCTACGGCTGCGGCAAGACCATGTTGGCCAAGGCCATGGCTAGCCGCATGGCCTTCGCCGAGACCGACGGCAACAACCTCCCCATCAAGTTCAAGGCCATCCGGCCCACGGACATCAAGGACCCCTACCTCGGTATGTCGGCCCGCCGGGCCCAAGAGTTCCTCGACCGGGCCCGCGATGAGTGCAACCGCGGCTCCACGATCATGCTCTTGCTCGACGAGATCGATTCGGTCGTCTCGAACCGCTCCGACGGCAACACCCACGAGGAATACCGCGACGTCGTCAACTCGCTGATCCAAGACATCCAGGGCGTCCGCGAGCTGGACACCGAGTCGCGTATCCAAACGCTCTGGAGCGACCCTGAAGTCAAGGAGGCGCGCCAAGAGCTGGCCGCGCTGGTCCGCAAACGCGGCAGCAAGGATCAGGGTGGCGACATTTCCCTCCCCGAGTCTCGCTGGACGCCCGACGTGCGGAACAGGATGCTGCGCCTCCGTGAGCGCATCGTATCCGAAGGCGGCGCCAGCACCGTCATCATCGTCGGCACGACGAACGACCCGCTTCGCCTCGATGAGGCCTTCCTCTCGCGGGCGGGGAGCAACATCTTCTTCGTTCCTCGCCCCAACGCTCCGGCCATCGAGAAGATGCTGGCCGACCACCTCGACAGCGCCTTCGTGGAGATGAACGACCGTGAGCGCCGCGACCTCGCCGATGCCGCCTTCCGCGAAGGACTCACGGGACGTGACATCGTCTTGTCCTGGCTCCAGCCCCTCCGTAGCGCCTCGCCGGGCTCCCTTCGCATCCTGGGCCGGCAGACCGTCGCCGACCGCCGCCCGGCCCCCGTGGTGGGCATCGATTGGGAGAAGGACCTGCTCCGCCGCTTGAAAGAGCGAAGTCAGACCGCGCTCGCGAAGCAGGTGTCGGAATACCTTGAAGAGGTGCTCACCGCCCGCAAGCGCCGGGAAAGCGGGACCGCCCCGCCCTCCGGCGGCTCCTCAGGTCCAGGACGGCCGCGCCGCCCCGGACCGTCGATGGGCGGAAGCAAGCAGCCGGCGCTTCTGTAGATGGAAGCCCTGCCTAAGAGTAGGCGTGCTCCCAACGGTCGCGATAGGCCACTGCCTCGACTGGCAGCCGACGTGTCTCGCCGAACGGCTTGACCGGGTAGCCCAACGGGATGATGCACGGCACCTCGACACCCTCGGGGATGCCCAAGCCCCGCTTCAAGCTCTCCTCCACGCGCCGGTGCAGCGTGGTGAAGATGGTGCCGAGCCCGTAGAGCCGCGCCGTCAGCATCATCAACTGCACGCCTTGAAGCACGGAATCGAGCGCGTTCTTTTCCGTAAGGCAGACGACGATGAAGGCCGGGACGTCGTAGATGCCCTTCGTAGCGAACTCCCACGCCTCGGCGAGTATCTTCGGGCTGGCGCCCTCCGCGTACCGCCGGGCCGACTCGTCGCCCCGGTTCTCCAGTCCGGCCCGGTGGTAGTGCTCCGCGACAATCTTGCGCTCGGCCTCCCCCGTCACCGCGATGAACTTCCAGGGCTGACGGTTGATCGCGCTCGGCCCCCGCGTGCCGGCCTCGAGGATCGCCCGCAGGGCCTCCTCGGGCACGGGATCGGTACGGTAGTGTCGAACGGCGCGCAGCGTGCGGATAGCCTCGAAGGCGTCAATATCGGACATGGCGTGCTCCTTGCGTGGCCCCACGACCCGGCCTAGGAGGCGTTCAGGCCGCCGTCGACGAAGAGACCTTGGCCGGTGATGTAGCTGGCCTCTTCGGAGGCCAGGAAGGCGATCAGCGCGGCCGGCTCGGAGGGATCGGCCATCCGGCCCGCGAAGCCGCGGCTGCGGGTGTTGGAAGGGCCGCGTGTGGTGACCGCCGCTTGCAGCAAGGGCGTGTCGATGGGGCCCGGAAGGATCGCGTTCACGCGGATTCCCTTGGCGGCGTACTGCATCGCCAACGATCGCATCAGACCCAACACCCCGCCCTTGCTGGTCCCGTACGCCGTGGTGGGCGACCCAATCGTGGCGCCGACGGAGCTGGTGAGAACGGCTGCGCCGCCCCCGCTCCGCACGATCTCCGGGAAGGCGTACTTGCAGCACAGGAACATGCCCCGCAGGTTCACGTCGAGCACTCGGTCGAAAACGGCCTCGTCGATGGTGGTCACGGGACCGTCGTCGTGGGAGAAGACGCCGGCGTTGGAGACGAGGACGTGGAGCGCCCCGAACGCCGCCGTTGTCTCACGCACAAGCCGTTCGGCCTCCGCGGCCTTCGACACGTCGGTGGGCACAAAGATGCCGCTGCCGCCGGCGTCCTCGACGAGGCGCTGCGTCTCTCGCCCAGCCGCCTCGTTGATGTCCCCTATCGCGACGTTCGCCCCTTCTTGGACGAAGCGCAGCGCGGCGGCGCGTCCGATGCCGGAGCCGGCGCCGGTGATGATGGCGGTCTTTCCTTCAAGCAGCATGGCTAGATCGCAGTGAGCCCGCCGTCGGCGGCGTAGGCCGCGGCGGTGATGAACGAGGCGTCGTCCGATGCGAGGAACAGGGCAAGGGCGGCGATCTCCTCGGGGCGGCCTATCCGTTCCATAAGCCGGCCCGAGCGGGGGTAAACGACGCCGTCGGCGGCGCGCCCCGCCGCCGTGGCTGCCGAGAGCGGGGTGTCGATCGCTCCGGGGCAAATCGCGTTGGCGCGGACGCCCTGCCCGGCGAATTGCTTTGCCACGGCCTTGGTGAAGGTGAGCAGCGCCCCCTTGCTGGCGCAATAGGTAGGACGCTGCACCGCGGCCAGCGCCGCCGTCGACGCGATGTTCACGACCGCGCCGCCGCCGCAAGTGACGATCTCCGGCAGCGCGTAGCGGCAGCAGTAGAAGGGGCCCTTCAGGTTCACCCCCATCACGCGGTCCCACGTCTCCTCGCTCAGGTCCTCGATCAGGTGGTCGTTGTGGTCATAGATGCCGGCGTTGTTCACCAAGACGTGCAGCCTGCCGAATCGCCGCACTGTCTGCCCCACAGCGGCTTGGACAGAGATGCCGTCGGAAACGTCGCAGCGGATGAACTCGGCGGAACCGCCGGCTGCCTGGATCGCATGGACGACGCCCTCGCCGCCCGCGCGGTCGATGTCGAGGCAGGCGACGCCGGCCCCTTCGGCGGCGAAGCGGGTCGCGATCGCCGCACCCATGCCCGAGGCGGCGCCGGTGACGATGGCAGCCTTGCCTTCCAGCCGCATGGGTTCGCTCCTTCGCCGCTCGTTGCGGCTTCGGCGGCTAGATCGTCACCCCGAGCCGTTCGCCGACGGTGAAGATGTCCTTGTCGCCCCGCCCGCTCAGGTTCATCAGGATCGTCTGATCTGCGGGGAGGGTCTTGGCAAGGCCGATGGTGTAGGCGAGCGCATGGGAGGGTTCGAGGGCCGGGATGATGCCCTCGGTCTGGCTGAGTACCTGGAAGGCTTCGAGGGCCTCGTCGTCGGTCACCGCCATGTATTCGGCGCGCTCGATGGTCTTCAGATAACTGTGCTCGGGGCCGACGCCCGGATAGTCCAGGCCCGCCGAGATGCTGTGCGCCTCCTGGATTTGGCCCTGCTCGTCCTGCAGCACGTACGACATCGAGCCGTGCAGGACGCCGACGGACCCCGCGGTGAGCGTCGCGGCGTGCTCACCGCTGCCCAGGCCGTGCCCCGCCGCCTCGACGCCGATGAGCCGGATGCTCTCGTCTTCGAGGAGGGGGTGAAACAGCCCGATGGCGTTGCTTCCGCCGCCCACGCACGCGATGGCGTAGTCCGGGAGCCTGCCCTCCGCCTCAATGAATTGCGCCCGGGCCTCGCGGCCGATGACCGACTGAAAGTCGCGCACCATGCGGGGATAGGGATGCGGCCCGACGGCGCTGCCCAGCAGGTAGTGGGTCGTCTCCACGTTGGTGACCCAGTCCCGGATCGCCTCGTTGATCGCGTCCTTGAGGGTGCGGCTGCCGCTGCTCACCGGTTCGATCGTGGCCCCGAGGAGTTTCATGCGGAAGACGTTCGGCGACTGGCGCCGGATGTCCTCCTCGCCCATGTAGACGATGCACTCAAGCCCCAGCATGGCGCAGACCGTCGCCGCGGCGACGCCGTGCTGCCCGGCGCCGGTCTCCGCGATGATCCGCTTCTTTCCCATGCGCTGGCAGAGGAGCCCCTGGCCCAGGGCGCTGTTGATCTTGTGGGCCCCGGTGTGGGCGAGGTCCTCCCGCTTCAGATATATGCGGGCGCCGCCAATCTTCTCGGAGAGGTTCTCGGCGAAGTAGAGCGGTGTCGGGCGGCCTGAATAGGTGCGCGAGAGCCCGTCGAGATCTTGCCGGAATGTCTCGTCCTCGACGGCGGCCTCGTAGGCCCGCTCCAGCTCCTCCAGCGCCGCCATCAGCGTCTCTGGGACGAACTTGCCTCCGAACTCGCCGAAACGGCCGGCGGCATCGGGAATGGGTGTCGGAACGGTGGTCGTCATAACGTAGAAGGGATCCCCCAGAGGCCGGCTCCATGATAGCACCGCGCCAGACGCCCCGCCGTCGATTGACTCCTGAACCGCGGGCGTGCTACGGTGAGTTTCGAGATTGCCGCGATACGGGTTCTCGAATAGGAGAGGAACGGTAGATGATTACGGTCACCGACACCGCTTCGCAGAAGATCCAGGGCATCATGAAGGAACAGGGCGAGGAGGATGCCTCGCTCCGGGTCATCGTGACCGGCATGAGCTGCTCCGGCCCGCAGTACATGATGACGCTGGAGCACGAGCAGGAGGACGACGACGCGCTCGTCGAGTCCGACGGCCTCCGCATCCTTCTCGATCCCGACACCGCTCAAATACTGGAGGGCTCCGAGATCGACTATTTGGAAGGGCTGGAGCGCTCTGGGTTTACCATCGTCAACCCGAACATGCAGACCGGCGGCGGTGGTTGCGGAAACTGTAACTGCGGCAAATAGGCGAAGACGATCGTTTGAAGAAGGCGGCGTGAGCCGCCTTCTTCTTTATTCAAAGCCCGACGCAGCACCGAGAGGGAGCCTCGAGGAAAAGATGACGCCGGAAGCCGCTCCCAACCGCACGCTCGACGTCCGGTCCTACTTCGACCCCGTCGAGTGCCGCAGCCTCAAGTACGTGAAGCGTGAGCTGGCCGAGCTCGCGCCCCTGCAGAGACTGGAAGTGCTGGGGAACGAGTTCCAGAGCCGCGAGATCCGGGCGTGGTCGTCCAAGTTTCGCCACCGGGTGGTCGACGAGACGCGCGACGGCACCCTAGTGCGGCTCATCATTGAGAAGGCGGCGTGAAAAAGATCGCGGTCCTCGTCTCCTCGGGGACGCGAAACAACCTTGTCCAGGTTGCCAGCCTCGTCATGGCCGCCGTCCTCTGTGACGTCTCGGTGAGCGTCCTCTTCCGCGACGAGGCGGCCGCTGCCGTGACGCGCGGCCGCATCGGTTCCCTCCCGGTTTCGCCGTTCTTTGCCGCCGACCCCGACTACACGGGCCGCGCGGAGCAGGCCAAAATGAACGACGTCGCGGCTCTCTTCCGCGAGGCCAAGGAGGAGGGCGCGGTGAAGTTCTTCGCCTGCACCTCGTCTATGTTCCTCGCCGGTGTCGCCCGCGAAGACCTGATCCCCGAGATCGACGAGGCGCGCGGTCTCGTTTCCTTCATGATCGAGGAGATGGACGACGCCGACCACGTTTTGACGTTTTAGGTGCCGGCACTAGCACTGGCGTATCCACTTGACGGTGCCGACGGGCGTCGCTAAAATCCCATATTGTTGATATGGAATCTCATGTCGACGGCCAATTCTGGAGCGGAACACGAGACAATGACGCTGACGCGACACCCCCTCGTCGAAGACTTCGTTGAGGCGCTGGAGAACCGAGGTCACCGGGTGACCGAGCCCCGACGCGCGGTCGTCCAAGCAATCGCGCGACGGACCGACCACTTCACCGCCGAGGAGCTGTGCGCGGAGCTGTCCCAACTCGGCCGGGCCACGGTCTACCGGAATGTGAAGCTGATGGTCGAGCTGGGCTTCGTCTGCCGCGTGCTCCTGAACAACGGCGATCTTCACTATCAGGTCAGCCACCCCGGACACCACCACCACCTCATTTGCACCGATTGCGGCCAGTCCGTCGACTTCGCCGGCTGCGGTATTGAAGATGTCCTCGGCGAGAAGGCCGCTGAGCTTAACTTCACCGCGCAGGGCCATTGGCTCGAGGTCTACGGCCGCTGCGGTTCCTGCCGCCAGCAGGCATCGGCCAACTAACCCCTTTTTTAAACAGCATTGATATTTAGTATCGAATACCTCAAATAAACGAGATTAGGTACCAGGTTACCGGCAAACGAGAGACTGCGAATCAAAATACGGCAACTGAAGAGACGGGGTATCGGAACAAGAGGAGTGTTGAAAATGCGGGGATCGGCGCTGAAAGTCCTGGCTCTAGTATCGGCTCTCATCCTGGCCGTCGCGGCCTGTGGGGCTGACCCCACCCCTACGCCGGTGCCCCCGACCGACGCGCCCCCCACCGCAACGCAGGTACCGCCGACAGAGGCTCCTCCCGAACCGGTCCGGGTCATCACCGGCACCGTCATCCTCGCCGACTTCGCCCGTAACGTGGGCGGCGACGCGGTCGACGTGGAGTCGCTGATCCCCAGTGGCGGCGACGCGCACACTTTCCGCACCACTCCAAGCGACGGCATCAAGGTGGGCGGCGCGGATGTGATCTTGCTCAACGGTTCCGGGCTTGACGACGACCTGGTCGCGTTCGTCGAGTCGTCCCGCCGCTCCGGTTCAATCTTTGTTGAAGTATCCGAGGGCCTCACTCCGATGGACCTTGTCGTGCGTGAGCTCGGTGACGACCACCACGACGAGGACGAGGAGGAAGGCGAGGACCACGGCGACGAGGAAGAAGAAGGCGAGGACCACGGCGACGAGGAAGAGGAAGAAGGCGACGACCACGGCGACGAGGAAGAAGAAGGCGACGACCACGGCGACGAGGAAGAAGAAGGCGACGACCACGGCGACGAGGAAGAGGACGATCACGGTGACGAGGAAGACGGCCACGGCCACGGCGGCGGCGACCCCCACTTCTGGCTCGATCCCATCGCGGCCATCTTCTACATCGAGGTGATCCGCGATACCCTGATCGAGGCCGATCCCGCCCGCGCCGACAACTACCGATCGAACGCCGACGCCTACATCCAGCAGCTCCGGGACCTGGATGCCGAGATCAAAGAGACCCTTGCGGTCATTCCGGCGGAACACCGGACCCTGGTCAGCTTCCACGACGCATTCGGCTACTTCGGCGCCCGCTACGACTTCGAGGTGATCGCCTTTGTCGGCGTCCACGGCGGCGAACCGACTCCGGGCGACATCGCCGGAGTGATCCACGAGGTGGAAGAGGAAGGCCTGCCCGCCATCTTCGGCGAGCCGCAGTTCGCCCAGGAGGCTCTTGCCGCCGCGGCGGAGGAGGCCGGCATCGAGGTCGGAGAGGTTCGCTCGGCGACCTTCGACGACGTGGCGACGGACTACATCAGCATGATGCGCGCCAACGCGGAGGAGCTCGCGAGACTACTGGGGTAACGAGATGACCACGGCAACGCTCCCCGCACTGGACCTGCAAGGAGTGTCGGCGGGCTACGGAGGTCGCACCGTCATCCGCGACATAGACCTCCGGGTGGACGAAGGCGCCTTCTTCGGGCTCATCGGCCCCAACGGAGCGGGGAAGTCGACGCTGTTCAAGACGGCGCTGGGACTGCTCAAGCCGCTTGCGGGCGATGTCCGCATCTTCGGCCACCCGGTGTCACAGGCCCGCAACCTGATCGGCTATATGCCGCAGATGGAACTCGTGGACTGGGACTTTCCCGTCACGGTCGGCGATGTCGCCCTGATGGGCCGGTACGGCGGGCTCGGCCTGATCCGCCGCCCCACCAAAGTCGACAAGGAAGCCGCCGAGGAAGCCCTCGAGACTGTCGGCATGGCCGATCTACGCAACAGCCTGATCGGCGAGCTTTCCGGCGGGCAGCGCCGCCGCGTCCTGCTCGCCCGCGCGCTGGCGAACAAGCCCCGCCTGCTTGTGCTCGACGAGCCCATGGCCGGCCTCGATACCACGGCGCAGCATCAGATTCTGAACGTGCTCCACGGCTTCACCGCCCACGGCCAAGGGATGTCTGTGCTCATGAGTACGCACGACCTCTCCTGCGCCTCGACGCTGTGCGACGGCATCTGTTGCCTGCGCGGCGGCGGCGTCTACGCGCTCGGCACGCCTGAAGAGGTGCTGACCGAGGACGTCTTGAGCGAAGCATTCGGAAAACACCTCCTGATGGTCCATGTCGACGGCAAGGCTTACGCCGCGCAGCATCACGTCCACAAGGACGAAGAGGGCGGCAAGGCCTACGCCGCCTCTCAGCATCACATCCACCACGACCACCACGATCACGACGACGCGTAAGGCGTAGAAGAAGGACGATGTACGACGCCTTCATCGAACCCTTCGAATTCGCGTTCATGCAGCGGGCCTTGCTGGCTGCCGGACTGGCTGCCATCGTGACCTCAATCGTGGGGACCTACGTGGTCCTCAAGGGGTTGGGGTTCATGGGCGACGCCATAGCGCACTCGGCCCTCGTCGGTATGGCGGCTGCCTTCCGCTTGGGGGGCAATGTGCTCTGGGGCGCCTTTGCCTGGATCGTGCCCGCGTCGCTGCTCATCACCTGGATCAGTCGTCGGGGCGGCCTTCGTCTCGACACCTCCATCGGCATCATCTACGCCCTCGGCTTTGCCCTGGGCCTGATTCTGATAAGCGGCGTCGACGGCTACACCACCGACCTCTTCAGCTTCCTCTTTGGCGACGTATTGGGCGTAAGTTGGGGCGAAATCTGGGGCATCGCCGCGGTGGCCGGGGTGGTCCTCTTCGTCGTCGCCCTCCTCTTCAAGGAATTGCTCTTCGTCTCCTACGACGAGACGATGGCCGCCGCCTCCGGCATACCCGTCACGCTGGTGCAGTACCTGTTGCCGGTGCTCATCGGAATCACCACGGTTGCCGCGGTGAAGACGGTGGGCGTCGTGCTGGTGCTCTCGCTCCTAATCACGCCGGCCGCGGCCGCGCGCCTTCTCGCGCGACGCCTGATTGGAATCATGGGTGTCTCCCTCCTCGTTGCCCTCGCCTCGGTGATAGGCGGTCTCTATGTCTCCTACCACCTCGATTGGCCCAGCGGCCCGGCGATAGTGGTCTTCTCTAACGGCCTCTTCGCCTTGGCCCTGCTCTTCTCGCCGTCCCGCGGCCTCGTCTGGCGCCGGGGCCGCGACCTTGAAGCCGCCCCAGTCCCGGCCGAGTAGAGTAAGGCCGCGGCAGTCCGCGGGCGACACAACGCCCGGCGGTGGGAGGGACGATGGAGCCGCGCTTCGCTGTCCATGTCGCCACCACTTGGGGTTGGAGCCTGGCCGACTGCGTCGATGCATGGGTCCGCAGGGGCATTCCGGCCATTGGCCTCGGCGCCCATCTCATCGATGCCCACGGCCGCGCCGAAGGCGTCAGGTTGCTCCTGGACTCGGGACTGAAGGTCTCGACCTTCACCTCGATCTCGCCCGGTGCGATGGACGCGGACACGATCGAATCGACGCTCGATCTCGCCGCCGCCGTCGAGGCCGACTGCGTCTACGTCATCACGGGCGGTCGCAAAGTCCCCGGCTGGCGGGACTCCGTCGACATCTTCATGGAAGAGTTCGGCCCGTCGAGGGAGCTGGCGCAGGAGCGCGGCCTGCGGCTCGCCATCGAGCCCATCCATCCCCTGCGCCAAGACCTCAGCTTCCTCAACACGGCCCGTGACGCCGCCAGAGTCGTGGCCGAAATCGCCGATCCCAACGTCGGCTACGTCTTCGACTTCTGGCACCTCTGGTGGACACCAGGCATCCTGGAGACAATCGCCGAGACCGCGCCGCACATCTTCAGCGTCCAGGTCAGCGACCACAAGCCGAACACTATGCGGTCCCTCGACCGCACCGTCCCCGGCGAAGGGCTGATCCCCTGTTCTGCGCTGATGCGGGCCCTCGAAGCCGCCGGCTACGACCGCTACTACGAGGCCGAGGTCATCACCGACGACCACCGCGACATGGGCTACGACGCCGCCCTCGATCGCGTCATCGCCAGTTGGCAGCGCCTCTGGCAACAGACGACGGCCTAGCCCGGTCGGCTGTGCTTCGACCGCCGTGCAAAGTCAACCCCGCCGCGACGCCACCCCCGACTGCGTCAGTTCGTCGATCTTCTCACTGGACAGGCCGAGGACGCCGGCCAAGACCTCTGCCGTGTGCTCGCCGGCGAGTGGGGCGTGCGGTGTCGAGAAGGTCCGCCCCGCCACCTTCAGTGGGGAGCCGAACCACCGCAACGTGCCATGCTCAGGATAGTCCTGCTCGAAGGTCATGCCGCGCGATTGGAAGTGCGGGTCGTCGACAAGCTCCTCCGGCGCGTTTACCGGCGAGCCCGCCGCGTTGTGTTCGAGGAAGAAGTCGATCCACTCCCGGCGCGTCTTGGTCAGGATGATGTCGGCGATCTCCTTCCGCAGGGCCTCGTCGCCGCGGGCGTGAGAGTAGACCTTCTTGCGCTCGTGCCCTTCGAGCAGGTCGGGCCTCCCGACGTTCTCGCAGAAGTTCACCCAGAATTTGTCCTCCGAACACTGGAAGATGATGAAGCGGTCGTCCTTTGTCCGGTACGCCTGATGGCGCACCGCGGGCCCCATGCCCTCGTCCGACCCCGGCACGCCGTTCAGGGCGCGGTCGACGCCCTCTCCTGCCCACGCCGCGCAGGCGTCGAAGTGGGAGGTCTCCAGCCGGCTACCCTCGCCCGTGCGCAGCGAGCGGATCACCGCGGACAGCACACCGAGGGCGGCGTACAGAGGCGCGGCCTGAATGCCGATCAGATTCTCGCGGCCCAGCGTGGCAAGCCCGTCCTCCCGAATCGACGGCGTGAGCAGCCCCGCGTACGAGTCAAAGCCCGTGCTGTGGGTCGCCAGGTCTCGGTACGGCCCCGACTGCCCCGTCGCGTTGAACGACAGCCACACGATCGAGGGGTTGACCGCCTTGACCTTCTCGTAGCCGACGCCGAAGCGGTCGACCGCGCCCGCCCGCAGGCCGTCCACGACCACGTGCGACTTCTCCACGAGCTCGAAGAACAGGCGGCGGCCCTCCTCCGTCTTCAGGCTTAGGGTCACGCTCTTCTTGCCGCGGTTCCAACGGTGGTGCAGCAGGCTCGCGCCCACGAGCTGGTCGCCGATCAGCCGGACGTAGTCCCCGTCGGGTGGCTCCTCGATCTTCAGGACCTCGGCCCCCATGTCGGCGAGGTGCATGCCGAGGGCGTTCGGCGTCGCGAGCGCGATCTCCAGCACGCGGATGCCTTCAAGCAAGTTGTAGCCGTCGCTCACGTGTAGCCTCCTGCCCCGCGGGGCCGACTTAGACGAAGATGCCGAGGTCGTCGAGACGCGCCGTCTCCGCCTCGGAGTACCCCAAGAGCTCGGTCATCACCTCATGGGTGTGCTGGCCCAGCAACGGGGTGGGCCGCCGGAAGAAATTGTCAAAACTCTCAAAGTGCCACGGCGGACGCGGCAGGGTGACCGGCCCGATCACGGGATGAGGGCACTCCCAGAAAGCCCCCCGCTCCTGCAGATGAGGGTGCTCCGCGATCATTCGGTTGCTCATCGACGGCATCGCCGCGACGCCCGCCTGTTGCAGGCGCTCTGTGACCTCCCAGTTGGTGAGACCTGCCGTCCATTCGCCGATGATCGCCTCCAGGGCCTCGTTATTGGCGTGGCGGTCGGCCATCGTGGCGAAGCGAGGATCGTCGGCCAGCGACGGCCTGCCCATCGCCACGCACAGCGCCCGCCACTCCTCCTCCGTCCTAGCCGCGATGGTGACCCACTGCTCCTCGCCAAGGCTGGGGAAAACGCCGTGCGGCGACATCCAGGGGTGCCGGTTGGCGGTGCGCCCGGGGTCCGTTCCTGCCAGGGCGGGCTCGGCGAAGGTGTGCCCGAACAGCGTCATGATCGACGCGACCGACGACAGGTCGACGTGGCGCCCCTTCCCGGTACGCGACCGCTCGGCCAGCGCCGCGATGATGGCGAAGGCGATCGTGGAGCCAGTGCGCAGGTCGATGGGGTAGTTGCCGATATAGGGCCCGCCGTCGGCGTAGCCGGTGATCTCGCTGACACCGGCCGAACCGCCGAGAATGGGAGCGATGGCGGGATAGTCCCGTTGGGGTCCCCGGGGCCCGAAGCCGGACGCCGACACGGTGACCAGCGTCGGGTTGTGCTGCCTGAGCACCTCCGGCCCGAGCGCGAGCGTCTCCATGACGCCCGGCCGCATATTGTCGATCACCGCGTCGCAGCTCTTCACGAGGTCATAGACGATATCGAGTGATTCGGGCCGCTTGAGGTCGAGAACGACGCCCTGCTTATTGAAGTTGAGCGCGTTGAACAGCGGGGCCCGCTCCGGGTCGCCGCCGGGGATCACGATCGAGCCCTTGAAGCGCACCAGGTCGATCCGCTTCGCCGATTCCAGGCGGATCATCTCCGCGCCCAGGCAGCCCAGCAGGTTCGTCGCCGCCGGCCCTGCCGCGATCCACGACAGGTCGAGGATGCGCACGCCGGCCAACGGCGGAGGCGCGGACGGCCCCGGTGTCCGGCCTTCCCGCGTCGTGGCGGCGCGTGCCGCCTTGGCCTGCTCCACTTCCCCCAGCACGGCGGCGGTGTGCTCGCCGAGCGCGGGGGCGCGAGGCGCCTCCCCCTCATCGCCGCCCTCGACGAAGTACATCGGACGCGGCACCGTAAACCGCACCCCGCCCGAGCTCTCCACCTCGGCGAAGACGCCCAACTCTTGCCAATGCTCGCTCGCCAAGATCTCCGAGGCCTTGGCGAAGAAGGTCGCCATCATGCCCCGGCTCTCCAGGATGTGGAAGATCTCCTCACCCCGCTTGTCGGCCAGCCACTCGACCACCGTTGGGATGTAGACCTCGCGGTTTTCGCCGCGCAGAACGGGGGTGGCAAGCCTGGGGTCCGTCTTCCACTCCTCCTTGCCCAGCAGGTTGGCCAGCCGTTCGAACTGCTCGTCGCGGTGGAAGGTGATGTAGAGCAGCCCGTCCTTGCAGGGAAGGAGGAGCATCGTCGCCTGCGTGGCGCTTTGGCGGCCCGTCTCCTCGCCCTGGTTGTTCCACTCGTCGAGCACGCCGCGGTTGGGGATCAGCTCCGCTTCCCACTTCGAGATGTCCACGTGCTGGCCCACACCGGAGTGGTCGCGGACCGCGACCGCGCCCATGGCCGCGATGGCGGCGATGTAGCCGGAATGCGCGTCGGCGATGAGCCCGCCGATCTGAATCGGCGGACGGCCGGCGAGTTTGTTCTCGGGGTCGGAGTTCGCCCCTGGGAGGACATAACCCTCGCCGCCCATGTGCGACAGCGTCAGGTGCTCCGCCTCCCAGCCGGCGCATGGGCCGGTCTGGCCGAATGGAGTGAGCGAGACTCGTATCAGTCTTGGATTCCGCTCCCGAAGGGCCTCGAAGTCGATCCCGGCCCGCTCCGCGTCTTTCGGGCGGATGTCGTCGATGAGGATGTCGGCGTAGGAGGCCAAGTCGAGCAGGGCGTCGGCTGCGGCGCCCGAACGCCAGTCGAGCACGACGCTCTCCTTGCCGGCGTTCTGGTAGATGAAAAGCCCGCTCAGCTCGGGGTCGGGCCCCGACGCCGGGAAGGGACCGTAGCGGCGGGAGATGTCCCCGTCCGGCGGCTCGACTTTGATGACCCGCGCGCCCAACTCGGAGAGAAGCCGCCCGCAGAGCGGCGCCGCGGCGCCTTCGGCGACTTCGAGTACGACCGATCCCTCCAGTGGCCGCAGGGGCTTCCTCCCGTCAACGCGATGCCCGATGATACTACGCAACCCCAACAAGAAGACCGGAGGTCGCGACCGTGGCGGACGACCCGCTGGAGAGGCTCCGCGAGATCTGCCTCGCGCTGCCCGATACCAAGGAGACCCTGACCTGGGGCTCGCCCTACTTCCGCGTCGGAGAGAAGATCTTCGCCGGCTACGGCGAGGAAGACGGCAGTCCTTCAGTTGGCCTGAAGCTGGAAAAGCCCCACGCCGACGCCCGCGTCGCCGATCCGCGCTTCACCCGCGCCAAGTACGTCGGCCAGCACGGCTGGGTCAACATGGACCTCACTAACGTCGAGGACTGGGGCGAGGTCGAGGCGCTCATCCTCGAGAGCTTCCACCTCATCGCGCCGAAACGCACCCTGAAGAAGCTGTCGTAGCGCGGCGCCTCAGACCAGGCCGTGCTCGCGGCACAGCCTGTGGTCGAGGAAGACGCCCCCGGTGATCCCCGTGGCGTCTTGACCCGCGAGGAACAGGCCCGCTTTGGTGAAGTACTTGTAGGGCGACCGCCAGCGGGAGTGGTCGGCCTTGCTGAGATTCCCCGCGAACCCTTCGGACCAGGTCGGCGCGCCGGGGCTTAGCGCGTTCACCGCGATGTTGTACTCCTTGGCGTGTTCGGCAAGGCCCGTCGTGAAGCGTTCCAGCGCCGCCTTGCTCGTCCCGTATGCCACGCTGACGCGGTTCACCGAGCCGTCGCTGTCTTGCACCCCTGAGTAGTTGTTCGCCGCCGCCACCGATGAGATGTTGACGATGGAGCCGCCGCCCCGCTCGATCATCTGGGGCAGCAGCAGGCTCGACAGACGAAACGGAGCGCGGATGTTGATCGCCGTCACCAGGTCCCAACCCTTGGCCGGAATCTCCCACGCCAACTGGTTGTACGGCATGCTGATCCCCGCGTTGTTGACCAGCACGTCGACGCGCCCGAATCGCTCCAAGGATGCCTCGGCCAGATGGACGAGGTCCTCTTCTTGCGCCACGTTGGCGCGGACCGCGGCCGCCGTGCCGCCCAGCGCCTCGATCTCGGCCACCGTCTCGCCGATGGTGCCCGGCAGCTTGCCCGTGGTCTCCGAGCGCGCCGCCACGATCACCGACGCTCCTGCCTTGGCGAACTCGATGGCCAACGCCTTGCCAAGCCCGCGGCTGGAGCCGGTTACCAGTACGACCTTGCCCGAGAAGTCCATCAGTTCCTTCCGTGCCGCGGAGCCGCCACATCCTACCATCGCTGCCGAAAGCGCCGGCGCGTCGCTTGCCGCCGGGCGCTACAATCCCCCGCGAGGGGCCCGGCAGGCCCCAGGAGGGCGGCATGACGCAGACGGGCCTCGTGCGCGGAATACCGGCGATCGATTGCAGCCTCGAGCCGCTGTGGGGCGAGCCTCGCAACATGGCGGGGAAGGCGGCGCGCTTCTTCCGCGACCCCGACAGCCTCAACTACGGCCACCCCTCCCAGCACCTCTTCAAACAGGAGGCCGCCGACCGCGCGACGCAGCGCCACACCCCAGAAGAGACCATCGAGATGATGGACCGCTTCGGTGTGGAGCGAGCCATCATCGGTCTTCATGAGGAGGACGTCGACGAGAACCTCAAGATCATGGAGTCGTACCCCGGCCGCTTCTACGGCAAGCTCGCCGTCGACCCCGACGAGGGGATGGAGATGGTCCGCAAGATCGAGGCCTACGCCCGAGGTAATCCCCTCATCAAGGCCCTCAACGTCTCCCCTTTCTCCTTGCAGAAGCCGCCCAACGACAAGGTCTACTACCCCCTCTACGTCAAGGCCATCGAGCTCGACCTCCCGGTCGTGATGACCGTCGGCCTGCCCGGCCCGCGCGTCCCCGGCGAGATCCAGAACCCGATCTACCTCGACGAGCCCCTGTGGTTCTTCCCCGAGCTCAAAATCGTGATGATGCACGGGGGCGAGCCATGGGAGGCGATGTGCGTGAAGCTGATGCTGAAGTGGCCCAATCTCTACTACATGACTTCAGGTTTCGCACCTAAGCATTACCCAAAAGATGTGATCTACTACGCCAACACGCGGGGCTCCGACCGGGTCATGTACTCCGGCTATTACCCCGGAATCTCCTATGAGCGGCTGCAGTCCGACCTGGAAGGGCTGGAGTTACGCGAGCACGTCTGGCCCAAGTTCCTTCGAGAAAACGCGATCGCCGCGTTCTCGCTTGACTAGAAGGCGACAGGAGTCGAAGGGCATGGACTTGATTGACTGCCACGTGCACACGTTCGCCAACGAGGCGGACGCGCGCGAGTTCATGACCCACGTCCGCATGCCCGACGCCCACCCGGTGGGGACGATCGAGGAGTTGGTTGAGTCCCGCAAGGGCACGCCCATCGTCCACACCAACATCGTCTTTCTGCCGACGGTGATGTGGCTGAACGCCGACCTCGCCGCCATCCCCGACGACGCCCCCGACCGCGCCGCAGCCGAGCAGGAGGCGCTCGACGCCTACCTGGCGCGCGTCGACGCCTACAACCGCTGGACGGCGAGCGTCACGAAGGAACGCCCCGGCTTCAGCTACTTCTGTGGCGTCGACCTCGTCCGTATGACCGAGCGGCAGGCCATGGAAGGGGTGGAACGCTGGGTGTCTGACGGTGCAATCGGAGTGAAAATGGCCCCGGTGAACATGCAGTTGCGCGGCGATGACCCCCGCTACGTCCCGATCTTCGACTACTGCCAGGAGCAGGGGTTGCCCATCGTCCTCGCCTCCGGCGCGGCGCAGTGGGCCCAGCCCCGTTGGTTCGCCGGCCTCTACCGGCAGTTCCCCAAGACGCGGATCATCATGGCCCATGCCGCCTACCAGCCCGAGCACCCCGACGCCGGCCTCGCCGAGCTGCTCGACGCCATGGACGGCCACCCCGACGTCTGCGCCGACCTCTCCCTCCGCTTCGACCACGTCGCCGACGGCCGGGAGGAGGCCGACGCGCTGGTCCGCATCGTCCGCGAGGCAGGGCCGGAGCGTATCCTTTTCGGCTCGAACTTCCCCCTCGGCAAGACCGGCACTGCCCTCGACGTCTTCGAGAAGCTGCCCCTCACCGCCGCGGAACGCCAACTCGTCGGCCACGACAACTTCCTCCGCCTGACCCGCTAGACTCAGAGAGGTCGCCCCATGAACTTCGGCATCGCCCTCCCCAACATCGGCCCCGCCGCCGCTCCGGAGACCATCTTCGGGCTCGCCGACGCCGTCGAGGAGTTCGGGTTGGGGAGCGTCTGGACCGGCGACCACCTCGCCTTCCCGAAGAACCCCAAGCTGCCCTACCCCTACGCCCGCGGCGGCCCCGGCTTCATCGACGCGTCGAGCAAGGTGATCGACCCGCTCACTGTCATGGCCGCCGTGATCGGCCGGACGAAGCGCATTAAGGTAGGGGTCAGCGTCCTCATCCTCCCTTACCGCCATCCGCTGGTGACTGCCAAGCAGCTAGGTTCGATGCAGGTGCTTTCAGGAGGACGCGTTATTCTGGGGGTCGGCGTGGGCTGGATTCCCGAAGAGTTCGACGCCCTCGACGTCGACTACCGCAAGCGCGGCGCCATGACCGACGAGCAGATGCGCTACTTCCGTGCCGTCTGGGAGCACGACTACGCCGACTTCCGGGGCGAGCACTACCACATCAAAAACATGAGCCTCTTCCCCCGCCCAGAGCAGACGATTCCCCAATGGGTGGGCGGCAATACCGCCTTCGCCATGCGGCGGGCGGCGCGACTGGGCGACGGCCTGCACCTGATCGACGCGACGCCCGACGAGCTGGCGGCGCAGGTCGAGCAGTTCAAGCGCATCTGCGACGAGGAGGATCGCGACCCCGCCACGGTCACCCTCTCGATCCGCCAGTCGCTGCGCCTGACCGAGAAGCCGCTGGCGCCGGAGGAGCGCCGGCTGCCCATCACCGGCAGCGTCGAGCAGGTGATCGAGGAGATGTCCACCTACAAGGCGCTCGGCATCGAGGACGTCGCCATCGGGATACGCCCCCGCGGCGCCGACCTGCAGCGCCAGTTGGAGGTCACCGAGATCATCGCCAAGGAGATCGCCCCCGCCGTGGCCTAGCCGGCGGCGTGTCAGGAGGTGTGGCCATGGACTTCGGCAGAGGCCTGATATCGGCGGACTCCCACGTCGAGGAGCCCGAAGACCTCTGGCTGACCCGCCTGCCCGCCCACCTTCGCGACCGCGCCCCCCGCTACGAGCAGGGAGAGGACGGCATGCAGCGCCTCATCATCGAGGGGCACCGCCTGGGCTGGAGCAAGCGGTCGAAGGAAGACCGGGAACGCCGCGCCGCCGCCGTCGACCCGTCTGAGCGCCTAGCGAACATGGACATCGACGCCATCTATGGCGAGGTCATGTACCCCACCACCGGCCTCCACCTCTGGAAGATCGCCGACGCCGATCTCGGCGAGGCGTGCATGCGCGTCTACAACGACTACGTCGCCGAGACCTACGCGCAGACCTCGGAGCGCTTCCGTCCGCCGGGGATGATTCCCATGTACGGCCCGCGCGCCGCCGCCGAGGAGATGCGCCGCATATCCACGCTCGGCATCAAGGCGGCGATGATCCCACTCAAGGTCGAGCACCTTCCCTATAACTACCCCGACTACGACGTCGTCTGGTCGACCGCCGTCGAGCTCGGCATGCCGATGAGCTTCCACAACGGCACCGGCTACGACATGATCTTCTACCAAGGCCCCGGCTCCGGCGTGGTCAACTACGCCACCTCATGCGGCAGCGCCCTCCAGACCCATGCACTCCTCGTCATGTCCGGCGTCATGGAGCGCTTCCCCGACGCGCACTGGACCGCCGTCGAATGCGGCGGCGGCTGGATGGCGTGGCTGATGAACGTCCTCGACGAGGGCTACACCGACCTTAACTACATGGCGAGCGTGAAACTGAAGGAGTTGCCGAGCTTCTATCTGAAGCGTCAGGCGCACGCCACCTTCCAGGACGACCCCGTCGCCGTCGCGGCCCGGGGCTTCACGGGCAACTTTCCGCTCCTCTGGGGCAATGACTACCCCCACGACGAAGGCACCTGGCCCCACTCCCGCGAGGCCATCGAGCGCCAGATGGCCGGCGTCCCCGAGGGCGACGTCCTCGACATCGTCACCAACAACGCCGCCCGCATCTGGGGGTTTTAGGCCGGTGGTCCGCGGCCCGCGGAAGCCCCGCTCTTCATGAGCGGTCTTCTCTGTTGGCGCTCGTGAGCGTCGTGAGCGCCATGAGCGAGTCTTCTCTGTTGGGTCGTGAGCGTTGGTGAGCGCCGTGAGCGGGGAGCGCCGGCGTTAGGTGTTGGGAGTGGTCGGCGCAGGGTGGCAGTGGTGGAGGTGAGGGGCCCCTCATCTCAATCTTCTCCCCACGGGAGAAGAGGGGAGGCCACCCGGCCCCGCCCCTCCGACGCGCCCCCAGGGCGCGTGCCCTCTCTCAAATCTCCCCCAGAGGGGGAGAGGCCGGAGGAGAGGCCCCCCCGTTAGCCGGCTGGCCTCGCCGCGATCAATATCTCCACGTGCACCTCGTCCTTGACCTGGACGAACGGCAGGTTGGGGGGCGGAATGTCGAGCTGGTCCCAGGTGAAGATGGTGCGCCCGAGGATGTAGACCACGTCGCCGTCGTCCCGCGCCTCGATCTCGAAGGTTATGGGCGCCTGGAATCCGTCGATATCGAGCTCGCCGGTTATTTGCCCCGTGGCGGTCTCGCCGGAGGTGAACTCGTCGGGGAGCGGGCCCGCGTCGGGGAGGGTGAAGGTGGCGATGGGGTCGTTGGGGAACATGCGCTCGCGGACGAAGCGGTCGCGGCGGGCCTGGTCGCTGCTGAGCTGGTGCAGGTCGATGGTGATGACGGACGGGCGGCCGTCGAGATGGACCTCGCCGGCGAGGGCGCCAGTGCGCATCACGGCGTCGTTGGGCAGCGACAGACTCGCCAGTTTCTCGTTCACCGTGAACGTCGCCTCCGACCCCATGCCGACCACGAAGGTAACGCCTTCGACCTCGCCGATGGCCCGGTCTGCGGCGGGTTCGGGCTCTGCCGGGGCAGTCGTAGCGGTAGGCGGGGCCGTCGTGGCCGTCGGCGGTGGCGGCATGGGCGTGGCGGTGGGCGGCACGGCCGTGGCCGTCGGAGCGGAGGGTGTCGAGGGCGGCATGGCCTCGGCTCCTCGGGTGGCCCCAATCGTCCCGGTGGGCCCGACGGGAGCGGGCGTCGGAGTCGCGGTTGGCTGCGGCGTTGCGGTAGCCGTGGGCGGTGCCTTGGTTGGCTCCGGCGCCGGTGTTGGGTCGCCGGTACCGTTATCCCGGCAGGCGGAGACGATCAACACGACTGCCGCCGAAAGCGCCAGGATTCGCGCGCTCCACTTTAGGGTATGCCGAAGACTCATGACGAACGACCTCCAGGGAGTGTGCGGTGCGCGCTCTCCGGCGCCGCGAGGCCGGCGCGCGGCGGAAGCTCCAGCCGTCCGCTCTCGGCGTCGCCCTGACCGGCGAGGGAGAATCCGACCGCCAGGGCGGCGGCGAGCGCCGCGGCGGGCAGCCACGGCTTCTGAACGGCGGGCGTATCCGACAAGAGGACGGTGATCGCCCCGGTCAGCGCGAAGACGATGGCCGCGAGCGGCACGGTGAAGGCAACGAACCGCTCTAACTGCGTCTCGCCGGCCCAGGACAGGAGCGCGACGGCGCCGAAGGCCGCCGTCCACGCAGCGGCGAAGACCGGCAACTGACGCCTCGACTTCGCCGTCCCCCGCCATAGCGCCCCGGCGCCGAGCCCGGCGATCAGCGAGGCGATCACGACGCTGGCGGTGTTGAAGAAGGCGTCGTCGGGGGAGCGCAGCGGCAGCGACACGAGCGCCGCCACCACGGCCGCGATCGACCCGCCGGTCAGGCCCGCGATCAACGCTGCTCCCTCCATATGCGGGGCGCTGGGGCCGCCCACACCAGTTCTAGCCGCACATTATCGAGGAAATGTCGACGCGGCGGCTCAGGAGATCGGCCGACACGGATCTCAAAGACTCACGCTGCTTCGGCAGGGGAGGAGATTCTCATCGGGACTGATGTAGACCCAGACATAGACGCTGCCGTCCTGATAGCGGGCTTCCATCCAATTCTCGTTGGACTCACTGTAGCGCTCATCGGCTTCCAACCTCAGGCCGTCTTGCGTGGCTTGGAAGACCACGTCAGCGATGTCTACCGCACTAGCAATCCCCGAACGGAGTTCTTCGCGGTAGAGGCGCAGGTTGAAACTTGCCAACGACGGCAAGTCCGCGAGCATCGAGGTGGTAAAGGCAAGGCTATCCCACTGCCCGCAAGAGTCGTAGATATCCAGTTCCAAATATGACAGGTTGACGAGCCCCTTGAAGTCTCCCTCCTTGATCGACCTAACGGAATCTAGGTCCAAACTCTCTATCCGGAACAGCTCGTCATGGGTTGCGAAGCTGCACAACGACAACCCCAGAGCCTCCAGAATGGCTCGTTGTACTGCCGGGGAACGGTCGCAGATGTTCTCTTCAGTAGCTTGGGTAGGGGCCGTGGTCGGAGGTCGCTCCCGTTGAACTTCAGCCATATCCTGACGTAAGTCTTGAAGCTCACCTTGCAGCCTGCTGATGTCCGCTCGAAGCGATGCATCGGGCGTCGGCGTCGGCGCGGGCGTTGCTTCCTTCAAGCCTTTGACCTCGTCCTGCAACTGATTGATGTCCGCTCGCAGGGTCGCGTCGGGCGTCGCCGTCGGAGCAACACTTGTGCAGGCGAGGGTGAGAGAGAGAAGAATGGCCGCCGAGGCAATGAGCTTCATACCGCTTCCTTATCAGACTTCTCCGGCGTGCGGTCACCGGGCCGGCTTGAACTTGTAGAGGGTGATGTCGTCGGTGGCGTCTTCGAAGGCGACCTCGACGGGCATGCCGACGTGGACGTCCTTGGCGTCGCAGCCGGTGATGCTGGTGAGCATCTGGGGGCCCTCGTCGAGCTCGACGACGGCGACGGAGTAGGGGACATCCTCCATGAAGCCGGGCGACTGAGGCCGGTAGATCGTCGTGTACGTCCAGACGACGCCGCGCCCGCTCATCGGTGTCCAGTCGTAGTCGGTGGAGAAGCAGTCGCGGCAGGCCCACTGCGGCGTCCAGCGCAGCGCGCCGCACGCGCCGCACTTCTGGACGAGCAGCTCGCGGCGCTTCGTCCCCTCCCAGAAGGGAGCGGAGAGGGCGGTCGGCACGGGAAGGGGCTTGTCGTAGGCCATCGCGCTAGTCCTTGGCGAGCAGGGCGAAGGAGTGACGTCCGGTGAGAGGGCCGCAGGCGGCGGCGATCTTGGGGTCGCGGACCTTGCGGCAGATGCTCCGGTCGTAGGTGTGGACGCCCGATGCGCAGTCGGGGCAGAGGTCCTTCACCTCGTTCCGCATCTGGCGCACCGCCTCAATGATCTTGAAGTTGTAGGGGTTGCCGGGGTGGCTGAAGGAGAGGTTGCCCCCGTCGGGGCAGACGGGGAAGGGGTCGTCGAGCCCGATGTTCTCCATGACGAATGGGCCGCCCTCGCCGATCTCGCAGAAGCCCAGCGCCTCGTACTGCATGACGATGCCGCTGGCGAAGTGGTCGTAGACCATGACGAGGTCGACGTCCTCGTGGGTGACGCCGGCGCGGGCAAAAGGCTGGAGCATGTGGCCGCGGCTATTGAGGATGTCGAGGGTCGGCGCTTCGAAGTAGGCCTTATAGCGGCTCTCCATTGCGCCGGAGAGCACCCAGACCGGCTCGTGCTTGCAGC
>DAOUKH010000095.1:0-29427 GCA_034421515.1 Dehalococcoidia bacterium
TGATGGTGCCCTTGACGGCGTGCATCGAGTCGACGGGGATGTTGAACGGGGTGCGCATGAAGACGAGCTCGGACGTGGGCCCGATGATGTCGAAGTAGCGCGCCGAGCCGTACATGGTGTCGCCGGGGAAGGGGTGGAAGCCGACGGCGACGCCGAGATCTTCGCAGGTGGCCCAGAAGGGATCGAAGCTCTCGTCCCACCAGCGGACCTCGCCGTTGGGGAGCGTGGTGCGGAGGAAGACGGCGGGGAAGCCGAAGTCCTTCTTGCAGCGCCGCACCTCGTCGCAGGCGGCCTCGACGTCGTGGAGGGCCACGATGTTGGTCGCGCCGTAGAGGCGGCTGGGGTCGGCCTGGCACCACTCGTGGAGCCAGTTGTTGAGGGCCGCGTTGAGGGCCAGGTGGTACTCGCCGTCGGGTACCCAGGCCAGCGCCGAGGTGGGGTAGAGGACGGACGCGTCGATCGATTCCTCGTCCATGACCACCAGCCGGCCCTCGTTGTCGACGATGCGGGGGTCCATCTCCTCGTACATCGTGGCGGAAGAACTGCCCTGGGCGAGGTCTTCCTTGCGGTGCACGCCGATGAGCCCCGTCATCTGCGTCTCGTTGGGGCGGGTAAAGAGCGGCGTGCCGAACTGCGGGCACCCCTCGGACTGCCAGTCGCGGCCGCCCCAGGCGTTGCCGCTGCCGGGAATGCGGTACGGCGCCTGGTCGCGCCACTTGGGGTCGATGTAAGGACGCAGGTCGTTCGGCTCGATGAAGTGGCCGTCGGCGTCGACGATTTGCAGCTTCACGCGGGTCTCGGTGGTCATCAGGCTCCTCCGCCGGGGCGATTCCCCACAGCCCTGGCTCTCCTTCCGCGATTCTAGGTTTGCGTTCGATGGGGTGTCAACGAAACGAGCACAGGGGCGACCTGGTGGGGGCTATGCCCAACATCTTCCCGAAAGGGGGAGCACCTTAGGCCTTCCCCCTCTAGAAACCTTTGCGTAACCGGCGCTTCCTGCTCCATGGACGTGGTGCACCGCTCCACCGCCCGGCCCCTCCGACGCGCCTGACGGCGCGCACCCTCTTTCAGTTTCCCCCATAAAGGGGGAAAGGGCGGAGGGCTGGGCGGGGCTTCCGGACTGCCCGTCCTCTCATACCTCCCAAGAGGCAGGGAGGCCGAACGGCCGCCCGCGCTTACCGCTCCTCAGGCAGCTTGTAGAAGTCGAGGGCGTTGCGGCCGCGGATGCGGTCTTGGTCTTCGGTGGACATGCCGGCGAGGTTCTCGTTCAGCATCTCGACGAAGTTGGGGTAGAAGGCGTCGGGGTGGGGATAGTCGGAGCCCCAGATGATGCGGTCGGCGCCGAGGATGTCGGCGGTGAGCGCCAAGGGCGCCTCTTCGGGGTCGAACGAGATCCAGCAGTTGCGGCGGAAGTAGTCGCTGGGGGCCATCTGCATCTCGGGGACGATCTGGCCGAGGTGGTCGAAGCGGTTGTCGAGGCGCTCGAGGAGCGTCAGCAGCCAGCCGCCGCTCGATTCCAGGATGCCGACGCGGAGGTCGGGGAAGCGCTCGAAGGTGCCGCCGACGATGAGGGCGGTGAGCGTATTCATCGAGTCGACCATGTGGTTGAACGGGGTGCGGATGAACATCTGCGCGCCGGTGGGGCCGACGTAGTCGAAGTAGCGGCCCGAGCCGTACATCACGTCGCCGGGGAAGGGGTGGAAGCCGACGGCGACGTCGAGGTCCTGGCAGGTCGCCCAGAAGGGATCGTAGGTGTCGCGCCACCAGCGGGACTCGGCGTCGGGGAGCGCCGAGCGCAGGAAGGCGGCGGGGAAGCCGTGCTCGCCGACGGAGCGGCGGAGCTCGTCGCAGGCCATCTCGACGTCCCAGATGGCCACGATGTTTGCCGCGCCGTAGAGGCGCCTGGGGTCGGCCTTCACGAAGTCGCCGAGCCAGTCGTTGAGCGCGCGGTTGAGCGCCATGTGGTACTCCGGCTCGCTGACCCACTGGAGACCGAGCGTCGGGTAGAGCACCGAGAGGTCGATGCCCTCCTCGTCGAGGATGTCGACGCGCTCCTCGGAGCCCATGATGCGGGCGTCCTGGTCGGCGTAGTTCCGCATCATGGGGGCCTTGTTGGCCTCCTCGCGCTCCTGGGCGGCGAGCAGGTGGCCGGAGTCGGAGTCCCGCTTGAAGACGAAGTTGGAGACGTTGCCCGCACCCATCTGCTGGTTGTAGGACGACCAGTGTTTGCCGGCCCACTCGTCGACACCGTCGGCGTTGCGGACGATGCGGGGAGCGACGTCCTTGTACTTCGGCTCGATGTAGTCGGGGATGGCGTAGGGCGGCTCGAGGTAATGGCCGTCCGCGTCCACGATCTTGGTCTTGATGCGGGTCTCGGTAGTCATCGTGCTCTCCTTCTACACCTTCTCAACGCGGGCATCGGCGGGCTAGCCGGCCCGGATGGCGTCGCGGATTTCTTTGTTGTCGGGGAGGCGGCCCTTCGCGATTTTGGAGAAGACGAGGGCGCCGTCGAGGGAGACCTCGAACTGGCCCTTGCCGCCGGGGGTGAGGGTGACGCCGCCCAGCTTCCGCGAGAACTCTTGGAGCATCTTCTCCGCCAAAATGACGGCTTCAGGAAGATCGCCTCACTCGTTGCAGTAGACGATCTCGAGCAGGGGCTTGGTCACCGCCCGCCTCCCGCGTAAGGCTTCGCCTCCGACCAAAGATCATCGAGCCGGCCGTCGGCTTCCTCGAAGGCGCCCTGCAGCTTGGCGAGCAGGGCCTCGTCGGGCTCGAAGATTTGGTCTTTGCCGACGGGCCAGCAGACGGGCTCGACGCCGTACTGCTCCCAGCGCTCCCAGTAGACTTCGAGGCAGACGTAGGGAGCCTCGCCGGAATCGTCCCAGATGCGCCGCGCGCCGGGCTCGCCCCGCGAGGCCTTGATGAGGACCACGTCGCCTTTGGGCATCGCGGCTACGCCGACCCCGTCCATTCCATGTTTTCGTTGCGCACCCAGCCGCCGGAGGCGTAGGTGCCGCCATCGACGTGGATGGTGATGCCGGTGAGGTAGGCCGACATGTCGGAGGCGAGGAAGACCGTCGGGCCCGCGTAGTCGTCCTCGACACCCTCCCTGAGGGCGGGGATGCTGCGGGCGCGTCCGGGCCGGCCGGGGGTCGTCACGCCGATGCCGGTGGTGCCCGGCGTGGGCGTGGCGTCGGGCGCGATAGTATTGAACCGGATGCCGTGGTGCCCCGCCTCCAAGGCCATCGTCCGGGCGAAGTTCTCCATCGCGGACTTGCAGGAGGCATAGACGGCGAAGCCGGGCGCGGCCCGGTAGGCCTCGATGCTGGTGATGTTGATGATCGAGCCCTTGATCCCAAGCCGGACCATCTCGTCGACGACCGTCTTGGTGCAGTAGTAGGTGGTCTTGAGGTTGATCCTCACCAGCGCGTCCCACGCGTTCTCGCTCTCCTCGACGAAGTCCTTGCGGAAGCCGCCGCCGACGTTGTTGACAAGGCAATCGACGCGGCCGTAGCGGTCGACCGTCGCCTGGACCATCGCCTTGACCTGGTCGAAGTCGCGCACGTCGACGGTGAGGGCGAGGGCGGAGCCGCCGGCGGCCTCGATGTCGGCGGCGGTCTGCTTGGCGGCGTCGCCGTCCTTGTCGGCGATCACGACGCCGGCCCCGAAGGCGGCGAGGCCACGGGCGCAGCCGCGGCCGATGCCCATGGCGCCGCCGGTGACGATGGCGGCGCGGCCGTCGAGCGATGCGAGGGACTTATCGAAGGCCATTGGGTGCTCCTTCAGGGGCCCGCAGGGTGGAAGGCGCGTCCATGATAGCCGGTCGGCGGCGCAATGCAAGAAGCGGGGCGGGGGCGGGACCGGGCCGTTGGGGTCAGAGCCCCCGTGGTATGATTTGGGCCTTCTGTAGGAGAGAGCGATGATCCTCGACTTCGAGCGAGGAAGCCAAGCCGAGCCACGCGGCCACGCGCTGGCCTACGCGTCCAGCCTCACTGAGCCCAACGCCGTCTACGCCGCGTACCTCATCGTGCCGCCGATCTCGATCAACCTCTCGAAGTACATGCCGCCGATGTTCGCCGACAAGGTCACGCTGGCGGACGCGGAGAGCGTGTCGGCGATCCCGCTGCCGCCGGTGCCGGAGAAGGTGGAGAGCGTCGACTTCGTGCTGCGCCTGGCCGAGGCGCGGAACGACGACGTGATCAACCTCGGGGCGCTGGACACGATGAACGCCCACCACATGCTCTCCCAGGTGAGCCAGGCGGCCCAGACGTACCTTGAGCTGTACACGACCTACATCGACAACCTGGCCCCGGCCCCCGAGCCTGCTCCAGCGGCACCGGCCATCGGCGAGAGCGTCGACGACGTGCTGGCGAGCTTCATGACCGAGAAGGAGAAGCTCGGCGAGATGTCGAAGCTGCTGGGCAAGGTCCGCTACGCCGTCGACGGCAACGATGAGGCGCTGGCGGAGGAGGCCCTGGCGGAGGTGTCGTCGATGGGGGCGCGCCTGACCGGGACGTACGAGCTGAGCCGGCTGACCGAGGCGGCGCGCATGCCCGGCGACAAGGGCCGACGGCTGACCGAGCTCCACCTACGGCGGTGCTATCTGCTCTGCGACGAAGATTACAGTGGCGTGGACGCCATCGACGCGGAGATCAGCGCGCTGGAGTAGCCGTCCGGTCGGAGCTTCAGACGCGGACCTGGGTGACGCTCAGGATGCCCTCGATGGCGCGGATCTCGGTGATCGCCTCTTCGGGCATGCCGTCATCCAAGCCGAGCACCATCATGGCGTTGCCCCGCGAGGCCCGTCGTCCCACGTGCATCGAGCTGATGTTGACGTCGTGGGCCCCGGCGATGGAGCCGACGCTCCCGATCAGGCCGGGCCGGTCCTGGTTCTCGACGAAGAGCATGTAGCCTTCGCCGACGGGCGTGTCGACGAGGTACTGGTCGACGGAGACGAGCATGGGACGGCCGATGACGCTGGCGCCCGAGATGAGCTTCGGCCCCGTGCTGGTGTTCAGGGAGACGGAGAGCAGGCTGCGGTAGACCTCGGGCGAGGCGATCTTCTGCTCCTTGATGACAAGGCCGCGCTGCTGGGCGACGAGGTCGGCGTTGACGACGTTGACGCGCTCCTCGCTGACGGGAGCGAGGAGGCCCTGAATGACCGCCGCCTTGAGGACGAGGGTGTCGTAGCGGGCGATCTCGCCGGCGTACTCGATGTAGACGGACTCCATCTGGCCGTGGGCGAGCTGGGTGGCGAAGCGTCCGACGGTGTGGGCGACGTCGACGTAGGGCGCGATGACGGGCAGCGCCTCGGCGCTCATCATCGGCGCGTTGACCGCGAACTTGGCCGGTTTGCCGGCGAGCACGTCGATGATCTGCTCGGCGACGTCCACGCTCACCTGCTCCTGGGCCTCCTGGGTGGACGCGCCGAGGTGGGGGGTAACGATGATGCGGTCGCTAGCGAGCAGCGGGGTGTCGGTGGCCGGCTCGACGGAGAAGGTATCGACGGCGGCGCCGCCGACGCGGCCGCTGGACACGGCGTCGACCAAGGCCCGTTCGTCGACGATGCCGCCCCGCGCCGCGTTGATGATGCGGACGCCGGGCTTCATCCTGGCGAGCTCGGCGGGACCGATAAGCGTCTGGGTCCCCGCAGTGAGGGGCACGTGGATAGTGAGGAAGTCGGCCTGGGCCAGCATCTCCTCCATCGAGACAAGCTCGACGTCGATGCGGCGGGCGTACTCCTCGGAGACGAAGGGGTCGTGGCCGATGACGCGCATCTCGAAGGAGTTGGCGCGGCGCACCACCTCCGAGCCGACCTTGCCCAGGCCAATGACGGCGAGCGTCTTGCCGCGAAGCTGGATGCCGGTATGCTCGCTGCGGGCCCAGCGTCCTTCGCGCATCGAGTGATCGGCCTGGGGAACGTTGCGCGCCAAGGAGAGCATGAGGGCCATGGTGTGCTCGGCGGCGGCGATGACGTTCGACGCGGGGGAGTTGACGACGAGCACGCCTTGCCGCGTGGCGGCGTCCACGTCGATGTTGTCGACGCCGATGCCGGCCCGGCCGACCACGTGAAGCCGCTGGCTCCGTTCCAAGAGGGACGCGTTGACTTGGGTCGCGCTGCGCACGACGAGCGCGTCGTAGTCGCCGATGCTCTCCTCGAGAGCGGCAGGGTCGAGCCCGGTCTCGACGACGACCTCGAAGCCGGCGTTCCGAAGCAGGTCGATTCCCGCTTCGGCGACCGGCTCGGCTACGAGGACGCGCATGTCATCGCGCCTTGGCCGGGACGGGCTTCTCTCGCAATCGCTCCAGGCAGCCAGTGACGGCGTCGACGGCCTCCTCGATGTCGCGGTCGTCGATCAGCCCGAGGTGGCCGATGCGGAAGATCTTCCCCGAAAGCGGGCCCTGGCCGCCGGCCAGCACGACGCCGTAGTCGCGCCGGGCCATGCCGGAGAGGTCCTTCCACGACACGCCGTCGGGAACGTGGATCGAGGTAACCGTGTTGGAGGCGTGCCGGGGGTCGGCAAAGAGATCGAGGCCCGCCTCGGTGACGAGCCGGCGGGTGAGGTCGCCATAGTGGGCATGGGCGGCATGGACCTGCTCGACACCGTGTTCGAGGATCAGGCGCAGCCCCTCTCGGAGTCCGTAGATGGCGGAGAGGGCCGGAGTCCACGGGGTCTGACCGAGGTCGGCGGCGTTCAGGGCCTTGGCGAGGTCGAGGTAGAAGCGCGGCATCGTCGCCTTCTCGATCACCTCCCGCCCACGAGGGCTGACGCTGACCATGGCGAGGCCGGGCGGCGCCATCCAGCCCTTCTGCGAGCCTGAGACGGCGACGTCGATCCCCCACTCGTCGACCGGGCAGGGTATCGAGCCGATGCTGCTGACGCCGTCGACGACGAGCGTGCGGTCGAACTCGCCCTTGATGACGGCGGCAAGGGCCCCTAGGTCGTTGGTCACGCCGGTGGACGTCTCGTTGTGGGTGAAGAAGACGACGCCGGCATCGGGCTCGGCGGCGAGCACCTCGCGCACCCTGGCGGGATCGGCGGCCCGGCCCTGCTCGAAGCGGACCACCGTGACGTCGGCGCCGTAGGTCGAGGCGATCTCGGCGACGCGGTCGCCGAAGACGCCGATGGAGATGACGACGGTCCGCTCGCCGGGGGAGAGGGTGTTGACGACGGCGGCTTCGAGGCCGCCGGTGCCGGAGCAGGTGAGCAGGACGACGTCGTGGCGGGTGTCGAAGACGGTCTTGAGACCGGCGTCGATCTCGGCGGCCATCTCGGCGAACTCGGGGCCGCGATGATTGATCATCTGGCCGCGCATGGCTTCAAGGACGGAATCGGGCAACGGCGTGGGCCCGGGGGTGCGGAGGTTCAACGCGGGTCTCCTGATGGAGCGTCGGGGATGGGGAGAGAATGGACGCGAGTGGTGAAATTCTATCACACGGCCTCCCGTTGACGGCCCGGAAGGGGCCGGGCGCCGCCTCGCGCGCGGGCTCGGTGGGGGACTATAATCGCGGCGATGCCGGGATGGGCCAGACCCTGCCGAAGGAGCGTGCCATGGGCTACTTTGCGATCGACGGCGACACGCACATGAACGAGCCGCACGACGTGTGGCTGACGCGGACACCCTCCCACCTCCACGACCGCGTCCCCAGGGTGGAACGCCGGAACGGCCGCGAGGTGTGGCTCTACGAGGGCGGGAAGCGGATGCGCTCGGTGACGCTGCTGTGCAACGTGATCGGAGTGTCGCCGGTGCAGTGGGGACTCTTTTGCGAGTCGTACGCCGACCTGCCGCAGGGCGCCTTCCAGCCCGAGGCGCGCCTGAAGGACATGGACGTCGACATGACCACGGCGCACGTGCTCTATCCCACCTACGTCATGGCGGGCGCGCAGGAGTACACGACGAAGGACCGCGAGCTGCAGCTCGCCTGCGTCCGGGCCTACAACGACTGGATGAGCGAGTTCTGCTCGGTGAACCCAGGACGGTTCTTCGGACTCGCCACGCTGCCGGTGACGAGCGTCGAGGACGCCATGGCCGAGGCGGAACGCGTCCGCAGCCTGACCGGCATCCGCGGGCTTCTTCTCACCTGCTGGCCCAACGGCGGCGCGCTGCCCGACCATGACACGGACGACCGCTTCTGGGACCTGGTCGAGGACCTCGACATCGCTTGCACGATCCACGTGGGCTTCTTCGGCGGCGGCGAAGTGGGCGAGGCGTCGGCGGAGGACAGCGACTCGACGCCGCGCATCTCGCTGCCGAGGCTCAACGTGAGCCGGCAGGGCGCCAGCACGATTCCGATCTTCTCGGAGCTCATCCTCGGCGGGGTCCTGGAACGGCATCCCAAGCTGCGCATCGGCGTCGCCGAGGTGGGTGTGGGCTGGCTCCCCTTCTTCATGGAGCAGACCGACGACAACTACGTCCGGCACCGGTTCTGGACGGGCAATCATCTCCAGATGCTGCCCAGCGACTACCTCAAGCGGCAGCTCTTCTCCACCTTCCAGCAGGACACGTACGGCATCAAGAACCGCGAGTACATGATCGACAACATCATGTGGTCGTCCGACTACCCGCACTCGGGAGCGGACTGGCCGAACTCGCGGGTGACCATCGCCAACCACATGCGCGACGTACCCGCCGACGAGCAGCAGAAGATCCTGGCGGGGAACGCGATGCGGCTCTACGGCGTCAAGGAGTCCGACCTCACCACGATGGGGGCGCTGCCGGGGAAGCAGGCCGTCGCCGTCTAGCGGGCGACGACGCGGAGGAAGCGGCGCTTGCCGGCGCGGACGACGGCGCCGGCGGGGACGGCGGTCTCGACGGTGTCGGGGCCGACGCGCTCTCCGTCGATGCCTACGGCTCCCTGACGGATCAAGCGGCGGGCCTCGCCGTTGCTGGCGGCGAAGCCGGCCTCGACGAGCAGGCCGACGAGGTTGATCCGGCCCAGGTCGTCGACGGCCACGTCGGGGATGTCGTCGGGCGCTTCCTTGCGCTGGACGACCCGCTCGAAGTGGGAGGCCGCCGCGGCGGCGGCCTCCGCGCCGTGGAAGGCGGCGGCGATGCCGGCGGCGAGCCGCTTCTTCCCCTCCATCGGGTCGACCCCGGGGCCGGTGAGCTCGGTTGCATCCAGCTCAGTGAGAAGCTCAGCGTAAGTGGGAACGAGATCGTCGGGGATAGACATCGTCTTGCCGTACATCTCTTCGGGCGGGTCGGTGACGCCGACGTAGTTGCCCAGGCTCTTGCTCATCTTCTGGACGCCGTCGGTACCGACGAGAAGCGGGACGAGGAGCACCTGCTGGGGGCGCTGCCCTTCGATCTGCTGAAGCTCGCGCCCGAGCAGGTTGTTGAAGCGCTGGTCGGCACCCCCGAACTCGATGTCGGCGCGCACCATCACCGAGTCGTAGGCCTGGAGCAGGGGGTAGAGGAGCTCGGTGATGGCGATGGGCTGGTTGCCCTCGTAGCGCTTGGCGAAGTCGTCGCGCTTGAGCAGCTGGGCCACGGTGAACTTGCGGGTGAGCTTGATGACGTCGGTGAGGTCGAAGCCGTCGAACCACTCGGTCTGGCGGCGCACCTCCGTCTTGTCCTTGTCGACGATCTTGAAGAACTGATCCATGTACGTCTGGGCGTTGCGGGCCACCTCGTCGGCGGTGAGCATGGGGCGGGTCGCCGACTTACCCGACGGGTCGCCGATCTGGGCGGTCCAATCGCCGACGATGAGCACGACGGTGTGGCCAAGCTCCTGGAACTGGCGGAGCTTGCGCAGCCCGACGACGTGGCCGAGATGGATGTCCGGCGCGCTGGGGTCGAAGCCCTGCTTCAGGCGCAGGGGCTCGCCGGTCTGCAGCAGCCGGACGACCTCGTCGCGGACGATGACGTCGGCGACGCCGCGCGTGAGGAGGCGGTCGATCTCGGCGGCCGTGGGGACGCGGGCGCTCACCGCCGCGCCTCGGCGGCGAGGATGCCGCGGGCCTGCTCGACATCCCGGTCCATCTGCTCGATGAGGGCCTCGACGCTGTCGAACCGCGCCTCGGGCCGGATGCGCTCAATGAAGTCGATGGAGACCTCGGCGCCGTAGAGGTCTTCGTCGAAGTCCAAGATGAACGCCTCAACGGTGCGGCCGGCGACCTCGAAGGTGGGACGTACGCCGACGCTGGTGGCGGAGGGCAGGACGCGGCCGCCGACGTGGGCGAGGGTGGCGTAGATGCCGTCGGCGGGGAGCGCCATCCGCGGGGCAATCTTGAGATTGGCAGTTGGGAAGCCGAGGGCCCGGCCGCGCTGGTCGCCCTTCACGACCTCGCCGGTCAGGCGGAAGGGCCGGCCCAGGAGTTCAGCCGCTTGCTCGACGGCGCCCTCGGTCAGGCGGCGGCGGGTCTCGGTGCTGCTGACGCGGACGCCGCCGGCGACGCTGGGATCGGCCTCGGTCACCTCGAAACCAAGCTCGCCACCGAGGTCACGGAGCACGTCGAGCGTGCCGGCGCGGCCTTTGCCGAGGGCGAAGTCGGGGCCGGCGACGAGGTGGCGCATAGAGAGGCGGTCGCGGAGCGCGGTGACGAACTCGCGGGCGGTGAGCTGGGAGATTTCGTGGGTGAAGTCGATGGGTACGACATGGTCGACGTCCGCCGCTTCGAGCAGCGCCAGGCGGCGCTCGAAGGGCATCAGGTAGGTGACGTCCACCTCGGGCCGTAGGACGGTGAGCGGGTGGTTCTTGAAGGTCACCACGGCGGTGGCGAGCTCGCGGGCGGCGGCGGCGCTCCGAAGCTGGGCGAGCAGGCCGAGATGGCCGCGGTGCACGCCGTCGAAGACGCCGATGGTGACGGCGGCGGGCCGGTCGGGAGCCGCGCCGGCAAAGTCAGGAAGGTCGCTCATCGCCTCGCGGACATTCTCCCATCAGCGGCCTTGCGGGGCCACGGGCGGCGGCGGGCCTACTGCCCGAACTGCCCCGCGTTGCCCACGGGCACGGCGGCCGCGGCGACGTTGGCCAGGGCGCGCACCCGCTCCATGAGCAGCGCGAAGTTCTCGAACGTCAGCGACTGCCCGCCGTCGGACTTGGCATGGTCGGGGTCGGGGTGGACCTCGACCATGAGGCCGTCCGCGCCGGCGGCGACGGAGGCGGCGGCCATGGCCGGAACCAGGTACCACTTGCCGGTGCCGTGGCTCGGGTCGCAGACGATCGGCAGGTGGCTCAGTTTCTGGACGACGGGAACCGCGGAGATATCGAGCGTGTTGCGGGTGGCCGTTTCGAACGTGCGGACGCCGCGCTCGCAGAGGATGACGTTGGGGTTGCCCTGGTTCAGGATGTACTCGGCGGCGAGCAGCCACTCCTCGATGGTGGCGGAGAGGCCGCGCTTGAGCATCACCGGCCTGCTCTGGGCGCCGGCGGCGTCGAGCAGGTTGAAGTTCTGCATGTTGCGGGCGCCGATCTGCACGATGTCGGCGAACTCGGAGACGGCGGGCATGTCCTCGATGGTCATGACCTCGGTGATCACCGGCAGGCCGGTCTCTTCGCGAGCCTTGGAAAGGTATTCGAGGCCCTCGACGCCGAGGCCGCGGAAGCTGTAGGGCGAGGTCCGGGGCTTGAATGCGCCCCCGCGCAGGATGTTGCCGCCGGCGGCCTTGACCGCGCGCGCCGTGTTGAGGACCTGCTCCTGCGACTCGACGGAGCAGGGCCCCGCCATCACGGCCAGGTCGCCGCCGCCGATCTTGACGCCGCCGACCTCGACGACCGTGTCGGCGGGGTGGAACTCGCGGCTCGCCAGCTTGTAGGGCCGGGACACCCGCAGGATCTGCAGCACGCCGGGCATTCGCTCCAGCGCGCTCTCGTGATCGCGGGTGATCGTGCCGAGCACGCCCACGATGTTCCGCTCCGCTCCCTCGACGACGCTCGGGCGAAGCCCCTCCTCGACGATGCGGTCCTTGACCGCGTCGAGCTGCTCCTCCGTGGCATCGGCTTTCATCACGACGATCATGGCATTCTCCGGTCCGGTGCGCCCCTCTCTGGGCATTCCTATGGCGAGGCGCTTCCTTCTAGTGTAGTCGATGCGTGTCCCCCACCGCCTTGGTCGGGGCGGAGACGTTGGGCTTCCTTCAGATAGACATGGACGATATCCGCTGGAGACTTCTCCGTGTTCACCAGCAGAAGCACGCGGAGGATGCTCTGCAGCGCGCCTGGCACGTCCATCTCGTGGCCGCAGAGCAGGGGGACGTCGGTCCAGCCGAGCTCGCGGGCGCCGGCGGCGGGAAAGTCGGCGTTGAGGTCGCTCGTAGTGGTGAAGAAGGCGCAGGCGACGTCGCCGCGGTCGATGCCGTTGGCCTCCATCATGCGGGTGAGGAGCTCGCGGGTGTTGGCGCGGATCGACTCGACGGTGTTCTCCTCGATGGAGATGGCGCCTCGGACGCCCCGGGCGGTCATGACCGCTGCTCCGCGCCGCTCAGGTCGGCGCTGAGGGAGCGCACGCCCTCGGCGCCGCCGTCGGCGATGGCGTTGATCACGGCGCTGCCCACGGCGGCCCCGTCGGCGAGCTCGCCGACGGCCCGGACGTGCTCGGCCGTGGAGATGCCGAACCCGACGGCGAGGGGGAGGTCGACATACTTCCGCACTCGCTGCAGAAATCCGTCGAGCCCCTCGGACAGCCGCTCGCGGGCGCCGGTGACGCCGGCCACGCTCACGCAGTAGACGAAGCCGGAGGCGACCTCGCTCGCCTTGCGGATGCGTTCGTCCGTACTCGTGGGGGCTAGGAGGAGAATCACGTCGATGCCGCGGGGGCGGCAGACCTGCAAGAGCGGGGCGGCTTCCTCGGCGGGCAGGTCGACCACGATGACGCCGTCGACTCCGGCGCCCGCCGCCCGCTCGGCGAAGCGGTCCAACCCGTAGGACAGTACCGGGTTATAGTAGCCCATGAGGATCAGGGGAACAACAGAGTAGCGCTTCCGGAGCGCGGCGCACGCATCGAAGCACGTATCGAGCGTCGCGCCCTGCTCGAGGGCGACCTGGCTGGAACGCTGGATCGTGGGACCCTCGGCCAGCGGGTCGCTGAAGGGGACGCCGATCTCGAGCATGTCCGCGCCCGCGTCGATGATCGCGGCGGCGAGCGCCTCCGTCGCGCCGGCTTCCGGGTAGTCGGCGGTGACGTAGGCGAGCAGCGCGGGGCGGCCTTCGGCCTTGGCCTTGGCGAACCCGTCGGCAATGCGGCTCATAGACGTCCCACCCAGGCGGCCGAGTCTGTTGACAGCGTCACCGCGACCACGACCGCGTTGTAGACGGCGTGGGCGGCCATCGCCAACGGCAGCGAGCGGGTCTTCAGAAAGAGCAACGCCAAGATCAAGCCGATGAGGAAGATCGGCACGTAGGTGACGGGCCGGACGTGCGCCACCGCGAAGAGCGCCGAGCTGAGGAGCGCCGCCTTCACCGGCGTCATGTGCCTGGTGAGGCCCTGCAGCACGAAGCCGCGGAAGAAGACCTCCTCGACGAACGGGGCGGCGATGATGGCGAGGGCGGAAGCGGCGGCGAGCACGCCGATGCGGCGGTCGTCGAAGAACTCGACTTTGAGCTCGTCGCCCCAGCCGAGCGCGTCGATGACCGCGCTGTAGGCGACCACGATGGCCAGCATCGCGAGCACCGCCGCGGGGACGGCCCACAGCGCGCCGCCGCCGGTCCAGTGCCGCAGCCCAAGCTCCGACCAAGACGCCCCGCGCCGCCGCACGGCGAGACCCCAGACGATGCCGATGAAGACGACGTTGAGCGCGCCGGTGAGCGCGAGTTGCAGGATGGTCCCGCTCGCCGCTTCATCGTCGCCCTGAAGGGCCAGGGAGACGATGATCACCGCCACGAACGTGGCGACGACGGCGGCCAGGGCGCCGAGGGCGGCGTCGGCCCCGTCCCACGGCGGCGCAGCCGCCGCCTGGGAAGGCGAGGCCCCGTTCGCTCCGAGATCAGGCTCCGTCATAGCATCCGTCTCACAGTTATCGGCGCATCTTGCGCGTATCGGCCTCGAATTACAAGAAAAGACCCCCGGTAACCGGGGGCCGTTGTCCTGCAGGGAGGCGCGGGCTCAGTTACCGGGCGCGTCGCGCCGGCGCATAAAAGAAGCCCTCGAAGAAGTTTCCGCGCATGGTGTCCGTGTCACTCCCTGCCGCGCATGATAGCACAAGGGTGCCTTGGGCCGGAAGCAGACAGGAGTGGGAGCGGCGCGCCTACTCCGTCACACTCGCCGCGATTGCGCGGCCGAGGACGGCGATGCCCTCCTCGATCTGCTCCTCGGAGACCTGACTGTAGGCGAGGCGGAACTGCTGCTTGCCCGACTCATCGCCGAAGAAGACCTCGCCGGCGCGGCAGAGCACGCCGTCCTCCAGCGCCACCTCACGCACCTTGGCGGCGTCGACCCGCGGGTCGAGCTCCAGCCAGAGGTAGAAGGCGCCCTGCGGGGCCCGGTACGTGACCCACGGTCCGCAGTACTCGCCGAGGGCGGCGATGGCCTTGTCGCGCTTCCGGCGGTAGACCTCGTTGGCGCGGCGGATGTGGTCGTCGAGCTTGCCCTCGGAGATGAACTGGGACATGACGCGGGAGAGCCAGAGGCTCACGCCGAGGTCCTGCCGGGTCGCGGCTGCGGCGGCGACGGCGTCGGGGTGCCCGGCGAGCCAGCCCAGGCGCAGGCCGGGGGTCACGGTCTTGCTGAAGCTATCGGAGATCATGACGCGGCCGGTGGTGTCGAGGGAGAAGAGCGTCGGCACGGGTTCGCCCTCGAAGCGGAGGTCGCCGTAGACGTGGTCCTCGAGGACGACGAGATTGCGCCGTTCCGCGACTTCCAGCAGCTTCTTGCGCCGTTCGAGAGACATGCACATGCCGGTGGGAAGCTGGAAGGTCGAGATGGTGTAGACCATCTTGGGCCGGATGCCCTCGGCTTCGAAGCGGTCGAGGCGGGACTCGACCTCCTCGACGACCATGCCGTCGTCATCCACGGGGACGGCGAGCGAGGTGCCGCCCGCGGCGTCGATGTAGCGCAGAGCGTAGGGGAACGAGGGCGCCTCGACGACCACGCCGTCGCCGGGGCCGACGAAGGCGCGGATGGCCATCGCGATGGCCTGCACCGAGCCTGAGGCAAGGAGGACCCCCTCGCGGCCCACGTCCCGCCCGTCGCGGGCGAGATGGCGGGCGGCGATCTGGTCGCGGAGCTCGGGATAGCCGTAGACCAGCTCGTTGTAGTCGGTGTTGCCGTACTCGAAGGCCTCCGCGCCGTCGCGCGCGATGATCTCCGCCCCAATGCGGGCGAAGTCGTCGATGGGGAAGGTCTCCTCGGCGGCGAGACCGCTGTCGAAGTTGTAGGCGATGGGCCGGTCGGCGTGCTTCATGGGCTTGCCGCCCGGCGTGGGCGGGCCGCTGCGGGCGGCCTTGGAAAAGAGCGTGGTGACGTCGATAGTCATCAGTTGACCTCCGCGGCGGCCCTGGCGACGGCGCGGCCGAAGGCGGCCATCCCGCGCTCGATCTCGTCTTCCTGGACGTGGCTGTAGGAGATGCGGAAGAACTGGCGCTCAGTCGACCAGCCGAAGAACGCCTCGCCGGGGCGGGCGAAGACGCCTTCCTCCTGGGCGAGCTCGTGGACGCGGGCCGAGGTGATGCCCTGCTCGAGCTCGCACCAGAGGTAGAAGGCACCCTTGGGGATGCCGAAGGGCAGGCTGACGTGGGGGCAGTGCCTGCTGAGGGCGGCGGCGGCCGCGTCGCGCTTGGCGCGGTAGACGCGGTTCACCATCTCGATGTGGGGGTCGAGTTTCCCCTCGGCCAAGAACAGGTCCATCATCCGCGAGATCCAATGGGAGACGCCGAGGTCCTGGCGGACGGCGAGCGCCCCTTCGATTGCCTCCGGCTTGCCCACGAGCCAGCCGAGGCGCAGCCCAGGCGCGATGGTCTTGCTGAAGCTGTCGGCCTGGACGACGAGGTCGCCGCCGCTCAGGCTCAGCAGCGTCGGCAGGCGCTCGCCCTCGAAGCGCAGATCGCCGTAGACGTGGTCCTCGATGATCATGAAGCCGCGCTCGTGGGCCATGCCTACCAGCTTCTTCCTCCGTTCCAGCGACATGCAGGTGCCGGTGGGAAGCTGGAACGTCGAGATGGTGTAGACGGCCTTGACGCGGGTCCCCGCGGCGGTCAGCTCGTCGATCTTCTCCTCGACGGCGTCGACGTCCATACCGTCGCCGTCGACGGGCACGGCGTGGACTTGCGCGCCAAGGGTCTGCATGTAGCGGATGGCGTAGGGAAACGACGGCGCTTCGATGATCACCGCGTCGCCGGGGTCGAGGAAGCCGTTGATGGCCAGGGCGATGGCCTGCACCGATCCCGAGGTCAGGAGCACGCCGTCGGCCCTGACGTCGACACCGTCGCGTTGGGCGATGCGGCCGGCGAGGCGCTCCCGGAGTGCGGTGTAGCCGTAGACCATGTCGGCATAGCCGCCGGAGGTGTCGCCGTACTGGAAGGCCCCGCCGCCGTCGCGTGCCACGACCTCCTTGCTGAGGCGCTTGAAGTCTTCGAGGGGGAAGGTCTCCTCGGCGGCGAGGCCCATGTCGAAGTTGTAGAAGACGGGGCTCTTGGGCAGCGGGAAGAAGATCGGCAGGCCGAAGCGGGCGGTGTCGGTGTAGAGCGACTTGAGGTCGGCCGTCATGACGTCTCCTCCCCCGCCCCGACCACGGCGACAGCCTCGACCTCCATCATGAAGTCGGGGTGCAGCAGAGCGGCGACGACCACGGAGGTGCTGGCCGGCGGATCCTTGGGAAGCAGGCGCTGCTTGACGTCGCGGTAAGCAGGGAAGTAGTCGGCGCTGGTGAAGAAGTTGGTGAGCTTGACGACGTCGGCGAGGCTCGCCCCACCGGCCTCGAGCACCCCTTGGAGGTTCTTGAAGCACTGCTCCGCCTGGGCAGCGGCGTCGCCCACGCCGACGATCTCGCCGTCGGCGCCGAAGGCCACCTGCCCCGACACGTAGATGGTGTCGCCGACTCGGATACCTTGGGAAATGGAGGGCGGCGTCCCTCCCGGCGTGGGATTGATGATCTGCTTTGGGGTCATCTCCGGCCTCCGGCCCGCTTGGTCGGGTTCGAGATTGGCCGCATTGTACATGCGGCGCGCCGGAGGCGCGGGGGTTCCTTGACACCGGCGCGGCGGCTTCTAAGATGTGGCGGGCATCGACGCCGCCCGCTGGAGGATCCCATGAAGTTTGCGCTCGCGCTGTTCGGTCTGCGCCCCCACCTGTTTCCGGTGTTGGCCCGGAAGGCCGACGAGCTTGGCTACGACTCGATCTGGTGCTCCGACCACCTCATGCCGCTGACGAGCATCTCGCCGACCTACCCCTACTCGCCGGACAAGCTGCCGCCCTTTACGCCTGACTGGGAGTGGCACGACCCGTGGGTGTTGCTGAGCTCGCTGGCGAACATTACGAAGAACATCAAGTTCGCCACCAACGTCTACATCCTGCCGCTGCGGCATCCGTTCGTGACGGCGCGGGCGCTGTCGACGCTGGACGTGGTCTCCGGCGGGCGTGTCATCCTCGGCGCGGGCGTCGGCTGGTGGCCGGAGGAATTCGCGGCGGCGGACCAGGACTTCGACAACCGAGGCCCGCGCTCCACCGAGATCGTGACGATCCTGCGGCGGCTGTGGACGGAGGACACCGTCGAGTTCCACGGCAAGTTCTACGACTTCCCCGAGGTCAGCCTGGTGCCCAAGCCCGTCCAACAGCCGATCCCGATCATCTTCGGAGGGAATACGAAGGCGGCCCACCGCCGCGCCGCCCGCGAGGGCGACGGCTGGATGCCCGCCTACATGGGCAGGGATGAGATCGTCGCCGGCATGGCGAGCATCAACGAGTTCCGCAAGGAGTACGGGCGGGACCACCTGCCGTTCGAGGTGACCGGCGCGCTGATGGAGCCCCCCTCCGTCGACGCCGTCCGCCGGTACGAGGAGGCGGGCATCGGCCGGCTCCTCTGCGGCCCCTACGGCTTCCCCGGCCCCGACACGACGGCGGAAGTGATCGAGGCCGGCCTGGAGACATTCGCCAACGACATCATCGCGAAGCTGTAGCCGCCTAGGCTCCGTCCGCCCTCGCGTTGAACCTTCGTTCTCCGCACCCTAGAATGCGAGGGTTGCGCGGCAGCGCGGTGCATCCAGAAGACGCACGCCAACGTATTAAAGTAGGCGGTACGCGCATTTCCGAGGAGGCGACATGGAGTTCGGGATATTCGTTCAGGGGCATTCTCCGGGGCAGGAAAAGGCGCACAGCCAGGCCTACGCTGCGGACTGGGTCAAGCGCGAGTTGGAACTCATTCAAGCGGCGGACAAACACAATTTCAAGTACGTGTGGGTGACGGAGCACCACTTCCTCGAGGAGTACTCCCACCTCTCCGACAGCGCGACCTTCATCGCCTACGCGCTCGCCAAGACCGAGCGCATCCACATCGGCTCCGGCATCTTCAACATGAACCCGGTGGTGAACCACCCGGTGCGGCTCGCGGAGCGGGTGGCCATGCTCGACCTGCTGAGCCAGGGCCGGTTCGAGTTCGGGACGGGGCGCGGCGCCGGCAGCCACGAGATTGGCGGCTTCGGCCTCACGCCGGACATCACCCGCGACAACTGGGAAGAGACCATCCGCGAGGTCCCCAAGATGTGGCGGCAGAAGGGCTACTCGTACCCCGACGGCAAAGCCTTCCAGGTGCCGTCGACGGGGACGCAGATGATGCCCGGGCGCGAGGGCGCGTTCAACGTCCTGCCCAAGCCCTACGCACACACCCATCCCGCGCTCTGGGTGGCGGCGGGGAATCCGGGGACGTATGAGCGGGCGGCGAAGCGCGGCCTGGGGCTGCTTGGGTTCAACGTCGGGCCGGTCTGGGCCATGCAGCCCAACATCGAGACGTACAAGAAGCACATCGGCGACGCCGAGCCCATCGGCGACTACGTCAACGACAACGTGATGGTCACGGTGGCCATGACGGTGTCGCGGGACCCGCAGCGGGCGCGCGAGCTGGCCTGCCTGCCCGGCGCCTCCTACCTGGTGTCGCTGGTCTACCGCTATCACGACACCTTCCCCAAGCTGGAGGGCATGCCGCGGTGGCCCGATCTCTTCCCCGACCCGCAAGCCGAGCATATGGACATGCTGATCGAGGGGGGCCTGGCCCTGTGCGGGGAGCCGGAAGAGGTGATCAAGCAGGTGGCGAACTACGCCACGATCGGCTGCGACCAGCTCGTCTTCGGCGTGCCGAACAACCAGCCGCACGAGGCGGTGCTGGAATCGATCGAGCTCTTCGGCAAGTACGTCATCCCCGAGTTCGACAAGGACCCGAAGCACAGCACGACGCGCCATCGTGAGGCCGCCGGCGGACCGCTCGTTCCCACGAGCTAATCCGCCGTCTTTTTTCCGGTTGACACGGTTCCTAGGCTCGGCTACATTCCCTCAGCCTAGAGAAGCCGAGTCCACGGGTTCATCCGGTGGCGTTTGCGATCCGTTGGACAGGGCTCGAATGAGAGCAAAAGGGAGGCAGAGGCGATGAAGATTCGCCGATTCTTCAGCATATTAGTAGGCGCCATGGTCGTGGCGCTCGTCGTCGCGGCTTGCGGCGGCGACGCGGAGCCCACGGCGGCGCCGACGGCGGTCCCGCCGACGCAGGCGCCCGCCCCGACCGAGGCCCCCGCGACGGCGGCGCCCGAGGCGACAGCGGCCCCCACGGCGACACGGGCGGCCCCGGCCCCCGCGCCGACGGCGACACCGACGGCCGAGGCGATGATGGCGCCGAAGACCGAGCCGAAGTATGGCGGCACGGTGGTGTTGGGAAGCCAGACGACCAACTCGGCGACGGGGCTGATACCCCCGTATCCGTCCAGGCCGGCGGCACGCGCGTCCTCGATCACGATTAGCAACAACGTGTACAACAACCTGATGATCAAGGACCCGTTCGGGGATCCCCCGCACACGAACGTCGAAGGGCACTTGGCAGTGGAATGGGAACTTGGCGGCGATGGCCGGGAGATCACGCTCAAGCTGCGCGAAGGCGTCGTATGGCACGACGGCGAAGCCTTCACCGCCGAGGACGTGGTCCACACCATCAACGCCTTTAGCTTCCCGCCGCAGGACTGGCGCTCCGACTACCAAGGGCTGCTGCTGAGCCGGGTCGCGAGCACCGAAGCCGTCGACGACCACACGGTGAAGTTCACCACCTATCGGCCCAGCGCCTTCTTCTTCGATCTCCTGACTGAGACGCGCACCCAGATGATCCCGTCCCACATCCAGGACCTCGAGGAGCTCATCGCCAACCCTATCGGCACGGGCCCGTGGATGCATGACCGCACCGACGTGAACGTCGAGACGGTCTTGGTGAAGAACCCGAACTACTTCCGGACCGACCCGGACGGCAGGGCGCTGCCCTTCCTGGATGGGCTCACGTGGACGCAGTTCACCGGCTTCGAGCTGTGGCTCGCCGCGCTGAAGACGGGTCAGACCCAGATGGTCGACCACTTCCACGGGCCGCAGTTGGGCCCGGTTGAGGTGCGAGAAGACCTCGCGAATGCCGTCCCCGGTATCGTCTTCGACTACTACATCCAGACGCAGTACGGCGTGGTCTTCGCCAACCGGCCTCCGTTCGACGATGCCCGGGTCCGGGAAGCGATCTTCCTGTGGCTCGACCGTAAACAGGTCCTCCAAATTGACACCGGAGGGTCGGGATCGATCTTCGGATCGGGCGTCACGCCGACCGACCTGGGCGGTAGATGGGGCCTCCCCGAGGTCGAAATCTACAACTGGCCCGGACTTCGCTACGTCGACGCGTCGGGCAAGACGGTGCTCTCTTCCGAGGAGTTCCAGGCCAAGAGCGACGAGTTACAGAAGCACCCGGATGACCTAGCACGGGCGAAACAGCTACTGCAAGAAGCGGGCGCGATCGGCTTCTCGACAACGATCGTTGTCCAGGGCGGCGGCGTGCAGGACCGCATCGGCCCCGTCGTCACCCAGCAGCTCAGCGAGCTCTTCGAGGCCCAGTGGGAGTTGAAGATCTCGACCGACGCGTCCGTCTATTGGACGCAGCACATCTTCCAGGGCGACTGGGAAGGCATCGGGTGGGGCAACCACGGCGCCGCCGGCCTCGACGATCCGCAGAGCCTCACGGAAGACGGCGGTTGGATCAGCACCAGCTTCTGGTACGGCGCGCCCGGCAGCTTCATCCCGTGGTCGGGCTTCGAGCCGAATCCCACCATCGACTCGCTCTACGCCGAGCAGGATGCCGTCGTCGGCAACGACGAGGCGCGGAGGGAGCTCATCCATTCCCTGCAGCGCGAAGTGCTCCGGCACCACAACCGGATCATCTCGCACCTGCCCAGGAGCCCCGGCGCGCACCATCCCCACATCATGGACCGTCCGGCGAGCGGCGACGTTCCCGGCACGACCAACAGGACGAACAACTGGATGTACGACCGCATGTGGTTAGACATCTAGGCTGTCCGCCAAGGCTTTAGCCGAGAGGGCCCGCATCAGCGGGCCCTCTCTTTTTGTCTGACAGACGGGGCCTCGCGGCGCTACCTCTCCCGCCCTCGATCCGGAACTGGTGGGGCCGGGAGGTCTTTCACCTCTCCCGCGCTGGGAGAGGCTGGGTGAGGGCGGGGGGCCGGCGGGGTGCGCCAACGTCAACTCAGCCTGCGGCCCCGCATTGCAACGGTCTCCGTAGGGGCGAGTCACGAATCGCCCTCCCCTCTCACCTTTCCCCCTCTGGAGGAAACTGAAAGAGGGCACGCGCCCAAAGGCGCGGCGGAGAGGCTGGGAGTGGGAGGTCCGGCCGCCGTCCCTCTCCAGTAGGGGCGCCTCTTGTGGGCGCCCGTCCCCTCCCGTAGAGGCCGCGCGCGGCAGGAACGGACGCGCCTAGCCGCGGCGGAGGCGGGGGTCGAGGGTGTCGCGGAGCGCGTCGCCGAGAAGGTTGAACCCGAAGACGGTGAGCGTGAGGGCAAGCCCAGGGAAGACCGCGTTCCACGGCGCCCGGTTGAAGACGGTGGCGGTGGCGTTTTCGGCGACCATCGCTCCCCAAGAGGGGTTGGGCGGGGGAACGCCGAGGCCGAGGAAGCTGAGCGACGCCTCGATGATGATGGCGAGCCCGAGGAACGAGGTGACGACGATCATCACCGGGGCGAACGTCTGCGGCGCGATATGCCGGATGAGGATGCGAAGGTCGGAGGCGCCGACGGCGCGGATGGCCTGGATGAACTCCATCTCGCGGACGCTCAAGACAACGGAGCGCACCACGCGGGCGACGTTCGGGATCTGGATCACGGCGATGGCGATGATGACGTTGCGCTCCGACTGCCCCGCCGTCGCCACGATGGCCAGCGCCAGCACGAGCGTCGGGATGGACATGACGATGTCGACGGCGCGTTGGATGATGGAGTCGCGCCAATCGGCGTAGTAGCCGCTGACAAGGCCCATAAGGAATCCCGCCAGCGAACCGAAGAAGATGGCGATGACCGAAATGCTGATCGACGCGCGCGTGCCGACCATGAGGCGGCTCAGGTTGTCCCGTCCGAGACTGTCCGAGCCCAAGATGTAGCCCCCGGTCCATTCGGGCGGCGCGTAGGTGTTCACCGCGTCGATCTTCTGCGGGTCGCCGGGGGCGAGCCATTCGCCGAAGATGGCGAGGAAGACGGCGGCCAGCACCAAGAAGAGGCCCACCCCGCCCAGGGGCTGCGCCTTGCAGAACCCGACGAGCCAAGACCAGAAGCCTTGAAGGACTTCTCCCACGCGGGAGTTGCTCTGCATCGCTCCGGTCTGGACTGCCATGCGCCCCGCTCCCTAGCCGTACCTGACCCTGGGATCGAGCCAGGCGTAGAGGATATCGACGATGAGGTTGGCGAGGAGCACGATCCCCGAGAACATCAGGACGATGCCTTGCACGATGGGGAAGTCGCGGCGGACGATCGCTTCAACGAGGCTGTGGCCGAGTCCGGGGAGGTTCCAGAACCGCTCCATGATGACCGTCCCGCCGATGAGCGCGGCATACTGCAGCCCAACGATGGTGACGACGGGAAGAAAAGCGTTCTTCAAGGCGTGCCGGACTACGACCGTCCGCTCCGCGAGGCCCTTGGCCCAAGCGGTGCGGATGTAGTCCTGCCGCAGCACCTCGAGGAGCGCCGAGCGCGTCATCCTCGCGACAACGGCGGAGAGCAGGTAGCCCAGGGCGAGGGCGGCCCAAATGACCTGTTGGAAGTTGGTCCAAGGGTCGTCCCAGAAATTGGCCGGCTTGATCGGCGGTATCCACTCGAACACCAGCACCATGACCAGCAACATGAGCGCGGCGACGAAGAAGTTGGGCAGGGCCAGCCCGCCGATGGTCAAGATGCGGGCGACGTAGTCGATCCACGTGTTCTGGCGCACCGCCATCAAGACGCCGAGCGGCAGCGCGATGACCAAAGAAATAATGACCGTGATCGTCGCGAGTTGGAACGTGAGCGGGAAGGTGTCGCCGATTTCTCCGAGAACCGTCTTATCCTTGAAGATCGCGTCGCCCCAGTCTCCCACGAAGATGCCGCCGATCCAGTCGAAGTACTGCGCGACGTAGGACTTGTCCAAGCCGAGGTCGGCGCGAATCCGATCGTAGGCCGCCGGGTCGGGGGTGCCGGAGCCGTCGCCGATCAGAATGGAAAGGGCGACGTCGCCGGGGACGATGCGCATGATCCCGAAGATCAGGATCGAAATGCCGATGAGAACGGGAATGAACTGGAGAAGCCGCTTCGCGATGTAACGCTTCAAGAGGACCTCGCGATGGCGCGGCGCGAATGGGTTCGCGGCCCTTCCCGCTAGGTTCGGAAATGCGCGCGGAAGTCTAGCATTCCCGTTTCAAAGGGTCAATCGAAGAAGCACCCGTGGACGCCTCCCGCGGCCCGCTTTGCTACGATGGTCGCATGCGTATCGACGCCCACGTGAAGGCCTTTCCCGACAGCGTCCGGCAGCAGCGGGACGACTACCTGGACCGCGATCTGACCTTCCGCTCGATGTACGGAAAGCCGGAGACGAAGCTCGGCAGTCTCGACGACCTGCTGGCGAGCATGGACCGGAACGGCATCGACCGCGCCTGCCTGGTCAGCATCGGGTGGTCGGCGCAAGAGCACTGCGTCGAGATCAACGACTTCATCCTCGAAGCGGCGGCGGCGCACCCGGCGCGCATCGTCCCCTTCTGCGTGGTCAACCCGCTGGCCGGCCGGGAGGCGGCGCGGGAGGTCGAGCGGTGCGCTCGGCTGGGGGCCCGCGGCGTCGGCGAGCTGCATCCCGACACCCAGGGCTTCGACCTCGCCGACCGGCGCGCGCTCGAGCCGGTGATGGACGCGGCGCGCGAGCACGGCATGCCGGTGCTCACGCACGCCTCGGAGCCGGTGGGGCACCTCTACCCAGGGAAGGGGAACCAGCGACCTGAGACCCTGCTCGCCTTCGCCAAGAACTTCCCCGGCGCGAAGATCGTCATGGCCCACTGGGGCGGCGGCCTGCCCTTCTACTCGCTCATGCCCGAGGTGCGCGAGGCGCTGGCCGGCGTCTACTTCGACACCGCGGCGACCCCGTTCCTCTACGACGTGCAAGTCTTCGAGACGGTCGCCGGCCTGGTCGGCGCGGACCGCATCCTCTTCGGCTCCGACTTCCCGCTGCTGGCGCAGGAGCGCGTGCTCAACCAGCTCGAAGGGTCCGCGCTGAGCGCGGAGGAGAAGGCCGCCATCGGCGGCGGCAACGTGGCGCGGCTGCTCGGGATCGAGCCCGCCGGCTAGCCGCGCAGCTTGTCGCCGAGCCACGCGCGGAGCGCGGGCCCCATCTCCGGCCGCTTGAGTGCCTCGTGGACAGACGACTTCACCATGCCCAGCGGCGTACCCGCGTCGAGGTACTGGCCCTCGTACTCGATGGCGTAGAGCCCCTGCTCCTGCGCGACGGCGTTCATGGCGTCGGTCAGTTGAATCTCGCCGATGGCGCCGGGCTTTGTTCGCTCCAAGGCATCGAAGATCTCCGGCGTGAAGACGTACCGGCCAACGATTGCGAGCCGCGACGGCGCTTCGCTCAGCGGCGGCTTCTCGACGAGCCGCGACAGCTTGTACGCACCGTCCTCGACGCGCTCGCCCTCGATGATGCCGTAGCGGCTGACGTCCTCGTCGGCGACGGGGTTCACCGCGACGACCCCCGCGCCGTGCCGCTCGAACACGTCGAGCAGTTGCCGCGTGACGGGCGTCCCTGCGTCGAAGACGTCGTCGGGGAGCAGGACGGCGAAGGGCTCGCCGCCCACCACGTTCTTGGCAGTGAGCACGGCGTGCCCGAGCCCAAGCTGCTCCTGTTGCCGGACCGACGAGACCTCGACGAGGCCGGCAAGAGCGCGCACCTGCTCCAACCGTGCACCGTCGCCCTTGCCTTCGAGGATGCCTTCGAGCTCGACGTTGCGGTGGAAGTAGTCCTCGACCGCCTTCTTGTTATGCGAGGTGACGAGGACGACGTGCTCGATGCCGGAGGCCGCGGCCTCCTCGACGGCGTACTGGATCACCGGCTTGTCGACGATGGGAAGGGCTTCCTTCGGGACGGCCTTGCTCGCGGGAAGGAACCGGGTGCCCCATCCCGCCGCCGGAATCACCGCCTTGCGGACCTTCACGCGGCCCTCCTCCTCGTCGCACACGTCGTCACGACGCGTCCGAAGCCAGTATACCGGCGGGGTGGTGCTAACCGCTGTGACTGCTGCGCGGCCAGAGTCGCCGCAGCGGCTGCGCCCCGGAACTGACACGGCGGCGCAGGTACTCCAGGGCGGGTGCGACGCCCAGCGTCCAAATGTCGATCTGCCTGACGACCCCCTGCTCGACGAGCCTCGTGTGGATCGAGGCGATCAGCCCGCCGATGAGGACGATCGCCGCCGAGATGTAGAGCCACCCCAGCAGCACGGCGACGGAGGTGAACTCGCCGTAGACCTGGGTGACGTCGGCGCGGGCGCGGGTGTAGTAGAAGAACAAGCCCTTCGCGATTTCGAAAGCCAGCGAGGCGATGAGCGCCCCGAAGAGCACGTTCTTGACCTGGACGTGCGTGTTGGGAAGGAAGCGGTAGAGGACGACGAGCGCGAGGAAGGTGAGGACCCAGGTGCTGACGGCAAGATAGGCCGGCCCGGCGAGGAGGCCGCTGATCTGCATAGGGTCGTTGGTCTCGGCGAAGGCGCGGATGATCGTGTTCGAGAGGAGTAGGCCGGTGAAAACCATCCCAGCGCCGATGGTGAAGCTCAAGTCGATGACGCGCTCCAGCAGGAAGGAGCGGGGAGTCCGCACGTCCCACGCGGTGTTGATCCCCTTGCGCAGGGTGGCAAAGACGGCCGTCGAGGCCCAAGCGAGACCCACGATCGCCAGCGGCGCGGTGATGTCCGCCGAGCCAACGGCGCGCCGTACGGCGTCGGCGATGGTCTCCTGCGAGACCGGGATGAAGGTGCCGAGGGCCCGCTGGAGCTCGACCTGCTGCAGAGCCGTCTCGTTCACGAAGAAGTCGAAGGCCAGGATGATCAGGATCGAGAGGGGGAAGAGGGAGAAGAACGAGTAGAAGGCGATGGCCGCGGCCATCTGCATGCTGTTGTTGGTGAGGAAGTACTGGGTCTGACGGGCGCAAAAGAGGACGAAGGCGCGGGCCCCAGTTCCGAGGTCGGTGTCGACCTCGCGCCGCAGCTCCTTGGGCGGCTGCTCTAGGAGACTCGCCAGCCGGTTCTTCATGGTCCGCCCGCGGCGGCGCGGCTACGCGCCGGACGCGGCTCCATCGCCCGCCGCCCGCTGGGCCTCTCCCAGCGAGCGGATGCCTTTCGCGGCAAGGTCGAGCAGCCCATCGAGCTGGGCGCGGGAGAAGGGGTCGCCTTCCGCCGTCCCCTGCACCTCGATGAAGTCGCCCTCGCCGGTCATCACCACGTTGAAATCGACGTCGGCGTGCAGGTCTTCCTCGTAGCAGAGGTCGAGCAGCGCCTCGCCGAGCACGAGCCCCACGCTGACCGCGGCCACGGAGTCCTTCAGGGGCATGGCCGGAATCGCGCCCTTCTCCACCAGCCCGCTCGCCGCCTGATGCAGCGCGGCGTAGGCGCCGGTGATCGCCGCGGTGCGGGTGCCGCCGTCGGCCTGGATCACGTCGCAGTCGATGGTGACGGTGCGCTCGCCGAGCGCCTCCATGTCGACCACGGCCCGCAGCGACCGGCCGATGAGCCGCTGGATCTCGACGGAGCGTCCGTCGCGGCGGCCCACCTCGCGCTGCCGCCGGGTCAGGGTCGAGCGGGGCAGCATGCCGTACTCGGCGGTCACCCAGCCGCGCTTCTGGCCGCGCAGGAAGCCGGGGACGCCGTCTTCGACGGAGGCGGCGCACAGCACGCGCGTATTGCCCGCCTGGATCATCGCCGACCCCTCGGCGTAGGGCTGGGCCCCGAGGGTGATGACCGTGGGCCGGATCTCGTCGTTCGCTCGCCCGTCGATGCGCGCCAGGAATCTCCTCCACGCCGGCTCGCGCCGCCGCCGCGGAATTATAGCAAGGGCCGCCCTCCGGCCCCTCCTCCGCTCGAAGGCGCCCCTTAAACCTCCCTCCCGCTGGGAGGGACTGAGGGCGGGCACGAGCACTTCAACCGAGGCAGAAAAGGGCGCCGCCTCCTCCCCCAAGGACCGTCCGGCTACCATATGGCCTGGCAGTCAGCATGGGAACGCCGTGAGCAGACAGACCCAAGCCTATCTCTACGCGGGGGCCGCGGTCCTCCTCTGGTCGACCGTCGCGTCGGCGTTCAAGCTGTCGCTGCGGTACGTCGACGTGCCGCATATGCTGTTCTACGCGGCCCTGGTGTCCACGGTCGCGCTGCTCATCGTGGCGGCGTGGCGGGGCAAGCTGGGGGAGGCGTTCTCCTGCTCCCGGAAGGAATACCTGCGGTCGGCGGCGCTCGGCTTCCTCAACCCCTTCCTCTACTACCTTGTGCTCTTCGAGGCGTACGACCGCCTCCCCGCCCAGGAGGCGCAGCCGCTCAACTACACGTGGCCCATGGTGGTGGTCATCCTCTCGGTGCCGCTGCTCAAGCAGCCGCTCGGCCGCGTATCCCTGGCCGCCATCGCGGTGAGCTTCCTCGGCGTGCTCGTCATCGCGACACGCGGCGACCTGCTGGCCTTCCGAGTCAGCGACCCTCTGGGCACGGTGCTCGCGGTGGGCAGCGCGCTCATCTGGGCCACCTTCTGGCTGACCAACGTCCGCGACGACCGCGACGAGGTCGTCAAGCTGCTCCTGAACTTCGCCTTCGGGCTCGTCTTCGTCACCATCGCGGCGCTTGTCCTGTCCGGCCCGCCTCCGTTGGACCTGCGCGGCATCGGCGGTTCGGCCTACGCCGGCGTCTTCGAGATGGGCCTGACCTTCGTGCTCTGGATGCGCGCGCTGTCGCTCTCACGCACGACGGCCCAGGTGAGCAACCTCGTCTACTTCTCGCCCTTCCTCTCGCTCGTCCTCATCAACGTCATCGTGGGCGAGACGATCCGGCTGTCGTCGGTCATCGGGCTGCTCCTCATCATCGGTGGCATCGTCCTCCGCCGCTTCGACCGCACGGCGAGTACGGAGGAAGGGACCTCCGCACCCCGCACCTAATCGCGCTCGACCCAGAGCCGGACGCCGTCGGTGCGGAAGCGGACCGGGCCGTGGTCGGCGGTGATGAAGAGGGCGTCGCCGACCGCGCCGCGGAGCGTCGAGACGACCTCCGGCGCCGGGTGGCCGAGGCGATTGTCGGCGCCCACGCTGATGACTGCGGCGGCGGGGGCGACCCGCTCGACGAAGGCGGCCGTTGTCGACGTACCGCTGCCGTGGTGCCCCGCCTTGAGCACGGTGCTTTCCACGCCGGCGCCGTGGTCGAGGAGGAAGCGCTCTGCGAGCGCCTCGATATCGCCGGTGAGCAGGAAGGAGACCTCTCCATAGGCGACGCGGAGGACGAGCGAATTGTTGTTGCCGTCCGACCCCGTACCGAGCAGCGGACGCGGCGGTGGATGCAGTACCTCGACGGTCGTCTCGCCCAGCATGATGCGCTGGCCGGCGACGGCCAGGGAGACCGGCGTCCCCGCGCGCCGCAACGCGGACTTCCACGCGGCGCGCTCGGTGTCGCCCGACGGCGAGCCCGGCTCCAACGCCAGGCCGACGTCGTGGCGAGCGGCGATGTCGGCGAGCCCGCCGGCGTGGTCGATGTCGGCATGGGTCAGCACCATGACGTCGATGCCGCGGTCCCAGAACGGGAGCGCCGCGCCGAGCGCGTCTAGGGCCCCGCCAGGGGTGGGACCGCCGTCGACGAGCAGCGTGTGCCGCGACGGGGTACGCACCACGACGGCGTCGCCTTGGCCGACGTCGGCGAAGGTCACCTCGAGCATCTCGTCCGGCCCTCGCAAGGCGGCGGTCCACACCAGGGCCGACGCCACGGCCAGCGCGGTAACGGCGAGCCCGAAGC
>DAOUKH010000096.1:0-10542 GCA_034421515.1 Dehalococcoidia bacterium
TGTCGAGACGGCCCTTCCACTCGAGGTGGATGACCTCGGCGCCGTAGGTGGAAAGATAGCGCGCGCCCTTGGCGCCGGCGTTCACCCAGCCGAAGTCGAGCACCCGGACGCCCTGAAGCGGCAGCGTCATCGCGTCTCCTCGCCGCGCCGTTCGCGGCGGCGTCAACAGCGTGGATTATAGCCGCGCCTGCTTTCCGTCGCGTTCTCCGACGCCTTCCAGGCGCTAGAATGGGCGCGATGTCGACGGAAGCGAGAATCCCCCGGCCGGAACGGACGGAACTGACGAAGTTCTTCTGGGACGGCGTCGATGAGGGCCGCCTACTCATCCTCCGCTGCGGCGACTGCGGCTTCTACGTCCACTGGCCGCGCCCCGAGTGCAGCCAGTGCCGTTCGGAGGACCTCGTTCCCTCGGAGGTCTCGGGGCGCGGCACTATCTACTCCTACGGCGTCGCGATGCAGGCCTTCATTCCCGCCTTCGCTGGCAAGATTCCCTACATCCTCGCCGTGGTCGAGCTCGAGGAGCAGCCTGGGTTGAAGCTGGTCACCAACATCATCGACTGCCACGAGGAGGCGGTGGCGGTGGGGATGGCGGTCGAAGTGGCGTTCCGGGAGGCCGACGAGGGGCTGGTCCTGCCCTACTTCCGGCCCGCTGGCGTGGCGAAGGAGGCCGTCGATGCCTCCACGTGACGCCGGACGGCGCGTCGCAGTCGCGGGCGTGGGCTACTCGCCCGTCGCGCGGCGCAGCGGCCGCACCCTGGAATGGCTGACGCTGGCGGCCTGCCGAGCGGCGCTAGACGACGCCGGCCTCGCGCCGGAGGACGTGGACGGCATGTCGTCCTACGTCACCACGAACCAGCTCCTCTCGCTCGTGAAGACAGCGGCCGTGCTGGGCTCGCCGGGGCTTCGCTGGCACCTGGCCACCGTGGAGGGGCCGACATTCCTCGGCGGCGCGATCCCGGCTATCGCGGCGGTGGCCTCAGGCAGCGCCGAGGTCTGCATCGCGGTCCGGAGCGTGCTGGAAGCGGGAGGAAGCTATACAAAACGCCCACCGCCGCCGGTGGTCAGCGGCGACGACCAGTTCACCACACCGTTCGGCGCCCACGCCAGCCCGCATTGGATCAGCCTCTACATGCGGCGCCACATGGCCGACTTCGGCACGACGGAGGAGCACTTCGCCGCCCAGGCGATCGCGCAACGCGAGTTCGCCTGTCTGAACGAAGACGCCTTCTTCCGCGACCCGCTGACGCTGGAGGACTACCTCAGCACCCGATACATCTCGAAGCCGTGCCGCCTCCTGGACTGCGACTACCCCGTCGACGCCAGCGCCGCCGTCATCTTCACCACCGAGGAGCGGGCGCGGTCGCTCAAGCAGAAGCCGGTCTTCGTCGAGAGTTGGGCCATGGGATCAACCTCGACGCCCGACAGCTACATCATGGCCGACATGAACGAGGCGGGCCTGTGGAACGCCTCGCGCGCCATGTGGGAACGCACCGACCTTGGGCCCTCCGACGTCGACGTCGCCGGCCTCTACGACGGCTTCATCTTCTCCGTCTTCCAATGGCTGGAGGGCCTCGGCTTCTGCGGCAAGGGAGAGAGCGGGCCGTTTGTCGCCGAGGGAAACACCCGCCTGGGCGGGAGCCTGCCCGTCAACTGCGACGGCGGAGCGGTGAACGTCGGCCGCACCCACGGGGCGAACCACGTCATCGAGGTGGTGCGCCAGCTTCGGGGACAGTCGGGGGCGCGGCAGCGCGCCGGCGCCAAAGTCGGCGTCTCCAGCAACTCGATGGGCCCCACCGGCGGCTGCCTGCTGCTTACGGCGGAGTAACGGCCAGCCCCTACGCGGTCTCGAATTGCAGCGCGTCGAGGTTCACCTTGGAAGCGCGCTTCGAGAGATCGTGTAGCTCTACCCCTACGACTTCATTGGATTCGTTGTAGTCCAAGACAACTCCGGGCGAGACTTCCGCGGAATCGACTATGGCGGAGTCGTCGAGGCGCAGGTAGAGGGCGTCGGCCTCTTTGTCGACCTTCATCTTCATAGGTCACCCTGCATGTAGCTGCATCGCGTTTGGGTGGCCTCCCCGCTGGGATTCGAACCCAGGACCTACGGATTAGAAGTCCGTTGCTCTATCCAGCTGAGCTACGGGGAGCCGGACGGTGGTCGTCGATCGTCCACCGAGGATTCGATTATATGCCCGCTCGGATACGCGGGGACGGCGTCACGCGTCGGGGTGGGTGGTGATGAACCTGGAGGCCCGCTCTGCGTCGACGTTCGGCGCGCGAAGCTCGACGCCCGCCGCCTCCTCCTGAATGAGGAACGTCATGCTGTTGTCGCGCTTGCCCCAGCCGCGGCGCACCCCTTCGTCCTGGACGCTCTGGACCTGATCGAAGCTTGGCACGGGCACGTCGTACTCCTGGGCAAGGTCGATTGCGAGGGCGACGTCCTTGCGCGCGAGTTCGAGGGCGAAGTGCACCGTGTCGAAGTCACGCGCGAAGACCGACCTAGGCAGCTGCTCATGAAGGATCACCATGCGGCCCAGGGCCCCCCGGCGCACCGCCTCCCACAGCGCTTCCGTCTCGACGCCGGCCTTGACACCCAGCGTCATCCCTTCCGCGATCGACTGGCGGACCGCCATCGCAATCCCGTTGTGGACGAGCTTGCAGACCGTTCCCGAACCGATGGCTCCCGCGTAGAAGACCTTATCGCCCATCGCGTCGAGAATAGGCCGGACACGCTCGAACACGGCGCGGTCGCCGCCCACCATCACCGCGAGATTGCGGGCGGCGGCTCCCGGAACACCGCCGCTGACCGGTGCATCGAGCACGTCGACGCCCAGGGGCCGAAACCGCGCTTCGAGCTCCCGGACGAGCGTGGGGCGGCTCGTGGAGAGATCGATGTAGACCTGCCCTTCGCGGAGCGCGCCCTCCAGGCCGTCGGGCCCCGTTGCCACAAGCTCGACCTCGGCCGGGCCGGGCAACGAGGTCAGGATGACGTCCGACCGCGCCGCCACATCGCGCGGCGATTCGGCCAGGGAGGCCCCCGCTTCGGCGAGGTCGCTGGCTGCCTCGGGGCGCACGTCATGGACCACCATCGGGTAGCCAGCGCGTTGCACGTTGGCCGCCATCCGCGATCCCATGTTTCCTAAGCCGATGAACCCAACCGTTTCCATGTCAGCCTCCCTGGGGCGCGCCGCCCGACGCCGGTGATGATACCCTCTCCCGCGGGCCGGCGCGCAAGGCGCGGCCAGGCCGGAGGGATAGATGGGCGCGACAGTCGAGCTGGCGACATTCGCCGCGGAGACGCGGTGGGAGGACCTCAGCACCGAAGTCCGAGAACACACGAAACGGTGCCTGGTCAACGCCGTCGGGGTGGCGGTGCATGCCTCGGCGCGCTCAGAGGCGGCCCCGCTGCTGGACGCGCTGGCGGCAGAGGGGGGCGCGGAGCGGGCCACCATCTGGGGAACGAGGGTGCGGACGTCGCTGCACCAAGCGGCGCTGGCAAACGGCTGGCTGTGCCATCTGGACGACTACGACGATACGCACTTTCCGACGGTTATCCATCCAAGCGCGCCCACGATTCCCGCGGCGTTCGCCGCCGCCGAGTTGGCGGGGGCGAGTGGACGAGACTTCCTGCTCGCGGCCGCGGTGGGGATCGAGGTCTGCTGCCGCATCGGCATGGCGGTCCATCCGTCGCACTATGACACCGGCTGGCACATCACCGGAACGTGCGGGGTCTTCGGGGCCGCGGCGGCCGCGGGCTGCGTCCTGGGCCTGGACGCCGCGGCCATGGCCAACGCCCTCGGTACCGCGGGCACGCAGGCGTCGGGCCTACGCGAGACCCTCGGCTCGATGGCCAAGGCGATGAACGCGGGACACCCCGCGCAGGTGGGCACGTTCGCGGCGCTCCTTGCCCGCGAGGGCTTCACCGGCCCGGCCATGATCCTGGAAGGGCGGCGCGGCTTCGGGAAGGTCATGTCTCCCGAGAGCGATTGGTCTCGCGCCGTGGAGAGCCTGGGGCGGCGCTGGGAGATCCTGAACGTCGGACTGAAACCCTACCCCTGCGGCGTCGTTGCCCATCCCATCATCGACGCGGCGATCGCGCTCCGCGAGACGGGCGTGCCGCCGCATGGGGTCGAGTTCATCGACGTCCTGGTCCATCCGCTTGTCCTAGAGTTGATGGACCGCCCAGACCCCAAGGGCGGCTTGGAGGCGAAGTTCTCCTACCAGCACGGCGCGGCTGTCGGGTTCGTCGACGGAGCCGCCTTCCCCGAGCAGTACACCGACGAGCGCGCCACCGATCCCGCTATCGCGTCTCTCCGCTCGAAGGTGCGGGCCAAGGTTTCGCCAGATCTGGGACAGGACGCCGCCCACCTGACGCTCACCACGCTAGACGGCAGGACGTTCCTCCGCGAGGTCGCCCACGCCTCGGGTTCGCCGGACAACCCCATGTCCGACGAGCGGCTGGACTCGAAGTTCGCCGCGCTTACCGGCAACGTACTGGGGGAGGCGAAGACCCGCCGTCTGCTCGACGTGCTGCGGAGCATCGACGAGGCCGGCAGCCTGGAAGAGGCGTCCGCACTCCTGCGTCCGGAATAGCGCCGCCCCAACGGGTTGGCGCCGGCTACTCGTGGACGAAGGGGAAGTCGATGCTGAGCTCAACGAGGAGCGTGACGATTGCCCCGGCGATGAGGACGCCCGCGAAGATCGCCGCCAGGGAGCGCCACCGGTCGAGACCGAACCCCCACGCGGCGAGCGACCCCGTCCACGCCCCGGTCACGGGGAGCGGCACGGCGACGAACGGGATGAGCGCAAGCACCCCCCAACGCTCGAAGGTGCGGCCCTGCCGCTCACGGATCCGGTCCATGCGCCAGGTGAGGAAGCGGCCCGCCGGGTTGCTGAACGAGGTCAACCAGCGGTTGACGGGGTCGAGTGCCCAGAGCAGCACGAGCGGTGGGACCATGTTGCCGGCCACGGCGAGCAGGTAAGCCTCCCACCACGCGAGATCGTGCGTGACGATGCCGACCGGGATGGCGGCGCGAAGTTCACCGACCGGCGTCATGGCGAGGAAGAGGGTGGTGAGCATCGTTGATTGGGCCGCCGCCGTTCGCCGGAAATATCGTTATGACGACGGGGAAGGTGAGTCTTAGCCGTTTCGTTTTGCTAGGGAAGATTGGTTTTTAGAACGCGCTGATGCGAGCGAATTGGCGCCTGAAGAGCGCCTGAAGCGGACAAGCGGAATGAACTGATTTTGAACAAAGTCTTGACGCTGGGTCAAAATACGTGCTACCTTATTAATGTTTCAGACAGGAGGTAACACATGGTTAGGCGCACGAAATTGATGCGACGGGTTGAGGAACAGTATAACAAGCCGCTCGAGAAGCTCCTTCCCGAGATGTACAACGAGAAAGGGTTGCCGGCGATGGCCGCAGAGCTCGGCATCAGCAAGGGCACACTCTGGTACTGGCTCCTGAAGTTTGGTATTAATGTCCGCCGCGTGGCCCTCGCCCCGGGCGAAGAGCTTCAGGTCCAGCAGGTGAAGCGCTAACCCGTCAAGCAGGTTCGGATCCAGAAGGCCCGCCACGAGCGGGCCTTTCTCTTTAAGAGCACTCCCTTGTCATTCCCCTACGACGCCGAAGGCACGATGAACGAGAAGCGGTTCCCCTACCGGCGCCGCTTCACCCTCGTCGAGGCCGCCGTCGTCCTTGGCCTCGTGGTCCTGCTCATCGTCGTCGTGCTACCCGTGGTGTTGGACGAGACCGAGAACACCCAACAGGTTGAAGACCTCGCCAACGTACAGGAGGCGGTGCGCCGCTACCATGCCGACACCGGCGCCTACCCCACCTTCGCGGCCGTGGCCCGGGCCGGCCAAAACCTCGTGAATCCCTGGGTGGCCGGCGAGGTCCCCAGCCTGGGATCGGTCCCGGCCGAGGCCGGCCTCGACTTCGACGCCGTCGCCCTCCGCGGCGGGGTCGCGGTGCGGTTCGTCCCCAACTATCTCCGAGAGAAACCGCGCCACGCGGACGAGCAGGCACTCGACGGCGCGCCGCGCTGGCGCATCGACGCCCAGGGCAGTGTCCTAATCCGCCTCGACGGGCGCTCATACTAGGCTAACCAAAACCGCGCAGATTCGCCCGTTTCCGTCCCGCCCCGCCGCGTTCGCCCGTCCGTCGGGTACAATATGTCTACAGACCGCGCCGAGGAGGGCCGACGTGTCCGATCAGCCGTCCGATCAGCCCAGCGAAAAAGCCATGAGCAAGATGCGGAACTTCGTCGCGAAGTACTGCGAGAAGTCCGGCACCGTGACCCATCCCGACCCGATGGTCTCCGAAGCGGTGATCGCGGGCTTGGCCAAGCACGTCGACGAGCTCAAGCGGCCGTTGTGTCCCTGCCGCTTCTACCCGGACAAGCAGGAAGAGACCAAGTACCGCACGTGGATGTGCGCCTGCGACGACATGCAGATCTACAAGTACTGCCACTGACTGCTCTTTGTTAATGGGGACGGGCTCCCCATCACCGAGTATCTTCCCGAGGACCACGAAGGCCGCCGCATGTACGGCCTCGTGAAGGACCCCACGCCCGACAAGGGCCGCCCGCTGCGCCACAAGGCCGAGGAGCGCGAGAAGGAACGCCGCGAGCGGCCGTCTTAACGCCGCTCGTTTCTACAGAGACGCGAAAGGGGCGCCTGCAGGCGCCCCTTCTCTTTGGCCGCAGAATCGACGGCGCGTTACTCCATGAGCATGATCAGCGCGCCGTGCGTGCTCTTGGGGTGGATGAACGTCTGACCCGGCGGCCCGCCGAGGATGCGCGCCCCCTGCTCCTTGAGCTTCTCAACCGTGCCCGGCAGATCGTCGACCTGAACGGCAATCAGGTACAGCCCCTCCCCCTTATCGGCGAGAAACTTCGCGACCGGCCCATCGGGGTTCGTCGGCTGCGCGAGCTCGATGTAGGCGTTCCCAAGCTCGATATTGATCGCCTTCAACCCCAGGTGCGACAAGTCCTGCACCTCGGAGGCCTCAAGCCCGTACACGTCCGTGTAGAGGGCGGCGGCCTCCTCCACGTCCTCGACGGCGACGACCAGGTGGTCGATACGCTTGAACATCGGCGGCTAGGCGTTCACGCCCGCCGGGGCGCTGTTCCCCAGCACCGTGACGCACGAGACCTGCGGCGGCCCACCGAGCGTGTGGCAGAGGCCCATCTCGGCGTCCTTGACCTGTCGCGGGCCCGCCTTGCCTTGCAGCTGTTTGTAGATCTCATAGGCGGTGCGCAGGCCGCTGGCCCCGACGGGATGCCCGAAGGACTTCAGGCCGCCGTCGGTGTTCACCGGCAGCTCGCCTTCGAGGGTGAAGGTGCCGTTGCGCACCTCTTCGGGAGCCATGCCGGGCGTGGTGAAGCCGAGGTCTTCGTAGATCACCATCTCGGTGATGGTGAAGCAGTCGTGGACGACGGCGAGGTCGATCTCCTTACGCGGGTCGCGGATGCCGGCCTGCTCGTAGGCCTGGCGGGCGGCCGAGCGGTTCGCCTCGAAGCCGAGATAGTCGAACCCCGGACGCGTCATCGGCAGCATCGAGTCCACGGAAAAGCCGATGCCCTTGATGTAGATCGGGTCCTGGCGGAACTTCCGGGCGAGGTCGGCGCGGCAGATGATGGCGGCCGCGGCGCCGTCGGTCGTGGGGCAGCAGTCGAAGAGGCCGAGCGGCCACGCGATGATCGGCGCCTTCAGCACCTGATCGACCGTGATCTGCTTCTGGAAGTGCGCCTTCGGCGACATCGAGCCGTTATGGTGGTTCTTCACCGAAATCCTGGCGAGCAGCTCCTTGCCCTCATCGTCGGGAATGCCATAGTGATTGAAGTACCGGTTCGCGATGAACGAGAAGTAGGAGGGCGCGGTGGCGCGCGACTGGGTAACGGCATTGGTGCCGCGCCCCACGCCGAGGCCGCCGAAGCCGGTGTCCTTCAGCTTCTCGAACCCCACGGCGATCGCGATGTCGTACATGCCGGAGGCGACACCAAACGCGGCGTTGCGCAGCGACTCGTGGCCCGTCGAGCACCAGTTCTCCACGCGGGTCACCGGAATATTCTTGAGCTTGAGCGTGTCGGCGATGATGCCCCCGGCCTCGCCGGAGTACAGGGTGCCGACCCATGCCGCCTCGATGTCGCTGGGGTCGATCCCCGCGTCCTCGTAGGCCTCGTAGGCGGCCTCGATGATCATGTCCTCGGGGCTCGCGTCCCAGCGCTCGCCGAACTTGCTGCATCCCATCCCAACGATGGCGACCTTGTCTTTGATCGTGCCCACTGGGGAACCCCTTTCTCTCTTGGCGGTCTGGGTCCTATCCGCCCGCTTGGCCGTTGGAGACCGGCTTCACCTTCCAGTAGTAGTTGTGGAAGTTCGCCGCCTCGTTCATCTTTCGGAACGTGAACTCGATAGGCATGCCGATCTTCGGCTCGTCGGCCCCGGCGTCGGTCAGGATGCTGAAGATCCGCGCCTGCCCTTCCGACGACTCGGCGATGCAGTTGAGCACCGGAGGCTCGGGGCCGCCGGCCAGATGATCTTTGGTGAAGGCGAACAGCGTCGCCGGCTTGTCGTAGAGCCGGACCTCCGTGTAGTCGTCCTTCGCCCGGCAGGTGTAGCAGATGCGCTGGATCGGATGCGTCACCGTGGGGCACTGGTTGCATTTGCTGCCGTGCAGCCGAATATGCTCGCTCGCCAACCTCCACGACTTGCTCGCCGCGCCCATCGACTCGGGGCGCGTCGGAGGCTCGGGGTCCACGGTTAGCGCGCCCCGGTAGGCGAGGAAGCGGTCGTAGGAGGTCAGGTCGCGGCGGTCGGCGAGATGGCCCGCGACCCCCTTGCTCACCTTTGGCTGCTCCTTTACGTCAAGCAAATAGGCGTCCGCCCCATCGCCATAGCTGGCGGCGAGGACCTTCTGGCCGGCTTCGGCCTTTTCAAGCACTGCGGCGAGCATGAGGAGCATATGGGCCGCGCCGGCGTTTCCGACGACGTCGATCAGGTGCCCCGCCACCTGCGTCTTGGGGTCGAAGCCGAGCCGGCGGATCAACGCGGTGTGGTTCCGGATGTCGGGACCGTAAATCGCGGCGGTGGAAACGTCCTCCTTCGCGAGTCCGTTCTTGGCCAGAAGCTCTTCGACCGCGGCCTTGGTGATCGGTTCGTAGCCCTGGGTGATCACGAAGCGGTCTTCCCACGAGCGGACGAAGTCGTCCGAGTCGCGCCGCCAGATGTCGGCGATCTCGTGGGTACTGGTGACTGAGTCGGAGATCTCGACGGCGCCGCTTCCCGTCACCACGACGGCGGCGGCGGCGTCGCCGAAGGTCGCCTCGAATGGCGACTTCGGGTAGCCGCGCCTGGTGTCGGAGGCGACGACAAGCACCGAGCCGGCCGAACCTCCGTTGACGGCGTCGATGGCGGCGCGAAGAGCCATCGCGCCGGCGCGAAGCGACCCGCCGAAGTCGGCGGTGCGCACGTTGGGCCCGAGGTCGGCGGCGGCGGCGACAAGCGCGGCGGAGGACTTCTCTCGATAGGGAGCCGTCGTGGAGGCGAAGTAGACGGCGTCGATGCCGTCGCGCCCGTGAGCGTTCAGGATATCGACGGCGGCGTTGACGGCCAGGGTCAGGGTATCTTCGTCGTAGCTGGCGACGGCGCGCTCGCCGGGTCCGCCCCCCGAACCCCACGCCTGCGCGAAAAGCGACCGCGCGATACGGTATTTGGGCACGTAGGCGCCGACAGCGCTGATACCGGGCATGAAGTCTCCTCTAGAACCGGGTCATAGGGGGATCCGGGGCCTTCAAAACGCGGCGCTAAGTATACACAAGCCCTTCTGAAGGCGCTACCGGACAGCCCTTTGACGCGCGGCCCTCCGGCGGCTACGCTCGGCCTCCACTCGGCGGGGCGGACCGCCGGGAATAGAGGGAGGGCGGCTCATGAATCGCAATACCGGAGACCAAGTCGGCGACGTGGTCATTTGGGAGAACGACCAGTTCCGCGTGTGGGACCAGACCATCGCCCCCGGCGAGACCGTCGGGCCCCACGTCCACGACCTCGACTACTTCATCGTCACCCTGGAGGCCACCCCCGTTAGGTCGGACGAAATCGGGGAGGCGCGGAGCGAGTTCGAGGTCATCACGCCGGAGCTCATCTGGGTCAAGAGCAACGGCGAGGAGCACACCGCCACGAATCTCGACCCCGAAAAGCAGTGGCGCAACCTCATCATCGAGGTGAAGAAGTAGGCCGGCTTCAGGGAAGCCGCGACGCGCCGCCATCGACCGAGAGCACCGCGCCGTTGACGTAGGCGGCGCCGTCGGAGGCAAAGAAGGCCACGGCGTTCGCGATGTCCTGCGGCCTGGCCAGGCGCCGCATCGGGTTGCGAGCGATGGTCTGCTCGGCCTGCTCGGGGAAGCGCTTGAAGAACGTCTCCCAGGCGGGAGTGTCCGCCGGGCCGGGGCAGACGCAGTTCACCGTGATGCCCAATGGCCCCAGCTCGCAGGCCAGGGCTTTGGTCAACCCGACGAGGCCCGTCTTCGACGCGGTGT
>DAOUKH010000097.1:0-30885 GCA_034421515.1 Dehalococcoidia bacterium
CCGCGCCATGAGCCGCCGCGCAATTTCCACGCCCTCCGGCCGCTTGAGGTCGACGGCGATCCCGCGCTTCCCCCGCTGGCACCCGTGGAAAGGCTTCGTCGCGTGCCGCATCTGGTCGCCTTCGGTCGACTCCAGCTTGATCACACTCGCCCCGAGGTCGCTCAGCACCATCGGCCCGAACGGCCCGGCCAGGAAGTTGCCGAAGTCGAGTACCTCGACCCCTTCGAGCGCATGCCTGCGAGCCGCCCCCGACGTCTTCCGTCGCGGCGCCCCGTTCACCGACCTCAGCACCTCGTCCGTGTGCTGCCCCAGAAGCGGTGCCGGACCCTGCACCCGCCCCGGCGCGTTGTGCAGCGTGAAGGTGACGCCGGCCTGCTTCGTCTTCCCCACCACCGGGTCGTCGACCTCGACCACCATCCCGTTGTGGATCATCTGCGGGTCTTCGAACGCCTGCGCCGCCGGCTGGACCGCCTGGATCGGCACGTCGCCGCTCCAGAAGGCGTCGAGGATCTGTTGGCGGGGCAGGGCGCGGAAGGCGGCGCGGAGCTTGGCGTCGGCCTCCTCGCGCCCCTCCGCCGACGTGGGGCGCTCGATGGGGTCGATACCCAGCGTCTTCCACACGATGCTCCGGTCCTTGCCGCGACCGCCGCCCATGTGCATCGAGTGCACCCACTCCCCATCGGCGCACTGGTAGATGCTCGGCTGCGGCTCCTTCTCGATGCCGTACCACGACGCCATCCGCTCGCCCCACTGCCAGAGCTGGGTGGTGAACGCCAGCACGCCCTGGTACAGCGAGGTCTCGACCCACTGCCCCCGACCGGTGCCCTCACGGACGTACAGCGCGGCGGCGACCCCGGCGGCGACCAGATACGACGCCGCGATGCTGGGCATCGGCAGATAGAGGAAGATCGGCCCCTCGCGCCAGCCGGGCTGCTCGTACTGCTGCCCCGACCGCGCCTGCACCAGCAGGTCGTAGCCGGGACGCCCCGCGCTCTTCGTCCCCCGCCCGTAGCCGGTGAGCGAGCAGTAGACCAGCCCAGGGTTGCGCGCCGCGACGTCGTCGTAGCCGACCCCGAGCCGCGCCATCGTCCCCGGCGCGTGGCTCTCGATCAGCGCGTCGGCGGTGGCGGCGAGTTCGAGGAACCGCGCACGGTCCTCGTCGCGCTTCAAATCAAGGACGACGCTGCGCTTCCCCCGGTCCCACACCGTCCGCCCACCGTAGCCACGGAACGGCCCGCCGCCCGGCGGCTCGACCTTGATCACGTCGGCGCCCTGGTCGCTCAGCGTCATCGCCGCCATCGGCCCGGCGGCGCCGGAGGTCAGGTCGAGGATGCGTACGCCGTCGAGGGGGCCTGCCATGCCGCTCTTCCGTCGACCCAGGAGCTAGCCCAGGTTGTAGACGGCCTCGGCGTTCTCCCGCGTGATCTTCCGGTACTCGTCCTCGGACACGCCCTTGAGGCTCGCCGCCGCCCACTCGTGGCTCTGCGGCCACGTCGTGTCCGTGTGCGGGTAGTCCGACTCCCACAGGATGTTGTCGACCCCGATCAGCTCGCGGGCGAAGACCCCCGCCTCGTCGTGGATGAACGCCGCGTAGCACTGGCGGTGGAAGTAGAACGACGGCTTCTTGTCGAGCCGCGACTTCGTCCAGAAGCGGTGCTTGGTGAAGGTGTAGTCGCTCCGTTCCAGGAAGTACGGCAGCCAGCCGATCCCGCCTTCGCTGGAGACGACCTTGAGCGTGGGGTGCCGCTCCAGCAGACCGCCCCAGATCACCTCGCCCAGAAACTCGAAGCAGCTCAGCGGCGCGGCGGCGATGTACGCCTCCGCCTGCCCGGGCAGCGGGTCGAGCAGCATCTGTGCCGTCTGGCCCGAGCGGGCCTGCCCTAGGTGGATGTTGATAGGCACGCCCTGCTCCTCGACGCTGCTCCACAGCGGGTCGAGGTCGGGGTGAATCAGGGCGAGGCAGCCCTCGACGAGCTGCGGCCGCCCCGGCACGCTGAGGCTCTTGACCCCCTTCGCCGCGATCCGCTCGAACTCGGCGAGCGCCTTCGCCGGGTCGTACAGCGGCAAGATGGCGTGGCCTACGAGCCGGCCCGGCGCCGTCGGCTGGAACTCGTCGAGCAGCCAGTCGTTGTACGCCGAGAAGACCCAGTCCCGCAGCTCGGGGTCTTTGAGCGCCATGAACGCCTCGCCCCCGATGCCCGCCAGCGACGGAAAGCACATCTGAGTGAGCACGCCGTCGAGGTCCATGTCGCGGACCCGCTCGACCGGGTCGTAGCACCCCGGCCGCATATCCTTGAAGCTCTGCGACTGCGACGTGAAGTCCTCGTAGCTGCGCCCCGCCATCACCGACAGCCCGTGGTTCGCCCGCAGCCGGTCCTCCACCCTCCACTTCTCCAGCCCCTCATCGACCACGATCGCCGGCGCCCGGTCCGCCAGACCCGCCGGCGCCCGGTCCGTCCACACCCCCGGCGGCTCAATAATATGGTCGTCCGCCGATACAAGGTCGTTCACCCCATACGGCTCAGTCGGAATCTCGATCACGGCGCCCCTCTCCTCGGCACGATCGGCAGGGCCGCTACTATAGCGCATCGGAATCTCTTACCTCTTCTCCCAAGGGGAGAAGATTGAGATGAGGGGCCCCTCACCACCACCACCGGCCACCGACGCCGCCACTCCCTCATTGCCTCTCCACCCTAAACCTCTCCCCCTCCCAAGAGAGACTGAAAGAGGGCACGCGCCCGCCAGCGCACGCCGGCGGGCCGGGCCGGGCGGTCCCCTCCCGTAGGGGCACCTCTTGTGGGTGCCCGCTCCTCTCAACCACCACACCTCATTCGAAACCCGCCGCCCCCTCCCCAATTAAACCTCCCTCCCTTTATGGGAGGGACTGAGGGAGGGCTCCTCCGGAACCTCTTCTCCCAAGGGGAGAAGATTGAGATGAGGGGCCCCTCATCTCCACCTCTGGCCATCGACGCCGCCACTCCCTCATTGCCTCTCCACCCTAAATCTCTCCCCCTCCCGAGGGAGACTGAGAGAGCGCACGTCACCTTAAACCTCCCTCCCTTTATGGGAGGGACTGAGGGAGGGCTCCTCCGGAACCTCTTCTCCCAAGGGGAGAAGATTGAGATGAGGGGCCCCCCATCACCACCACTGGCCACCCGACGCCGCCACGCGCCCCCCAACCACCCGTGGTACATTTCCCCACCATGAGGCCGACCCCATGACCACCCCAACCGACGCCAGCGACTCCGCCCGCCAGTTCGGCCCCGCCGCCGCCGCCTACGCCGCCAGCACCTACCACGCCACGGGCCCCGACCTCGCCGCCCTCGTCGACGCCGCCCACCCCACCGCCGCCGACCGCGCCCTCGACATCGGCTGCGGCGCCGGCCACACCGCCCTCGCCCTCGCCCCCCTCGTCCGCGACGTCGTCGCCTGCGACGTCACCGACGCCATGCTCGACCAGGCCCGCGCCCTCGCCCGCGAGCGCGACGCCGCCAACGTCTCATTCCTCGCCGCCGACGCCGCCTCGCTCCCGTTGGACGACGCCGCCTTCGACCTTGTCGCCTGCCGCGTCGCCGCCCACCACTTCCACGACGTCCGCTCCGCCGTCGCCGAGATGGCCCGCGTCCTTGCCCCCGGCGGACGCCTCCTCATCATCGACTCCTACACCCCCGCCGACCCGCCCGAGACCGACGCCATCCTCGACCGCATCGAGCGCCTCCGCGACGCCAGCCACGTCCGCGACTACCTATTGGAAGAATGGGAAGCCATGCTCGCCGAGGTCGGCCTCACCGCCGAGTTCCTCGGCTTCTGGAACATGCGCATGCCCTTCGACGACTGGACCGGCCGCATGCACACCCCGCCCGACAACGTCGCCGCCCTCAAACACACCATGGACGCCGCCCCCGCCACCGTCCGCGCCCGCCTCGGCATCCTCCCCAACGCCTACGACCTCAACATCCCCCTCGTCCTGCTGCGCGCGGAGTGGGTTGCCTAGTCAAATATCAGATCTTCGGCGAATCGTGGGATGCTCGTAAAGCGGCGACTTCACGACAGGTAATCGTGTGTTTGCACGACGGCCCCTCGTGGGCGTACGGAGACTGATCTCTGTGATCAGGTTCACTACTTCCCTTTTCTTCATTACACTTTAGGCATAGCAATTGAAGGTTTATCAACTTTGATTGACCACCCCTTGCCTGGGGCAGTATATGGTCTTCAGTCAGATCATCGATCGAGTACACTATAGAATCGCATCTGTTGCACACCAAACCTTGCCTGTGTGTGAGTAGTATTTTCCTCAAGAATTTCCTGCTCCCAGGGCTAGCACTGATGACTCGTTCCGTTAGACCTAGGGTTATGTCATTCTCTTTGATCGCGCATTCATACTGTTGTCTTATCTTCGTTGCAAAGTCTTCGAGGTTGTTGTACTTCGTTCCAACAAATGGTGCCGCCATGGCATCTTCGATATCCTTCACGAAGTCAATCGAGCCATCAATTCTCCACAGTTTACTCTGATCTTCTCCTCCACTGTCCCTGCTCTCTGTCGAATCAATGTGCAAGGTCTGCTGCTCTGCTTCGCAGTCTTCGCAGGTTTGAAGCGTTACAAGTCGACTACCATGGACATCTTGTGGTTCCGGACTTCCCCATTTGTGAAGAATCTCTATCTCATGTACCGGGCCTCGATACATCCACTTGTTCTGACTATGCTCTCGGATGCTCGCAGGGTCTCGTAAGCTCTTATCCATTAGACTCGCCCTCTGGCAACGACAGACTTCAGTTTCGTTCGTGCGTCCTGGTACATCAAGCCACTAAGCCTCCCGATTCTCCCGCCGCGGCTTGGCTTCAATCTTATCGATCGCGGCCTGTATGGCCTCATTTATGGCATCACACGGCACCACCGTCGCAAGGCCTGAGTTTTCTTCGAATATCATACGAGGTCGTCCAGTCTGCTGACTTACCGCGACTTCCTGATATGGCAGATACGAAGACACCATGCCAATCAGCGCGCACTTGTCGTTGGCCTTGGTACCACGGATAGCGACTGCCTCAGGCTTCAAGAGCACCGGGCCGCCACTGTTCCCAGGGAAGATCGATGCGTCAATTAGGAATGTACTTGCATTTCCTCTTAGCCAATGTTGGGCGCGGCCGATGATTCCTTGTCGGGCGATAACGTAGTTTCGTTCATCACCGGCTTGTCCCAACGGAAACCCCAGAATGAAGACGCCATCTCCTTCACTGACGCCAAGAGTGGCTGCTTGTTCACACGTAAGCGCTCGATCATCATAAAAGAATGTGTGTTCAATGTTGTCTGCCATCAATTGGTCGGGGTTTATCCCCAACACGGCGACGTCACATTCGGGGTCAGGGTGAGCAGTCCAATTGGCATTCTTTCGCGATACTGAATATGCACTTGAGCCGGTTGCATCAAGTTTGTTAAACCGGGAGGACAAGATTTCACTGTGTTGGAAAATGGTTTCAAAAACATGCCTGTTTGTGACGAGGAACGTCCAAAATGTCTTCTCCCCCTCCTCATCCACTTCTCCAGTAGGATAGGCGTACAGAAATCCTGTCGCTGAGTACTTGATCTCCTGATTGTCTCCAGGACAACCTAGAGCTACAACCGTGTTCAGGTACATCGGCGGGAGCAGTGCCATGTGCCTCTCCTTACGTTCATTGCTTGGTTCGGCACACCGTATCGGCCAGACAGGTACTCACGCAAGGGCAACTTGGCGCAATGCGGCCAAATCGTGGGTGGTGAATTCGATCCAGTCCTATGGGGAGGCGTAGCGGCTGAACCAGCCATCCTGCCCCTACCCGATCCCCCGCGCCCGCTCGTACGCCGCGATCTTGTCCTCGTGCTGCAGCGTCAGCCCGATGTCGTCCAGCCCCTCAAGGAGCATGTGCCGCCGGAACTCATCGACCTCGAACGAGATCGAGCCGCCGGCGGGGTCGGAGATCGTCTGGGCTTCGAGGTCGACGGTGGGGCGGTAGTCGTTGCCGGGGGCGGCCTTCTCCATCAGGCCGCGGACGTCCGCCTCGTCGAGCGTGATGGTCAGGAGGCCGTTCTGGAAGCAGTTGTTGCGGAAGATGTCGGCGAAGCTGGGGGCGATGATGGCGCGGAAGCCGTAGTCGTTGAGGGCCCAGGGGGCGTGCTCGCGGGACGAGCCGCAGCCGAAGTTGCGTCCGGCGATGAGGATGCTGGCGCCCTCGTAGGCGGGATGGTTGAGCTCGAAGTCGGGGTTCGGCGAGCCGTCGTCGAGGAAGCGCCAATCGAAGAACAGCGCGTCGTCATACCCCGTCCGCGTGATCCGCTTCAGGAACTGCTTCGGGATCACCTGGTCCGTATCCACGTCGTCCCGGTCGAGGACGGCGGCCAGGCCGGTGTGGGTCGTGAACGCTCTCATGGCGGGCCTCCTTGTGGCGCTTCTAGGATACCCGGTCGTGGCTAGGCGGTGGTGGCGGAGGGGGCACCCCAACACCCTCCGGCCGGGGGGCCAAGACCTCAACCCTCCCCCGCCAGGGGGACACCTTAAACCTCTCCCCCCTCGTGGGGGAGACTGAGAGAGGGCCGGGGCGGGGTCCCTCCCACCACCACCCGGGCGGCGCGCTACCTCAACCCTCCCCCGCTGGAGCAACACGTTAAAACCTCTCCCCCCTTTGTGGGGGAGACTGAGAGAGGGCCGGGGCGGGGTCCCTCCCGCGCTACTCCGCCGGCGCCGCCGTCTTCGTCCCCTCCAGGACGGAGACGTACCACAGACGGTCCGCGTGGTGCGGGCCCAGGTCGATGGAGGCGTTGAAGCGGTGGAGCCCGTTGTACATGATCAGGATGAAGCCGAGCTCGACGATCTCTTCCTCCGTGAAGTGCTCCCGGAGGCGGGCGAAGAAGGCGTCGTCCATGCCCGCCGGATCGAAGATGTAGCGCTCGGTGTACTCCAGGGCCGCCTTCTCCCGCTCCGGCAGGTCCGACGCGCGGAAGTCGGCGACCTTGGCGATGGTCTCTTCGGTCACGCCTTCCCGCTGAGCCTCAGCGATGCGGGTGACCTCTCAGTGGGTGCACGGGGTGAGCTGGGCCGACCGCATGCGCATCAGCTCCCGCAGCGGCGCGTCGATGCGCCCGTCCGTCCAGATGGCAGTGCTGAACTCCTGCCATGCCTTGATGATCGGGCCGGGGAGCTTGCCGTAGATCTCACCGATGTCGCCGCTGAGTCTGGTCATGTTGGCCTCCTTTACAGGACGGCGCGCTTGTCGCGCAGTGCGTTGATCTCGTCCCACGAGTAGCCGTACTCCAGCAGGACCTCCTCGGTGTGCTGGCCCGCCGCGGCGGCCGGACTCTCGATGGGCGAGGGTTCGCCGCCGAACTGGAGCGGACTGGAAACGAAGGTCATCTCTCCCCGGTCGGGGTGGGGGATGGTCTGATAGTAGCCGTTGGCCCAGGCCTGCTCGTCCTGCGTGGCGTCGAGGGTCGTGGGGACGCGCCCCCACCGGATCCCCTCGGCGTCGAGCAGGGGCTGCCACTCGTCGACGGTGCGCTTCTCGAACTCGGCGTCGAAGATCTCGATGAGCTCCGGCCCGTTCTCGGCACGCTTGACCGGGTCCTTGAACCGCGCGTCCTCGATCAGGTCCTCGCGCCCCACCGCGCGGCACAGCGGCGGCCAGAACCGCTCCGACTGCAAGTTCACCAGGTGCACCCAGCTATCCTTCGTCCGGTAGGTGGTCACGAGGGGGTTGCCCACGTCCTTGCGCGCCAGCTTGCGGGGGTTCTCGCCGGTGACGAAGCTCGTCGTTATGTCGCTCGACACGATCCAGAGGCCGGTGCCGTAGAGCGAGGCGAGCACCTCCTGGCCCTTGCCGGTCTGGGAGCGCTCGTAGAGGGCGGCGCAGACCCCGCCGGCGATGGCGATGGAGGTGGTGAGGTCGCCCTGGGCGGGCCGCTGGCTGATGGGGTCATTCTCCATGCCCGCGAGGCTGCGGGCCAGACCCGTCCGCGACCAGAAGCAGAGCGCGTCGTAGCCGGGCCGGTGCGAGTCCGGCCCCTGATGGCCGAAGCCGGAAAGGTGCACCATCACCAGCCCGGGGTTGGTCTCGATCAGCTCGGCGTGGGTGAGGTTGTAGCGCTCCAGGCTGGCCGGCCGCATGCTGGTCACGAAGACGTCGGCCTTGTCCAGCAGCGCGCGGATGACCCCCCGCCCCTCCGACAGGCTGACGTCGAGTGCGATGTTGCGTTTGTTCCGGTTCTTCTGCTCGAAGGCGGGCGGCGGCGCGTTGCTCTCACCCGGGCTGACGGCGTGGTGGAAGCCGCGGAGCGGGTCGCCGGTCCTCGGGTCTTCGATCTTGACCACGTCGGCGCCCCAGTCGGCCAAAATCGCCGCCCCGCCCGGCAGCGCCGCCCACGTCGCCAGCTCGACCACCTTCACCCCGCGCAACGGTTTCACCATCGTTCGTTCCTCCTTCGAGCGCTTGTTAAACCTCTCTCCCCCTGTGAGAGACTGAGAGACGGCCGCGCCGCCCTCCGCGGATTGCTTGACCGGTTTTCGGCGCGGGCCATAGTATATGCGCTGCAATCAGCGGCATAGGGGGTCCATATGGGGCAGTATCAGATCATATCGGCGGACTCGCACGTCAGCCCGCCGCCAACCTTCTGGAAGGAGTACCTGCCGGGGAGCTTCACCGACCGCGCCCCGTCGCTCGAATCCACGGACGAGGGCGACTTCGTCGTATTCGAGGGCCGTAAGACGCCCTTCATCATGCTCTCGAACCTGGCGGGCAAGAAGTCCGAGGACTACAAGTTCAAGGGCAAGATCAGCGACACCCGGCCGGGCGGCTGGGACCCGACCGAGCGCATCAAGGACCAGGACATCGACGGCGTCGACGCCGAGGCGATCTACGGAGGCGGCCCGCTCCGCACCCAGGACCGCGACCTCGCCCTCGCCAGCCACCGCGCCTACAACGACTGGCTCGGTGACTTCTGCAAGCCCTCCCCCGACCGGCTCCTCGGCATCGCCTACATCCCGGTGTGGGACGTCGATGAAGCCGTCGACGAGGTCAAGCACGCGGGCAAGATCGGCCTCCGGGGCGCCCTCATTCCCGGCGTCAGCCCCGACGGCGCCGACTACACCGATCCCAAGTTCGATGCCCTGTGGGGCGAGATCGTCAATCAGGGCATGTCGGTGCAGGTGCACTCCAGCATGGGCGGCCGGAGCACCCGCTTCGACACCACCCCGCACTTCCTCTCGGACATGACGATGACGAAGCTGAGCCTGGCCGAGCCCATCGGCCTCTTCATCTACGGCGGCGTCTTCGAGCGCTTCCCCACCCTGAAACTCGTCGAGGTCGAGGGCGGCCTCGGCTGGTGCGCCTTCATCATCAACTACATGGACCACGTGTGGAACAAGCACCGCCACTGGACGAAGTCGGAGCTGAAGGAGCCGCCGAGCTACTACTTCAAGAACCACGTGCTCGGCACGCTGATCGACGACCCCGTCGCCGTCCGCGAGCGCCACACCATCGGGGTCGAGAGCATCATGTGGTCGTCCGACTACCCGCACAGCGAGACCTCGTGGCCCGAGTCGAAGGCCGTCATCGAGGAGCACTTCGCGGGCGTCCCCGAGGACGAGAAATACAAGATGATCGCAGGCAACGCGATCGGCCTCTACAACCTGGCCTAGCACCGAGAAGCAGAGAAGGAGCACCCATGACGACGGAGACGAAAGTCAAGACGCGCATCATCGACGCCGACGGGCACTACTTGGAGCCGGCCTTCGCCCTGCCCGACTACATGGATCCCGAGTTCCGGGACCTCGCGCCGCGCATCATCGAGAAGGACGACGGCAACGAGTACTGGGTCAACAACCACTGGATGAAGTCGAACCCGACCATCGGCCCCGGCCCGCAGGCGACCGAAAGCCGCGCCACGGCGGTGGCGGGACTGGCGGGAGTGGAGCGCTGGAACCATGGCGTCGACCTCGGCAACGTCATGAACCTCAACTACACCCAGATGAACCCTGCCGCCCAGGAGCCGACGGCGCGGCTCGGCGTCATGGACGAGGAGCTCATGGACGAGGCGGTCCTCTACCCCACCATGAACCTCCAGACCGTCAACGAACCTGAGCTGCACCACGCGATCAACCGCGGCCTCAACAACTGGCTGGCGGAGTATTACGTCCAGGGCGGCGGCGGCCGGCTGCACGGCGCGGTCAACATCGTGGCGGTGCACGACGTAGAGTGGGCCTGCGAAGAGGCCCGCCGCTGCGTCAACGACTTCGGCTTCAAGGCCATCTTCCTTCGCCCCTGCCACGCCACGGAAGACGCCCGCTGGTGGAACGACTACTACGATCCCCTCTTCGAGACGGCGGCGGAGCTCGACGTGCCAATCGGCTTCCACCCCTTCCCCGGCGACGCGATGTACGGCTCGGGGCGGCTGTTCGACATGATCGGCCCCGACATCATCCAGCAGTTCGCCCGGACGCCGGTGAACCACCCCGTCGACTCGATGCACCTCATCACCGGCATCATCGCGGGCGGCAAGCTCGAGAAATACCCCAACCTGCGCTTCGCCGTCCTCGAATCGAGCGGCGGCTGGCTCATCTCGCTCTTGGAGCGGCTCGACCACCGGTTCGAGCACCTGGGGCACGTGGTGCCGCACCTGAAGATGACGCCGACCGAGTACTTCCGCCGCCAGGGTTGGATATCGTTCGACCCCGAAGAGGCGACGCTGCCGCTCACCGCGGAGTGGCTCGGCGCCGACTCGATCATCTGGGGCTCCGATTTCCCGCACCCGGACGCGTTCTATCCCAACTTCGTGGAGATGCTCAACGGCAAGATCGCCGAGCTCAGCGACGAGGACCAGGAGAAGATCCGCGGACGCAACGCGGTCGACTTCTATAAGCTGTAGAACAACCACTGCGTAACGCAAAACAAGGGGCGGGCCGCCGGGTCCGTCCCTTCGTTATGTCGCGGAAACGCCGTCCCCTGTGCTAGCATAGGACGGCCCTCCGCCGACAACACCATCCACGCTCCCTGCGCCTCGCCCGAACCAACCGAGTGACCGCCGAAGACAGCACGCCCGGCAAGCCGCGCAAGGTCCTCGTTATCGGATCGGGTCCCATCGTCATCGGCCAGGCGGCCGAGTTCGACTACGCCGGCACCCAGGCCTGCCGCGCCCTCCGCGAGGAAGGCGTCACCACCGTTCTCATCAACTCGAATCCGGCGACGATCATGACGGACGAGGACATCGCCGACTCCGTCTACATCGAGCCGCTGACCGTCGAGGTCGTCGAGCGCATCATCCAAAGGGAGCGGCCCGACGGCGTCCTGCCCACCCTGGGCGGTCAGACGGGGCTCAACCTCGCCGTCGAGCTTGCCGACGCCGGTATCTTCGAGAAGTACGATGTCCGGCTTCTGGGCACGCCGCTGGAGACGATCAAGGACGCGGAGGACCGGGAGCGGTTCCGCTCGCTGCTCGCGGCCATCGGCGAGCCGACGCCGCCGTCGGAGATCGTCGGCTCGCTGGAGGAGGCGAGGACCGCCGCCGAGAAGCTCGGCCTTCCCCTAGTGATCCGTCCCGCCTACACGCTGGGCGGTACGGGCGGCGGGGTCGCCGAGACACCGGAGGAGCTCGAGACCATCGTGCGCCGCGGCCTCGACGCCAGCCCCATCACGCAGGTGCTGGTGGAGAAGTCCTTGGTGGGCTGGAAAGAAGTCGAGTACGAGGTGATGCGGGACGGGGCGGACAACTGCATCACGATCTGCAACATGGAAAACCTGGACCCGATGGGGGTCCACACCGGCGACAGCATCGTCGTGGCGCCGAGCCAGACGCTGTCCGACAAGGACTACCAGATGCTGCGTTCGTCGAGCCTGAAGATCATCCGCGCGCTGGGCATCGAAGGCGGCTGCAACGTGCAGCTCGCCCTCGCGCCGGGCGGCGTGGTCGGCGAGACGCTTCCCGGCGGCACGCCCGACCCCAGCGGCTACTACGTCATCGAGGTGAACCCCAGGGTGAGCCGCAGCTCGGCGCTGGCGAGCAAGGCGACGGGCTATCCCATCGCCCGCGTCGCGGCGAAGATCGCCGTCGGCAAGCGGCTCGACGACATCCCGAACGCGGTGACGGGGAAGACCCTGGCGGCGTTCGAGCCCGCCCTCGACTACTGCGTGGTGAAGATTCCGCGCTGGCCGTTCGACAAGTTCCCCACCGGCGACCGCGTCACCGGCACGCAGATGAAGGCCACCGGCGAGGTCATGGCCATCGACCGCACCTTCGAGTCGGCCTTCCAGAAGGCCCTCCGCTGCCTCGAAATCACCGGCCGCTCCCTGCTCTGGGAGGACGACGACTGGGTCGAGGACGGCAAGCTCTACGAAGACCGTCTGCCACTGCACCCCAACGACGAGCGCCTTTGGGGACTGCTCGCGGCGCTGCGGCGGGGACTCGGCCCAGAGGATCTCTCGCGGCGGACGGGCATCGACCCCTGGTTCACCCGCGCGCTGGACAACATCGCGCAGATGGAAGGGCGGCTGCTCGGCGAGCACCTATCGGCGGGCCTCCTCTGGGAAGCCAAGCGAATGGGGTTCTCCGACGCCGCGATCGCCGTCCTTACCGACCGCTCGGCCGAGCAGGTGCGCCGCCTGCGCCGGCGATGGGAGATCCGTCCCGTCTACAAGATGGTGGACACCTGCGCCGCCGAGTTCGAGGCGGAGACGGCTTACTTCTACAGCGCCTACGAGGAAGAGAACGAGGCCCCGCCGCTGGGCGGCCAACGCGCCCTGGTCGCGGGCAGCGGGCCGATCCGCATCGGCCAAGGCATCGAGTTCGACTACTGCTCGGTGCACGCCGCGTGGGCGCTGCAGGGCGAGGGTGTCAAAAGCATCGTGGTCAACTCAAACCCGGAGACGGTCTCCACCGACTTCGACACCAGCGACCGGCTCTACTTCGAACCGCTGGACGAGGAGAGCGTGCGCGACGTTCTCGAAAACGAGGCGGTCGAGGAGGACGGCGAGCTCTCCTTCCCGCCCTCGATCGTGCAGTTCGGCGGGCAGACGGGGATCAACCTCTCGCAGGTCCTCGACCGCGCCCAGCTTCCCATCCTGGGCTCGACTGCCCGCTCCATCGACATCGCCTCCGACCGGCACCTCTTCGAGGAGTTCCTCGCCGGCCTCGGCATCCCGAACCCGCCCGGCTCGGCGGTGACCAACCTCGAACAGGCGCTCATCGTCGCCCAGACCATCGGCTATCCAATGCTGGTGCGCCCCAGCTACGTCCTCGGTGGGCGGGCGATGGAGATCGTGCAGAACGACGACGAGCTCGTGAAGTACATGAAGCAGGCGCTCGAAGCGGGCGAGGGACGCCGCGTGCTGATCGACCGCTATCTCGAAGGCCGCGAGGTCGACGTCGACGCCATCTGTGACGGCGAGACGGTGCTCATCCCCGGCCTCATGGAGCACGTCGAGCGGGCCGGCGTCCACAGCGGCGACTCGATGGCGATCTATCCCGGCCTGACGCTGACCGAGGACGAGGTCGACACGATGGTGGACTACACAACCCGCATCGGCCTCGCGCTCCAGGTGAAGGGCCTGATGAACGTCCAGTTCGTCCTGACCGGCGGTGAGGCCTACCGCAGCCCATGGAGCGGCGCGGGAGCGAGCCGCCCCGAGGTCTTCGTGCTCGAAGTGAACCCCCGGGGCAGCCGGACGGTGCCCTTCCTCTCCAAGGTGACCGGCGTGCCGATGGTGCGGGCGGCGGTCAAGGCGATGCTGGGCCGGAGCCTGGTGGAGCAGGGCTACGAGGCGGGGCTCTACAAGCGGCGGAAACTCGTGGGGGTGAAGGCCCCGGTCTTCTCGATGTCGAAGCTCGCCGGCGTGGACACCTATCTTGGGCCTGAGATGAAGTCGACGGGCGAGGTCATGGGCGTCGACCGCGACTTCCGCCCCGCGCTGGTCAAGGGGCTCATGGCGGCGGGCATGATGCTCCCCCCGAAGGGTTCGATCCTGCTCAGCATCGCCGACCGCAACAAAGCGGACGCCGAGCCCCTGATCCGTGACCTACAGGCCGCCGGCTACCGGCTCTACGCCACCGAGGGCACGGCGGCGATGATCGAAGGGATGGGGATTCCGGTCACGCTGATCACGAAGTTCCTCAGCGGCGAGCACCCCAACTGCGTGGACGTTGTCGCCGACGGCACCGTCGACGCCGTGGTCAACACCGTCACCGGCGACCGGGCGACGCTCCAGGACGGCTTCGCAATACGGCGGGCCGCGGTCGAGCGCCGCATCCCGGTGTTCACCTCGCTCGACACGGCGCGCTCCGCGGCCGAGAGCCTGGTCAACGGCGTGGGCGACTTCGCGGTGCGCCCGATCCACGAGTACCGAGAGGCGCCGGAGCCCAGCCGGGCCTAGCCGCCGAGGGTGTAGGCGAGCAGGGCCATCCGGACGAAGAGGGCGTTCTCCGCCTGCCGGTAGGTCACGATCCTCGGATCGACGGCTTGGAATGTGAAGTCCCCGCTCCGCTGCATCGGGTGCATGATGATGGCGCTGGACTTCAACCGCGCCATGAACGCGTCGTCGACGACGAGGGAGACGTCGCGCGACTTCAAGAGTTGAGCGTGCGCCACCGTGCGCGGCCCATTGAGGTAGATCACGTCGGCGTCCTCGACGCCGTTATCCAACGTGCGGGTCTCGAAGCGAACGCCCTTCGACTCGCAGTAGGCACGGACGGCAGGGTCGATCTGGCCGCTGATGGGGACCAGGGAGACCGTGACGTCGTCGTAGAGGGCGAGCCCGTTCAACAGGGCGCTGACGTTGCGGTGTTCGAGGCGGCCCACGACGGCCACGCGGGCGCCGTCGACGGCGCCGCGCTCCCGCGCGATGGTGTAGAGGTCGGCGAGGGCCTGCGTGGGGTGATCGTCGAGGCTGCCGCCGTTGATGACGGGGACGGCGTCGACGGCGCTGGCGCGGTCCATGATGCCCTCGCCGCTGCTGCGCAGCACGACGACGTTGAAGTGCAGACTGGCGAGGATCTGGATGACGTCGTCGATGTAGCTCGGCGTCTGGATGGGAAAGAACTGGGAGGCGTCTTCGGTCTGGTAGGCGTCGCCGCCGAGGAGGCCGAAGGCGCGCTCGAAGGAGGCCCGCGTGACAAAGCTGGGCTCGTAGAAGAGGCAGTAGAGCGCCTGCCCTTCGAGGGTCGGAAGGCCCTCGCCGCCCTTCTTCAGCCGGTCGGCCAGATCGAAGATCGCCTGCTCGGCCCAGGCGCGGTCGAACTGGGTGGTGGTGGTGAGGTGGAAGTGCTGCGGCACGGGCGTCTCGGAGTTCTCGGCTAGCGCCTTACGAAACCGCCCACCAGTGTACCACCGCGAAGGTGGCGGGCGTTTCGACCGTTAGCGCCCTTGAGGGGCGGCGTTGCGACCCATAGAATGCCGCCATGCGCATCTGCTCCCTCCTCCCCAGCAGCACGGAGATCGTCTTCGCCCTGGGACTCGGCGACCAACTTGCAGGCGTAACCCACGAGTGCGACTACCCGGCGGAGGCCGCCTCCAAACCGGCGGTGACGCGGTCGTTGATCGACCACTCGGGCAGCTCCGGAGCGGAGATCCACCGCCACGTCAGCGAGGCCGTCCACTCCGGCAGCAGCATCTATGCCCTCGACCAGGCCCTGCTGGAACGCATCGACCCCAACCTCGTGCTGACCCAGGAGCTGTGCGACGTCTGCGCCGTCTCCTACGGCGACGTGCAGCAAGCGGTGCGCCTGCTTCCCAGCGACGGAGACAACGAGCGAACGGTGCTGTCCCTGGAGCCGACGACGCTGGGGGCCATCCTCGACACGATTACCTCCGTCGGCGAAGCAACAGGAGCCTCGGAGCGCGCCGCCGAAGTCACGGCGGCACTCCGGCGGCGCCTCGACGCCGTCGAGGCGACCGCGGCGGGCGCAGGACACCGGCCGCGCGTCTTCGCCTTGGAGTGGCTCGACCCGCCGTTCATCGGCGGGCACTGGGTGCCGGAGATGGTCCGCCTCGCCGGCGGGGTCGACGGCCTGGGCCGCGAGGGCCATCCCTCGGTGCAGGCGACGTGGGCGGAAATCGCCGCCTACGACCCCGAGATCGTCGTCCTCATGCCGTGCGGCTACCACCTCGGCGAGTGCGTCGACGAGTTCTCCAAGACCACGATGCCGCCCGAATGGAACAAGCTCGCCGCCGTCAAGAGCGGCGGGGTCTACGTCGTGGACGGCTCGTCCTACTACAACCGCCCCGGGCCCAGGGTGGTGGACGGCCTCGAAATCATGGCCGAAATCCTGCACCCCGAAATCTTTCCGCGAGCGCACGGGGAGTCGGACTGGCGGCGCGTAGAGGTCTAGCCCGCGACGCCTTCCGACCGCAACCGCTCGATCTCGGCGGGCGCCATGCCGAGCAGGCCGCCGAACACTTCGTCCTCATGCTCGCCGAAGAGGGGCGCGCGGCGGTGGTCGAGCTCCATCTCAGAGAAGCGGAACGACGGCGCGGTGTGCGTCCTTGCCCCCATGACAGGGTGCTCCATGACGCGGAGATGGCCGCGGGCGGCGAGGTGCGGATCGCGGTGGATGTCTTCGCCGCGGGCGACCACGGCCGCGCCCACCCCGGCGGCGGTGAGGCGGCCGGCAACGTCCTCCGCGGCCTGAGAGCGCGTCCAGTCGGCGACGATGGCTTCGAGGGCGTCTTCGTTCTCCTTACGCGCCAGGAGCGTGCTGAAGCGCCCATCGTCGGCAAGGGATCCCCGGCCCATGGCGGCACAGAGGGAGCGCCACTCGGCGTCGCTGGTGACGGCGACGGCCACCCAGCGGTCATCGCCGGCGGCAGGGAAGACGCCGTGGGGCGCCGCATCGGGCACCCGGTTGCCGGCACGCTCCTGCACGACGCCGTTGGCGGTGAAGTCGAGCAACGATGGGGCGAGGAAGTGGAGCGCCGCTTCGAGTTGGGAGAGGTCGAGGTATTGGCCCTGGCCGGTGCGGTCGCGTCGCCGGAGCGCTGAGACCACGGCCGAGGCCGCGAACCAGGGCACGACGAGGTCGGTGTAGGGCTGATTCGGGCCCGCGGGGTTGCTCTCCGGCCACCCGGTGAGGTGGTCGAACCCGGCGAGGCCCGCCAGCGTGCGCCCGAAACCGACGTGGCCCGCGAAGAGGCCGGTCTGCCCCTGCATGGTCAGGCTGATCATCACGAGGTCGGGCTTGACCTCGGAAAGTTCGCCGTACCCGAGACCCAGCCGGTTGATCACGCCGGCGGAAAAGCTCTCGGCGACGACGTCGGCCCCGGCGACGAGCCGCTTGACAATCTCCTTCGCCTCCGGTTTTGAGAGGTCGAGGCGGATGCTGCGCTTCGAGGTGTTGTGGTTGATGAAGTAGCCGGACTTGTTGATGCCCGGTCTGCCTTCCAGGAAGGGCGTCCCCAAACGGCCGCCGTCGAGTCGGACACGGCTCTCGACCTTGATGACGTCGGCGCCGAAAAGGGCGAGGAGCTTGGTCGTCGCGGGGCCGGCGACTGCCCAACTGAAATCCACGACGCGCACTCCCGCCAGCGGTAGGTCTCCTTTTGTTTGCCCAGCCATCAGATGGCCCCCACGCCGTGCAGGTTGGCAAGATCGTCGCCGCTGAGGCCGAGCTCGCCACCGTAGATTTCGCGGTTGTGTTCGCCGATGGTCGGCGCGGGCCGACGCAGCGCCCATTCGCCGCCGGACGAGGCTACCCATGCGCCGGGGAAACGCACCGGCGACTCGGCGCCGGGAAGGTCTACCTCGGTGAAGTAGTCCCGCTCGATAAGCTGGCGGTAGTCGGCGAGGTCCTCCATCGTGTACGTAGGGAAAAGCATGATGCGGCGCTTCAGCGCCTCGGCGTAGGTCTCGGCCTTGGTGTGCGTCTTGAAGAAGGCGCCGAAGAGCTCCTCCCAGTGGTCGACCTCGTCCTGTTCCAGCTCGTTCGTGCTGCGGTTCTCCCAGTCCCAGTCCCACAAATCCCCCGCCATCCCCTCCTCGGTCATCCATTCCATGAGGGGGTACATCTTGAAGCCCCAACCGGGGGCGACCCACCAGCACCAGGCGACCGAGCCGTCCTTGGCCGGCCAGGAGTAGCGTCCGAGCACCTTGCCGCCGCGGAGTTGGGTCGTGCCGCGGCGCTCGTTGACCTGGAGGAGGTCCCAGTGCTGCTGGACGGAGATCAGGCTGTTGGCCACCGCCTCCTGCATCGAGACGTCGATGCGCTCCCCGCGCCCCGTCCGCTCGGCGTCGTACAGCGCCATAGCGGAGGCCGCGGCGGCCTGGGCTCCCGCCTGGCAGTAGGACTGCGGGACGCGGACGCGGGATGGTGGGCCGTCCTCCTCGCCGCAGAGGTTGAGCAGCCCGCCGCGGGCCATGAGGAGCAGGTCGCCGGCGGCGCGTCCCGAGTCGGGCCCGGTCTGCCCGAACGGAGTGATCGAAGTGATGACGAGGCTTGGCCGCGCCGCACAAAGGGCCTCTAGGTCGAAGCCTAGGCCGTCGAGGTAGCCCGGCCGGTAGGACTCAATGATCAGGTCGGCGGAGTCGGCGAGCCGCCTGAGGAGCGCCCGGCCGTCGCGGCTGGTTATGTCGAGCGTGACGCCGCGCTTATTGAAGTTGTAGGCGTGCCAATAGAGGCTGCGTCCGGGGCCGGGGACGCCGCCGAGGAAGGGCGCGATGCGGCGGGCCGGGTCGCCGCCCGGCGGCTCGACCTTGACAACGTCGGCGCCAAGGTCGCCCAGTATCCGGCCGCAAAGCTGCCCCTCGGGGCCCGTGAGGTCGAGCGCGCGGAAACCGTCGAGCATGGCGCGGTCATAGTAGGCAGTTGAGGCGGCGAACGGCAACGGCGCAGGGCGCTTGCCCTCTCATCCCTTGAGGGGAAGCACCTTAAGCCCCTCCCCCTTTGAGGGAGACTGAGAGGGGGCGCGCGCCGCTAGGCGCGCGGGCGCCCGCAGGCCGCCCTTCCGGCTCTAGTAGAGGACCATCTCGCGGAGGCGCCGGACGCGGTCCTCGATCCTGGGGTGCGTGGAGAACATGCCCACGAACTGGCCGTCGACCTCGTTGGCGTGCTGGGAGCGGGCCCCGAGCGGATTGACGATGTACATGTGGGACATCGCCTCGGTGGTCTTGGTGGCGGGCATGGCGCGCATCCGGACGCCGCGGTCTAGCTTTTCGAGGGCGTTGGCCAGCGGGAGTGGGTTGTTGATGATTCTCGCACCGGTCTCGTCGGCAGCGAACTCGCGGGTGCGGGAGATGGCGAAGCGGATCACGGCAGCGGCGATGGGGACGAGGATGATCACGAGGATCATGGCGATGAGGCCGACAGGGTTGTCGCTGCGCCCCCCGCGCATCCCGCCGAAGATGAGGCCGAACTGCGCGATCCAGGCCATCATGGAAATCGCGCCGGCGAGAATGGCGACGATGGTCATGATCAGCATGTCGCGGTTCTTGATGTGGGCCATCTCGTGGGCGATCACGCCGCGCAGCTCCTCCTCGTTGAGCAGGCGCCGGATGCCGGTGGTGACGGCGACCACGGCATTCTTATGATTGCGGCCGGTGGCGAAAGCGTTCGGCGAGTCGTTGTCGATGACGAAGACGCGGGGCGTGGGCATGTCGGCGAGACGTGCCACCTCGGCGACCATGAAATGGAGCCGGGGTTCGTCCACCTCGCTCACCTCACGGGCGTGGGCCATGCGGAGGGCGATGTTGCCGCTGAACCAGTAGCTGAAGATGTTCATCACCGCGGCGATGCCGCAGAAGATGATGGCGCCCCATACGCCGAACAGCAGGGCGCCGACCATGACCAAGAGGGCGCTCAGGATAATCAATAGGCTGAAGGTCTTGAGCCAACTCATTGCGCTCGCTCCTTTGTAACCAGCGCGTCTCTACTTCTGTTGGAAGCGATTATAGCACGGCGCCCTTCGGCGGTCTGAAGAGGGTGCCGCGCGGCCTCCATTACCCGGCGAGCCAGGCGAAGTCGAAGTCGGTCAGGCGGTCGATGGCGTAGTCGGCGGCGGAGATGTCCATGCCGGCGGTCGACTCGGTGCGGACGGCGACGGCGGTCATCCCGGCGGCCTTGGCGGATGCAATGCCGCGAGGGGTGTCCTCCAGAGCGAGGCAGCGCTCCGGGTCGACGCCGAGCTTGCCGGCGGCCAGCAGGTAAAGGTCGGGAGCGGGCTTGGCCGCCTCGACCATGTCCGTGGTAGCGATGGCCTCGAAGAGGTCGGTGACCTCAAGCCGTTTGAGGATGGCTTCCGTCCAGTTGGTGCGGGACGACGTGGCGAGGCCGATGCGCAGGCCACGCTCCTTGATGCCCGCGAGCAGCCCATAGAGGCCATCGGCGGGGACGGCGTTGGCGCTCAGCACCTCGGCGACGGCGACGTCGTAGGCGGGCGTCCAGTCTTCGACGTCACCGTCGAGCCCTAAGCGGTCGATGACGTAGCGCCAGGTAAACCTGATGCTGCTGCCCATGATGGCGCGGTGGTCTTCGTCGCTCAGGGTCAGCCCCTCCTTGGCGAGGACGACGTTCACGGCCTCGTTATACAGGGGCTCACTATCGGTAATCACCCCGTCCATGTCGAAGATGACGGCTTGCTTGGTCAAAGAGTTGCTCCGTCGCCACACTTCGGGCGCCGCCGTCTATTGTACCGGCGGGCCTCTAGTGGTCCGCGGGTGTGACACGTACCCGTTGACGCACTCCGATAAGCCCGGCTACCGTCGGGACCCGGAACCGACCGGGAGGTTGCGGCCCTGCCTGAGATACCATCCCCTCGTCTGGCGTACGCGATCATGTTCGTGGCGTACTACGGCGCAATCGCGGCGCTTTATTCTTGGCGCGAGATCGTCGATACTACGACTGACACGGCGGTCTCGACCGCCACCGCCATACTGACGGGAATCGGTCCCCTCGTTCTGCTGGCGGGAACCTTGACGGCGCTCTCGGTGGAGGTGTTTATGCTGGTGGAGCACTATCTGCGGCGCCGTCTGGCAAAAGCCATCGACGAGGTCCACGCCGAGTGGGAGTCGTGGAACGAGCGGCGGCTGGCGGCGGAGCGGGCAGGCCGTCCCTTCAACGAGCCGCCGCCGGGGCGATCGAAGAACGGCACGAGGCGCTAGGCAATCGCCGCTGGCGCTCAACTCACGCCTTACCCCCACACCCCTTCCGCTTCGGATCGTGGGTCTTCTTTGCGGGTGCGCGCGGGGTTTGCTATTCTTTCCGCCGATCCCCAAGCGCAGGTCGGTGGCCAGCCATGCCGGTGATTCATCGCGACGGTCTTGAGATTCGGAAGATCACGACGGGGTCTTTCGACAACAACACCTACATCCTCGTCGACCCCGCGACGAACGACGCCGCGATCATCGACACCCCGGCGGCGCCAGAGAAGATTCTGGCAGAGGCCGCGGACGTCAACGTGAAGATGATTCTGATCACGCATTGCCACGGCGACCATATCGTCGGCCACCGCGAGATCAAGGAAGCGACGGGCGCGCCGGTGTGGGTGCACGAGAGCGAAGCCCGCATCCTGCCCCTCGAAGCCGACCACTTCTTCGAGCACGACGGCGAGCTCGCCGTCGGCAACGTGACGCTGCGGACGATTCACGTGCCGGGACACACCACGGGCGGGACGTCGATCGTGTGGCGCGACCACCTCTTCTCAGGGGACACGCTCTTCCCCAATGGGCCGGGGCGTACCAGCTCGCCGGCCAACTTTAAGCAGCTCGTGGCGGGACTGAAGGAGCACATCTTCGTGCTAGACGACGGCGTCGCCGTCCACCCCGGCCACGGGTCCGACACCGTGCTGGGACGCGAGAAGGCCCTCTTCCGCGCGTTCGAGTCCCGCCCGCATCCCTCCGACCTCTGCGGCAACGTGGAGTGGGCGAAGGACTAGCGGCGGCGGTGCCGAGCTCTCCTAACGCAGCGGCCAGCGGCGCGCCGGCCTTCCCCGTGTCCTCTTTAGACAACGGGCTGCGGATCGTGTCAGCACCCATGCCCCACGTGCGGTCGGTGACCACCGCCTTCTTCCTTGGCGCGGGGTCGCGCTACGAGACGGACGCAGAGGCCGGACTCTCCCACTTCGTCGAGCACATGCTGTTCAAGGGGACGAAGAAGCGCCCGCTAGCCAGGGTGATATCGGAGACGATCGAGGGGGTCGGCGGCTACCTGAACGCGAGCACCGACCGCGAGGCGACGGTCTACTGGGCCAAGGTCGCCGCGCCGCACTTCGAGCTCAGCCTCGACCTGCTCTGCGACATGCTGCGGAACTCGCTGTATGAGCCCAGCGAGATCGAGCGCGAGCGCAAGGTCATCCTCGAAGAGCTGGCCGCCACATACGACTCCCCGGCGCAGCTCGTCGACCTGCTGATCGACCAGACGATGTGGCCGGGACAGGCCCTGGGGCGTGACATCGGTGGCGACCGCGAGTCGGTGAGCGGCATCATGCGGCCCAACCTGGTGGACTACGTCGCCGACCAGTACGCGCCCGACAACTGCGTCGTGGCCGTGGCGGGGCAGGTCGAGCACGAGCAGGTGGTGGCGGCGGTCGAGGCGCAGCTTGGCTCGTGGGGGCGCCCGGATGGTCACGGCAAGCAACGGGACTGGGAGCGCTCGGTCAACGGCGGGGGCGCCGGCCAAGAGGGGCCGCGGGTCGGGCTGACCGGCCGGCGTACGGAGCAGGCCCACCTCTGCATCGCCTACCCTGGGATGAGCAGCTCCGACCCCGACCGCTACGCCCTCGACCTGCTCAACGCCGTGCTCGGCGAAGGGATGAGCAGCCGCCTGTTCCTCCGCGTACGCGAGGAATTGGGCCTGGCCTACGACGTCCACAGCTACGCGGCGCATTTCCTCGACGACGGCGCGGTGACGGTCTACGCCGGTGTCGAGCCGAAGCAGATCAACGCGGCGGTGAGGGCCATCCTCGGCGAGGTCCGCGGCGTCATGGAGCCGATCGGCGAGACGGAACTCCGCAAGGCGAAGGAGATGATCAAGGGCCGCCTGCTCCTCCGGACGGAGGACACCCGGAGCATGGCGGCGTGGGCCGGCGGCCAGCTACTCCTGCTCGGCGACCTGCGCTCCATCGACGAAGTGGTGGAGATCGTCGAGGCGCTGACGCCGGCGGACTTGCGGCGGGCGGGGGAAAGAGTCTTCGCTCCTGAGAAAGTGAACCTGGCCGTCGTAGGGCCGTACCGGAGCGAGGCGCGGTTCAAGCGCTTGGTTGGCGCGGCGTAGCGTAGGCTCGCCCGACGCCGTTCGGTAGCATTACTCCTGTTGATAGGGCTGTCCGAAACGCTCAATGCTGGCGATTTCGGCGAGAGTCTTCCGCCGTTTCCCGACGGATTTGGCCTCGTCGGTGGGGTAGCCGAAGGGCATCACGGTAATGAGGTCGAAGTCTTCAGGGATGCCGAGGAGTTCCTTGACCGCGTCGCGGTCGATGCCTTGGACGTAGACCGTCCCAACGCCGAGGCTCCACGCCGTGAGGATCATGTTCTCGATTGCGCGGGCGGCGTCGAACTGAGGAAGGCGCGCGCCCTCCATCGCCACCGCGATGGCGAGGGGGGCGTCGGCGATGAAGGGGCCGCTGGAGGCAAGCTCGCCGATACGCCGCAGCGTGTCGCGCTCGCGCACGACGACGAAGCGCCAAGGCTGGCGGTTCCGTTGACTCGGCGCCCACCGCGCGGCGAGGAGGATCTTCTTGACGGCAGCGTCGGGGACGGGGTCGGACGTGAACTCGCGGACCGCGACACGGGAACGGATGGCCTCGTAGACTTCCATGGGGATGCCCTCTAGTTGCCCTCGTCGAACCAGCCCCACTCCCAGGGCTTGACCGTCTGCAGCGGACCGGCGAAGAGAGGCTCGACACCAGTGTCAACCGCCGGATGCCAGCGCTCGGCGCGCCACTCGGCGCTCCTTTCACGGATGGCCTCGGTGACGGCCAGGGGGTCCTCGTCGAGGTAGAAGAGGAAGATCATGCGGTGCTTCTCGAGTTGGGCGGCGTAGCGGCTCATGTCGACGCCGCCCGCGCCCTCCCGGACCATGGAGGGGCTCTTGAACCACCAGGCCCCGGTGACGCCGTCGAGGGCGAGCATATCGGGGATGTGGACCTGGTCGTACCACTGCGTAACGTCGTCGACGACGGCGTCATCCGTGATGCGGTTGACCACCAAGAAGACGCCGCGATTGGGACGGTAGGGGAGCGCGTCGGGGTTCAGGCGCACCCTCCGACTGACGTAGGTGTTCACCACCATGTGCGGGGCGGTGATGTGGTTGCGGCGAATGGCGGGGAACCGCTTGCCGCCGATCGCGCCCATACGCCGGCCGAGATCGATGAAGTCCTGCAGCGTCTCGCCCATCGGCTGCGTGAAGAGGTAATGTGTGACGTAGTGGATGGGGTCGAGGAGATCGCCGGAGACAAGCCGGGCCGCCCGGTAGGCGGGCGGCGAGACCCAGCGTTGCCCGTAGGCGACGCCGGGAAGAGCGAAGTTCTCCGGCATGTGGTCGAGCTGGTGGAACTCGTTGTAGAGGACGTGCGCCTTCGGATCGGTGATCTCAGTGAAGGCGAAGAACGCCATGCGTACCTTGTTCACGGCGCGCTCCCTAGCCCTGGTCGAACCAGTCCCATTCCCACGGCGTGATGGTCTGGAAAGGGCCGGAGAAGAGGGGCCTGACATGGTCGCCGAGCCCGCCGATGGCGGGGCGCTCCCGCAGACGTTCGGTGGCAGCCAAGGGGTCGCCGTCGAAGTAGAGCACGATGATGAGGCGCCGCGGGGGGAGGGCATAGCCGAACTTCTCCCCGGGGAGGTCGCTGCTGTAGAACATCGCGCCGGCGACCCCGGGATCGGCGAGCGCCTCGGGGACGTGGACAGCATCGACCCACCGCGTCACGTCGTCCAACTGCGAGGCGTCGAGCACGTCGGCCACGGTGACGTGAATCCCGGTGTGGGGGCGGTAGGGAGTGACGTCGCGGTGCACGAGGACCCGGGGAGAGGCGTAGGACTCCACGAGGCGGAAAGGCCCGGCGAGGTAGCTCTTGCGGAAGCGGTGGAAGCGTCCGCCGATGGCGTTCATGCGCCCCCCGAGGTCGAGAAAGTCGCGCAGGGTCTGCTCGAGGGGGTCCGTCATCAGGTAGGTGGTGACGTAGTGGATGGGGTCGAGCTCCGGCTCGGAGCAGGAGCGGGCGTCGCGGTAGGCGGGCGGGCAGACCCACCGTTGGCCGTGGGCGATGCCGGGCAGGGCGATGTTCTCGGGCACGTGGTCGAGCTGGTGCCACTCGTTGTAAGGGCCGTGCTCGTCTGGCCGGGTGATCTCGGTAAAGGAAAAGAATCCGGCTTTGACCTTGTTCATCGCGGGCCGCTTACGCTATCCGTCTATGCCGGGGTCGAGGGGCAGGCCGCGCTCTTCGTAGACCTGCTTGGCGACGTTGAGCGCGTTGACCGTGACCGGCCAGCCGGCGTAGAAGGCCATCTGGAGGAAGATCTCGTGCAGCTCCTCTTGGCTCAGGCCGTTATCGAGTGCCCTGCCGATGTGGCCGCGCAGCTGGTCGGTACGGTAGAGGGCGGTGAGCACGGCGACGATCATCAAGCTGCGGTCGCGCTTGGACAGGCCGGGTCGCTCCCATATGTCGCCGAAGAGCAGGTTGTTGGTGAGGTCCATGAAGCGGGGCGAGAGCTGTTCGAAGGGACGGCGAGGGGTGGTCATACTTGCGCTCCTGAAGTGGCTGGGAGTGGGGCAGCGGTAGCGTAGCCAGGCCCTTCTGGGGTGTCAACCGAAGCGGCGGTTGCTGGAGCGCTGTACGCGGCGATAGGATGGGGCATCCCTTCGCCCCGGAGAACAAGCACGCCGTGATCCAGTCGGCCCTCGAAGGCGTTACCGTCCTCGACCTGACCCACTACATCGCGGGGCCGGTCGCCACGCGCCTGCTGGCGGAGTACGGCGCCGACGTGATCAAGGTCGAGCGCCGCGACGGAGGCGACGGCTCGCGCCGCGCCGGCCCCTTCCCCGGCGACGAGCCCCACCCGGAGAAGAGCGCCCTCTTCCTGCACCTCAACCGAGGAAAGCGCAGCGTCACGCTCGACCTGAAGGAGGCCCGGGGAGTCGAAGTGGTCAAACGTCTGGCGGCCAAGGCGGACATCTTGGTCGAAAACTTCCACCCCAGGGTAATGCCGTCGCTGGGACTCTCCTACGACGTACTCTCCAAGATCAACCCGTTGCTGGTGATGGTGTCGATATCGGACTTCGGGCAGACGGGGCCGAGCAAGGACTACCGGGGCTCGGAAATCGTGGACTACGCCCTCGGCGGGCCGTTCTACTTCACCGGCCTCGCCGACCGCAACCCGGTCAAGCTCGGGGGAAGCGTGGTGCAATACTACGCCGGGGTGCATGCCGCCGCAGCGGCGGCCACGGCGTTCATGGCGGCCACCTTCCGGGGCGAGGGCGATTGGGTCGACGTCTCGATCGTCGAGGCGCAGGCGACGAGCGCCGACCGACGGACCCCCATGATGGCCGGGTACCAGTACACGGGACAGATCAACCACCGGGGCAGCGGGGCGGCGCCGCCGGTGCGGCCCTGTGCCGACGGTTACGTCAACCTGCAACTGGGCTTGGCCTGGTGGCCGCGGATCACGGAGATGTTGGGCAGGCCCGATCTGCTCGACGATCCGCGGTTCTGCGACCCCCAAGAATCGCTGAAGCCCGAAAACGTCGACCTCCAGGAGAGCCTCTACCTGGAGTGGCTGCTCTCTCGAACCATGACCGAGGCGTGGGCCGACGCGCAGCGCAACCGCGTCCTCTCCGGCCCCATCTACGCCATGAAGGACGTGCTCGCCGACCCGCACTTCCGGGAGCGGGACTTCTGGCAGCGGATCGACCATCCCGACGCGGGGCCGTTCGAATACCCCGGCCTGCCGTTCCAGACGTTCGGCGAGCCGAAGCAGCCAGCCCGGCCGGCGCCCCGCCTCGGCGAGCACACTCGCGAGGCCTTGGGCGACCTCGGCTACGGCGAGGCCGAGATCGACGCTCTGGCCCGCGACGGGGTCATCTAGGGTTCCTTGACACGCGTTCTTGGTGAGCGGTAGCCTCGTCGCCGTGCGTATCGGCCTGCTCACCGACACCCATCTGCCGAGCGATATCCGCTATCTCTGGGACGAAGTACGGACCGCGTTCGACGGCGTCGACCTGATCCTCCACGGGGGCGACATCGTGACCCCCGGAGTACTCGACTGGCTCGAAGACATCGCGCCCACCCTGGCCGCGCGGGGCAACAACGACGGCGGCTGGGAAGACCAGCGGATGCAGGACCTCCACCTCCTCGACGTCGAAGGCTGGCGGCTGGCCCTGATCCACGACATGGAACCGGAGGACCGGCCCATCGAATACCTGCGGGACTTCTACCTGAAGGGCGAGGCGGCGGACATCATCGTCACCGGCCACACCCACTTCGAGCGCCTCGACTACCGGGACGGCGTCCTCCAGATCAACTCGGGCAGCCCGACGCACCCGCACCTCTACTCGACGCGGCTGGGCACGGTGGGGCTGCTCGACGTCGCCGCCGACGGCATCGACGCTCGCGTGGTCAAGCTCGGCGAGACGCCCGGTCTGCGCAATCCCGGCGAGGAGCTTGCCCTGCGCGTCGGCCCGCGTTAGACCGCGAGCTTTCCTGGATTGAGGATGCCCTCGGGGTCGAGGGCCCGCTTGATCGATCGTAAGGCGGAAAGGCGGTCGCGGCCCTCCGCCGCGAGTCGCTCCCGCAGCTTGAGCCCAACCCCGTGGCAGTACTCCATGCTGCCACCGAGGCGCTGAGCTTCCTCGATCAGCGCGAGCGACACCGGCGTCACGTCAATTCCGCCATCGCCGAACGTTCCGAAGGCGACGGAGAAGAGGTCGGGGCGGCCCCAGACGGCGTACTCGCGGGCGGCAAGGCCCTCCGCCGCGAGGCGCTCCTCGCAGCGCGCCCGGAAGTCGAGGACACAATCGCCGGGCAGCGAGAGGTGCAGGTAGTCGAACGACGGCGTGGCGGGGTCCCTCACCACCGCGAGGCGGCGGCCGCCCTCGGTGCGCTCGGCCCACCGCGCGGCAGAATCATGGCGTTCGTTCCAAAAGGTCTCGCCCAGCCCAACGAGGAGGCGTCCGCCGTGCTCGCGGCAGATGCGGAGACCCTCCTCGCGAAGGGCTTGTTCGACGGCGCGGGGGCCCTCGAAACAGAGGTAGAGCGTGGTGTGGGAGCCACCGGTGTCACGCTCCTCGGTGAGGTCGATCATCGAGGGTTGGATGCCCTCCCGCACCATCGCACCGACCGCGCCGAAGCCCGCGGCGAAGGACTCGAAGCGCACGGCGTGCGCCGAACGGATCTCGGGGCGGGAGAAGACACGCAGCACGGCGGCGGTGATGACCCCCAGCGTCCCTTCCGCTCCGATGAAGGCATGGTCGAGGCGGGGCCCCGCCCGCAGCGACACGGCGCGGGCATCAAGGAGCCCGCCGGTGGCCAGGGCCGCCTCGAGGCCAATGACCTGATCGCCCATCGAGCCGTAGGCCGCCGCCAGGTAGCCGACGCCGTCGGTGGAGATGGCGCCGCCGACAGTCGCGATGGGCCGGTTCCAGGGGTCGTGGCCCAGCATGAGACCGTGTTTGGCCAGCGCGTCGTCGAGGTCGCCCAGCAGGGCGCCGGCCTCGACGACGGCGATCATGGCGCCGGTGTCGACGCTACGCAGGCGGTCCATGCGACGCAGGTCGAGCACGACGCCCCGCTGCAACGGGACCGCGCCGCCCATCACGCCGGTGCCGCCGCCGTGGGGGGTGACCGCGATGCCCTCGCCGGCGGCAAAGCAAAGAAGGGCCTGGACCTCCTCTGTCGAACTCGGCCGGACGACGACGTCGGGCACGGACTCGCCTGAGGCGACCTCGGCGACGTAGCGCCACGAGCCGTAGGCGTCGAGGGCGTGGTCTTCGCGGTCTTCGCGCGCCGACAGCACGTGCTCCGCTCCCACGATGGAAGCGAGCGCCTCAAGCCCGCGGGGGTCCATGCCGCCTCCCAAGGTCTAGCGCGCCTTCGGCGTCCGGCCTCGCCGCCCCGGGCGCCGGACGGTGTGCACCTTGAGAAAGTTGGTGCGGCCGCGGGAGGTCAGCGGCGTCGAGCCGACCACGATGATGCGTTCGCCGGACCGCACGAGTCCCTGGCCGGCAAGCAGCTTCTCCATGAAGGAGACCATCTCGCTCGTCTGGGTCGCCAGGGGGGCGAGTATCGGAGTGACGCCCCAATAGAGCGTCATCCGCTGGTGGACGGCGGCGCTCCCGGTAAAGGCAAAGACCGGCGCACTCGGACGCTGCTTTGACAGGAGCAAGGCGGTGCGCCCTGAAGAAGTGAAGACGGTGAGCGCGGAGGCGTGGAGGTTCCTTGCCAGGTTCTTCGCCGAAAGAACCACGGCCCGCGCCGGGTCCTGCCGCACGTCGGCCGTCTGGGTCTCCTGCATCTCCGCGGCGTCGGCCTCCGAGGCGATGCGGTCCATGAACTCGACGGCCTCGGTCGGATACTTCCCCATGGACGTCTCGGCGCTCAGCATCACCGCGTCCGTCCCGTCGAGGACGGCGTTGGCGACGTCGGAGGCTTCGGCGCGGGTCGGCGTCGGGTTCGACACCATCGACTCAAGCATCTGGGTGGCGGTGATGACGGGCTTCCCCAGCTCGTTGCAGCGGCGGATGATGCGCTTCTGAAGGAGTGGCACGTGCTCCGGGCCGACCTCGACGCCGAGGTCGCCCCTGGCCACCATCACGCCGTCGAAGGTCCGGGCGATTTCGTCGATTTCGTCGACTGCCTCCGCCCGTTCGATCTTGGCGATGATGGGCGCTCTGCGCCGCATACGGGTCATCACTTCACGGATGGGGCCGGCGTCGGCGGCGGAGCGAACGAAGCTGAGCGCGACGTAGTCGACGCCGGCTCGGAGGCCGAACTCGAGGTCGCGCACGTCCTTCTCCGAAAGCGGGGGCGCGCTGAGATTGGCGCCGGGAGCATTGATCCCCTTGCGCTGGGGAAGCACGCCGCCGATCTCGACGATCGTGTGCACCTCGGTCGCGGTCGTGTTCGTGACACGCAGGCGGAGGAGCCCATCGTTCAAGAGGAGGACGTCTCCAGTGCCGACCTCGTCGGGGAGCCGTTTGTAGGTGGTGCCGATGCGTTCGGCGTCGCCCGGGGTGGGTTCCGTGGTCAAGGTAAGCGGGCGCCCCGCCACCAGGGTGACCTCACCCCCGGCCAGCTCGCCGATCCGCAGCCGAGGACCCTGAAGGTCTTGGAGAATCGCTAACGGCAGGCCCCGCCGCTTAGCGATCCCTCGGGCCTCTTCGATGGCGAGCCTGGCGTCGTCGTGGGAGGCATGTGAGAAGTTGAGGCGGAGCACGTTGGCGCCGGCCGCGATGATCGCTTCCAGCTGTTCCGGGGCGTGGGTGGCCGGCCCCACTGTCGCCACGATCTTCGTTCTGCGCTTCGACGCGCTCGCCGCAATGTTCGACGTCATACCCCGCTCCCCGGCCTATCTTACCCCGTGCGGACGGCGCGGATGTCGGACCCGCGCGTGATAAAATTGGCGGCGTGCTGAGCTTCGATGCACCCTGGGCCGCCGGCGCGGGCTTGATCGCCGGCGTCCTGACCCTCACCGGCCTGTATCTCGCCGTCGCGTTCTTCCCTACCGTCGTGCGCCTCGACGTAGTGCGTGCTGCGGGAAGGGCCGTCGGGCTGGCCCGGGCCCCGTGGGCCTACTACGCGGGCCTGCTGGTCTTCCTCGCGGCATTGACCGCAGCCGGCCTTGTACACGCGGCGCTCCACCAAGCCTTCCGCGTCGAGACCCAAGTCTCCTCTTGGGCATTGCTGTTCGGCGTCGGTCACTGGCTCGTGAACGGCATCGCGCTGGGCCGGTTGGGGC
>DAOUKH010000098.1:0-11371 GCA_034421515.1 Dehalococcoidia bacterium
CTATCCGGAAATCGAGGACGGCGCGCGGACACTGGTGACGAAGGGCGGCATGCGGATGAGCCCCTTCTTCTTCCCGATGACGCTGCCCAACATCGCCGCCTCGCAGGTCGCTCTCACCTACGGCCTACGCGGGCCGAACTCGACGATCGTGACCGCCTGTGCGGCGGGGACGCAGGCCATCGGCGAGGCCGCCGAGATGGTGCGGCGCGGCGCGGCGGACGTCGTGATCACCGGCGGCGTCGAGGCCGGCATCAGCCAGCTCGGGCTGGGCGGCTTCGCGGTGATGCGGGCGCTCTCGACGTCGTTCAACGACGAGCCGGAGCGGGCGAGCCGCCCCTTCGACGCGAAGCGGGACGGCTTCGTACCGGCGGAAGGGGCGGGCATCCTGGTGCTGGAGAGCCTGGCTCACGCCCGCGAGCGGGGCGCGGAGGCGCTGGTCGAGATCGCCGGCTACGGCGCGACGTCGGACGCCTATCACGTCGTCCACCCCGACGAAGACGGCTCCGGCGCGATGCGCGCGATGCAGATCGCGGTCGACGACGCGGGCCTCGAGCCCCATGAGATTGACTACATCAACGCGCACGGTACCTCGACGCCGCTGAACGACCGCATCGAGACGGTGGCGATCAAGCGGCTCTTCGGGGAGGCCGCCGGCGGCGTGGCGGTGAGCTCGACGAAGTCGATGCTGGGGCACGCGCTGGGCGGCGCGGGCGGCATGGAGGCGATCGCGACGGCGATGACCATCGTCGACGGGGTCATGCATCCGACGATCAACCAGGAAGAGCCGGACCCCGACTGCGACCTCGACTACGTGCCGAACGAGGCGCGGAAGCGGGACGTGGGAGCCGCGATGACGAACAGCTTCGGATTCGGCGGGCAGAACGCCTGCGTGGTGATGACCCGGCCCGGCTAGGGCCGTTTACCTAGCGGCGGCTTCTAGCGGCTCGATCTTGCCGGGCAGCATGCCTTCCAGGATGCGCTCCATGGCCATGCTGTGGCTGCACGCGTCGTGCTTCGAAAAGTAGTCGCAGGTGCAGCGGAAGACGCCTTCGCGGAAGCCGATTTCGTGGGTGCGATGGTCGCCTGTAAACCGGAGGGTGAATCGGCTGAAGCTTATTCTCTCCCGCTCTCTCGCGTAACGCTTCGCCTTTTCGACCTTCCCGATCAGGCTGGAATCCATCGTTCTCGCACCTCCGCGCGGCTCGCCGCGCCCCCGATTCTATATCGCGGCGGGGCGTGGGTCAACGAGCGGCGCGACGGCGCGGGGCGGCGGCCCAACAGAAGTAATGGAGCGAAAACGGCTTTGACATTTTCTTCACAATCTCATATAGTCACATTTCACCTCCGGCCCCACTTTCGGCGGTTTCTTTAGAGAGCGCGGGGCGGCCGGGGGCCGGGCTGCGGGCGTCAGGGGCCGCGGTGAGGCGGCGACTGGACGGGCGTCCCGCACCGGAGAATCCCGGGTCTGGAGAGGATGGGAAGTGGTGCAGGCTAGGGAACGAAAAGAGGCGATCGAGTTCGTTCTCCACTCGACGAAGGAGCACGACGTCAAGTTCATTCGCCTCTGGTTCACCGACATCCTGGGCGGTCTGAAGGGCTTCGCCATCACCGCCGAGGAGCTGCGCGAGGCGCTGGAGCGCGGCAAGCCGTTCGACGGCTCGTCGATCGAAGGTTTCGCCCGTTCCGACCCCGACGGCAGCGACCGGTGGGACCCCGCCGAGAGCGACCTGATCGCGCTTCCCGACCCGACGACGTTCACGCTGCTCCCGTGGCGGCCCCGGCAGAACGCGGTCGCCAAGATGTTCTGCGACGTGCTCACGCCGGACGGCGAGCCGTTCGAGGGCGACCCTCGGCAGGTGCTCCAGCGGAACCTCAAGCGCGCCTCCGACCTGGGCTACACCTACTACATCGGGCTCGAGATCGAGTTCTTCTATTTCAAGGACAACGAGTCGACGCAGGTGCTCGACCACAGCGGCTACTTCGACCAAACGTCGCTGGACGTGGGGTCGGAGCTGCGCCGGGAGACGGTGCTCACGCTGGAGCAGATGGGCCTGCCGGTGGAGTACAGCCACCACGAGGTGGCGCCCAGCCAGCACGAGATCGACCTGCGCTACGGCGACGCGCTCACCATGGCCGACGCGGTGATGACCTACCGGCTGGCGGTGAAGGAAGTGGCCACGAGCCGTGGGGTCTACGCCACGTTCATGCCAAAGCCCATCAACGGGGTGAACGGCAGCGGGATGCACGTCTCGCAGTCGCTGTTCCGGGGCGAGGGGAACGCCTTCTACGGAAAGGGCGACGAGTACCACCTCTCGGACTTGGCCAAGCACTTCGTGGCGGGGCAACTGGCCCACGCCCGCGAGATCTCCGTGGTGACGAACCAGTGGGTGAATTCGTACAAGCGCCTCGTGCCCGGCTTCGAGGCCCCGGTCAACCTGACGTGGGCGAAGCGCAGCCGGTCCGACCTGGTGCGGATTCCCGACTACCGGCCGGGCCGCGGGGACAGCACGCGGGTCGAATACCGCGCGCCGGACTCGGCGGCCAACCCCTACCTGACGTTCAGCGTGCTGCTGGCCGCCGGGCTGGATGGGGTGGAGCGCAAGCTGGAGCTGCCGCCGCCGTCCGACCACGCCGACGCCGGGCAACGGGGCCCCGTGGAATCGCTGCCGAGCAACCTCATGGAGGCCGTCGAGGCCGCGTCGGACAGCACCCTCGTTCGCGAGGCGTTGGGCGATCACGTCTTCGAGAGTTTCCTGCGAAATAAACAGAATGAATGGGAGGAGTACCGCGGGCGCGTCCACGAGTATGAGCGCCGCAGGTATCTGCCCGTTCTCTAAACGATAGGACCGGCCCAAGGCATGTTGACGAAGGCACAGAGGGAGGCGCGCGACCGCGGACTGCTCTACGATCCGCGGTTCGACCACGACGCTTGCGGCGTCGGTTTCGTGGCCGACGTGAGCGGGCGGCAGAGCCACGCCACGCTCCGCAAGGGCATCGAGTCGGTGTGCAACGTCACGCACCGGGGCGCGGTGTCGGCCGACGCCAAGACCGGCGACGGCGCGGGGGTGATGACGCAGATCCCGCGCGCCTTCTTCCGCCGCGAGATCGCGAGGCTGGGGAAGCGCCTCGACGTCGAGGACCTTGCCGTCGGCATGATCTTCCTGCCTGGGTTTGAGGAGGCGGCGCGGGACAAGTCGATCGCGTTGATCGACGAGGTGACCAAGGCGCACGGCTTCGAACACCTGGGCTGGCGGCGCGTTCCCGTCGATAAGTCAGCCTTGGGCGAAATGGCGGCCGAGACGGAGCCCGACATCCGGCAGGTGATGCTGGGCAGGGCCGGCGCCGGCGACGACGACGACTTCGGCCGACGACTCTACTTGGCGCGCAAGGAGATCGAGGCGCGGGCCGCCGAGTCCGGCCTCGAGGACCTGTACATCCCGTCGTTCTCCCACAAGACGCTGGTCTACAAGGGCCTGCTCGTGGCGCCGCAGCTGAGCCACTACTACCGCGACCTAGAAGACCCGGACTTCGAGACGGCCATTGCGCTCTTCCACCAGCGCTACAGCACCAACACGTTCCCTAACTGGTTCCTGGCGCAGCCGTTCCGCTACTCGGCGCACAACGGCGAAATCAATACGCTGTGGGGGAACTACAACTGGATGCGCGCCCGCGAGCCCGAGCTGGAGAGCAGCGTCTGGGGCGACCGGATAGGCAAGCTGATTCCCGTCATCGACGCCAGCGGCAGCGACTCGTCGCAGTTGGACAACGTGGCCGAGCTCTACGCGCAATCGGGCCGCGACATTCTCCACACCATGATGATGCTCGTGCCCGAGGCGTGGGAGAACATGCCCCACATGAAGCAGCGGTGGCGGAACTTCTATCAGTACCACGCCAGCCTGCAGGAGCCGTGGGACGGGCCCGCCGCCCTGGCCTTCACCGACGGCGACATCGCGGGCGCGACGCTCGACCGGAACGGGCTGCGTCCCGCCCGCTACAAGTACACCGACGACGGCATCGTGGTGATGGGGTCGGAGGTCGGCATCCTCAATTTGGATGACGCCCGCGTCATCGAGAAGGGGCGGCTTGGGCCGGGGCAGATGATCGCCGTCGACACGAAGAACCGGCGCTTCATCTCTAACGATGAGATCAAGAACGAGGTCACGTCGCGGGAGTCGTACGGCAAACTCGCGCGCCGCATGGTGAACCTGGGCGCGATTCCGGAGGCCAGCCCCAACGGCGGCGCGCCGGGCGATCTCGACCTCTTCCAGCGGCAGCGGACGTTCGGCTACACGCTGGAGGACCTTTCGTTCGTCATCAAGGCGATGGTGCTCGAATCGAAGGACCCGGTCTTCTCCATGGGCGACGACACGGCGTTGAGCGTGCTCGCGACGATGCCGCGGTTGGTCTACACCTTCTTCAAGCAGCGGTTCGCGCAGGTGACCAACCCGCCGATCGACCCGCTCCGCGAGGAGCTGGTGATGGCGCTCGATACCTATCTCGGCGCGCGGCACAGCGTGCTCGAGCCGGGCCTGCCCGAGCACGGGCATCTGATTCACCTGGACTCTCCGATCCTCTTCAACGAAGAGCTGGAGGCCGTTCGCAACCGGACGGAGGCGGCGTTCAAGTCGGTGACGCTCGACGCGGTGTTTGCGGCGTCGCGGGGCCCGGGCGGGCTGGAGGAGGCCATCGACGCGCTTTGCGAGGATGCCTCGGCCGCCATCGACGACGGCGCTTCGATCGTCGTCATCAGCGACCGGAAGGTCGACGAGAAGCATGTGCCGATCCCGATGCTGCTGGCGGTGGGGTCGCTGCACCAGCACCTGATCCGGCAGGGGAAGCGGATGCGCGCCAGCCTGGTCGCGGAGTCGGCCGAGCCCCGCGAGGTGCACCACTTCGCCTGTCTCCTGGGCTATGGGGCCAGCGCGATCAACCCCTATTTGGGCCTGGAGACCCTCGCCGAGCTGATCGTCGAGGGCGACATGAGCGACATGAGCCTGGAGGAGGCGAAGGGGAGCTACCGGAAGGCGCTCAACACCGGCATTCTCAAGATTATGTCCAAGATGGGCATCAGCACCGTGACGAGCTACCACGGCGCGCAGATCTTCGAGGCCATCGGGCTCTCGGAGGAGCTCATCGACAAGTGCTTCACGGGGACGACGTCGTGGATCGGCGGGCTCACGCTGAAGGACCTCGGCGAGGACGTGATCGCCAAGCACGAGCGGTCGTTCGAGCCGACGAAGTTCCACAAGCTCGACGACGTCGGGTACTACCGGTTCCGGCGCGACGGCGAGCGGCACACCAACAGCCCGCAGATGGTGCGCGCGCTGCACGCGGCGGTGAAGTCGAACAGCTACGAGGACTACAAGGTCTTCTCCGACTTGGTGCAGGACCGCGAGCCGATGGAGATCCGCGACCTGCTGAAGTTCAAGCCGCAGAACCCGCCGGTCCCGCTGGATGAGGTGGAGCCGGCCGAGGAGATCATGAAGCGGTTCAACGGCGCGGCGATGTCGCTGGGCGCGCTGAGCCCGGAGGCGCACGTCACGCTGGCGACGGCGCTCAACATGATCGGCGGCAAGAGCGACACGGGCGAGGGCGGCGACGAGCCGGCCCGTTACTGGCCGACCGAGAGCGGCCCCTCGCCGCACAGCCGGATCAAGCAGATCGCCTCGGGGCGCTTCGGCGTGACCGTGGAATATTTGGCGTCGGGCGATGAGATCGAGATCAAGATGGCGCAGGGGTCGAAGCCCGGCGAGGGCGGACAGCTTCCCGGCCACAAGGTGATGGAGCACATCGCGCGGCTGCGGCACTCGAAGCCGGGGACGCCGCTGATTTCGCCGCCCCCGCACCACGATATCTACAGCATCGAGGACCTCGCGCAGCTCATCTACGACCTGAAGATGGTGAACCCGCGGGCCAGGGTGACGGTGAAGCTCGTCTCCGAGGCGGGCGTGGGCACTATCGCCGCCGGCGTCGCCAAGGGCTACGCCGACAACATCCTGATCAGCGGCGACTCCGGCGGCACGGGGGCCTCGCCGCTGAGCTCGATCAAGAACGCGGGGAGTTCCTGGGAGCTCGGCCTCGCCGAGACGCAGCAGGTCCTCGTGCTCAACGACCTGCGGGGCCGGGTGCTGCTGCGGACGGACGGCGGCCTGAAGACGGGCCGCGACCTGGTCGTGGCGGCGATCCTGGGGGCGGAGGAGTACAACTTCGGCACGGCGGCGCTGATCGCCATCGGCTGCAAGATGGCGCGGCAGTGCCACCTCAACACCTGCCCCGTCGGCGTCGCCACCCAGAAGGAAGAGCTACGGCAGAAGTTCTTCGGCACGCCGGAGATGGCGGTGACCTACTTCAACCACGTCGCCATGGAGACGCGCGAGGTGTTGGCGAGCATCGGCGTCCGCTCCCTCGACGAGATCATTGGGCGCACCGAGCTGCTCGAACCAATTGAGTCGGACAACCCCCGCATCCAGCAGCTCAACCTGGAGCGGGTCCTCGCCGACCCCGACCCGTCGGGCGAGAAGCCGCGCAAGCGGATGCAGCCGCGCAACGACCGCCCCAACCACCATCCCATCGACGACAAGATGGTCGAAGCGCTCGCCGACGCCATCGACGGCGGGGAGCCGCTCACCCTCGACTACCCGGTGGGGAACGAAGACCGCACCGTGGGGGCGCGAGTCTCCGGCGCCATCGCGACGAAGCACCGGACGTCTACGCTCGAACGCCACGTCGGCGAGTTGCGCTTCAAAGGGAGCGCCGGCCAGAGCTTCGGAGCGTTCTGCTCCGGCGGCCTCCGGCTGGTGCTCGAAGGCGAGGCAAACGACTACGTGGGCAAGGGCATGGCGGGCGGCGAGATCGTCATCAAGCCGCCGGAGAACGCCCGGTTCACGCCGCACAAGAACATCATCATCGGCAACACCGTGCTCTACGGCGCGACCGGCGGACGCCTCTTCGCGGCGGGCCGGGCCGGGGAGCGCTTCGCGGTGCGGAACAGCGGCGCGACGGCGGTGATCGAGGGGGCCGGCGACCATTGCTGCGAGTACATGACGGCGGGCCTCGTCGTCGTGCTCGGCGAGACGGGCCGCAACTTCGGCGCGGGCATGTCCGAGGGCGTCGCGTACGTCCTGGACGAGGACGAGCAGTTCCCCACCCGCTACAACCCCGAAATGATCACCCTGGAGCGCGTGCGCCGCGTCGAGGACGCGGAGTTCCTGCGGTCGCTGATCGAGGAGCACTACGAGGCGACCGGCAGCCAGAAGGCCAACGAGATACTCGGCGAGTGGGAGCAGTACCGGCGATCGTTCTGGAAGGTCGTGCCCAAGACGGCCCACGACAACAACCGGGCCGCCGCCGCGCCGAGCGCCGACGTGAGCAAGACCCCCGTCGGCGCCCGCTAGCGCGTTCCCCCGCCCGCCGTTCGAAGAGAGGAACGATGAAAGCGACCTATATCACCGAGTTCGGCGGCCCCGAAGTCCTTACCTACGGCGACGTCGCCGACCCCGAGATCGGGGCGGGCGACGTGCTCGTCCGGGTGCGGGCGACCGCGCTCAACCACCTGGACGTGTGGCGGCGGGCCGGTCAGCGCGGCACGAAGAGCACCCTCGACGAGCCGTTCATCCTCGGCTGCGACATCGCCGGCGAGATCGCGGCGACGGGAGCGAACGTCGACGGCTTCTCTGAGGGCGACCGGGTGGTCATCAACCCCGGCGTCATCCCTCCCGAGGACCACAAGACCTTCGCCGGGCGCGAGACCATGTCGCCCCGCTACGCGATGATCGGCGCGGCGCGGAACGGCGGCTACGCCCAATACGTCCAGGTGCCCGCCGAGAACGCCCACCGGGTGACCCGCGAGGGCTCGTGGGAGGAGCTGGCGGCATTCCCGCTGACCATGCTCACCGCCTGGCATATGCTCATCAACCTGACCAAGCTGAAGGCCGGGGAGACGGTGCTGATCCAGGCCGTGGGGTCGGGCGTGGGCACGGCGGCGCTGCAGATCGCGAAGCTCGTGGGCGCGAACACGATCGTCACGGCGAGCATGGACTCGAAGCTCGAACGCGCCAAGGAATTGGGCGCCGACCATCTCATCAACTACCAGGAGAAGGACTTCGCCGCCGAGGTGAAGGAGATCACGGGCGGCCAAGGCGTCGACGTGGTGTTCGACCACATCGGGGCATCGACCTTCACCGGCAACATCCGCAGCCTGGCGATGGGCGGGCGTTACGTCAATTGCGGCGTCACCAGCGGCCACAAGGCCGAGCTGCACATCGGGCAGCTCTTCACCAAGCAGATCCAACTCTACGGCTCGTTCATGGGCACCAACGACGACATGCGGCAGGTGGTGCGCCTGCTGGACCAGGGCAAGCTCCACGGCGTCGTGGACCAGGTCTTCGCCCTCGAAGAGGCCCGCAAGGCCCACGAGGCGATGGAGGACCGCAACGTCTTCGGCAAGCTGGTGCTGCAAGTCCCGTAACCGCTCCGGCCGGAGCGGGGGCCGTTGAGGGGGCGCGCCGCCACGTTGCTATAATGCGGCGGTTCTCCGGTCTGCAGACCGGAAAGGCAGGCGGATTTGAGCGACGGGAAAGCAGTCGCCGACCGGGTCATCGGCAACGTCGAGCGCGTGATCGTCGGCAAGCGGCGCGAGGTCGAGTTGGCGCTGATCGCTCTGATCTGCCGGGGGCACGCGCTCATCGAGGACATCCCGGGCGTTGGCAAGACCACCCTCGCCAAGACCCTGGCCCGCTCCCTGGGCTGCACGTTCAAGCGCATCCAGTTCACGCCCGACCTGCTGCCCGCCGACATCACCGGCGTTTCGATCTATAACCAGGCCGACGGCGCGTTCGAGTTTCGGGAGGGGCCGATCGTGGCGCAAGTCGTGCTCGCCGACGAGATCAACCGCGCCACGCCCAAGACGCAGTCGGCCCTCCTCGAAGCGATGGAGGAGCGCCAGGTGACCGCCGACGGCGTCACCCACGTCATGCCGGAGCCCTTCCTGGTGCTGGCGACGCAGAACCCCATCGAGTACGAGGGCACCTTCCCGCTGCCCGAGGCGCAGCTCGACCGCTTCCTGCTCCGCATCACGCTCGGCTATCCGAGCAGGACGGAGGAGGTGGCGATCATCGAGATGCAACAGACGGAGCACCCCGTCGATTCCGTCGAGCAGGTGGTGTCGGTGGAGGAAGTGGCCGTGCTGCAGGCGGCGGCGCGCGAGGTCTACGTCGACGGGTTGATCAAGGAATACGTGGTGAACCTGAGCGACGCCACCCGCCGCCATGAGGCCATCTACCTGGGCGCCTCGCCGCGCGGCTCTCTGGGGCTCTTCCGCGCGGCGCAGGCAAAGGCGCTGCTTGAGGGCCGGGACTATACGATGCCCGATGACGTGAAGAATCTCGCCGAGGCGGTGCTGGCCCACCGGCTGATCGTCAATCCGGCGTCGCGGATGAAGGACATCACCGGGTCGTCGATCCTCGCCGAAGTGCTCGACCGCGTGCCGGTGCCGGGCGCGCGACCGCGGGACCGCGTCCAGACCTAACCTCGCCCGGGCGGCTCGGCAGGGGCATTGACCCGCGGCCCGTCCCGGCTACACTACACCACCGCATATTTCGCGAAACGGAGCGTGCGCATGAGTTTCGGCGTCATCGAGGTCGGCCAGGGATGGATGGGCTACGTCTACTCCGAGCGAGGCCTGGCGCGGCTCACCCTCCCCCTCGACAGCCGCCACGACGCGTACGATGCACTGGGCCCGGACGTCTTCGGGGCCGGCGGCGAGGACAACAAAGCCGCCGTGGGCATGCTCAAGGCCTTCCTCAAGTCCTACTTCGCGGGACGCCCCGCCGACGCGGCGCCGTTCACCGTCGACCTGGCCGGCCACACCGAATTCCAGACGCAGGTGCTGGAACGGGTGCGGGACATCCCGCGCGGTGAAACGCTCAGCTACGGCGAGGTCGCCGCCGAGGTGGGCCGTCCCGGCGCGGCGCGCGCCGTGGGGGCCACGATGGCGTCCAACCCCGTCTGCGTGATCATCCCCTGCCACCGCGTGGTGGCCGCCGACGGCGGCCTGGGCGGCTATGGCGGCGGCCTCCCCATGAAGCGCCGCATGCTGGAGATGGAAGGCGCGCTGGACCCGCCGTTCACCCGCCGGCTGGTCTAGTCGAGCGGCTCATCGGGGTCCAGCGGGCCGGTGAGGTCGGCGAGCAGGGCCCGCCCCTCGGCCTCGCGGTTGTCGGGCACCATCACCCGTACCGGCGTCATGCCCGACCCGGCATAGGAAGCCAGCGTCGCGGTGCGGACGTGCGCCGGAATGCCGTTGTTGCGGAGAAGCTGCGCGATCACCTCTCCCATGGTCTCGTTCGGCGCGGTAGTGACGGTGACCCAGTCCATCTAGCCGCTCCTTCCCCCATGCCGGACGGCGGTTGGCTGTTCGAGCCGCCGGGCCGCCTCGTTCCAATCGGGGCGGGGGTCGACGCTCGACCACTCGGTGAAGGCGCCCCGTTCCACCCACGTGTCGAAGCGGCCGACGGCCTCGAGGTGCTCCTCGCCGGCGAGGAAGGGGAGCATCGCCTCGCGGTCGCGCCAGACCGTCAGGGTGCGGAACCGGCGCGTGAAGAACCGCGCGGCCAGCGCGTACCTGACGAGGCCGGGCGTTCCGTTGAGCCGGTCCGCGAGGCGGTAGTTGAGCTTGATGAACGGGAAGATGTCGCGGTAGTGCTTCAGGCGGAGCGTCGTCGCGACGCAGAAGACCTCGCGGCCCGGATCTTCGTCGCCGACCTCGACCCAGCGCATGGCCGGCCTTAGACCAGCTTGACGGCGCGCTCGCCGACGAGGGCGTTGAGGCGTTCCATGAGCAGGTCGTCGCAGGCGACGGTGAGCGGCAATTCCATCTCGTTGCGCCGGCCTTTGCTGGTCACGTTGAGGCGCACCGGGCTCTCGCCGCCGTGCGACTTGAGCATTTCGAGGAGGGCGTTGAACCGATCAAGGTCGGCGCGCTCGTCTCCGCTCTCCTCAAGGCTTACGTAGAGCGTGCGGACGATGGGCGGCAATGGAGGCGGGGATGGAGCGGCGGGTGGGGGATCAGCTACCGCGGGCTCATTGGTCTCAGCCTCCGGCGCGGGCGGCTCGACGGCGGCCGGCGGCGGGGAGTCCTCGGGAGGGGGCGCGGCGACGGCCTCGCCGTCGAGGACGACGGGCTGCGGCTCCGGGGGCTGAGCGACAGGCGGGGCCGGTCCGGGCTCAGCGGGCGCTTCGTCCGCACGCCGGGCCACGTCCTCGGCCTCGCGGACGACGCCGAACGGCGTCGGGGGAGCTGGGGCGGGGTCGGCAGGGGCCGGGGCCACCGGAGGGGTGGGGGGCGCCTCGTCCCTCGGGCGACCGGCGTAGC
>DAOUKH010000099.1:0-77313 GCA_034421515.1 Dehalococcoidia bacterium
GCTGGCGATGTTGCTGTTCACCCCGGTGTCGGTGCCGGGAGTGAAACGGGCCTGGAGAGAGCGCGTGGTCATCGTCTCGTGGACGATGGGGGCGTCGTCGGCCATGGCGGCACGCACGTCGAAGACGGCGGGCAAGACTTCGTACTCGACTTCGATCTTGTCGAGCGCCTCCTCCGCCTCGTGGGGGCTGGCGGCGGCGACCGCGGCGACGGCGTGCCCGGGGTAGATCGCCTTCTTACTGGCGATGACGCTTTCGGCGCTCATGCGGGGATCGCCGAGCAGCCTGGTGAATCCCAGGTCGCGCTTCTGTACGATGGGGAGGTCGTCGGCGGTCATGACGGCGCGGACTCCCGGCATGGCGAGCGCCTTACTCGCGTCGATGGAGAGAATCCGCGCGTGGGCGTGGGGGCTGCGCAGCACTTTGGCGTGCAGCAAGCCGGGGAGCAGGGTGTCGGCCCCGTACTTGGCCCGCCCCGTGACCTTGTCGAGGCCGTCGTGGCGGATGGGCCGCGTCCCCACCACCTTGTATTTCGACGTGTAGTCGCGGGTGGTGTAGGCGGGCGCGGCGTCCGGGCGGTGCGCGGTTGTCGTCATGGGGTCCCCTCCTCCGTCGGCGGCCAGCGCCGCGCGCCTAGTATCGCGTGAAACGCGGCAGGGCGCTATGTGGAAGGAGTCCTAGTCCCCGGCGCGGCCGGCGCCTTCGCGGATGAGGGCCTTGCGCGTCAAGGTGAGACGGGAGGAGAGGAGCATACCCGCGTTGGTCATGATGCGCAGGCCGAGGGTGTGGTCGAGGTCGATGGCCTCGCGGAGGGCCTCGGCGTCGATCTCGACGGCCTGACAGGCGCCCTTGGCCACCGCCGTCAGGTGCAGCACGTAGGGGTGGGTTAGCGCCGAGAGGCCGACGGCGTCGCCGTCCCCCATCACGCCGACCACCACGGGTTCGAGGCGGCTCCCTCCCTCGATAGTCATTTCGAGGGTGACGCGCCCACGCACCACGACGTAGAGGAAGCGGGCGGGGTCGCCCTCACGGAAGATGACGGCCCCGCTACCGAAGGAGACACCCCGCGTCAGGGGTGCGATCGAGGCGAGCTGCTGCTCAGTCAGGCCCGCGAAGAGCGCGGCTTTGCCAAGCGCAGCCGCGATTTCGACCGGTGGGGCGTTCGCCGCCACCGGGGCCTACCCGTCGCCGACCTTCTTCGTCTCCTTGAGCTGGAGCAAAAGCTCCTCGATGGGGATGGCGGGCATCGTCGAAATCGAGATGGTGCCGCGGGAGCCCAAGTCGAGCGAGAGCTGCGCTACGGTCTTCGTGTCGGGCGCTTCGATGATGGTGACGAAGTCGAAGCCGCCGAGGACGGCGTACTGGGCCATGATCCGGCAGCCGAACGATTCGACTTCGCGGTTCACCTCGAAGAGGCGCTCAGGGTGGCGGTGGAGGGTCTGCTGGCCCTCCGGGGTCAATTCGCTCATCAGGATGAAGACAGGCATCGTGGCCTCCGGACGAGTGGCGCTGGCTTCCGGCGGGTCTGCACTCTCGTACGCCTCCGACTCTATGGCGGCGTGAGAGTGATGTCAACATCGCGCCGCGCCCGCCGGATTGGGTGTCGGCGTGCCTATAATGGCGCTGCGGGGCGCCCGTGCACGCGGCGCCGGGAGGGCCGCTATGTTCGACGATACCGAGATTCTGGTGAGCTTGGAAGAGCAGGTCGATCCGCGCCACACGGCGCTCGTGATCGTGGACGTGCAGAACGACTTCGTGCACCCCGATGGGCATATCGCGAAGGCGGCGCCCGAGTTCTGGCGCGACATGACCCTGATCCCGGCCATGCTGGAAAACACCGAACGCTTTCTGGAGACGGCCCGCCGCTTCGGCGTCATGACGGTGTTCGTGCAGATGATCGGGGACGCGAAGTACCAGTCCCCGTCCTGGATCGCGCACCAGCGGCGGCGGAACGGCGGCGCGCCCCGCGACGGCGGGTCGTGCCTCGAAGGCACGTGGGGCGCCGACTTCTACGGCAACATCCGGCCCGACGGGCGCGACCGCGAGGTCGTCGTCGTCAAGCACCGTTACAGCGCCTTCTGGGGTACGCGGCTGGAGCAGGTCCTGCACAGCAACGGGATCAAGACGCTGCTAATGACTGGCGACGCCACGAACGGCTGCGTGGAGTCAACCACGCGCGACGGCTTCTGCGCCGACTTCTACGTGGTGACGGTGGCCGATTGCTGCGGCGACTTCGACCAGCGGCGGCACGAGTTCTCACTCCGCAAGATGGACCAGGCCTACGGCTACGTGGTCGACTCGCCGGAGATCGCGGGCGTCTGGGAGCGGAGCGCGGTGGCGGCCGCCCGCTAGCGGCCCGTCCAGTTCGGCTCGCGCTTCTCGGAGAAGGCCCGCGGCCCTTCCTTCGAGTCTTCGGAATCGAGGACGTAGCGGGCCACCCAATCGTTGGCCCGCCGCACCTCTTCCATGCCCATGTGCCGCCAGGTGGCGGCGATCGCCTTGGTGCCCTGAATAGAGAGCGGGGCGTTGGCGGCGATCATCTCCGCGATCTCGACGGCGCGGGGCATGAGCCGCTCAGGCTCGACGACCTCGCGCACGAAGCCCGATTCCCGGGCCTGCTCCGCGCTCATGCGGTCGGTGGTGAGAAGCAGGTACATGGCGTCGCCGTAGGGCATCAGCCGCGCGAGGTGCATGATGCCGTAGCCGGCGAGGATGCCGCGCTTGGCCTCGAAAAGGCCGAAATAGGCCTCCGTGGAGGCGATGCGGATGTCGCAGGCCATGGTCCGCTCCATCCCCCCGCCGATGCAAAGACCGTTCACCGCGGCGATAAACGGCTTGGGGTGGAAGGAGATGCGGAAGTTGTCCACCTGGGGCGGAGCAAGCTCCCGCAGGCGCGCGTCGCGCTGTTCCAGGGTGATCTCGCCGGCGGCGTAGTCGGCTTCGGCGGCCTGCCGGGCGGCGTTGTCTTCGGCCATTTCCTTCAGGTCGGCGCCGGCGCAGAAGGCGCGGCCCGCGCCGGTGACGATGGCGCAGCGCATCTCGCTATCGGCCTCGAAGTCCTGCAGCGCCTCCTCCCATTCGAGCTTGAGCCGGCGGCCGGCGGCGTTCAGACGCTCGGGCCGGTCCATGGTGAAGGTTGCGTAGTGCTGCTTGGGGAACTTCTCGTAGCGGAGATCGGGCATGGCGGTCCTTTCGGAGGTTAGCGCCCCGTCCACCGGGGCTCGCGCTTTTCGGCGAAGGCCTGCGGTCCTTCCTTGGCGTCGTCGCTCTCGCCGAGGTAGCGCATGGTCCAGTCGGCGACCCGCTTCGTCTCCTCCATTCCCATCAGGCGCCAGGTGGAGCCCATCGCCTTGGCGCCCTGGATGGAGAGCGGGGCGTTGCCGGCGATCATCTTGGCGATTTCGACGGCGCGGGGCAGCAGGCGCTCCGGCTCGACGACCTCGTGCACCAGGCGGCCGCGGAGGGCGTCCTCGACGGAGATGCGGTCGCCGGTGAGGAGCATGTACATCGCGTCGCCGAAAGGAATCAGGCGGGGCAGGTGCTGGACGGCGTAGCCGGCGATGATCCCGCGCCGCACCTCGTAGAGGCCGAAGTAGGCCTCGGTGGAGGCGATGCGGATGTCGCAGTCGAGGCTGACCTCCATGCCGCCGCCGATGGCGAGCCCATTGACGGCGGCGACGAAGGGCTTCGAGCTGCGGGAGAAACTGAAGAAGCTCAGGTCGGTGGGGAAGGTGACGCCGAGCGCTTGGTCGCGCTCCGCCTGGGAGATGACGCCGGCCTTGAAGTCCTCCTGGACCTTGCCGCGGCGCTCGTTGTTCTCCGCCATCTCCTTCAGGTCGGCGCCGGCGCAGAAGGCGCGGCCCGCGCCGGTGACGATGCCGCAGCGCATCTCGGTGTCGGCCTCGAAGTCGGCGCGGGCTGCGTCGAGCGCTTCCTTCACGCCGCCGCCGATGGCGTTGAGGCGGTCGGGGCGGTTCAGGGTGAAGACGGCGTAGTGGTCGCCGGGATGCTTCTCGTAGATGACGTCGGGCACGGAGGTCTCCGGGATGGCGTCGCCGGCATGGGGCCGGCCAGCGTGTTTATACGGCCCATCTTGCCCCTTGTAAAGCTCCGCCGGGGCTGCCGAAACCCAAATCCGGCCATTCGCGTATGCTTAGACAAGGGCCAGATGAGGATACGGACAGTGACATGGCGGGTCGGCATCGCGGCGGGGGCGCTCGTGCTCCTAGCCGTGGCCTGCTCCGGGGACGAGGCGCCGACGTCGACGCCGCCCGTGCCGACCGCCACCGCCGCGCCTGAGACTACGACCTCGCCGGATGACGCCGGCGCGCCGACAGAGGTCTCCGAGCCGACGGCTCCTCCTTCGGGGCCGACAGACACCGCCGCCCCTATTTCCCCCACCGCGACCGCGCCGCCCGCCGCCACTCCCACGGGGCCGCGCCCCACCCCAACGCCGGTCCCCGCCGTCGCCGAGCCCACCGCGACTTCTGGGCCCTCCGCCACGCCACGTCCCACGCTGCCGCCGGAGGAGCAGATTGAGGCCGACCGAAACGAACTGATGTGGGAGAGCCTCGAAAGCGATCCCATGTTCCAGCCCGACGCCTTCGCGTCGATGGGCGCCAGCGGCGACCGGAGCTACATCCCGGTGCTGCTCGAGTGGTACTTCACGCCGACCTACTTCCATCCGGCCGGCATCGAGGCCATCCTCGAGGCGCTGCGGGTCCTTACCGGCGAGGAGTACACGAGCCGAGATTGGCGCGAGTGGATCATCTGGCTGGGAGAGCATGACGAGGTCACCCCGCCGACCGAATACGTCGAGTTCAAGAAGGAGCTCTTCGGCCGCATCGACCCCGACATGGCGGCCCTTCTGGGCGAGGCCGGGCAAGATGCCCGCATCCGCGTCGAGGAGATCGTCTGGGGCGGTGTCCGCCGGGACGGTATCCCCGACCTCCGCTACCCGCCTACGATTCCGGCGGACGACCCCGGCGCCGAGTATCTTTCACCCGGCGACCGCGTCTTCGGCGTCTCTATCAACGGCGAGCACCGCGCCTACCCGTTGCGCATCGTCAACGCCCACGAAATGGTCAACGACACGCTGGGAGGCGAACCCTTCGCCCTCGCCTACTGAACGCTGTGCGGCGCTGGAATCGTGTATTCCACCAACGTCCCGGAGATATCGGACCAGCCCATCGAGTTCGGCACGTCGGGCATGCTCTACCGCAGCAACAAGCTGATGTACGACCGGGCGACGGAGACCCTGTGGCGCCAGTTCGTGGGCGAGCCCGTCATCGGGCCGCTGGTGAACAGCGGCATCAAGCTCAAGAAGCTCCCGATCGCCCTGACGACGTGGGGCGAGTGGAAGGCGAGCCACCCCGACACCACCGTGCTGAGCCAGATCACGGGCGTCTACCAGTCCGACTTCTATGTGCCGGAGGACGACCCTCTAGCGATCTATTTCGACTATTTCAATAGCTCGCGCACGATGTTTCCCGTCTGGCTGCAAAGCGAGGTGCTGGCGACCAAGGCGCAGGTGCTGGGCGTCCTGCTGGGCGGGGTTCCCAAGGCCTATCTCCTGCGCGCGCTCATGGAGACGCCGGTTCTCAACGACGCGATCGGTGAGCACGGCCTCGTGGTCGTGACCGAACCGCTGCACGGCGGGGCGCGCGCTTACCTGGCCGACCGCGACGGGGCCCGTATCACGTTCGAGGAAGGGCTGGGCGGTGAGCTGGGCGCGCGCACCATCGTCGACTCCCGCGGCGTCACCTGGCGGGTGACGGAAGAGGCCCTGGTGCCCGGCGACGGCTCCGCTCCGCTGGCCCGCATTCCCACCAACAACGCCTTCTGGTTCGGCTGGTTCTCGAACAACCCGCTGACGCTGGTGTACCCGCTTCCGGAAGAAGCGTCCGACGGCTAGGCGCCCGCGCACGGTGGGCGTCCGTGCTACCATACGCGCGGCGCCGTCAGGAGAGCGCCGGAGGACGCCATGGCCGTCGATGTCCTGATTGAAAACGCGCGCATCGTGGACGGAACGGGCGCGGCCGCCCGCTATGGCGGTGTCGCCGTGAGCGAGGGGCGCATCGCAGGGGTCGGCGATGTGAGCGGGCCTGCCAAGCGGGTGATCGACGCCGACGGCCTCACCGTCACTCCCGGCTTCTTCGACACCCACACCCATTACGACGCACAACTCTGTTGGGACCGGCTCGCCACCTCCTCCTGCTGGCACGGGGTCACCACCGTCCTCACCGGCAACTGCGGCTACGGCCTCGCGCCGGCGCGGGCGGAGCACGTCGACTACCTGACCCGGCTGATGGCGCGGGTCGAGGGGATGCCGCTCGACGTGCTGCAGGAGGGCGTCCCGTTCGAGTGGGAGAGTTTCCCCGACTACCTCGACTTCCTGGGCCGGCAGCTTGGGGTCAACGTCGCGGCGCAGGTGGCGCACTCGCCGCTGCGCTATTTCGTGATGGGCCCCGACTCGCAGGACCGCGCGGCGACCGACGCCGAGGTCGGCGAGATGCAGCGCCACCTCGCCATGGCGATGGACGCGGGCGCGGTGGGGCTCTCGACGCTGAAGGCCAGCTTCCAGCAGGGCGTGGACGGCCGCGCCGTACCGAGCCAGAAGGCCGAGCTCGAAGAGATCTACGCCCTCGGCGACGTGCTGCGCCAGAAGGGGCGCGGCATCATCACGGTCTCGCCCTTCCCCGGCGCGTCGCACATCTCGCCGGGGTTCCGCGCCTTTCTTGTCGACCTCAGCGACAAGACCGGCCGTCCCGTCATATGGAACCAGTTCCAGCACCGGTGGGACATGCCCGACGAGTGGCGCAATCTGCTCGCCTTCATGGAAGAGGCCGTGGGCAAGGGGGCGAACATCTATGCCGTCTCCAAGTGTCAGAGCCTCGACCTCGAGTTGAACCTGAACCACACCACCATGTTCGACACCTTCCCCACGTGGCGCGAAACGCTGAAGAAGCCCCACGCCGAGAAGTGCCGCTTGCTCGCCGACCCCGCGCACCGCGCCAAGCTCCGCGAAGAGTTCGACGCGCCGCCCGCGATGGGGACGATGGTCAACCGGAACCGGCTGATGCGGGTGGAGCGTACCAACCTCCCCCACAACAAGGCCACGGAGGGGCGCCTCGTCTTGGAGCTCGCCGCCGAGGCGGGCAAGCATCCGGTCGATTACTTCCTCGATCTCGCGCTCGAAGAGGATCTGCAGACGCGCTTCCTCTTCAAGGGCATGATGAACGGCGATCCCGCCGCGGTGGAGCAGATCATCAAGTCGCCCTACTGCCTGCCCGGCGTCTCCGACGCGGGCGCGCACCTGGATATGGACTGCGGCGTGGACTTTATCGCGCTCTTCCTGCGGCACTGGGTGGGCGAGGTCGGCGTGATGAGCTTCGAGGAGGCGGTCCGGCGGCTCACCTCCATGCCGGCGAACGTGCTCGGGCTGACCGACCGCGGCGTGCTGGCCGAGGGCAAAGCGGCGGACATCGTGATGTTCGACGCCGACCGCCTCGACGCGCTCCCCCGCGAGCTGCGGCCCGACCTCCCCGGCGGGGCCAAGCGCATCATCCAGCGGGCGCAGGGAGTGAAGGCGGTAATGGTGAACGGCGAAATCGTCATTGAGGACGGCGAGCACACCGGCACATGGCCGGGCCGCGTGCTCCCCGGCGCGAACTAGGACGCGAGGCAGGACTATGGCAGTCGGCATGTTGGACGGAAAAGTCGCGATCGTCACCGGAGGCGGCGGTCATATAGGCCGCGGGATCGTCCGGGCCTTCGTCAAGGAAGGGGCCAAGGTGGTCATCGTCGACCGCTACGAGGACGCCGCCGAGGCTGCCCTCGAACAGGTCCGCCAACTCGAGGGCGACGGCATGGCGCTCACCGTCGACGTCGCCGACGAGGAGCAGGTGAAGGGCATGGTCGCCCAGACCGTGGAGCGCTTCGGCCAGGTGGACATCCTGGTGAACGCCGCGCAGAGTTGGACGGGCGCGTCGAGCGCGCACCAGGGGTCGCCGGTTGAGTCGATCCCCGAGGAGTGTTGGAACGAGTCGTTCGACACCGGCGCGCGGGCCTCGTGGTTCTGCTGCAAGGCCGCCTTCCCCCACATGAAGGACCGCGGCGGCAAGATCGTCAACTTCGCCTCGATCATGGGTATCATCGGCTGGCCCGGGGCCGCCGCCTACAACGCCAATAAGGAGGCGATCCGGGCGCTCACCCGCACCGCCGCCGTGGAGTGGGGCAAGTACGGGATCAACGTCAACAACATCTCCCCCTCCGCGCTCACCCCACAGAACGCCCTCGTGGAAGAAGGGGAAGACCCCGAGGAGTGGATACGGGAGCGCGCCGCCCAGATTCCGATGCGCCGCGTCGGCGACCCGGAGCGGGACATCGGGCGCACCGCCGTCTTCCTCTGCAGCGAGGACGCCGACTACGTCACCGGCCAGACCTTCATGGTCGATGGCGGCGCGCACATGCTTTAGGGCGGGGACGTTCGAGGAAGCACATGGGCATTGAAGAGAACAAGGCGCTGGTGAGGCGGCACTTCGACGAGTTGCTGAACGGCTGGAACCTCGACCTGGTCGATGAGATCTTTTCGCCGGACTACGTGCACCATCACCCCGATCGGGACAACCTCAAGCCGGGGATCGAAGGTGTGAAGCAGTTCCTTCGCCAGGCCTCCGAGGCCTTCCCCGACAGCCGGATCATGATCGAGGACATGTGCGCCGAGGGGGACGCGGTCTGGGTGCGTACCAGCTCCGAGGCCACCCACCTCGGCGAGTACCTCGGCCTGCCCGCCACGGGCAAGAAGATACGCAAGCGCTCGATGGACATATTCCGCATTAAGGACGGCAAGTTCATCGAACACTGGGACATCATGGACGACCTGGGCACCTGGCTCCAGCTCGGCCTCGCCGAACCCAGAGAATAGCCGCCGGGCACTCTTTCCCCGCTGTAGACCTTCGCACAACCGGCGACGCTGGCAGAGGATCATCCCTGCAGGGGCAACCCTTGTGGTTGCCCAGGCGTGGTTTCCGGGGCCCGCGTTCCCGCAAACGACCCCGCTAGTGGAGACTCGGAGACTCCCGCTGTCCCCCTAGATCGACACCAGCTCCCGGTTCATCGGCGAGAGGTCGACCGCCCCGTCCTTGGTGACCAGGAACGTGTCCTCGAGCTGCATCCCCCCGAAGCCGATCTGCGCGTAGGGCGTCTCGTAGTTGAAGACCATGCCCTCTTCCATGATGAAGTCGCCGCGCGGATACCAGCACCACTTTTCGTAAAGCTCGAGGCCGATGACGTGCGACCATGCCATCTGCCGGCCCTGGCCGGCGGTCTCCGTCTTCACGCGGAACTTCTCGATGTTCTGTAGGGCCGTCGAACAGAGCTCGTTGGCGGAGACGCCGGGCTTGGCGTTCCGGAACGCCTCGTTGCGCGCCTCGAGGATCGCGTTGTAGATCTTAAGCTGGTAGTCGTTCGGCTCCCCGATGACGAAGCTCCGGCCGAGGTCGGTCCAGTAGCCCTCGTAGATGCCTTCGAAGTCGAAGCGCACGAGGTCGCCGGACTTTGGCATGTAGCCCTCGAAGTCCTTGGGGTGGAGCATGCAGAGGCCGAGCTTGCCGACGCGGCTGATCCGCACGCCGACGGTGCGCATGATGTCGTGCTTGGCGAGGTAGACGTCGTGGGCGATGAGCGCGTCGTTCCAGGTCGCGCCTTCCTTCACCGCCCGGTTCACTTCGAGCATGCCGGCGAGGTTGATCTCGTTCGCCTTGCGCATGATCTCGATCTCTTGCGGCGTCTTGACCACACGGATGTCCCGGAAGATGGACTGCGAGTCGACGATCTCTCCCTGTGAGTAGCCCTGCTCCTTCAGGTACTCGGCGATGCGGGGGTCGTCGACGCCGATCCTGGCGTTCCGGTAGCCTTTCTCCACGAGCGTCTCGCCGAGGGCTTCGAGGCGGTCCATCCAATTGTGCTGGCTGCCCTCGGCGTGGTTGTCGATGAAGCGCTGCTCTCCGGGGTGCGGCTCGTAGCCCGGCGGGAGCTCGAAGGAGAGCTCCTTGCCGAAAGTGCGCAGCTCGGGCTTCCAATCGGGGTCGAGGCCGTGGAGGCCAAGCTCGTTGTTAGGGATTAGGAGGACGGGCTTCTGGTCCTCGTCGGCCGGGTAGATGGCCATGTTCCCCAGGCCCCAGAGCCAGGAGTCCGAGTCCCAGCCGGCGATGTAGTGGAAGTTCGGCTTCGTGGTCGCGACGAGCGCGTCCAGCCCGTACTCCTCGATCTTCTGCTTGGCGCGAGGCTCGTTCATCAATGGCATGGAAAGTCTTCCTTTACCGTCTGGTGCGCAGGGCGGACTCCACCGCCGCCGTCGTCCGCGAAGCCTAGCAACGGCCCCGCCCCAGGTCAAACCCACACCATGGACCGCTCCCCTCTGGAAACCCTTGTGCAACCCGTCGGCGGACGGGAGGACGGGTAGCGCGCGGGGCGGTCTGCCCCCTCTCCCGCTGGGAGAGGGTTGGGGTGAGGGCGGGGTGTGGGGAGGGGTGCGCCAACGTCAACCTAGCCCGTGGGCGCCACAGCCTCGCCCCTCCCGTAGGGGCGATTCACGAATCGCCCACTTCCCTGCGACATCCGTCCCTTCCCCATCCCCACTCCTACCCCCTACCGTGCTCTCATGCGAGACCATCCCGTTCGGCGCCCGGCCAAGACGCATACCTATGCTTCCTCGGGAAGCGCCTCTATAAACGGCCACGGGCGCGCCGCGGGGCCCCTTCGGGAGCCTCCGGCGTGAGGGCGCACCAAGCGCTGACCTAGCGCTGTGCGAGGCGCTGCGGACTTTGGCGGACGCCGCGCTGGCGCTGCTGCACGGCGGCCGCTCCCCGGCTCAGCCTTTTTCGGGGTTGCGCCCTGGGCCTCCTATGCCTTCCGGCCTGGCCGCTTAGGTAAGAGCCGCGTGCTATCATCGCTCCGACGGCCCGCCGCGCCGCCCGACGATGAGCATCCCCTTCCTGAACGGACTCCGAGTTCTCGACTACACCTCGCTGGTGGCGGGGCCGTTTTGCGGCAAGCTGCTCGCCGACGTCGGCGCCGACGTGATCAAGATCGAGCCGCCCGAGGGCGACATTGCCCGTCGCCGCGGCCCCTTCCCCGGCGACCTCCCCGACCTCGAGCTCAGCCTCGTCCATCACTACGTGAACGTGAACAAGCGGGGCATGACGCTGAACCTGGAGGACGAGGCCGGGCAGGAGGTCTTTCGCCGCCTGGTGGACGCGAGTGACCTGCTGATCGAGGACACGCCGCCGGGGACGCTGGAGGCGATGGGGCTCGGCTACGACGCGCTGGAGCGCATCAACCCCGGCCTGATCATGCTCTCGGTCACGCCGTTCGGTCAGGTGGGGCCGCACCGCGACTGGAAGGCATACAACCTGAACACGATCCACGCCGGCGGCGAGGGCTGGCTCATGCCGCCGGGCCTGGCGCAGCGGACGTTCCCCGACCGCGAGCCGGTGAAGACCGGCGCCTACGTCGGCGAGTACTACTGCGGGGTGACCGCGGCCTCCGCGGCCATCATCGGCATCTTCGAACGCGCCGCCTCGGGGCGCGGCCAGCACATCGACATGTCGAAGCAGGAGGCCCACGCCACCCTCGCCCGCATCGCCATCGGCATGTGGGCCCAGAGCGGCTTCGTCGAGACCCGGGCCACCCGCGACATTCCCTACGGCGGCTGCGTCCCCTGCAAGGATGGCCACGCCGAAGTCCTCTTCCACATCGCTGAGAACCATTGGCATGCTTGTATGAGCATGCTCGGCGACCCGGAGTGGGCGCGGGACCCCAAGTTCGCCACCGAGGAGGGGCGCTCCGAACACGGCGCCGAGGTCAACGAATACCTCTTCGCCTGGGCTAAGGACCGCACCAAGCGGGAGATCTACGACCTGGGTCTCAAGCACGGCTTCCCCTGCGGCATCTTCTACGCCCCCTCGGAGCTCCCCGAGGTCGAGCACGAGCAGGCGCGCGGCTTCTTCGTCGACCCGCCCACCCCAACCCCCGTTGAGGGCATGGCGAAGATCCCCGGACTCCCGTTCCAGCTATCGGGCCACTCCTACGCCGTCGACCGGTCGGCCCCCAGGCTCGGCGAGCACACCGACGAGGTGCTCGCCGAGGTCGCCGGGTACAACGGCGGCGAGATCGCGCGGCTGCGCGCGGGAGGCGCGGTCTAACCATGGGCGCTCTGGATTCCCAGCCGCTGAACGGCGTCCGCATCGTCGACTTCACCTGGGCCGGCGTCGGCCCCTACTGCACCTTCCTCTGCTCGATCATGGGCGCCGAGGTCATCAAGCCCGAGACGGCGGCGCACCCCACCATCTTCCGCGGAGTGCGGCCGTCGGGCGATTCCGAGAAGGCGGAGAAGGGGACGCGCTGGTTCTCGCTCGACGAGCTCTACGTGAACAAGAAGGGCGTTCGCCTCAACCTCAAGCACCCCGAGGGCGTGGCGCTCGCCAAGCGGATCATCGCCCTCTCCGACGCCGTCGCCGAGAACTTCCAGGCCGGCGTCTTCGAGCGCCTCGGCTTCGCCTACGACGAGATGCGCGCGACGAACCCGGCCCTGGTGCTGCTCTCGGCGTCCGCCCACGGCGCGACCGGGCCCGAGCGCCACGGCAAGGGGCTGGCGCAGGCCTTCTCCGCCCTGGGCGGCCCCGGCTACCTCACCGGCTACGAGGACGGCCCGCCCGTCGAGCTACGGCTGCCCGTGGACCTGATATCGGGGACGGCAGCCTCCTTCTCACTGCTCAGCGCCGTCTGGCATGCCCGCCAGTCGGGAGAGGGCTCGCACATCGACGCCGCCAGTCGCGAGGTCATGACCAGCTTCATCGGCGAGGCCGTCCTCGACGCCCTGGTCAACAAGCGCGACCAGCCCCGCATGGGAAACCGCGACCCTCACATGGCGCCGCACGGCGTCTACCCGTGCATGGGCCACGACCAATGGCTCTCGATCGCGGTGGGTACGGACGAGGAATGGCGCGCCTTCTGCGCCGCCCTCGACCGCACCGACTGGCTCGCCGACCCCCGTTTCGCCACGGAGGCGCCGCGCCGCGCGCACCAAGAAGAACTCGACGCCGAGATCGCGGCGTGGACCGCGTCCCGCGACAAGATGGAGGCCATGGCCGAGTTGCAAGCGGCGGGCGTCCCCGCTACCGCGTCCTACGCGGCGGACGACCTCCTCGCCGACCCGCACCTCCAGGAACGCAGCGTCTTCGAAATGACCGAAGACGTGGCCGGCAACCCGCTCTTGATGATGGGCGCCCCGTGGAAGTTCAGTCGGACGCCGGGCCGCATCGACCGCCGCCCGCCAAAGACCGGCGAGGACGACGAATACGTCTACGGCGAGCTGCTCGGCATCGGGTCGAGGGAGCTGCGCGACCTGGAAGCGCGTGGGGTGATCGTCTAGCTATCCGAGGTCGATCTTGGGCGGCAGTATGACCTCGCCGCCGAGCTTCGACGGCAGCAGGGCCACGGCTTGCCCCGTCGCGGTGACCTCGCCTCGCTGGTCTTCTGCCCGCACCTCGATCTCGACCTCGCGCTGGCCGTCGTTGATCGACTTGCCGGTCACCGTGGCCTTCGTCCAGATGGTGTCGCCGAGGTAGACGAACCGGCGCACCTGGCAGTCGAGCGAGAGCAGCCAGCCGTCGTCGCCCATCCAATCGGTGATGATCTGCGCCAGCCAGGCGATCCGCTGGCCGCCGTAATCGTAGGCGTGAGGATTGCCGGTGCGGCGAGCGAGCTCGTGGTCCCAATGCACCGCCTCGATGCTGTCCGGCACGCCGTACTCGTTGAGCATGTACGCGCGGGGGTGCGCCTTCCGCCACTGGTAGGCGAGCCGGTGCGCGCCGTGGAACTGCATCGCGAGCCCCCAGCCCATGTTCCAGTTCATGATGTCGGTGACGGTGATCGGGCCCTTCACCTGCCCCGGCAGCTCGTCGCCGGTCTCAACGTCCTCCCAGTACAGGGGCTCGGCGCCGCGCCGCGACTCTTGGGCGTACGTCTCGTCGATGCGCTCGATCTCCTCCGGCGTGTACTGGTGCCGCTCGTAGGCGGCGTACTTCTTACGCTCGCCCCACTTCTTCTGCCGTCCGCCGCGGATGTTGATCTGGTCGGAGACGACGACGAGCTCGCCCTGCTGGTTCCGGTACTCGCGCCGTGAAATTTCGAGGATAGTGCGGCCCGCGAAGGAGCTCGACTTCTCGATGAGGTCCTTGAGGAAGCGGTGCTCGAAAAGCTGGTCGCCGGCCTTCATCGGCAGCAGCCAGCGGATGACGTCGCCGGCGTACCAGGAGTGGATGCCGCTCAACGGGTCGCGGGCCAGGGCGCGTTCCTCCTCCGTCCATTCCGTCTTCGAGGGCACCCCCGTGCTGCGGAAGAACATCGGCGGCGCGATGACGGCCCCCCAGCGCGCCTTCGCCGCGTAGGCGGGGTCGCAGTAGAGGGGGTTGTCGTCGCCGCCGCCGTGGGCGAAGTGCCGCGCCGCATCGGAGGTGACGTGCTCGTGGAAGGGCGCGTGCGTCTTCAGCGCCGCCCCGATGTGCCGACAAGCCCGCTCCAGGATCTCGTCGGTGATGACGCGGTCTTCGTGCTGAGTAGAAGTCATATTCGTGTCGGTCGCCGTGCCGCTAGGAAAGGTGCCCAGTCCGTCGCCAGTACGTTAAAACTTCGTCGCGGAAGGTCTCCGGGTGCCGGGCGTAGAGCTCGCCTCGGGGCAGGTCGAGCACCTTGCCCTCGCCTTTGGGGGTGAGCCTCACCGCCTCTTCATTCTTGCTCCGCAGAAAGTCGCCTTCCGTCACCAAGTACAGCGTAGAACAGGGGACCTTGGGCAGCAAGGCGTAGAGGTCGAAGGTGAAGATGGCCTTGAAAGCCCAGTCGAAGCGGCCGCCGGCCTGGATGAAGGCGCGGGTGACGACGTCGTAATACTCGTCGGAGGAGTCGCCGAGGAACCGCGCGATGTACGTCCACGCCGCCTCGAGGTGCTTTCCGTCCTTCGACGCGCGGTAGCCGAGGTCGGTGCGCTCGATCATGGCCTGCCCCTGTTCCTTGGTGAACAGGGGCGTCCCCATGGCGATCACGCTCGGCACGCGGTCGGGCAGGTCGGTGGCGATCTGCAGCGCGACGGCCGCCCCGGTGTGTCCGCCCACGACGGCGGCATGCTCGAGGCCGAGCGCGTCGAGGATCAGGCCGACACGATGCGCGTACTCCGGAATGGAGAGCGGCGCCTCCGCCGGCGGCGACGATCCGTAGCCGGGGAGGTCGGGGGCGATCGCCCGGACGTAGGGCGCCAGCAACGGCAGCGCCCACTCGTAGGTCGCGCCCGACAGGGGCGTCTCGTGGAGCAAGATCACCGCGGGGCCGGATCCCGCCTCGCGGTAGTGGACCTGCCCCTCTGGGGTGTCGGCGTAGCCGTAGCGAATACCCTGGCCCATGCGGTCGACCTCCCGGTCTCTCCGGCTACTTGGGGTCGGTGACCGACAGGTTGCTGCCCGGCTGCGCGCCGCCGGTGAGCCGCACCGACTGTCCGGTGATGTACGACGACGCGTCGCTCGCCAGGAAGAGCGCCAGCGATGCCACCTCCGGCGGTGTGCCCAGGCGGCCCAATGGCGTCATGCTCAGGGCCTCGGCCTCGAGCGCGGGGTCGGCCTGCATCGCCGCGTTGACGGTGGCCGTGCGAATCAGATAGGGAACGATGGCGTTGACGCGCACCGCGGGTGCAAGCTCGGCCGCGAAGGTCCTGGTGATGCTGATCACGCCGGCCTTGGCGGCGGCGTAGTGGGCGTAGTACGGCGAGGGGCCGATGCCGGCAATGGCGGCCAGGTTCACGATCGTCCCCGATCCGCGCTCGGCCATGTGCGCCCCCGCGATGCGGCATCCCAGGAACGAGGTGTTCAGGTTCTCCTGAACGTTCTCCCGCCAGTGCTCGGGGGTCAGCTTCAGAAGCGGCGTCGGGACCGTGCCGCCGCCGACGTTGTTGACCATGACGTCGACGCCGCCGAACTCGCCGGCGGCGCGGTCGATCAGGGCGGCGACGTCGGCCTCTTTTCGCATCTCGGTCACGACGGACAGGGCCCGCACGCCGAGGGCCGACAGATCGTCGGCGAGCTCGCGCAGTTCGGCCTCGCTCCGCTCCGGTGTCTTGACGTTGACGCCGGCGAGGACGACGTTGGCCCCCGCCTCGGCGAAGCCGGTCGCGATGCCGCGTCCGATGCCCTGGCCCGCGCCGGTGATGATCGCCGTCTTGCCTTCGAGTTTGAACAGGTCGAGTACGCCCATGGTCTTCTCCCTCGCCGCTAGACGATCATCTCCGGCGTGCCGGTGATCAAGGCCCCGCCGGTGATGCCGATGGTATGGCCGGTGATATAGGAAGAAGCGTCGGAGGCCAGGAAGACGGCAAGTGCGGCGACCTCGTCGGGCCGCGCTCCGCGCCCCAGGGGGATGGTCGGCACGGCAAGCGCTGGCTTACTGGGATCCTCCTTCCAGCGCTGCGCCATCCGCTCGGTCAGCACCCACGTCGGGGCGATGGCGTTGACGCGGATGCCGTAGGGGCCGAGCTCCTCCGCTGCCGTCTCGGTAAGGCTGATCACCCCCGCCTTGCCCGCTCCGTAGGCGGCGCGATGGAGCGCGGGGCGCCGACCATCCATGGAGGAGATATTGACGATTGCGCCCGATCCCCGCTCCGCCATGTGGGCGCCGGCGTAGCGGCAGCCCATGAAGGTCGTGGTGAGGTTCGTCTCGATGCCGCGGTCCCAGGTCTCCTCGCTGAGCCCAAGGGAGGGTTCGAGGCCGGTGCCGCCGACGTTGTTTACCATCACGTCGATCTTGCCGAAGGCCTCGACGGCCTTGGCGACGAGCCCTTGGACATCCTCCCCGTCGCGCATGTCCACTGTGACCGGAAGCGCCCGGCGGCCCCGCTCCTCGATCTGTGCCACCGCCTCCGCGAGCTCGGCCTCGCTGGCCGCCGGGTTTTCCACGTTGATCCCGGCCAGCACGACGTCGGCGCCGGCCTCGGCCATCGCCAGGGCGATGGCCCGGCCGATGCCTTGGCCCGGCCCCGAGACGACGGCGACGCAGCCGTCGAGTGAGAACCGGTCGAGAATGGACATGGTGATGACTCCTTCGGAAGGCTAGCGCTCGAGCCTGGCGTCCGCGCGGCCAGGCGGGTGGTGGGTGGGAACTCGGAGGCTACCTCCCGTCGCGGAGCCGTGGGTCGAACTCGTCGCGAATGGCGTCGCCAAGGAGGTTGAAGGCGAGGACGGTGGTGGTGATCGCCAGGCCGGGGAAGAGTGCGATCCACGGGGCCACGATCATATACTGCCGGCCCTCGCCGGCGAGCATTTCACCCCACGAAGGCAGGTTTGGCCCCAACCCAAGGAACGAGAGCATGGCCTCGGCGATGATCGCAAAGCCAAGGTTAACGGTGACGAGCACAAGGATCGGCGCGGTGACATTGGGCAGGATGTGGCGGAACGCGATGCGCAGCCCGCTCGCCCCGATGGCGCGGGCGGCCTCGATGTACATGTTCTCTTTGGCCGAGAGCACTTCGGCGCGCATCACCCTCGCCCCGATGGGTGTCAGCACGAGTCCGAGCGCCAGGATGATCTTCTCGATACCGGCGCCCCACACCACGACCACGACTAGGGCCATGAGCAGTAAGGGCACGGACATGATCGCTTCCATGATCCGCTGCACGAAAGCGTCGAACCAGCCGCCAATGTAGCCCGACGCCAGTCCCCACAGCGCACCATGGATGATGCCGGCGGCGACGGCGCCGATGCCGACGATCAGGGAGAGCCGCGCGCCGAAGAGGACGCGGCTGAAGGTATCCCGGCCGAGGTCGTCGGTACCGAAGAAATGGGCGGTGCTCGGCCCCTGCAAGCGGTCGAGGGGCACGGGCTCGGAGAAGTCGTAGGGAGCGATGATCTCGGCCGTAGCCGCGAGGAAGGCGACGACGAGGATCACGAAAGCGCCCACGGCCCCGAGGGGGTGCCGTCTGGAGAAGCTCCAAATCCCCCTGGCGAAATGCGCCGCCCGGTCAAGCGGGCCGGGACGGCCGAACGGCTGCTCTATGGCACGTTCCGTGGTCATGGGCCGGCCCGCCCTAGATGGTCCTCGCGCGCGGGTCGAGCCACGCGACGGCGATATCGATCAACAGATTGAGCAGCACGACCGCGAAGGCGAAGAAGATCGTCACGGCCTGTAGGGTGGTGTAGTCCCGTAGCTCGATGGAACTGATTACGAGGAGTCCGAGGCCGGGTATGGAGAAGATGCCCTCGATGACGATGGCGGCGGTAATGAGGTTGGCGAAGATGAGTCCGCCCACGGTGATCGTCGAGCCCATGGCGTTCTTCATCGCGTGGATGAAGATCACCGACCATTCGGAGAGGCCCTTGGCCCGGGCGGTGCGTATGTAGTCCTGCCGCAGCACCTCCAAGAGCGCGGAGCGAATGAATCGGGCCAGGATGCCCGCCGATATCGCGCCCGAAACGACGGCGGCGGGGAGAATCTGCTCGAGGTTCGTCAAGGGATCGTCGAAGAACCCTACATATCCCACGGGCTGGGCGTACTGCCAAAGGTTTGCGGGATAGACGACGATCAGCGTCGCCAACCAGAAGTTGGGCACGGCGAGCGCCACGATGGCGAAGACCCTCGCGGCGTAGTCCACCAGGGTGTCTTGCCAGATCGCCGAGATTACGCCGGCTGGGATCGCGATGATAAGGGCGAAGAGGATCGCCAGCCCCGCGACCTCGAGCGTGATGGGGACCCGCCTCAGCACCTCGTCGACGATGGCGGAGCCGTCCGTTATCGAATTCCCCAGATCGCCCCTGAGATAGCTGCCAAGAGTGACGAAGTACTGCTCGACGTGGGGGACGTTCAGCCCCAAGTCCTCACGAATCGCCGCTTGTACGGACTCGTCCCTTGCCGACGTCGCGTTTTCGAGAAGGATATCGACGAAGTCACCCGGAACAAACCGGATGAACCAGAAAACGATAGTGAATACGAGAAGCGCTACGGGAATATAGAGGAGGAGCCTTCTGACGACGTACGCCATTGGGCTCCTCCCCTATAGTCCCTTATTTCAGACCGGTTAGCTTGTGTGCGGTCCCGCGGACCGGTTAGTTTTCGAACCAGATGTTCTCGTGGTCGCGCACGTAGGTCTCGATCGGCTGGGTTCGGTATCGACCGAACTCGTCCGACCGCACGTTCGCCTGAGCGAAGGCGTGGGTGTTCGAGTCCGCGACGCGTGAGCTCACGAGCACTTCCTGGAGAATCCGGTCCTGCAGCTCCTTGGCCTTGCGCTGCTGCTCCGACACGTCGATCGTCGTCAGGATGTCGTCGATCGCCGCGTCGAGCGAGGCGTCAACGAGGCCTGAGGCGTTCTTGGCTCCGTCGGAGCGGTAGTTGTTCACCAGCCAGGCCAACGGCGCGTTCTGTCCGTCGAAGCCCCACGCGAGGTGCTTGTAGCTGACGCTCCGAGAGTGCTGGATGAAGGAGCCGAAGTCGGGCTCGACGTTATGCACGACGTTGAAGCCCAGCGCCTCCATCTCCGTCACGAAGAGCTCCGCCTGCGAGGAGTAGTCCCGCTGGAACTCGACGGAGTCAACGTGCAGCTCGAAACCTTCGGGTATCCCCGCCTCCGCGAGCAAGGCCTTCGCCTCGTCCACGTTGTAGCGGTAGTAGTACTTCTCCTGCGCGAGCTCTTCGGGCGTGAAGGCCCAAGCCGAGCCGTGCTGACCCGAGATCGGGCCGGCCCAGACGGCGTCGCCGCCGAAGGCCACCGCGATGTGGGCGTCAATGTCCATGCCCAAGGCGATGGCCTGCCGCACGCGGACGTCCTGGAACATGGGGTCATTGAAGTTGAAGTAAACGACGTAGGAGCTCTGCCAGCGGTAGGTCTCCTGTTGGATGTCGGGTACTGCGGAGTTGACCTGCCCGGCCTCATCCGTGAAGACGTACTCGAGGTAGCTCAGCTGGCCCGAGATGAGCGCAGCGGTCCTCGCGGCGCGGTCGGGGATGATGAGGCTCTCGGTCGAGTCGGCGTAGGGGAGGGCCGCTCCGGCCGCATCAACCTTGAAGTACTCAGGGTTGCGGTCGAGGAAGACGCCGACGTCCTTCTCCCACCGGTTCAGAACGAACGGGCCGGTGCCGATGGTCTGGACTTTGAGATCGGGCGTCTCAGGCGCTGCAAGGTAGGCTTCCCGGCCCGCCATCGCGAACGGCATGAGGGTGTCGATTACCGACAGGTTGATCACGAGGGTCGTGGCGTCGGGCGCATCGAAGCTGTCCACGTTCCGATAGGTGGACTTGTAGGAGCTCGCTTCCTCGAATGCGAGGCGCTCCAGGTTCCATTTCACGTCCTGCGCCGTGATCACACGGCCGTTGGCCGGGTCGATGTCGTGGAACTTGACGCCTTCACGCAGGGTGAAGGTCATCGTGAGGCCGTCGCTCGAGAAGGTGAGGTCCTCGGCGAGGTCCAGCTCGACGGTCACGTCGTTCGGCGTGTCGCCGCTGACTAGCTTGGTCAGGTGGTTGTAGGCCGGGCTGACCGACTGCGCCGTCATGTGGTTGCCGAAGTGGGGGTCGAGGTTCGGCAGATTCGGGCAGCACCATGCCCAGGAGATCGTGCCGCCGTAACGGTCAAGGTTCGGGGGCTCCGGCGTAGCCGTGGCTGCCGGGATCGGGGTCGCGGTCGGTGGTGCCGTGGGGGGCGCCGGGGCCTCGGTCGGGTCGGCATCCCCGCCGCAGGCGGCCACGACCATCGCGACTACCGCCGTCAGCGTGACAAGCATGAGCCACCGCTTGCCTATCTTCTGAAACATAGATTCTCCTCCCGCAGTTCCCTCAGGGAAATCTTGGCCGCGCCTTTGCTGCGCTAGTGGCGGAGACAGTAGCAGAAGCGCTTCTGTCAGTCAAGTTGAGACACCCCCCGTTTTGAGACGACTTTGCGGCCCGTCCGCCGCCCGCCCTCCGATTGACACGAAAGGGTGGGCGCTGCTAGATTCCCTGACGCCCCTTTCGTCATTACGCCGCCTTCGGGCGTGTCCTCAACCTTAATCCAATGGCCAAGCTCCAAGACAAAGTCGCGATCATCACCGGCGCCGGCCAAGGCAACGGCCGCGGCATCGCCTTGGCCTTCGCCAAGGAGGGCGCCGCCGTCGTCGTCGCCGAAATCAAGCCCGACACCGGCCCGGCCGTCGCCGAGGAGATCCGCGCGCTCGGAGCCCAGGCGATCAGCGTCGTCTGCGACGTCGGCGACGAGGACCAGATCAAGAACGTCGTCGACGAGACCATCGCCGCGTTCGGAACCGTCGACATCCTGGTCAACAACGCCCAGGCGTGGAGCGGCTACTCAGTCACGCACCTCGGAGGAACGGTCGAAGACATTCCCACCGAGTGGTGGGACCTCTCGTTCGAGACCGGCGTGAAGGCCACGTGGCGGTTCTGCAAGGCCGTCTTGCCCCACATGAAGGGGCGCGGCGGCAAGATCATCAACTTCACCACCACCGGCGTGTTCAAGGGCACGCCGCTGCACCTCGACTACAACGCCAACAAGGCCGCGGTGCGGGCCTTCAACATGACCGTCGCAAAGGAGTGGGGCCCCCACGGTATCAACGTCAACTGCCTCTGCCCCATCGCCGCCACCCCGGCGCTCATGGCCAACCTCGACCAGCCGGAGGCCGACATCATCCGCAAGGCCGTCGCCAGCCTGCCGATCGGGCGGCTCGGCGACCCCGAGAAGGACATCGGCCGCGCCGCCGTCTTCCTCGCCTCCGAAGACTCCGATTTCATCACGGGCCAGACCATCTTCGTCGACGGCGGCTCGTTCATGCTCTAAGTTCATGCTCTAAGAGGGAACGCCTTCTATGGAACGGACCGACTTCTGGTATCCCCCGCAGCTTGAAGACCTCGGCCTCCCCCCGACAGGGACCCGCGCCGGGCAACTCGCCTTCCTCTCCGGACAGCTCCCCCGCGACATGGAGACCGGCGCGCTCATCCGCGGCCTCCAGGACATGCCCGAAGAGCAGGCCGAGGAGTTCAAGTCGTGGGGCGTGCACGGCGCGGGCCGCGAGGGCCCGATCACCGCGCAGACCTGGCTCATCTACAACAACCTTTCGAAGATTCTCGAATCGCAGGGGTCGTCGCTCCAGAACATCGTCCGGCAGCGGCTTTTCCTCCGTAACGTCCAGGACATCCGTGTGGCCGAGCGCGTCATGCTCGCCTTCTTCCCCGGCGACAAGCCCGCGACCACCATCGCCCGCACCGCGACCCACGGAACCCACTCCGACTACCGGATTCAGGTCGAGGTCGTCGCCCGGATCCCCGAGCCCGGCGGCCTCGAAATTTCGCCCGTCGTCGTTCCCGGCCTCGAAAAGGTCACCGCGCCCTACCCTACCGCCACCCGTCTGGGGCAGATGCTCTTCTTCTCCGGCCTTTCGGGTATCAGCCCCGATACCGGCCGCGTCGTCACCCGCCTCTCCGAGGTCGACCCCGCCCTCCGCAAGATCGTCGAGACCGGGCGCTACCACACCGACAGCGCTGAGGAGCGGTACAAGTCGCAGCGCGCCACCATCCTGGGGCACATCAAGGCGCTCTTGGAGAGCCAGGGCGGCGGCATGGAACACGCCATCCGCTACACCATGTTCACCATCTCCGACATGACCGAGATCGGCGCCAGCTTCGCCTTCAACCCGCACTTCCACCCGAACCAGCAGCTCTCCCCGACGGTCACCGGCTTCACCACCGGCCAGCCCCAGCAGAGCGGCGACCCCGACGTCAGGCTCATTCTCGATGGCGTGGGCTTCGTGCCCGGCGGCCCATGGGAGCATTCGGGCCACACCTACCCCGAAATCGGCAGCGGCCACCTCGCGATGGTCCGCAAGATCGGCCCCTACATCTGGCTCACCGGCCTCTCGGGCCGCGACCGCGCCGCCTTCCCCATCACGTCGTTCGACCTGCTCAAGGACGAGGGCCGCCATCTCGCCATGGGCCAGCACGACGACGAAATGTCGGAGGTCTACGCCGCCCAGGCCTGGCATATCTACAGCGTCTACATGAAGCTGCTGCGGGAGACCGGGTCGAGCATGGACCACGTCATGCACCAGATCAGCTACATGATGGACATGTCCAAGTGGGGAGGCGTCTACCGCGCCGCCCACGCCGCCTTCCGCGGCAGGCTCCCCGCAACCACGGTCATGGGCGCCGACGAAATCGGCCCCTTCCCTCCGCTGAAACTAGAGATCGACGCCGTCGCCGTCGAGGCCTAGCCGTCATGCCCGACGTCAAGGCCATCGACACGGTCGTCAACATCCGCACGCTGCGGGTCATGGAGCGCCGCTCGCATCAGTTCGTCCTCTTCGAGTCGTCGCTCGGCAAGGGGAAGGAGCCGACCTTCACCCTCGAGGAGACCATCGAGAAGATGGACCGCGCCGGCATCGAGAAGGCCTTCCTCATCGCCGTCAAGATCGGCTCCCCGTACTTCGGCTTCAACGACTCCATCCCCTACAGCTTCGTCAAGGAGGCCGTCGCCCAGTACCCCGACCGCTTCCTCGGCCTCGCCGGCATCGATCCCTACGCGGGGATGGAAGGCGTGCGTGAGCTTGAAGAGGGGATCAAGGAGCACGGCTTCATCGGGGCGCATGTCTACCCCCACTGGTTCTATCTGGCCCCCGACCATCGCAAGTACTACCCCTTCTACGCCAAGTGCGTCGAGCTCGACATCCCCATCCAGATGCAGGTCGGGCATTGCCTCATCTACATCAAGGACAGGCCTCCCATGCCGAGCGTGGGGCGGCCGATCCTGCTCGACACCATCGCCTGCGACTTCCCCGACCTTAAGCTCATCGGCATCCATACCGGCTGGCCGTGGGTCGAGGAGATGATGTCCGTCGCGTTCAAGCACCCCAACGTCTACGTCGGGTCGGACGCACACTCTCCGAAGAACTGGAAGCCGGAGTTCGTCCACTTCATCAACACGTGGGGCAAGCGCAAGGTCCTCTTCGGTACCGACTTCCCGGTCGTAGACTTCGAGCGGGCCATGCGCGAGATCGCCGACCTCAACCTCCGGCCCGACGCGGAGCGGTTGTTCCTGCGCGAGAACGCGCTCCGCGTCTACGGGCTCGACGGCTAAGTCGGCCGCCCTCCTCGTCCCGCGCCGTTTGGAGGCCGCATGAATTACTGCCTGCGCTACAACGGCGACACGATGGACGAGATTCGCGGCTGGGTGCAGGCCGCGGAGCAGGCCGGCTTCCAGCGCATCCTTTCGCAGGAGCTGCACACCTCGCCGTTCGTCTACCCCGCGGCGGCGGCCGGCTTCACCAGCCGCATCGAGCTCGGCGCCGCGGTCGCGATCGCCTTTGTCAGGAGCCCCCTATCCATGGCGGTGACCGCGCTCGACATCGACAGGCTCAGCGGGGGCCGCTTCGTGCTTGGCTTGGGCGCGGGGGTGAAGGGGTTGGTCGAGTATTGGCACGGTGTGGAGTACGGCCGCCCGGCGCCGCACCTGAAAGAGTGCATCCAGGCCACGCGACTCCTGCTCGACAGCGTGCACGCCGGCGACCCTATCCGCTTCGACGGCGAGTACTACAAGATCAACATCGTCGGATTCGCCTCCCCGCACCCGCCGGCGCGGGAGCGCATCCCTATCCATGCCGCCGCGATGGGGCCCGGCATGGTGCGGAACGTCGCTGAGGTGGCCGACGGGATCATGGGCCAGATGATCGCGACCCTGCCCTGGGTGCGGGACGTCATGGTTCCCAACATGAAGATCGGGTTGGACCGCGCCGGCAGGAAACGCGAGGAGATCGAACTCCAACCCACGCTCACCATCGCGATCAGCAACGACAAGAAGCAGGCCTACCGCGACCTCGCGAAGTCCGTCGCCTTCTACGCGACGGTGGGCACGTACAAGGACCTCTTCGCCCACTACGGCTTCTCTGAGGAAGCGGCGGCGGTGCGCGCCGCTTTCCGCGAGCACGGCGGACACGGCCCGCACTGCTGGGACCTCGTCCCCGACGAGATGGTCGAGGCGTTCTGCGCCGGCGGCAGCGCCGACGAGGTGCGCCGCCGGGCGGCGGAGTACGAGGGCGTCGCCGACTCGCTGTCGTTTGCTCCGCCGATGTACTCCATCGAGCCGGAGCAGATGGACGCCTACCAGCGCGCCGCGCTGGAGACCTTCGCGAGCTAGGCCAGCTCGTCGGCGAAGCCGTAGAGCGCGGCCGCGTTGGCCCCCGCGAGCTTCCGCTTCGCCTCATCGTCGAGACCGTCGAGGACCTGCTCGACGATCTCGCGTGAATGGGGGAAGGTGCCCTCGGCGTGGGGGTAGTCCGAGCCCCACATCAGGGTGTCCTCGCCCGTCGGCGCGTAGGTCGACACGCCCAGGCGGTCCTCCTGGAAGCTGATGAAGACGTTGCTGCGGAAGGTCTCGCCGGGGGGCGTCTTGAGCACGGCGCGGATGGGGTTCCCGAAGGCCGTCTGCCCGTAGACGCGGTCCATCTCGCGGACGAAGTAGGGCGCCCACGAGACCTCGTACTCCGCCACGACGACTTTCAGGCCGGGGAAGCGCTGGAAGACGCCGCCGAAGATCATCGCGGCCAAGGTGGTGCGCAGAGGAACGTCGCGGTTGGCGAGGCCGACGGCCCCGTCGATGGCCGCGCTCGAAAACGAGACGAGGTTCTGCAGCGGCTCGCGCTTGCGCGACGTGGCGATGTGAAGCGTCACCGGCGCGCCGGCGTCCTGCGCGGCGGCCCAGAGCCGGTCGTAGGCCGGACTGTCGTACTGCGGGCCGGCGGGCACCACCGGCAGCATCACCCCCACCAGCCCCATGGCCGCACACCGCTCCAGCTCCGCGGCCGCCTCGGCGACGTCGTCCACCGGCACCACCGCGATTCCTTTGAGCCGCTTCGGGTCGACCGCGATGAAGTCGGCCAGCCAATCGTTATAGGCGCGAAAGATGGCCGCCAGCAGCGCGTCGTCCTGCACCTTCTGGAACAGGGAGAGCGCCAACGAGGAGTACATCACCTCGGCCGATACGTGGTCTTCGCTCATCTCCACCAGCCGCGCATGCGGATCGTAGGCCCCGCGCGGCGAGGTCCGGTACTTGGCCTCGAACGTCAGCCGGTCCGGGTCTTCGAAGCGCACCCCCGCCTGGAGGTTCACCCCGATGACCCCCATCGGTGTCCCCGCCTCCACGTACCATTGGTCCGCCTCGTCCCCCTCAACGACGAAGGGCGCCCGGTCCCTGAAATCGGCGTCGATGCGCGTCGTCCACAGATCGGGAGGCTCGACCACGTGCGAGTCGGACGAAATCAGCGAATAGGCTGCCATTGGCGTTGACCCTCCGGCAAGGCGCGGAAGCCGGGGCCGCAGTCTACCACGGGGCCTGCGGGAACAGGGTGGACAGCCTCTGCGCGCATGGCCCACGCCGCCCAAGGATCTTCTCTGCTTACGAGGGCCCCAGCACCGGGGTCGCCCCGGTAATCTTGTCTTGTTCCATCGCTTCGACCTCCTCGGAAGGAAGGCCCAGGACCTCCTTCAAGGCCCAGAGCCGGTGCTCCCCCAGGAAGGGCGCCGGTCCCAGGGTCGGCTGGGGCGCAGCCGACAGCTTCCAGGGGGGCATGCGCAGGAGGAACTCGCCCGCCTCCGGGTGGCGCGCGGTGGTGAAGAAACCGCGTGCGTTCAAGTGCTGGTCCTCGATCAACTCCTTGGCGGTCAGAACAGGGCCGGCGTTCACCCCCGCCTGGGCGAGTTTGTGAAAGATCTCGATGGCATGCTGCTCGGAGCTCCACGCCTCCACGTAGCGGTTCAGATCCTCCCGATGGTCCCACCGGCCTCTCTGCGCTTGAAAGCGCTCCTCCTTGCTCCAAACCGGGTTGCCCATAACGCGGCACAGGGCGTCCCACTGCTCGTCATTGGTCACGACGATGGTGATCCATTCGTCCTCGCCCCGAGTCCGGTAGCACCCATGGGGCGCCATCCATGAGTGAGCGTTGCCCTTCCGTTCCCCGTTGCGCCGATTCATGGCGTAGTCCATGAGCGCCTCAGGGAGCAGGCTGGTGATGGCTTCGGCCTGCGAGAGGTCGATGTGCTGGCCTTGGCCGGTAACCGCCCGGTGCTCCAGGGCCGTCAGAACCGCGAAGGCCCCGGTGACTCCGGCTATGGGGTCGCCGTAGGACATGCCCTGGCCCATGGGAGGGCCGCCTGGGTAGCCCGTGCTCCACGCCAGGCCCGATATCGCGTCCATGCTGAGTCCCACGGCGGGGAAGTCACGATAGGGCCCCGTGCGCCCGTAGCCCGGCATGGAACACATGATGACGTCGGGCCGAACCTCGCGCAGAACAGGGTAGTCGATGCCCAGGCTCGCCATGACGCCAGCGCTGAAATTCTCCACGACCACATCGCTGATACGGGCCAGCGTCAGCAAATGCTCCTTGCCCTGGGGCTGCTCCAGGTCCAGGGCCAGGCCCAACTTGTTGCGACCTAGATCGTGGAAGAAGGCGCTGCAGTTCCACGGGTCGGCGGCTGGTTTGCCCCCGGGGAAATAGGGCAGGTGCCGCAAGGAATCAATGCGCTGGACGGCCTCCACCTTGATGACCTCCGCCCCAAGGTCCGCCAGCAGGCGTGTGGCGTAGGGCCCATCCCAGACCATGGAGAAGTCGAGCACCCGCAGGCCTTCAAGCAAAGGGCGGCCCCCGGCGGTCTCCTTGGCCATCACACGACCCCCATTTCTCGTAACCGGGCCAGCTCCGTCTTTGGCATGCCCATCTCCTGGCAAAAGACGGCTTCGTTATGCTCCCCCAGTAGGGGTGCTCGGCCGGTTTTCCAGGGCGTCTCGCTCATCCTGAAAGGGGTGCTCGGATAGGGTAGGGGGCCGGTATGCGGGTGGTCGATGGTCTCGAAGTAGCGGCGCGCCCGGTATTGAGGGTCCTCCAGCAGGTCTTCGGGCGAGGAGACCGGGGCGAAGGGCATGCCCCTCTCCTGGCCTTGCCGCGCGATCTCCTCCTTGTCATGCTCCATGAGCCAGGGCGCCATCAGAGCGTCGACCTCGTCGGCGCGGCGCCGCCGGTCCCGGCCGTCGGAGAACTCATCCTCGGCAAGCTCGGTGCTGCCCATCATCTCAACCAAGGCCGGCCACTGGGTCGCGTCGGCGTCCTGTATGGCCACATAGCCGTTACGGCATGGAAGGATCGTCGTGGGATGGCTTGAAGGCCGGCGGTTCCCCTGCCGGGGAGCGATAACTTTCTGAGTCCAGTACATTGGGAGGGTTTCCCCCACCATGCTGGCGATGGACTCCTGGATCGATAGGTCAATATGCTGGCCCTGGCCCGTGAAGCGCCGGGCGAAGACGGCGGCCAGGGTTGCCAGGGCGGCGTGCAGGCCGCCATGGAAGAAGGACTGTCGTCCTCCCGACTTCAGGGGTTCCCGGTCCTGCTCCCCGTTGATGGCCATCAGCCCGCCCAGGGCGTAGAGGGTCAAGTCCGACGCCTCGTAGTCCCGATAGGGCCCCGACTGGCCGAAGCTGGTGATGCTGGTCATTATGAGAGCGGGGTTCAGAGCCAGGAGGTCATCGTAGCCCAGGCCCAAGCGCTCCATGGTCCCTGGCCGGAAGGCCTCCACCAGTACGTCGGCCTCTCGCACGAGGTCTCGGAAAAGCGACGCGCCGGCCGCCGTTTCGAGATTCAACGTGATGCCGCGCTTGTTGGTGTTCATGTATAAGAACAGCCCGGACCCCTCGGGATGGGGCAGGTCGTTGTAGAACGGTCCCAGCCGGCGCAAGGGGTCGCCCCCGGGCGGCTCCACCTTCAGCACCTGCGCGCCGTAGTCGGCCAGCAGCTTGGCGCAGTAAGGCCCGGCGATGAACTGGCTAAGGTCGAGAACTTGGATGTGTTCAAGGGCGTTGCGGGTCATGATCGCTCCTTGCCGGTCGACCTACGGGGAGCCGTCGCCCAGAAAACGCAGGATTACCTCGGCCAGCCGGCGCGGCGCCCATTCCACTACGTCGCCGCCCGTGTCTTTCATGGTGACGAGGGAGCCGTCGGCCAAGAGATCCGCGACAAGCCGACCCTGACGGCCAAGGTCCTCTTCCGCCTTAGTGGCCAGCTCCACCACCAATGTCCTGGCCTCGATGCGGCTCAGCGCGGCTCCGAAATCAAACCCAATGTTGGCTCGGTAAACCCCACGAACGCTGTCCCGCGCCTGCATGAAGTCCACCGCACGGTCCGCCAGCACCCTGAGCATGTCGGGGGAGAGTTCTTGGGCAGCGAGCACCTTCTCGTTCCACCATATCCCGCTCAGGCTGACGTAGCTGGAAGCCCATTCCCCGAGCAGGCGTGGCTCTTCGGACAGGGTTTCGGCGCTCTTGATCTGCCGCCCCATGATGGCGTGAATGGCGGCGCTGCGCTTCTCCCGGTCGACGATGAGGCTGTGCGTCTCGCCGCACAGTATCACGCTCCCCACACGTTGCGGCCACCCGGACGCAAGGGCCGCCGCGACCTTGTTCCCGGTGCCCAGGCCGAAGATGTCCGCCCTGGCAATGCCGAGGGCGTCCAGGAATTGAACGACGCTGAGAGCCAGGTCCTCCATCGTCGCCTGGGCGGGCAGCCGGTCCGAGCCGCCGGAGTCCAGCAGGTCGGGAGCGAAGACACGGTAGCGCCTGGCAAGCAGGGGAATGAGGCCCGTGTACACCCGAAACGACCGAGAGCTCGGATGGAAGAGGACCAAAGGACTGCCTTCGCCGTCCGCAGCGTAGTGGATCTGCCCCATGGGCGTGTCAACGTATGATCGTTTCAAGCCGACCTCCGGTTCGGAAGAGGGCTCACCACTCGTCCGGGACGCGAAACGCAGAGTGCCCCGAGCCGCGGCTCGCCCCCAGGCCCTTCACTTCGGCAGTATCACTCGCAGGTTACTGCCCGGCTGCGCTCCGCCCGTGAGGCGGATGGCCTGGCCAGTAATGTAAGACGACGCGTCGCTGACTAAGAACAGCGCAAGCGCGGCAACCTCTTCGGGCGTGCCGAGGCGGCCCAGCGGCGTGCGGCTCAGCGCCTTTTGCTCAAGGGCGAGATCCGCCTTCATCACCGCGTCCACGGTTGCCGTTCTGATCAGGTAAGGGACAATTGCGTTGAACCGCACTTGGGGAGCAAGCTCGGCGGCCAGCGTCCGGGTGATGCTGATGACTCCCGCCTTCGGAGCGCCGTAGTGGGCGTACCATGTTAACGGGCCAATGCCGGCAATGTCCGCGACGTTGACGACAGCCCCGGAGCCCCGCTCCAACATGTGAGCCCCGACCGTTCGACAGCCCAGATACGTTGTCTTGAGGTTCTGCTGGAGGCCCTCGTTCCAGCGTTGCGGCGTCAACTCCAGGAAGGGCGTGGGAACGGTGCCCCCGCCCACGTTGTTGACGAGCCCGTCCACCGCTCCAAAGGCGCTCACGGCTTGGGCAAGGACCGATTCCGCATCATCTCTGCGTCGCATGTCCGCGACGACGCACAGGGTTTGCCCTCCCAGGGCTTCCAGGTCCGCGGCGACGCCCCTGAGCTGGGTCTCGCTCGCCTCGGGGTCCTTGACGTTCATGCCGGTAAGGACCACGTTTGATCCCGCTTCCGCGAATGCGGTGGCGATGGCCCGACCGATGCCCTGGCCGGCGCCGGTGACGATGGTGGTGCGTCCCTTGAGGGAGAAGAGGTCTAACACGCTCATGGCAGGTTGCCGCGTTCAGATAATCATCTCGGGTTTCCCGGTTACCAGGGCCCCGCCCGTAATGTTGATGGTCTCGCCGGTGACGTAGGAGGACGCGTCGCCGGCGAGGAAGAGGGCCAACACCGCGATTTCGGCGGGCCTAGCGCCGCGTCCCATGGGAATCGTGGCCACCGCCATGCGCTCCTTCTCCGGATCCTCGTCCCATTGCGATCTCATCCACTCCGTCATGACCCAAGTGGGGGCTATGCCATTGACTCGAACCCCGAGAGGGCCGAGCTCCGCGGCGACTGTCTGGGTCAGGTTGATGACGCCGGCTTTGCCGGCGCCGTAGTGAGCGCGGTGGAGCGCAGGCCGCCGCCCATCCATGGAGGAAATGTTGACGATGGCGCCGGCCCGGCGTTTCGCCATGTGGGCGCCGACATAGCGGCACCCTAAGAACGTGGTGGTAATGTTCTCGTCGATGCCGGCGTCCCAGTCCTCCTCGCTCAATTCGACGAACGGCGTGAGTCCGGTGCCGCCGACGTTGTTGACTAGGATGTCGATCTTCCCAAAGGCAGCGATGGCCTCGCGCACCATGTCTTGAACGTCTTGAGGCCTCCGCATATCGGCGACGATCGGCAGAGTCGTTACGCCCAGTTTCTCTAGATCCATGGCTACGCCCTTGAGCTGGGTCTCGCTCGCCTCGGGGTCCCTGACGTTGATGCCGGCAAGGACCACGTTTGCTCCCGCTTCCGCGAATGCGGTGGCGATGGCTCGACCGATGCCCTGGCCGGCACCGGTGACGATGGCCACTTTTCCTTTGAGTGAGAATCGGTCCAAGATCGTCATGGCTTTCGGCGTTTCCGCTCGGCCGGCTGCATCGAGGCTCAGGCGCCCGACGCCCGCAACCTCGGGTCGAGCACGTCCCTCAGGGCGTCCCCCAAGAGGTTGAAGGCCAGCACCGTAGCGGTGATGGCCAGCCCTGGGAAGAGCGCGATCCAGGGGGCCTGGATCATATACTGCCGTCCCGCGCCGGACAGCATGTTGCCCCACGTCGGCGTGGGGGGCGGCGGTCCCAAGCCCAAGAAGGAAAGGGATGCCTCGGCGATGATCGCGAATCCCAGATTGATCGTGACCAGGACGATGATTGGAGAGGTGACGTTGGGGAGGATATGCCTGAAGGCGATCCGCCAGCCCGAGCTGCCTATGGCGCGGGCGGCCTCCACGTACATCAGCTCCTTGGCAGAGTAGACATCGGCTCGGACCACGCGGCTGGCGATGGGCGTCAACACGAATCCAAGGGCTAGGATGACGTTCTGGAGGCCAGACCCCAGCACGGTGACGACAACCATCGCCATAAGGAGTAGGGGAACGGACATGATGGCGTCCATGATCCGCTGTACTACCATGTCGAACTTGCCGCCGATGTAGCCGGAGGCAAGGCCCCAGAGGGCGCCGTGGAGGATTCCCGCGGCAACAGAGGCCACTCCCACCAGCAAAGAGACGCGCGTTCCGTGGAGCACGCGGCTAAAGGTGTCGCGACCCACGTCGTCGGTGCCGAAGAGATGTTTCCAGCTCGGGCCCTGCAAGCGGTCTATCGGGTTGATCTCAGAGAACCCGAAGGGGGCGATAAGATCGACCGTGATCGCGGCGAAGGCGACCGCGAGAATCACCACGGCGCCGGCGGCCCCCAGAGGCTTGCGTTTCGAGAAGCTCCAGATCATGGCCGGCGCCCTGAGATACAGCCGTCGTGGGGCCAGCCGTCGCACGGCTTCTACGCCACCAGTTTGCGGTGCATGATTCATCAAGCGTAACGAATACGTGGGTCGAGCCACGCCACGATGAGATCAACGCTCAAGTTCACGAATACCACCATCATGGCGAAGAATATGGTGACTGCTTGCAGCGCCGGGTAGTCCCGCTGAGCGATGGAGTTGACGGTGTGCAAGCCGAGGCCCGGGATCGAGAAGATGGTCTCGATGATGATGGCGCTGGCCATGAGGTTGGCGAAGATCACGCCGCCAACCGCCACCGTTGGCCCCATGGCATTCTTCATGGCATGGACGAAGATGACCCTGCGTTCCACAAGGCCTTTGGCCCTGGCGGTCCGCACGTAATCTTGCCTGAGGACCTCAAGCAGCGATGAGCGGATGAACCTGGCCAGGATGCCAGCGACGATGGCTCCGGACACGACCGCCGCCGGGAGGACCTGCTCCAGGTTGGTCAGGGGGTTGTCCAGGAAGTCTTGATAGGGTATTGGGGCACTGTATCCCCACCATCTCGCAGGAAAGACGATCACCAGCGTCGCAATCCAGAAGCCCGGCACGGCTAGCGCGGTGACGGCGAAGACCCTGGTAACGTAGTCGACGATCGTATCTTGCCTGAGCGCAGAGACGACCCCCGCGGGCACCGAGATCAGGAGAGCGATGACCATGGAGAGCCCGGCAACCTGAAGGGTTATGGGCGCCCGTCGTAAGACCTCGTCAATCACCGGCTCACCGTCTAGGAATGAATCCCCCAGGTCGCCCCTCACGAACCGGCCAAGCGTGACGAAATACTGCTTGACGACTGGTTCGTCGATACCGAGGTCGGCGCGCAGGCGAGCCTCGACTTCAGGATCGCCTGAGGCCGACGCTTCAATCAGGAGGGCATCGACGGCGTCTCCCGGCACAAGCCGGATCAGGGAGAACACCAGCGTGAAAACGAAGAACGCGACGGGAATAATTAGGAGGAGCCGTCTGACGACGTACGCCATAGGCTCCTCCTAATTTATGCGCTTTTTGCCCCGCCGAGCGTTGTGTTTAGTTGTCGTACCAGAGCCGTTCGTGGTCCCGAACGTAGGTATTGATGGGCTGGACTTTGTACCGGCCCGAGTCGCTCGTCCTGAGGTCTGCATCCGCGACCGCCCACGTGCGGGAGGCGGCTACGCGCTGGAGCACGAGCTGATTGGTCAGGATGTAGTCCTGGATTGCCTTGACCTTGACTTGCCGCGCCGCGTCGTCGCCGGTTGCGAGCATGTCATCGATCATCGCGTCAAGCTCCGGATCAGCCAGGCCGGAGCTGTTCTTGGCTCCGGTGGAATGGTAGTTGTTGTTCATGTAGGACTCCGGGCTGTTCGCTCCACCGAAGCCCCAGGCGACGTCCCTGAACGCCACGTCCTCGGTATGCTTTTTGAAGGAGGCGAAGTCCGGTTCCACGTTGGACACGACCTTGAAGCCCAGAGCCTTCATTTCCTCGATGAATACCTCGACGTTGGCCTCGTAGTCGCGCTGGAACTTGACGGAGTCCACATGCAGCTCGTAGCCCTCCGGTACCCCGGCCTCCCTGAGCAAGGCTATGGCCTCTTCAACGTCATACCGGTAGGAGTATTTCTCGGCGGCCAACTCTTCAGGGGTCAAGGCCCAGGCCGTCCCATGCTGACCGGAGACCGGACCTGCCCACTGACCGAGGCCGCCGAACGCCGCTTGAATGTGGGCGTCGAGGTCCATTCCAAGGGCGATGGCTTTGCGCACTCGAACGTCCTGGAACAACGGATTGTTCTGGTTGTAGTAGAGGACGTAGGAGCTCTGCCACAGGTACTCGATCACTTGGGCGTCGGGTCTCGCTCTCTGTACCTCCTGCACCTCTTCGTTGAACAAGTACTCGATGTAGTTCAGCTTGCCGGTAACGGTCGCGGCCGTCCGGGCCGCTCGATCCGGGATGATCAAGCTTTCGGTGGCATCGACGTAGGGCAACTGGTTCCCGACGTGGTCTTGCTTCCAGTAGCTGTCGTTCCGGTCCATGAAGACGCCGACGTCTTTTTCCAACCGGTTCAGCGTGAAGGGCCCGGTGCCGATCGCCTGGGTGTTGAGGTCTTCCGTTTCGGGGGCCACGATGAGGGCCTCCCGTCCTGCCATGGCGAACGGAAGCAGTACGTCGACCTGGCTCGTATTGATGACGAAGGTGTACGGGTCCGGGGTCTCGAAGCTCACGACGTTCTTATACGTTGTCTTGTAGGAGCTTCCCTCACCGGAGAGCCGTTCCAAATTCCACTTGATGTCCTCCGAGGTCAGCTCGCGTCCGTTGTGGTACATGACACCAGTGTTCAGCTTGAACGTCATGCGCTCTCCGTTGTTGGAGAGGGTGACCCCCTCAGCAATGTCCGGCACGGTTATGACGTCGTTGGCCGTTTCGAGTGTATCGAGCTTCATCAGGCGATTGTAGATCGGGCTCACCGACTGCGCCGTCATGTGGTTCCCGAAGTGGGGATCCAGGTTCGGCAAGTTGGGACAGCACCAGGCCCATGAGATGGAGCCGCCGTACTTGGCGCTGAACGCCGGTGTGGCAGTGGGCGCGGGAGGCGCGGTGGGCGCCGGCGTTGCCGTGGGCTGCGGGACCGCCGTCGGCGGGGGAGAAGTCGGGACCGCGGTCGGGTCAGTTCCTCCGCCACAGGCCGCAACCACCATCGAGACCACAACCCCAAGTATCAGTAAGAATCCGAGTGCCTTTCGGCCGCTTATCTTTCCCATTAGAGATACCCCCTCCCCTCAACACTTGCCCGACCCTGCAATCGAGTCGGGATTCGGCACGAACCGGGCCACCGATGGCGCATGATCCAAACTCGACCGCCACTCGGGGCCGAAAACTACCAAGTCAAGGCCCCTTTGTCAAGCGAAACTTGTTGCGGGCGCAAGCGCCGCTCTCACGGGGTCATTGACGGAAGTTGCAGCGGCTGCCAGATGCCCCATGGCCGACGACGCGAATGGGGCGAAACAGCACGACAAGGCCCTGATTTGTGTTAGCATGGCAAATCCGGTCCGCTGAGGCGACATCCGCTCCAGAAAAAGAGGGGAAGTGTATGGGGCAAGTTACCGCGGGTCAGATCCTGGCCCAAGCCCTTGCGGCGGAAGGCGTGGACACGTTCTTTCACCTCCTGGAGCGGGAACGTCTCGTCTACGATTTGACCACGGCCGGGCTGAGAGCGGTCCTGGTCCGCAACGAGCTGGCCGGGGGGATGATGGCGCACGGCTACAGCCGGGTGGCCGGCAAGCCGGGCGTAGTTCTCACGGCTCCCGGCCCCGGCACCGCGAATCTTGTCCCGGCCCTGGCGAACGCCCTCGCGGACGCTTGCCCCGTCATCGCCTTAGGAGCGTCGGCTCATCTGCTGGACCGTCAGACTGGTACTTTTCAAGAAATGGACCAGGTGAGATTGATGGAGCCGGCCACGAAATGGGCTGCCCAACTCACCCATCCCCACAGGATTGCCGAGTACGTCAGCTCGGCGTTCCGCCATGCGCTTGCCGCTCCCCAAGGGCCGGTGTATCTCGACTTGCCCGCGGACGTCGCGGAACAGGGACCGCCGATAGACGAAGAGCAGGCGAAGCGGCCTACCAAATACCGGACACAGGCGCGGCCGCATGCCGATCCTGCTCTCGTGGAGCAGGCGATCGAGCTGTTGGTCCAGGCCGAGAGGCCCCTCGTTGTCACGGGCAGCGGCGTGCTGTGGTCGGGCGCCAGCGGCGAGTTGCAGGATTTCGTCGACCTCACGGGGACCCCCTTTTTCACAACGCCTCAAAGTCGCGGGGTCATTCCTGAAGACCATCCCCTCTTCTTTGGCGGGGCTCGGTCGATGGCGTTTCGAGAGGCGGATGTGGTGCTGGTGGTGGGCACACGAGCCAATATCATCTCGACCTTCTTCTTGCCGCCCCGGTGGAATCCGGACGTGAAGATCATCGCGGTGAATCTGGACCCGACGGAGATCGGGAAAAACGCCCCGGTGGAGGTCGGCCTGTACGGCGACGCTCAGGCGGTGTTGCGCCAGCTCACCGATGCAGCCAGGGGCCGCTTCGAGCCGGTCCGGTCCGAATGGGTCAGTGCCCTCGCCAAACGCGACGCCAGCCGAGCGGGGCGCGAGGCACAGCACCTCAACTCTGACCAGACGCCGATTCACCCGCTCCGACTGTGCCGGGAAGTTCGAGCTTTCATGGACCGCGACGCCATACTCGCCCTGGATGGGAATGAGACGCTGGTCTATGGCAATCAATCGATCCCGACTTTCGTGCCAGGGCACCGGCTCACTCCAGGGCCTCATGGGACCATGGGTGTGGGCGTGCCTTTCGGGATCGGGGCCCAGCTCGCCAAGCCTGACAAGCAGGTGGTTGTCCTCACTGGAGATGGGGCGTTCGGCTGGTATGGCATCGAGGTCGATACGGCAGTCCGCTGCCAGCTTCCGGTGCTGTTCGTGATTTGCAACAACGGAGGGTACGCGGCGGCTTTCGAAGGGATCGATAACCCGCAGCGAGAGCTGGGCTTCACTCGATACGATCGGATGATGGAAGCCTTAGGAGGCCACGGCGAGTTCGTTGAGCGCCCGGAGGACATCCGGCCTGCCCTCGAACGGGCCTATGCCTCCGGCAAACCAGCAGCGGTGAACGTCATCACGGACCCCTACGCCAGCGCCAGCACTGCGGCGTTCTTCACCAGGCCTGACCGCCAGGGCGTCGGTGACGTCGGGTGGTATCTCTAGAGATGCCGGCCGACGATGTCGCCCCACCGGCGGCGCCCTCTGCCGGCCCTGACAAGCGGCACGCAGGGACGAGCACCCTTGGGTCCTCGGAGGAGGTAACCTGATGCCAGCAGTGCTGGAAGGCATTCGAGTTCTCGATTTTTCGCGTATCGGCGCGGGGCCGCTCAGCGCTCAGATGCTGGGCGACCTGGGCGCGGACGTCATCAAGGTGGAGGATGTAGAGGGCGGTATGCTCGACCGCCGCGTGACCTACCCCTGGTTGAACGACGAAGCCCTGCTCGTCCTGCAGATGAACCGTAATAAGCGCAGCATCGCCGTCGACATCAGCAGCCCTGAAGGCAAGGACATCATCTACAAGCTCGCGCGACAATCGGATGTCGTGGTCACGAACTTCCGGCCCTCGGTGAAAAAACGCCTGAAGGTCGCCTACGAAGACCTTCGCAGCTTGAACGAGAAGATCATCTACGTCTCCGTCTCCGGCTTCGGCGACACCGGGCCATACTCTGAAAAGAAGGGGCAGGACCTTCTCGCCCAAGCCATGAGCGGGGCCATGTGGATGAATAGCTTTGCCGACAATCCGCCCATCCCCATCGGGACCCTCATCGCCGACTTGGACACGGCGAAGCTGTCGGCCTATGGAGTCCTCGCCGCCCTCATCGCACGAGACCGTTTCGGTGTGGGGCAAGAAGTGCAGGTCTCCTTGCTCGATACGATGATCGATCTGCAAATGCACGATGCCTTCTATCAGCTCAATGGAGGCGGCATGTATCGCCGGGGCCGTCATGGCAGGGGAAACAGTTTCGGCTCGGGAGTCCCGTACGGGGCGTACGAGACCAGCGACGGCAAATGGATCGCCATATCCGCCGGACTAGCCGAGGTCTGCTACGCCTTGGGGATCGAGGACCTGTCCCAGGACCCCCGCTACGACACGTGGGAGAAGCAGCGAGAGCACCAGGAGGAGCTCTGGCGGTTCGTTGAGCGGGCGATGGCCCAGTACACGGCGGAGCAGGCGCTGGGTTTATTCGAGGCCGCCGATATCTGGGCGGCGCCGGTCTACGACTACGAGGAAGCCTTCCTCGACCCCCAGGTGCTCCACAATGAGATGCTGATCGAGCTGGAAAACCCCCGAGGCGGGACGTATAAGACCACGGGGATGCCGGTGAAGTTGTCGCACACGCCCGCCGGACCGCGCAGGCGCCCACCCCGCTATGCCGAGCACACGGCGGAAGTGCTCAAGTCGTTGGGCTACTCGCCGAGTGAAATCAAGAGGCTGGCCGAGAAGAGAGCCGACAAGAGCGTGGTCGTCTTGGGCGAGTTGCCGGCGGACTCATAGCGGGACAATCGAGAGCTTTATCTGCCAAACCCCCTCGTGATCCGCCCAAGGCCCGGTTGACATCCAATGCACCGTGGTCTGCGTCGGCAAACGCGGCAATCGGTCAGACGACGGCGTGCCCGGCGCCACCGCTGGCGGCGATAGCCTCGCCGGTGATGCACGCAGCCTTGGGCGACGCGAGGAACGCGACCAGGTAGGCAATTTCGCGAGACTCGACGATGCGGCGGATCGCGGTGCCGCCCGCCATCCGGGCCTCCACCTCCTCGGCCGTGGTCCCATCCCGCCGGGCGCGGTCAGCCAGCAGCTGGTCGAACCACGGGGTCCTGGCAGTCCCAGGATGCACCACGTTGACGGTAATGCCCGACGGTCCGAGCTCATCGGACAGCGTCTTGCTGAGCTGGACCATGGCGATATTGCGTATGCCGGTGCCGTAGCTGCCCGAACTGCGCGCCGACTCGCCGGCGACGTTGATGATGCGCCCCCATCCCTGGCGCGCCATGTGCGGGGCAGCAGCGCGGGCGCAGCGCAGGCAGCCCATGAACTTCGTATTCAGGTCTTGGTGCATCGCCTCGTCTGTCACGGCTCCCAGGGGGCCGGTGGCAAAGCCCCCGGGCCTGCCGGCGTTGTTTACCAGGATGTCGAGCCGGCCCAGGCGCTCGATGGTGATGTCAACCATGCGCTGGACCGCCTGAGCGTCTGCGATGTCGGCGACGACGGGCAGGACGCGGCAGCCCGTCTCCTGGGCCAGATCCCGGGCGGCGGCCTCCAACTCCTGGCGGGTGCGGGCGCAGACCGCCACGTCGGCGCCCTCCATGGCCAGCTCGCGGGCGATAGCCTTGCCGATCCCCTGGCTCCCTCCCGTGACCAGCGCGACTTTGCCTTTGAGCTCCAGGTCCATGGCTGCCTCCCGGCCGGGGTGTTGTGAGGAACGGCTCCCGTGCGCCGCTTCAGGGTAGTGGCAGCCGCGGCCCGCGGGCAAGGGAAGGGCCAGGGAATCGCTCGATGCGCCAAGGAGGACGGCCTCGGGAACTGCCGGCCTGTAGCCAAGGGCGCTTTGTGGCCGGATACGCCTGGCATGCCCAAGCCTGAGCCAGACCGCGCACGTCGCAGGCACGGGGCCGCCAAGCAGGGCCGCATACACGCCGGCGGACTGACCTACGGCTACCGCATCGAGGAGGGCCACGGCCCGAGCCGTCGTCTGCGCTGCCGGGAGCGTCCCTACATCAGAAGGGAGCGGCTGGAGGAACTGGTATGGAGCGAGGTGAAGCGCGAACTGACGGAGGCGGTGCAGGCATGGGCTGGGGATCTTGGTGAGGGCCTTGACGGGTTGACGACCCCGGAGCAACGCAAGGAAGTCCTTCGGATGGTCGTGGAGGAGGCCACGGTGGACGGGGCGAACAACCTTGACATAACGTTGGCCATATCCATGGAAGATGAGGGGGAGCCTCGAGCGATTGCATCGCAACCATCCGCCAGAGGGGGAGAGGTCGGAGGGGGTGCCCCTGTAGAAGGGATGAGGCGCCCGCGGGCCTCGGCGGGACTAGTCGAGGCCCGTGGGGAACGAGGGCGGCTCGGGCGGGCCCGCCTCCTTGCCGGTGAGGCGGTCTTTGAGGTCGCGGAGGCCCTTGGACATCGAGCCCTGAAACTGCGTGACCTCGCTGGCAAGGGTGGCCTGGAAGTAGGTACTGAAGGAGCCGATCTCGCGGAATTTGCGGAACCGCTTGCGCAGCATGCTGAAGCTGAATCCCGTCTGTACGTCGAGTAGCGACTGCACCAGCATCCGCTCGAGCTGGCGCGCCGCCGCGTCGAAGTTGGTGTGCGCGCCGTCCTCCGGCTCGGGAACGACCACGTCGACGATGCCGAAGGTGCGGCAGTCGTACGCCGTCAGCTTCAGGGCCTCGGCGACCTCTTCGACCTTGTCGGGGTCGCGGTAGAGGATAAGGGCGGCCGCCTCCGGGGTGATCGGGGTGAAGATCGCGTTCTCCAACATCAGGATGCGGTCGGCGACGCTGAGCGCGATGGCCGCCTCGCTTCCCCCTTCGCCGATGATCACGGAGATGATCGGCGTTCTGAGGTCGGACATTCTGCTGATCGTCTCGCCGACGGCGGCGGCGATGCCCTGCTCCTCGGCCTCGATGGACTGCAGGACGCCGGGCGTGTCGATCAGCGTGATCACGGGGAGCTTGAAGCGTTCGGCCATGCGGAGGGCGCGCTGGGCCTTGCGAAGCCCCGCCGGCGTCACGCGGGCGGCCCCGTCGTCGTCGTCGCGGCCCCGGTCGTTGCCGATGACCATGACCGCCTCGCCGGCGAGATAGCCCATACCGATCATCATGCCCTGGTCGTCGGCGCTGACCCGATCGCCATGGAGCTCGACGAAGTTCGAGGTGATGCGCTCGACGAAATCGCGGGCCGAGGGGCGCTGCTCGTGCCGCGCAAGCTGCAAACGCTCCCAGGCCGGCGCCTGTGGCGCTTCCTGGGCGCGGAGGCGCGCCCGGTTGGCGATGGTCAGACGGAACTTGACGCTGAACAGGTCGAGCAGGAGCGCCAGGTGCTGCTTCAACTGCTGCCGGTCGACGATGGCGTCGACGGCGCCGTGACGCAGGTAAAACTCCGCCGTGTGGTAGTCCTTGGGAAGGCTTTCCTTGTCGGATGCTCGTTCGACGACCTTCTTGGGAACGAAGCCGATCAGAGCCTCAGGTTCGGCCAAGATGACGTCGGCCATGCTGGCCGCGGACGAGAACAGATAGCTTGAGGACGGGCTCCCCAGCACCGCGATGAACGGGACCTGCTTCTTGCGCAGGCGCTTCAGCGTGGTGACGACCTTCGCCATCTGCATCAGCGAGAGCATGCCCTCGCGGATGCGCGGCGTGCCCCCGGAGGCGACGAGGACAAAGGGAATGCGCTGCCGGACCGCCGCCTCGGCGGCTTGGGCGATCTTCTCGCCGACGGCGCTGCCGATGCTGCCGCCCATGAAGCCGAAGTCGGTCACGGCGAGCACGGCCTGAATCCCGCCGATGTTGGCCGTGCCGGTCACCACCGCTTCGAGCAGGCCGGTGACGCTCTGCGCCTGGGAAAGCCGGTCGCGGTAGGAGAGGTGGTCGGAGAAGGAGAGCGGGTCGAGCGGGACCAGCGATTGGTTCATCTCGCGGAAGGTCCCGGCGTCGGTCAGCAGGTTGATGCGCCGCAGGGCGGAGAGGTTGTAGTGGAACCGACACTGAGGGCAGACGCGGTAGCGGGTGTAGGCGGGGGCGTGCTCAACATCGGCCCCGCAATGCAGGCACCGGTCCGTCTGCTCTCCCGGCTCCTCGGCCAGCGTCTCTGCGGAGAGGATCTCGGTCTCTTCCGCCATCGCCCTGCCCCCCGGCGCCCCGCCGGCTAGGCGGCGGGTTCGATGAGCCCCTCCTCCTCAAGCATCTCAATGAGGCTCCGGGCCTTATTATAGCCAATCCTCAGGCGGCGCTGCAGGAGTGAAGGCGACACATTCGAGGCCCGCTCTGCGATAGCCTTGGCCTCCTCGTACAAGGGGTCCATAGCCTCGTCATCGGCGATGATCTCGCTGAGCGTTGGGTGGGCGAGGGGCTTGGCCTCCGGCGGCCCGTCCGGCGCGTCGGGGCCGGGCCCCCCCGACGGCGGTGCCGCGGCAGGCGGCGGGCCAGGAGGCACGTCCTCGTCACCACTGTCGACCCGAACGTGCGCCGGCTTGCTGCCGGTGTTCTGGCTGTTCCAAGCGCGGATGATGCGCTCGAGCTCGCGGTCGGAGACGAAGACGCCCTGGACCCGCTTCGGCTTCGGGGCGTCCTGCGGCAGGTAGAGCGAGTCGCCCTTGCCCAGCAGCTTCTCGGCGCCCCCGGTGTCGAGGATCGTGCGAGAGTCGGTCACCGAGGAGACGGCGAAGCTCATGCGGGTGGGGAAGTTCGCCTTGATCAGCCCCGTGACCACGTCGACCGATGGCCGCTGCGTGGCGACGATGAGGTGGATCCCGGTGGCGCGTCCAAGCTGGGCCAGACGCGTCAGGGCGTGCTCTACGTCGTAGGGGGCGGCCATCATGAGGTCGGCGAGCTCGTCGATCGCGATGACGATATAGGGCAGCGGATCGACGACCTTCTTGTTGTCGTTGTAGGAGACGATGTTGCGCGCGCCGATGGACGAGAACTTCTTGTACCGCTCGTCCATCTCGTTGATGGCCCAGCGCAGCGCGGAGACGACCTTGTCGACGTCGAGGATCACCGGCATGAGCAGGTGGGGAAGGCTGGCATAGGGCGCCATCTCGACGCGCTTCGGGTCGATGAGGATCAGGCGCAGGTCTTGGGGCGTCGCCTGCATCAGCAAGCTGGCGAGCAGGGCGTTGATGCTGACGCTCTTGCCGCTGCCGGTCGAGCCGGCAATGAGGATGTGGGGCATCTTGGCCAAGTCGGCGACCTCGTGGTCGCCGCCGCTTCCCTTGCCCAGCGCCACGGCCAGTTTCGTCTTTGCCCGCTGCTTCGCGAAGAGCGGCGACTCGATGACGCCGCGCAGGCTGACGAACTCGAACTCCTCGTTGGGAACCTCGACGCCGACGAGCGGCTTACCCGGTATCGGCGCTTCGATCCGGATGCTCGACGCGGCAAGGGCGAGCGCGAGGTCCTTGTCCAGGTTCGCGATGGCGTCAACCTTGACGCGCGTCCGCGAGACCTCGTCCCGCCGCACGACCGGCCGGCCATGTTCGTCCAGGAGCTGCTTCCCGTCGGCGTCCTTGACCCGCACTTCCTTGAACCGGCGCACCCAGCCGGGCTCGATGCCGAACTGGGTCACGGCGGGGCCGGGGTTGATCTCGACGACCTTGGCCTCGATGTTGTAGCTGGCGAGGGCGTCTTCGATGGCGCGGGCCTTCGATTCGTTGTCGATGCCGGAGGGGCCCATGACGGGGGCGTGGTCGAGGAGCTCGACAGTGGGCAGGCGCCAGTCGCCGGCGGTCTCGCCCAGATAGGAAGAAGCGTCGGCGGCGGTGGAGGGAGCGGGGGCGGGAGGGGCCGCCGGAACCTCCTCCGGCCCGTCCATTTCGTCGAGGTCATCGAGATCGTCCTCGTCTTCGAGCTCTTCCATGTCGTCGAGGAGACGAATGCCGTCGAGGTCGTCTTCTTCGCCTTCGAGGGCGTCCATTTCGTCGAGGAGGTCTTGCATGTCGGCGATGAAGGGGTCGGAGTCACGCTCTCGGCCGGTGTCGGGGGACTCACCGTCAGCGTCGTACTCGTTCAATTCGTACTCGTCGTACTCGCTCGCGCGGTACTTGCTCGCGTCGTCGTCACTATAGAAGTCACCGGGCGGTGACTCGTTCGCCGCGTCGTCCTCGATGGGCCTCGCGGTGGGCCGGTAATCGTCCAGCGGTATGGCCTGGGGCATGTCGGAGGCCTGGGTTGCCGACGGCCGCGGACGCGGGGCACGCGGAGGGGAACCGTCGGCGAAGAGCGGGGGCGGCGGGAACGGACGCGCCGTTTCTTGAGGCCGGGCGCTGCGGTCCACGATGTCCTCGGCGGTCAGGGGGCGCCTGCCCTCATCATCGTTCGCCCTCCATGAGGGTGGTGGGGAGGGAGGCGCTGCGGCACGGCGCTGACGGCGCCGCTCGGCCGCCTCGGCGGCGGATGCGCCAAGCGCTGCCGCCCCGCTCCCCATGAGCCTACCGGCGGCGGCAGTCCCTCGAGCGCCATAGACCGCCGCGGCGCGCGAGGCGGCGGGTGAGAGTAGCGCGAGGCCGACGACGCCCAGGCCCACGAGGCGGAGTACGCCGAGGGCAGTGCGTTCGCCGATGATCAGGGCTCCGAACGAGCCGCCGAGGCCGCCCTCGGCAAGCGCCCCACTTTCGGGCAGATAGAAGGCGAGCGCGCCCCAAGTGGTGAAGCCGAGGAAGAGGACGCCAAGGAAGCGGTACCAGTGCTCACCGAGCAGGTGGCGGCGGGCCAGGGCGATGACTACAACGACGGCCATCGCCGCCGCCGCGGCGGCGCCGTAGCCGATCGTTTCCCAGATCGCCTCCACCTGCCAGGTCACCACGCCGGCAATCGCCGCGATTGCCGCGGCGACGGCGAGCAGGGCGAGCTTCGAGCCTCGGACGCGCTGGGTGAGGGAGGCGCCCGGCGCCCCGGCGGCCGCGGGCTTACGGGGACGGGCTTTGGGTTTCGTGGGCATCTATGCCTCCACCGCTACCGGCAGAATAGTCGGCCGACGCTTCGTTCTCTTCGTGAAATACTGCCGCAGCGCTTCGCGGGCGACCTCTTCGGCGTCGGCGTTGGTGGGCGGCCCTCCGTTGCCGTCGATGGCTGCGGCGATGACCTCGCGGGCCTCGGCGATGACGTCGGGGGCCTCGTCGGTGTCGAGGACGCCGTAGGACCAGAGGTTGGCCGCGCCGGCCATGCGCCGCGTCTTGCCGTCGATGGGGACCACGGCGACTACGACGCCGTTACGGGCCAGGCGCTTCCGGTCGGCCAGCACCGGGCTATGCGGGCTCCAGCGGCCGTGGCCGTCGACGTAGATGGGGCCGGCGTCGACCGACGGCGCGCGCCTGGCGCCCTTGCGGCCAAGCTCGACGACATCGCCGTCTTCCAGGAGAAAGATATTGTCCTCGGGCACCCCCATCGCCTGGGCGAGGCCGGCGTGGGCTACCAGGTGGCGGTACTCGCCGTGGATGGGCGTGAAGTGGCGCGGCTTGGTGAGATTGAGCATGGTCTTGAGCTCTTCCCGCGCCGCATGGCCGTGGACGTGCACCTGCTCGATACGGTCGTAGAGGACGGTCGCGCCGAGGCGGTGCAGGTTGTTGATGGTGTCGTTGACCAGGCGCTCGTTGCCGGGAATGGGGCTCGCGGAGATGATCACGGTGTCGCCTTCGCGGATGGTTACGTCGCGGTGGTCATTACGGGCCATGCGGACGAGGGCCGAGGTCGGCTCGCCCTGGGCGCCGGTGGTGACGAGGAGGGCGCGTTCGGGCGGGAGGTTGTTGATCTCGTCGACGCGGCCTCGCGCGGCTTGGGGAATCTTGAGATAGCCGAGGTCCATCGCCATGGCGCAGTTGTCGACCATGCTGCGGCCCACGAAGGCCATGCGGCGGTTGTGCTTGACGGCGGCGTCGGCGACTTGCTGCACGCGGGCGATGAGCGAGGCGAAGGTGGCCACGATCACGCGGCCCGGCGCGGCGCCGATCACCCGGTCGAGGGTCTCGCCGACGACCTTCTCGGAGGGGGTGTAGCCGGGCGTGTCGGCGTAGGTGGAGTCGGAGAGGAGGAGGTCGACCCCCTCCGCGCCCAGGCCGGCCAGCTTGCCCAGGTCGGATGCGCGCCCGTCGGCGGGGGTGTGGTCGAACTTGAAGTCGCCGGTGTGGACGATGAGGCCGCGGGGGGTGCGGACGGCCAGGCCCATGGCGTCGGGGATGCTGTGGCAGACGCGGAAGAACTCGACGTCGATGTGCCCGAACTTGACGTGGTCCCCGGCGCCGATCTCGTTGACCGATGCCTTCTTGAGCAGGCGCCGCTCCTGGAGCTTCACCTTCACGAGCCCGGCGGCCAAGGTCGAGGCGTAGACCGGAACGTTCACGTCGCCGATCAGGTAGGGGATCGCGCCGATGTGGTCCTCATGGCCGTGCGTGACCATGACCGCCCGCAGCTTGTCCCTCCGTTCGAGGACGTAGGAGAGGTCGGGGATGATGACGTCGATGCCTGGGGCGTCGAGGCCGGGGAACATGACGCCGGCGTCGATGATGATCATGTCGTCGACGTTTTCGACGACGAGCATGTTCTTGCCGATCTCGCCGAGACCGCCGAGCGGAACGATGCGGAGATCAGACTTGCTCACGAACCATCCTCCCTGCCGGCGCGAGGGCAGCGCGGGCGCCTAGAAGAGGCCGAGCTGTTTCGGCTCCGGCTCCGCCGGCTTGACCTCGGAAGTCTGCGCGAGGAGCTCCGGGATCTTCTTGAAGTCGGCTTCTATCGTGGCGCGGAGTGACTGCTGATAGAGCGCCGCCGCGGGATGGTGCACCGGCAGGACGGTCCGTCCCTCCACCCGGCGGGGCTGCCCGTGGGCCTTGCTGATGGCGGCCTTGGGAAGGAACCGCTGCAGCGAGTGCCGGCCCAACGTCACGATGACCTTGGGGTCGATATGCTCGATTTGTCCCGTGAGCCATGGGTCGCAAGCCTCGATCTCCTCGGGGAGCGGGTCGCGGTTACCCGGGGGACGGCACTTCACCATGTTGGCGATGTAGACGTCCTCGCGCCGCATCCCGATCGAGCCGATAAGCTCGTCGAGGACCTGCCCCGCGGGGCCCACGAAGGGGCGTCCCTGTTGGTCCTCGTGGTAGCCGGGGCCTTCGCCGATGAACATCACGTCGGCGGTTGGGTTCCCCTCGCCGGGCACCACCTGGGTGCGTCCCTTCGCGAGGCCGCATGCGGTGCAAGAAAGCGCGGCGGAGCAGAGGGCTTCGAGGGAGGGGAAGTCGGCCATATTCAGAAGGGTTTGAAACTTTATCTACATTTTAGACTAGCATGGGCCTCCTTATGTCGTCAACCGCGGGGGAGGGGCGCTCCCCCCTTTTCGGAGGCCAGTTTTGCTCCGGGTCGTGAGCGTCGTGAGCGTTCGTACAGGTAGGGCGTTGTGAGCGTTGTGAGCGTTGTGAGCGCCATGAGCGTTCGTGAGCGTTTTTTGACATGAGCGCGCCACGAGGGCGCGCGAGGTGGAGGGTGGTCCCTCATCTCAGATACTCGCGGGCCGCGGGGTTGGAGGCAACTGAAGGGGGCTGTTGAACCAGTCCGTGCTTGCGTGAGCCTCCGCGATATGTTATACGAAGGCCACTCGTATCGGGAGTCTGCTTCTCAGGTGGCGTTGTAGCAGGGCACTATCTTGAGCCCTGATGAAGGAGGGGAGTATGAACCTGATGAAGGAGGGGAGTATGAAGAAGCTTGTCCGGTTCGGAATCCCCGCAGTTCTCGCGCTGGCTTTGTTGGTAACAGCATGTGGAGGTGCGGATCCAACGGCTACACCGGTCCCCACGGCCACTTCCGTCCCTCCGACGGCCACGCCGGTCCCGGCGCCGACGGACACCCCGGAGCCTACGACCAAGATGGGCGGGACGCTGAAGTACGTCCCGCTTGCAGACCAGCTCGGGCTGGACCCGGGCTTCTCCAGCTACTATCAGACGATCCAGCATTCCATGCAGATCAACGACTTCCTGTTCTCCACGGACGCCGACCTCAAAGTACAGCCCCAGATGGTGGACACCTGGGACCTGAGCTCCGATGGCACGGTGTACACCTTCAATCTCCGCGATGGACTCGCCTTCCACGACGGCAGGCCCGTCTTGGCCGAACACGTCGTCGCGACGATGGAGCGGGGGATCGGGGTCGACACCTACGGCAAGTTCCTGGCGCCGGTGGTCGCCGGCATGGAAGCGTTGGACGCCGACACGCTTACGCTCACCCTGACCGAACCGCTCGGCTTCACGCTCAATGCCCTTGGCTACGCAAGCACACGGTTCGCTCTGGTGATGCCGCCCGAATACACCAGCCTTCCTCAGAAAGAGAAGGCGGCGGGTGAGATCGGGGCCGGCCCGTGGAAGTTCGTGGAATGGCAGCCTGGGGACCAGATTGACTACGAGCGCAACGACAACTACGTGCCCAGGGATGAGGACGCCAGCGGCTATGCCGGTGGGAAGCAGGTGTTCCTGGACGCGCACGAGTGGCACATCATTGCCGACTCGGGCGCCAAGGTGGCCGCGGTCGAGACCGGTCAGGTCGATTTTGTCGACTGGCCGCCCCCCGACTCTTTCGACAGGACCGCGGGTAACCCCGACCTGGTAACCCTCCGGGACACGGCGGGCCCCATGGCGTTCATCTACGTGAACAAGCTTGTGCCGCCGTTCAACGACGTTCGCGCCCGGAAGGCGCTCCAAGCCGCGGTGAACCAGCGGGAACATCTCCTCACCGCCTACCCAGAGTCCTTGGCCTCGCCGTGCGCGGCCATCTTCGGTTGCAGCGCGGCGCCTTGGACGTCGGAGGCCGGCATTGAGCCGTGGATCAGCGCCAGCGACACGGAGCTCGCACAAGAGCTGTGGGACCAGGCTTACAACGGCGAAACGATCGTCCTCGTGCAGTGGAACGGACGACCGGAGTACCAGAACCCCGGCCTGTTGACTAAGCAGATTCTGGAGGACCTGGGGGCCGAGGTTGAAGTGTTCGCCACCGACACCGCCGCGGGCAGCGCCCTCGTGCGCAACCGGGAGGCCTCGGAGGCAGGCGATTGGCACGTGGGGCATCTGGTCTCCACGAACTACGTGGACCCCATCTCCACGAGTTTCCTCAATCCCTCGTATGGGTACGGCGGATGGAGCGTCGATGACCGCATCACCGACCTGAAGGGAGACTTCCTCAGGGCAACCGACGATGCACAGAGAAAGCGCATCATCGACGAGATTCAGACGATTAACTACGCCAACGCCGAGGGGATCATCAGCGGCCAAGCCTTCCGCCACAAGGTCTACCGGAAAGACGTCAAGGGAGTCATTCCGGCGCCGATCTTGACGTACCAACCGTTCTGGAACATCTGGCTCGACCGGTAGCCGGTAGGGTCGTGAAGTATGCGAATCAGGGAGAGGACGAGTCCTTTCCCTGATTTGCTTCTAGCGAGGGTTGTCGGGAGCCGGAAGAAGGGCAGGGAGCGGCGATGGTTGGACTGAAAGCCCGACCCGAGCAAACGACCGAGTTCACCGAGGCGGTCAGGGATACGGCCTCGGAGGCCTACGGCTCATCGCAGATCGGCCCCTGGGACTACTGTCCCAAGCTTGGCTTCAGGGAATACTGGTACCCGGCGATCTGGAAGAAGAAGGTGGGCCGGCGGCCGGTCAACGTCACGATGTTGGGCGAGGAGCTGGTCCTCTTCCGGGGCAAGGAAGGGAAGATCGAGGCCCTCAGCGATTGGTGCCCTCACCGCGGCGCCCGGCTCTCCCGAGGTTACAACGAGTTCCCCGGGACGATTACCTGCCCCTACCACGGCTATACGTTCGACGCCAGCGGTCAGTGCGTGGCCGGGCTCGTCGAGGCCGACGTCTCGCCCTTGGCGGCGAAGATGAAGGCACGGAAGTACCCGACGGCGGAGTGGCAAGGGATCGTCTTCGTCTGGATGGGAATGACAGACCCCGTGCCTCTGGAAGAAGACCTGCCCTGGGAATTCAAGGAGCCGAGCTTGACGGGCCGGCGCTTCAGCAGGGTGCGGGTATGGCACGCCAACTGGACGGAGCCGGTGAACCAGGGCGTCGACAATCACGGCCTCTACCTGCACCGCGGGCTCACGATCTGGCGCCTCTTCAACATCAAACTGCACTTCTTCCGCAAGAAGCCCGTCCAGACCGGGTCGATCAAGGTGGTGGAAGAGGGCGACAACTACATCAACGTCCGGTTCGGAACGCTCCGGTACGGTCAGGGCGACTATCCGGGGCTGGGTAAGTGGCCGCGGCGGGCGTGGTGGCGGGTGCTGGGCCCGGTCAAGGGGCCGGGGGGCCGCGAGGCCGTCGCCGGTAGCGGCAGCATCGACGACGTCCGTTGGGCGGGGCACGACCACAACGTCGAGCTCCCCAGCAAGGTTCGCATCCCCTCCGGCATCAACCAGTACCTGCGCTGGGGGGTCCCCGTCGATGAAGAGAACACGCGGATGTGGACCTTCCTGCTGTGGAAGAAGCCGAAGAACTTCCTCCACGCCATCTACCAATACCTCTACTACCACCTGTACCGGAAGCAGTACGAAGTCATCGGCATCAACGAGCGTCAGGACCTCGAAGTATTCCTCGGCGACCGCCTGAACTACGAATCGTCACAGAAGCTTGGCATGGTGGACGTCGGGGTGATCTACTTCCGGCGGCACCTCGCGAAGCGCTCGCGCGACTTCAGGCGGCTTGGCGGCGCCTTCGGCAATCGCAAACAGCCTCCCGACCCGGCGAAGGTCGCGGAGTGGACGGCAGGCTCCCGGTAGCCGAATCCCGAGCCGTCACCGCCTGGGGCGGATGTAGCCGGAGGGCGGACCGGTAGGGGCGGGCCTTGGGCCCGCGGCCGAATGGCTTCGGGGGGCCGCCGTGGGGCTGTGCGGCGATACGGAGGGGACAGCGGCATGCCACAAGTCGCGGAGAAGGCATACCAGGCCACCGGAGCGCCGCGCCGGCTCGTCCACGCCAACATGTACGTCGGCGACTACGAGCGCAGCTTCGACTTCTACAACCAAATCTTGGGCGTGGAAGAGACGTTTCGCATCGTTGACGAAAAGATCGTCTTCCTGAGCAACGGCAACACCCATCACGACCTGGCCTTCATCGAGGTTGCCGAATCGGAGGAGGATCGCCCGGACCACAGGGTCAGGCCTCACGAGTATGGGTCGCGGGCCGGGTTGAACCACTTCGCTTTCGAAATGTACAACGAGGCAGAGCTGGTGGAGGCTTGGCGGCGCCTCGATGGCGGGGGTGTTGGGCCCCTTGGGTTGGAAGACCGCCTCGTCACCCGCAGCGTCTACTTCCACGACCCCGAGGGCCACGGCATAGAGCTCACCGTCGACATGCTGAGCAACTGGCGGGACTACCGGAAGCCGGGCGTCACGGTGTCGCACAAACCGTACGTGCCGGAGGCGGAGCCGCCGAAGACCGAGACCTTCATCAACATGGACCCTGAGATTCGCCGCATCGCCTCCGCGCCGCTGCACGCGAAGCGAACTGCCCACGCCACGATCGCTGCTCAAGACTTTCCCGCTCTCCGCCGGTTCTACACGGAGATGGTTGGACTACGGGAGCTATACCTCGACCCCGACGGGGCGTTCTGCGTGTTGCAGGGCAAGGACTACTCCGGATATTCCCTGGTGCTGATCCCCGCCTCGGCTCGCCACGAGCCCGGCGTTCACCAAGTCGCCTTCGAGCTCGCCGACGCCAACGACCTCGACGGCGCTCCGGAGCGGCTCGCCGCCAAGGGAGTGCAGGTCGAGTACAAGATGGAGCATCCAAAGAAGCAAGCGGTCTACTTCCGCGACCCGGACGGCATCCTGGTCCAGGCCTACTACGAGACGCCGGACTTCCTCGACGAGGTCGAGGCGATGGACCCGGCGATCGCCGTCCTGCTGCTCTAACCGAAGCCCAGCCCTCCGACCCAGGAATAGTGGCCATGTTTCGAAAAATCGGCGACCTGAACGTCCACTACGAAGTGGCAGGCGAGGGCTATCCGATGGTCCTTCTCCACGGGGGTGGGTCGCGGGCCGAGTGCTTCGAGGAGATGATGCCCATCCTGTCCCGCGAGTTCATGGTCTATGCCTACGACCTCAGGGGCGCGGGCGAAACGCAACGTCCACCCGAACCGAGGATCTCGTACGAGGTCTGGCGGGCGGACCTCAGCGCCTTCCTCGATAGCTTTGATATAGATGAGGCCGTCCTGGTGGGGTGGTCGCTCGGCGCCGGCGTCGTCATGGACTTCGCCTTCCATTACCCCCAGCGGGTGTCCAAGCTCGTGCTTATCGGGGCCGTCAGCCCTCGCCTCGAGCGCGCGATAGACCCGTCGGGCTTCGAGAAACGCCGGAAGCTCATCGAAGGCGGCGCCACCGCCGAGCAGATCGTGGCCGAGACCTTCGAGTTCACCAAGGGCGCCTTCAGTCCCAACAGCATTGAGCATAAGCCCCACGCGGTCGAGGCCATTCGGCGCGAACACCTTCGAAATGACCCCAAGGAGTATCTCGAGACGGTGCGCATGATCAACACGCCGCTGACGGTTGGGGACCGCCTGGGGGAGATTCGCTGCCCGAGCCTTGTCATCGTCGGGGAGCATGATGCCCGCACTCCTTTTCCGAACGGAGCGGACCTCAACAAGGCGATACCGAACTCTTTCCTCAAGGTGCTCGAGAACTGCGGCCACTTCTATGGCTACGAGCAGCCGGAAATGACCAGCGAGGTGATGCTTTCATTCCTGAAAGCGCAGTGGCCATCGATGGACGCCGCCGCCGCGCGGTGAGGCAATCAGCGTCCCAACCGTGCCGTCGGCGGCTGTGGCGCGACGGCAACGTCAGGCAAGGAGCAAAGGAGAACCGACATGGTAGCGACAGAGCAACGCTTCATCTCCGCCGACTCTCACGTTTTCGAGCCCCCCAACCTGTGGTGGGACCATCTGGGGGACAAGTGGGGAGAGAAGCTCCCACGGGTCATCCATGAGTTCCAAGGGGAGAAGGGGGAGTTCTTCTACAACGGAATCGATGATGCGGTCATCGAGCTGGTCAGCAGGCAGCGGGTACGAGACGCCAAGCTCGACCGGAAGTGGCAGGAAGCGGGCACGGACCCGGAGCTGCGCAAGGCCTACCAGCACGAGGAAGGGGTCGACGCGGAGATACTGAATCCGACGGAGGGGCTTACGTTCATCCAGACCGAGAACCGCGACATGCTCCGCGACTGCTGTACGGTCTACAATGATTGGCTCGCGGAGTACTGCTCCTATGATCCCAAGAGCCTGATCGGTACGGCGATCATTCCGATCGAGGACGTCAACTGGGCGGCCCAAGAGCTTGAGCGTACGACGGCCAAGGGCCTCAAAGGGGCGTTCATCAACCTGGAGCCGCCGGAGGGCTTCCCGCCGTATTCGAACACCTACTATGACCGGTTCTGGTCGGCGGCGCGAGAAATCGAGGCGCCGATCACGCTGCACATCGGCACCGGCAGGATCCGCACCGGTCTCTCGTTGATTACTCCGGAGGAAAGACGAGAGATGCCGATGGGCATCATCATGTCGCGCGCCGAAGTGATGTGGGTGCTGGCCCGCGACTTCATCTACGGCGGCATCCTCGACCGCTTCCCCGGCCTGACGCTTCTCTGCAGCGAGTTCGAGATTTCGTGGATACCCTGGTTCATGAACGAGATGGACCGGAACATGCAGCGCACCTGGACCATCACCTACGGGTACCCGTCGCCGAAGATGCTGCCCAGCGAGTACATGAAGACCCGCGTCTTCCACGGGTTTATCGACGACCCCTTCATCTCCGAGCTTGGACCCATCGTGGGCATCGACCGCATCTTGTGGGGGTCGGACTTCCCGCACCCTGAGGGTATTGGGCTGAAGGCCCGTCAGACGCTTGATGGTATTCTCGGCGGGTTGAGCGCGGACGACCGGGAGAAGCTCACTTCGACGAACGCCGCCGCCCTCTGGGGGTTGTAGCCGGCAGGGAGGACGTTCCGCGCTACCATGCAGGCGTTTGAACAGGAGCAGATGGAGGGACTTCGATGGTAGAGGCGAAGCCGCGAGTGGCCCGGCCCGGGCGTACGGGTGAATTCACCGACGACGTCGGCGCTACGGCCACGGAGGCCTACGGGTCGTCGCAGATCGGTCCCTGGGACTACTGCCCCAAGCTTGGCTTCAGGGAGTATTGGTACCCGGCGATCTGGAAGAAGAAGGTGGGCCGGCGGCCAGTCAACGTCACGATGCTGGGCGAGGAGGTGGTCTTCTTCAAGGGCAAGGAAGGACGGATCGAGGCCCTCAGCGACTGGTGCCCTCACCGCGGCGCCCGCCTCTCCCGCGGCTTCTGCGAGTTCCCCGGGACCATCACCTGCCCCTACCACGGCTATACCTTCGACGCCAGCGGGCAGTGCGTGGCCGGGCTTGTCGAGGCCGACGTCTCTCCCCTGGCGGCGAAGATGAAGGCGCGGAAGTACCCGACGGAGGAATGGCAGGGGATCATCTTCGTCTGGATGGGCATCACGGACCCGGTACCGTTGGAGGAAGACCTGCCGTGGGAATTTAACGACTCGAACCTGTCCGGCCGGCGCTATACCAGGACAAAGATCTGGGAGGCCAACTGGACGGAGCCGGTGAACCAGGGCATCGACAATCATGGCCTCTATCTGCACCGGGGTCTGAGCTTCTGGCGGTTCTTTCACCGCAGGCTCCTCTTCTTCCGCAAACGGCCCATACAGACCGGCCCCTTCAAGATCGTGGACGAGGGGGAAAAGCACGTCAGCGTGCGATTCGGCGCCATCAAATACGGCCAGTCGGAATACCCCGGCTTGGGGAAATGGCCGCGGCATGTATGGTGGAGAATCCTACCGGCCCCTAAGGGGTCGGGCGGCGGGACCCGAGAGGGGCCCCTGAACGAGAAGAACTGGGCGAGCCACGACCACAACGTCGAGCTCCCCAGCATCGTGCGCATCCCCGTCGGCACCCACGTGCACATCCGGTGGGGGGTCCCGGTGGACCACATCCACACACGGATGTGGACCTTCAACGTATTCAGGAAAGAGCCGAATTTCTTGACGCGTTGGTACCATCACATCTACTACTATTTCTGGCGAAGGTTAGCCACCGTCATCTCCGTCAACGAGCTTGAGGACCTCGTTGTCTTCAAAGAAGACCGCTTGAACTATGAGACTCCTCAGAAGCTCGGCATGGTGGACGTGGGGATCATCTACTTCCGCCGCCACTTGGCGAGACGGTCGCGCGACTTCAAACGGCTTGACGGAGCCTTCGGATGCCTGAAGGCTCCCCCCGACGAGGCGAAAGTCGCGGAGTGGATCGGCAAGCGGAACTAGCAAAACCGACCCGGCCGGGGCTCCTGAATCAGGACCCTGAATGGGCGGAAGCTGGACGTTAACTCGGAGGCGGAGTGCGCGGCTACCTTGGACGACGACTCCTTGCCAGCATCCCCGTGGTGCTGTTCGTCGCCATCGTCACCTTCAGCCTTCTTTACCTGACGCCGGGCGACCCCGCGGAGGTCTTGGCCGGCGACGATGCTACCCCGGAAGATGTCGCGCAGATCCGTGAGAATCTCGGACTGGACCGGCCCTATCCGGTGCGGCTGGGCATCTTTCTTGGGAACACCCTGCAGGGCGATCTGGGGCTGAGCGTCTTCTCGGGCAAGGAAGTGTCGGAACTGATCGCGGACCGTTTCGAGCCGACGCTGTCGATCGCCGTCTTCGCCACGATCATCGCCATCATGTTGGGGCTGCCCCTGGGAGTGATCGCCGCCTGGAAGGCCAATACGTGGATCGATCGGTCCATCATGGTGTGGGCCGTGATCGGGCTCGCGCTCCCGCCGTTCTTCATGGGATTCCTGATCGTGTGGGCCGTCGGCCTGCAAGTGCGCCTCTTCCCCGTGAACGGCTACGTCCCGTTGACCGAGAACTTCGGCGACTATCTTTACTACCTCGTCCTCCCTTCCGTGGCCGCCAGCAATACGTTCATGGCGTTGATCATCCGCATGACGAGATCGAGTGTGCTCGAGGTCTTGAAACAGGACTACATTCGCACCGCCCGGGCGAAGGGCCTGAGCGAGAGCCTGGTGCTCTTTCGGCATGGCGTCGGGAACGCCGCGTTGCCGATACTCACCGTCATCGGCTTCGGCGTCGCGTTCCTGATTACCGGACTCGTCGTGGTGGAGAGCGTGTTCGCCGTTCCCGGTATGGGCCGGCTGCTCGTGGATTCGATCGCCCGCAGAGACTATCCGGTCATCCAGGGGGTCGTGCTCGTCATCTCCGCCGCTTACGTACTCGTCAATCTCGTCGTTGACATCCTCTACACGTACTTTGACCCCAGGATCAAATACTAGTGGTCGCTGAAGAGACAGGGATTTCAACCCCCAAGACGGCCTGGGACCGGCCGCTTCGGCTGCTGCGGTGGCTGGTGCGCCACGCCCGCGGGAACCCCACCATGGCCGCGGGCATCGGGTTCGTGGTGGCTATCGCCTTCATAACGACGGCGGCGCCGCTGTTCGCACCGCAGGACCCCGACCGCCTCAATCCCATCAACCGCCTGCAGGCGCCATCCCGCGAATACTGGTTTGGGACCGACCAGGTCGGACGGGAAGTGTACCCACGGACGATCTACGGGGGCCGCGTCTCTCTTATAGTCGGCTTCTCGGTGGCGGCGCTCTCGATGGCGATCGGCACAATCTTTGGACTCACCGCCGGCTATTTTCGTACGGCCGACGCAGTCATCATGCGCTTCATGGACGGCCTCATGGCCTTCCCCATGATTCTCCTAGCGATTGCGATGGTGGCCATCCTGGGGGCAAGTATGGCGAACGTCATTGCCGCCCTTGTGGTGGTCTCCTTTCCCAGGGAGACCCGTGTCGTCCGGGCCAGCGTGCTTTCCCTTCGAGAGCAACAATTCGTCGAAGCGGCACGGGCCATCGGCGCGCCCACGGCCCGCATCCTTGCATTCCACATTTTCCCCAGCACGATCCCGCCGCTGATCATCCAGGGGACGTTTACCTGTGCGCTCGCCATCCTGACCGAGGCGACCCTTTCCTTCCTGGGCGCCGGCATCTCGCCCGACATACCGAGTTGGGGCAACATGATGGCGGAGGGGAACTACTATGTGCAGGTCGCCATCTGGGTGATCGTCTTCCCCGGGACCGCCCTGGGCCTCACCGTCATGGGCGTGAGCCTCGCCGGCGACGGACTACGCGACCTACTCGACCCGAGGATTGCCCGTACCTAGCACCCCTGGGTGTGATCCGGACCGCAACACGTTGAATCGGAGGAGGCGCACAAGATGGCCTACGAAGGAATGATCGCGGAGACGACGAGCATGGTGGGGTTCGACGGAGATGTCATCTCGGCCTATCTGGCGCGCCCCATGGGGGCCGGGCCCTACCCCGGCGTGGTGCTCCTCCACCACGCCCCCGGCTGGGACGAGTGGTACTGGGAGACAACGCGCAAGTTTGCCCACCACGGCTATGTCGCGATCTGCCCCAATCTGTACCACCGCGCGGGAGAGGGAAGCTGGGACGACGTGGCGGCCCGCGTCCGCGCCGCGGGCGGCGTCGCCGACGACCAGGTCGTGGGCGATACCGACGGCGCGGTGAAGCACCTGCGGTCGCTGCCGATCGTCAACGGCAAAGTCGGGTTGATCGGCTCATGCTCCGGAGGCCGTCAGGCGTTCCTCGCGGCTTGCCGGCTCACGAATCTTGACGCAACGGTCGAGCTATGGGGCGGGCGCGTCGTGATGTCGGACGAGGAGTTAACCGACAAACAGCCGGTCGCGCCGATCGACTACACGAAGGACCTTTCTTGCCCGCTGCTCGGGCTCTTTGGCCAAGAGGACATGAACCCGCCGCCCGCGCAGGTGGCGCAGCACGAGGAGGAGCTGAAGAAGCACGGCAAGGAGTACGAGTTCCACATGTACGACGGGGCGGGGCACGGCTTCTTCTACCACGACAGGCCCGCCTACCGCGTGGAGCAGGCGCTGGACGGCTGGGGCAAGGTCTTCGACTTCTTCGAGAGGCACCTCGCCGCCGGCGCCGGATGACCGCGGAGATAGCGCGATGTGCACGTCAATCGTAGAAATCATCAGCGTCGAGGGCAGCGGCAAGGGCGCGGCGGGCTGGTTTCCGGTGGCGCAAGCCGTTGTGGACTATGACCACCCAACCCACGCCTTGCTGGAGGAGAGCGTCAACATAGATATCGTCAATCCGTCGCTTCCCGCGGGCATGCGGGTTGCGCTCGAACTGACCCCCGACTCGGCTCGCGATCTGGCATATTCGATTCTGAGCGCCGTCGAGGCAGCCGACGCCTGGCGCGTCGAGCATGGCGGCGCGGTGAGTGGGCCATGACCGCGGAACTCGGGAAGCTGATTTCGGGCGATTCTCACGTCTTCGAGCCCGAAACGCTGTGGTGGGACCACCTTGCTCACAAGTGGGGCGAGGCGCTGCCCCGCGTCTACGACGAATACGAGGGCAGGCAAGGCCCGTTCTTCCGCCGCGCAGAGAACGAAATCATCGACATGACCGCCCGCCAGAAGGTGCGCGACGCGAAGCTCGAACGCCACTTACAGGAGGCCGGCACCGATCCCGATCTCAGGTTGCGCTACCAGGACGAGGAGGAAATCAGGGCCGAGGTGCTCAATCCCACCGAGGCGTTGGGGATGTTCCGGTACAGGAACCGGAGCATGCTGCGCGACTGCTGCGAGGTCTACAACGACTGGCTGGCGGAATTCTGCTCCCGCGACCCGAAGCGCTTGATCGGCACGGCATTGATCCCCATCGAGGATGTCGATTGGGGTGTCGGAGAGTTGCAACGCACCGCGGCCAAGGGACTCAAGGGAGCCATGATCGGCCTGCAGCCTCCCGAAGGGTACCCACCGTATCAGCTGCCCGTGTACGACCGGTTCTGGGCGGCGGCCCAAGACCTTGGCGCACCCCTGACGCTGCATATCGTGACCGGCCGCGTCCTGAGCCACATGTCCTTGACCACCCCAGCGGAAAGAGCCGAGATGCCCGTGGCCATCGTGTCGCAGCGCGCTGAGGTCATGGCCGTGCTGGCGAGGGACTTCATCTATGGCGGTATTCTCGACCGGTTTCCCGACCTGACCCTCCTTTGCAGCGAGTTCGAAATCTCGTGGATACCCTGGTTCATGAACGAGATGGATCGGAACATGCAGCGGACTTGGGTCACCACTTACGGATATCCGCCTCCCAAATTGAAGCCCAGCGAGTACATGCGGACCCGAGTCTGGCATGGGTTTATCGACGACCCCTACGTCCGCGAGCTATCGCCCTACATCGGACCGGACCGGCTCGTCTGGGGCTCGGACTTCCCCCACCCAGAGGGAATTGGGGTCCACGCCAAAGAGACGTTGGCCGCGCTCATCGACGGTATGCCGCCCGAGACACAAGAGAAGGCCACCGTAAGCAACGCGGCGACCTTGTGGGGCCTCTAGACGCACTTGAAGATTCCGATACGTGGGGCGCTGCATGGATGCTTCAGCAGGAAAGATGCGCTTTAGTCTGGCTGGGATCGCGGGACTGACCTGGAGCCAACTGGCGGAGGCGGCCACCACGGCAGAAGCGCTGGGCTTCTACGGCTTCTACGCGTCGGACCACCTGCTGACTCCGGGTCCCGGCCCCACCACGGTCACGCCAAGCTCCTCCGAGCACTTGGACGCATTGACCGCGGTCGCGGCGCTGGCCGCCCATACGCGAAGCTTGCGCCTGGGCACGATGGTCGTCGGAAACCTCTTCCGCCACCCCGTCATTCTCGCCAAGGTGATCAGCACCATCGACCATGCCAGCGGCGGCCGAGTGGAGCTGGGGATAGGCGCCAATTGGCGCAGAGGGGAGTGCGACATCTACGGATTCCCCTTTCCTCCGTTGCAGGAACGGCTACAGCGGCTGGAAAACAGCCTGCAGATCATCACGTCGCTGTGGGGCCGGGAGCGCACCACCGTCCAAGGCGGCTATCACGAGCTCTCCGACGCACCATTCCTCCCCAAGCCGCTCCAGCAGCCCTGGCCGCCGATCATCATTGGCGGCGCGAATTACGAGACGTTGCGTTTGGCGGCTCTCTACGCCAACGAGTGGAACGGGCTCGGCCCCGTCTCGCACGTGCGGGACCGGGCGTTGAGACTGGACGCCCTTTGCCGCGAACAGGGAAAGGATCCCGCGAGCATTCGCCGCTCGGTCGTGGTCCCGCTGCATCTGACAGACGACGCGGCGGAGATAGCGCGTCTGACAGAGGGGATCGCCGCCGTCACGCGCAAGAACACGCAACGCTGCTCGGCGGAGCTGGCGGCTCAGCCCGATGAAATCGTAGCGGGCGAGGCAGCCCTCTTGGGCGGCGTTGAGCAGGTCGCCGCCGGTGTCGACCGCTTGCGGTCGGCCGGAATCAATCACGTCGTTTTCTTCACGCCCCGCCCATGGGATAGACCCATGTTGGAGCGCTTCGCGACGGATGTGATGCCGGCCTTTGCCTAGGCGGGAGTGGCGGACTCGATGGCTGCTCGGCCAATAGCGCGCTTTAGATGGCGGGGATGACGTCTTGGGCCAAGGCTTCGATCTGATCGAGCTCATCGAAGACCGGATGCAGCAGCAGCATATCCGGCTGTAGGCCGGCCACCTCCGCGACGCGGTCCACGCATTCCTGGACGCCACCGGAAACCACGACCTCTTCGTGGAGGGAGAACCCTTCGTACACCCGGGCGAGCCACTCGCCCGCGCGGCGCTTGGCGCGGGCTTCGTCGCGGTCTAACCCGACGTAGATGCGTTTGGCGATCACAAACGCCGCGGGGTCGCGGCCGGCATCTTCGCAATAGCGGCGCAGCAACTGGACGTTGCCGGCGAAGGCCTTGGTAGTCGAGATGCCGGCCCCCATCCAGCCGTCCGCATGGCCGACGGCACGTCGCAAGGCGCTAGGGTGTCCGCCACCGAACCAGAGAGGGGGACGGGGCCTCTGGAAGGGCTTCGGCTCCATGAGCACCCCGTCGGTACTCCAATAGCTGCCCCGGAACGTCGTTGGGGACGTCGTCCAGAGGGCATTGATCAGCCGCAGCCCTTCGAGGTAGCGACCGACGGCCCGTGCGGTCGATATTCCGTAGCGAGGATAGAGCCGTTCAGCCGTGCCTAAGCCGACGCCTACAATGAGCCGACCGCCGCTCAATTGGTCGAGGGACGCCAGTTCCCTCGCAAGAAGAATGGGGTTGTACACAGGGCTGATCAGGACCGAAGTACCCAACCGGACCCGCGCGGTGAGGGCGGCAACGTAACCCAAGAGCACGACGGGGTCCAGCACCGGATAGGGGCGCAGGTGCATGTCGGCGACCCAGAGGCTGTCATAGCCAAGAGTCTCCGAACGCCGGGCGAATTCGCCCACAAGCGCCATGTCCACCTTGCCGGAGTTGAAAACCTGGGGCAGGCCCAAGCCCCATGAGATGTGTCGTCCCGTGCGCATGGAGATGTTGGTCGTCTCCGGTTACCGCACCCGCGCAGCAACCGGCGCCTGCACTAGCCGGCCGAACCCCTTCGGCGTCCGCCCGGCCTTGCAGCTCCAGCGTACAGCAAAGCTCCGCAACCTAGGAATCACGCCGCGACGCCAACTCCTCCCGCAGGGCCTTGACCTCGGCAAGCAGCTCCTCCGTGTCGCCGCCCGATCTCCGCTGGCCTCCGACGAGACCCGCGGCGAAGTTCGCCGTGAGCGCGCTGAAGAGCAACACGCCACCGAGGACGAGGACGTAGCCCATCGCCCTGCCGCCCTCGGTGACGGGGACGAGGTCGCCGTAGCCGATCGTCGTGACGGTCACCGTGGCCCACCAGAGCGCGTCGGAAAACGACGTAATCTGCGCGTTCTCCCCGGTCTCCACCGTCGTGACCACGGTGGCGGCCACCATGACGAGCAGCACCGCGTAGACGAGGAGATAGTCGACCTGCACCATACGGCGCAGGCTGGTGAAGAGGCGGGAGCCGTAGATCACGAGGCGCAACAGCCGGAGCGGTCTGATCGGCGGTGCGATCAGGATGGCGATCTCGAGCCAATGCGCCCTCAGGTAGGCGAGTTTCCGCGGCGCGATCGCCGTCTTGACCGCCAGATCCACCGCGAAGATGGCCCAGATGGTGATGTCGACGGCGACGAAGGCTCGCTCTTGGCCCTCGGAGAGTTCCCAGAGAAACGGTCCGACGAGGAGCGGCACCATGCAAGCCGCCAGAATCAGCAGCGGCACCTCGGTTATGCGCTCAATGCGCTCCAAGAGCAACTCCCGGCGCTTGCGGCGTTCGTCCGCCGCTCCTACGTGCTCGCCTACCTGCTCGTCCATGCCCGGCCTCCTCCGGCAAGCTGTCGGTACGCTTGCCGGCCCCAATCGTAACCCGGCGACCGCTTCCTTTTGACTCAGAGCGGGGCGCGCGTATCATGCGGGACGGGCCGCCGCGGCCCTCGGAGGAGACCATGCCCCCAGTATGTGAAGGCGTCACCGTCGTCGATTTCGGATCGGGGTTCGCCCCCAGCGTGGCGTCCATGATCCTGGCCGACAACGGCGCCGAGGTCATCGAGGTCGAGCCTCCCGGCGGCGACCCCCTCCGCTCCATGCCCGCCTGGCGCATGTGGAACCGGGGGAAGAAGAGCGTCGTCCTCGACCTGGAGTCGGACGAGGGCCGCGAGGCGGCGCGCCGGCTCGCCGGGGGCGCCGACGTGGTCATCGAGAACGCCATCACGGGCGTCATGGACGGCCTCGGACTCGGCTACGGCGACCTCTCGGAGGTCAACCCCGACCTCGTCTACTGCTCGATCACCGCCTTCGGCTCGAAGGGGGCGTACAAGGGCTACCCCGCCTACGATGGCGTGGTCGAGGCCAAGGGTGGCGGCTACCAGTCGCTGGCGGGCTGGTCGGGGCTGAAGGGTCCGTTCTTCCGCGTGCGCCCCGACGCAAGCTGGAGCGCCGCCAACATCGCGGTGCAGAGCATCATCGCCGCGCTGCGGGTGCGCCGCCTTACCGGCAAGGGCCAGCACGTCGAGACGAGCCTCTACCAGGGCATGACGTGCTACGACGCCGCGGCCTCGGTCGCCACCCAGGTGCAGATGGGCATCGTCGACGACCCCGACGCCCTCGGCCCCTCGTCCAGGGGCGGCGGCATCCCCAACCATCTGCTCCTAAACTACATGGTGGCGCGGACGAAGGACGGCCAGTGGATGCAGATGACGAACAACACCGCCCGCCTCTTTCCGATGTGGATGGAGACGATCGGGCTGTCTCACATCTTCGAGGAGGAGAAGTTCAAGGGGGCGCCCTTCACCTTCGCCAGCCGCGACGACTGCCTCGAGCTTCGCCGCATCATCCTCGCCAAGATGCAAGAAAAGACGCTCGACGACTGGATCGACCTCTTCATCGAGCGCGGCCTCGCCGGCGACCGATTTCAGACGACGCAGGAGTGCATGGACCACCCGCAGACCCGCTACAACGGCGGCGTGATCGAGGTCGACGACCCCGAGGTCGGCCGCACCAAGCAGATCGGGCCGCTGGTGCGTTTCACGGAGACGCCCTCGGTGATTCGCGGCCCCGCGCCCCGCGTCGGCGAGCACACGGATGAGCTGCTGGCGGCGGCGACCCTCTCTCAGTCTCCCCCAGAGGGGGAGAGGGGGGACGGGAGCGGGCCAAGCCCGAAGCGCCCCTTCGACGGCGTCACCATCCTCGACTTCTCGACTTGGCTTGCGGCGCCGCTCGGCACGGCGCTGCTCGCGGACCTCGGGGCGCGTGTCATCAAGATCGAGTCCCTAGCCGGTGACGAGTTCCGCTCCCGGACGAAGGGCCGCAGCAAGACCCTCCACGGCAAAGAGAGCCTCTCCATCGACCTGCGCCGCAAGGAGGGACAGGCGATCGTGCACCGGCTGGTCGTGAAGGCCGACGCCATCATGCACAACATGCGCGGCGACGCGCCGAAGCGACTCGGCGTCGACTACGACACGGTCATCAAGATCAACCCGGAGATCATCTACCACTACGCCGGCTCGTACGGGTCCGGCGGGCCGGGCGCGGGCCGCGCCGCCTTCCACCCCACCGCCGGCGCCCTGGCGGGAGGCGCGCTCTGGCAGCTCGGACGCGGCAACGAGCCCCCGCCCGTCGACGAGCCGATGACCATCGAGGAGATCGACGCAAAGAGTATGGAGCTCTACCGGGCCAACGAGGGCAGCCCCGACGTCTCGGCGGCGGTGGCCGTGGGCACCGCGATGGCCCTCGCCCTCTTCTCCAAGGAACGCAGCGGCAAGGGGCAGTATCTGGAGACGACGATGCTCACGAGCAACTCCTACGTCGCCTCCGACGACTTCATCCGTTACGAGGGGAAGCCCCCGCGACGGGAACCCGACCGGCTCCTTCGCGGACTCGGCGCGCTCCAGCGGATGTATCGGACCGTCGACGGGTCGATCTCGCTGACGTGCACCACGCAGCAGGAGTGGGAGCGGCTCTGCGAGGCGATCGACAGGCCCGGACTCGCCGCCGATCCCCGCTTCGCCGACCACGAGGCTCGCGCCACCCACGACGCGCAGCTCATGGCGGCGCTCGGTCTCGCGTTCAAGGAACGCGGCGCGGACGAGTGGGAGGCCATCCTCACCGGGCAGGGCATTGGAGGCGTGCGGGCCGACGAGGCTTCGGCGGGGCGGTTCTTCCTCGCCGACCCGGCGGTGAAGGAGAACGGCTTCATCGTGGAGACGAACCACCCCACCATCGGGCGCTTCATGCGGCATGGGCCGCCGGCGCACTTCTCGCTGACGCCGTCGCGCGCCGAGCCTCCCCACGCCCTGGGAGAAGACGGGCCGTACATCTTGGCGGAGTTGGGGTTCTCGCCGGCGGAGATCGAGGCCATGCGCGCCGACCGCCTGGTGGCGTGGTAGGTCTTACCTCTTCTCCCCCCGGGAGAAGATTGAGGTGAGGGGCCCCTGATCACCACGGACGGGCACGCGAGTCTGCGGTCCTCTCGCAGGAGCGAGTCGCCTCGGGCTACGACTCCTGAGCGGCCATTGCCTCTTGGAGCTTCTGCGCGAGGTGGGCCGGCAACTCCTCGTAGTGCGAGAACTCCATCGAGTAGAACCCCCGGCCCTGGGCGATGGAGCGCAGGTCTTGGGCGTAGCGCTGCATCTCCGCAAGCGGCGCTTCGGCGTCGATGGTGGTGGTGCCGTTGCCGGGATTCATGCCGAGCACCTTGGCCCGCTTGCCGTTGAGGTCGCCCATGATGTCGCCGGTGTAGCCGTCGGGGACGGTCACCGCGACCTTCATCACCGGCTCGAGGATGACGGGGTTGGCCGCCTGCAGTCCCTTCTTGAGGGCCTGTGAAGCGGCGATCTGGAAGGCCATACCCGATGAATCGACGGAGTGCGAGCTACCGTCGAAGAGGGTGATCTTGAGGTCGACAACGGGGCTGCCGGAGATGACGCCGGTGCGGGCCGCTTCCATGACCCCCTTCTCGACGGCGGGGAAGTACTCCTTGGGCACCGCGCCGCCCACGACGCGGGTCTCGAATTCCAGGCCGCTCCCCTTGGGCAGCGGTTCGAGCTCGAGGTGGACGTGGCCGTACTGGCCGTGCCCGCCGCTCTGCTTTTTGTGCTTGTACTCGACGGCGGTCTTGGTCGTCACGGTCTCGCGGTACGGCACCCGCGGCGTGCCGACGACGACCTCGACGCCGAACTTGCGCTGCAGGCGCTTGATCGCCACGTCGATGTGCGCGTCGCCGAGGCCGGAGAGCACGGTCTCCCCGGTGGCCTGTTCGCGGGTCATCTGGAGGCTGGGGTCCTCGTCCACGACGCGGGCGATGGCCGCGCCCATCTTGTCCATGTCGGCCTTGGTCTTCGGCGCAAGCGAGACGCTGTAGACGGGGTTGGCGAACTCGATGGCGTCGAGGCGCAGGCCGTCCTTGACGCCGAGCGTGTCGCCGGTCGAGGTTTCCTGCAGCTTGGCGACCGCACCGATGTCGCCGGGCGAGAGCGCGGGCACGTTCTCCTGGCCCTTCCCCCTGGGCACGAAGACCTGGCCGATGCGCTCCGTCTGACCGGTGCGCACGTTCACCACTTGTGAATCGCTCTTCAGCGTATTGCGGCAGACCTTGAAGAACGAGAGCTTGCCCACGTAGGGATCGGCGGTCGTCTTGAAGACGAGCGCCGCGAGCGGGCCGTCGTCGCCGGGCGACACTTCGACGGCGCCGCCCGACTTGTCTTGGCCGTGCACCGGCTGCGCGTCGGCGGGGCTGGGGGCGTAGTCCTTCAACAGGTCGAGCAGCTCGGAGATGCCGGTCTCTTTCGTTGCCGCGGTCGCCACGACGGGGAAGATGGTCCCCGACGTGATGCCGAGTTTCAGGCCCTGCAGGATTTCGTCGGGAGTCAGTTCGCCCTCCTCCAGGTACTTCTCGGTGAGGGCGTCCTCCGCCTCGGCCGCGGCCTCCACGAGCTGCTCACGGAACTCGTCGAAGCGGTCGACGGCTCCCTCCGCCTCGATGAGGCTCACCACGCCGCTGAATGAGCTCTCCGCTCCGTCGGGGAGGTTGAAGGGGACGCACCGGCGGTCGAGCCGCTCCTTGAGCTGGTCGAGCACCTCGTGGAAGTTGGCGTTCTCGCGGTCCATCTTGTTGATGATGACCATGCGGGGGAGGCCGCGGTCCTCGGCCTGGCGCCAGGTCGACTCCGCGCCGACTTCCACCCCGTCGACCGCGCTGACCACAAGCGCCGCGAAGTCCGCGGCTGCCAGCGCCGAGCCGACCTCGCCGGAGAAATCGGCGTAGCCTGGGGTGTCGATGAAGTTGATCTTGACCCCGTTCCACTCGACAGGGGCCAAGGCGAGCTGGATGCTGCTCTGCCGGTCGACCTCCTCCGGCTCGTAGTCGCACACCGTGTTGCCGTCGGCGATCGTGCCGAGACGGTTGATGGCGCCCGAGCCGTGGAGCATCGCCTCCGCGAGCGCGGTCTTCCCCGCGCCGCTGTGCGACAGGCTCACCACGTTCCGGATGGCATCGGTTGCGTAAGCGTCCACGGCAAAGACTCCTGCGGCAAGGGTGGCGGCGCAATTGTAGTCACGCCACCGGACACAGGCAACCGAACGCCCCCCGGGCGGCGCTACAATGCGGCTTCCTACCATGAAAGTTCGCATCCTCAGGTCCATTTGGGTTGCCTTGCTGGCGGTCGCCGTTCTCTCCATGGCGGGCGACACGTTCGGCGCCGGCGACGGCGTCACCCAGCTTGCCAAGTCGCACCTCTACAGCATTCCCCGCTGGGAGATCGGCAACTTCCTGAGCAAGTGGACCGCGGGACTGGGGCGGGCGCTCTCCGGCGGCGGCCCTTCAGAAGAGGAGAAGGCCGCCAATGTGCGGCGTTACTTCGAGATCGGCATCGAAGTCGTCCGCCTGGCGGACCGCGTCGACCGGGCCGACTTCGGCCTCACCGAGGAACCAGAGCTCGAAGACCTGCGGGCGCGCCTCCACGCGCTGCGGGAGGAGCGGGAGGCGCTGGAGCCGGAAATCGAGGAGACCCTGGAAGCGGCAATCAGTGAGACCCTGAAAGTGGAGGGCGTGTCGAGCACGTTCGTCGGTTTCGAGCTGCTGTGGCCGCCGGTCGACTTCCACTTCGACGACCTGCCCAAGCTGCTCGTCCTCTCGCGCCGGGACCACATTGCCACCATCCGAAGCACCTTGCTGGAGCCCGGGATCACCACCGAAGAGCGCGAGGCGCTTGAGGACGCCATCGCCCGTCGCGACCTCTCCGCGCTAGTCGTCAGCATCGGCGGAGTGGCCACCTACCCCGCCCTCATCCGGGAGGGAACGCAGGTGCGGTGGGCGCTCCGCATCGCGTCCCACGAGTGGACGCACCACTATCTGGCCTTCCATCCCTTAGGGCGGGCCTACTACGACAACGGCGACATGACCACGCTCAACGAGTCGGTCGCCGACGTGGTGGGCGACGAGATCGGCGATCTGGTGTGGCGTCGCTTCTTCGCCTCGCCAGAGGAAATCGCGGCGGCGGACGCCCAGGAAGCGGCGGAGGCCGAGGCGAAACGGGCCGCCGAGGCCCGTGAGAAGGAAGAGGAGAAGTCCGCCGCTGAGGCCGAGCCGCCCCGCTTCGACTTCAACACCTTCATGCGCGAGACGCGGGAGCAGACCGACTCGTTGCTCGCCGAGGGCCGCATCGACGAGGCCGAGGCCTACATGGAGGCGCGCCGCGTCGAGCTAGCCACCCACGGCTACTTCTTTAGAAAGATCAACCAGGCCTACTTCGCCTTCCACGGCAGCTACGCCGTCCGCCCCGGCTCCGGCTCGGTGAGCCCGATCGGCGGCCAGGTCACGGCCCTCCGGGAGAGCGTCGCCTCCATCGGAGACTTCCTCCGCGCCGTCAACCGCTACGGTGACTACGAGTCCTTCCTCGCCGGCACCGGCCTCTAGAAGGGAGCGACAAGGGCCTGTTGCGCGGATCCGAGAGAGGCCCCTAAGGTGGGCCAATGCCTCGAGAAGTTGGCGCCTGGACGCGGGACAAGCTTAAGGTCGTCGAGGACTATCTGCCTCCTTACCTGACGGCAACGCAAAGGGCTACGGAACGCGTCTACATCGACGCCTTCGCTGGCCCAGGCAAGAACATCCTTGAGCGGACCGGAGAGACTATCGATGGGTCGCCTTTGATAGCACTTTCGGCGAAGGGCCACGACGGTCGGGGCTTCGACCGCCTCTTCTTTATTGACAACGACCCCCAAGCCGTCCGCGAGCTTCAGGCCGAGGTAGCGGGCCGTGGGGAGACCAACAGAGCCGAGGTGATTCAGGGAGACGTCAATGCCGTGCTCCCTCGCCTGAGTGGAAAGATCCACCCGAGGTCGCCCACGTTCGTTTTCCTGGACACCGTAGGCATAGAACCCCGTTGGGAGACGATTCAATCGCTGGCGGACTGGCGGACTGAGTTACTCATCAACTTCCCGCTAGGCATGAGCATCAACAGGAACGCCGATTCCCCAAAGGCCGCGGCCTACTTCGGAACGGAGGAATGGCGGAAGTATTGGGACGGAGGTCGACTGTCGCGCACGTCGGGACTCATCCGCTTCTACCTGAACCGTTTGGCTGAACTGGGTTGGGACCAGCAGCCGGAGGGCTCGCGGCTAGTCAAGGGCGAAGGCAACAAACACCTCTACTACCTGCTGTTCGCCAGCAAGGTCAAGCCAGGCCGGGAGATCATGACTTGGGCATTTGGCCGGCCCGATGCGGCGGGCCAGGGACGATTCTCTCTAGACCTTTGAAAGAGCCGGCTCGCCGTCCCACACCACGCCATCGAGTTCGCGCCCCGCTCGCTTCTTCCCGACCCGCTTGCCGGCCTCGTTGAACGCGCCCCACTGCTTGAAGAAGAAGCCCACCTGGGCCGTCGCGCATTGGTCGCGCAGCGAGCGGAACCACTCCGGCTTGGGCCGCCGCGCTCCGGGACCGCTCTCGCCCCCCGCGATCACCCAATGAATGTCGGACAGGTCCAGGTCTTCAAGGGGCCCGAGCAGCGGCTCGCAGGAGAGAAATCGCACCGCGGCGGGCACGTCGCGCAGCGCCTCTATGCGCCGAGTCCAGTACGCGTTCTCGATCGACACGCCGAACCAGACGTTGTCCGGCCACGGCAGCGTCGGTGCAAGGTGCCGTGCTCGTTCCGCCCGCTTCGTGAGCACCTGAAAGGTGTGCTGTTCGGCCTCTTCCATCACCGCGAACACCTGCCGGATGTACGGGTCCGGCACCTCGTCGTGGAACAGGTCGGACATCGAGTTCACGAAGATGCGGCGCGGCCTCTTCCATTCAACGGGCTGCCGCAGGCGCTCCTCCCGCAGCTGCACCTCGAAGCCGCGCTCGTAGGGGTGGCCGGCCACACCCTTGAACCGGTTCGCGAAGTGCATCGCATAGCAGTGCGCGCACCCCGGAGATATCTGGGTGCAGCCGGTGACCGGGTTCCAGGTGGCCTCAGTCCACTCGATCTTCGAGTTGTCGCTCATGGCGCGGCCATTATGAAGCTACTATCGAACGCTCGCACCAGAGGCACGTGTCGCACCGAGGCTGCGCCCACCGGCCTCTAGAACGAGTACTTCTTTGCCCGCGCCTGCTGTTCGGCGAGCAGGCCGCCGATCTCCTGGATGGCGTGGTAGGCGTAGGCGACGTAGTCCTCGGGCGGCAGTTGCACCGGCTTGACCGAGTCGTCGCGCTCCATGCCGAAGTCGAAGTCGTTCGGCGCCTGGATCTTCATCGAGAACTCGTACATCTCGCCGTCCTGGCAGACGACGATGCAGCCCCGGTCGGCCTTGTTGGCGCCGCCCGGCTCGGCCTCGATGGCGCGCACCTCGATGCTCCCCAGGAAATAGGGGAACGGGTCGAGCCGACCCGCCATCTCGACGAGGACCTCATGGAGGCGGTCGGCGGTCTGCCGGACCGCTTCCTCGGCTTCCTTGAGACGGGCTTGGGGGTCGTAGCCGGCGCTGGACATGGACGTCGTCTCCGTGGCGGGGGGCGCGCGCCGGAATTATACGCGAGCCGCGCGCCCGCCTGACGTATGATAGAGCCGAAGGCGCCGACCTCTCCCCTCCGGGGGAGTCGGAAAGCGGCGCCGTTGAAAGACACCAAGGAACACCTCATGGCCACTGAGCAACTGAAGATCGAAGGTATGACCTGCCAGAACTGCGTGCGGCACGTGAAGACGGCGCTGGAAGGCGTCGACGGCGTGGACACTGCCAGTGTCTCGCTGGAGGCGGGGCTAGCCGTCGTCGAGGCCGGAGCCGGCGCGGAGCGAACGGCGATGCGGGCGGCCGTCGAGGCCGCCGGCTACAGGGTCGCCGAAGGCTGACACCCATGACCGCTCAGGGCGCGCCGCCCGCCCTCGAAACGCGGCGGCTGCGCGTGGAGGGCATGACCTGCGCCGCCTGCGTGAATCACGTGGAGCGGGCGCTGCGCGGGGCATCGGGCGTTGCCTCGGCGAGCGTGAACCTCGCCGCCGAGTCCGCCACCGTCGATGCCGCCCCCGACGTCACGTTCGACGACCTGCGCGCCGCGGTCGAGGCGGCGGGCTACGGCCTTTTCGAGCCGTCGGACGACGACGCCGGTACGCATGAAGCCACTGCCCGCTCCTTGCGGATGCAGCTCGCGCGGGCCGTTGCCGCCGGCGCGGCGGGCCTCTTCCTGCTCCTGACCGGCTTCGACGTGCTGCCCGGCATCGACGGCCTCGCCCGGCAGACACGCTTCTATCTCATGTTCGCCGTGGCCGCGCCCGCCCTCTTCCTCGCCGGCGGGCCCATCTACGCGGCGGCTTGGAACGCTGCCCGCCACCGCGCCGTCAACATGAACACCCTGATTGCCGTCGGCACCCTCGCGGCCTTCGGTGCGAGCACCGCCGCGACCTTCGCCCCCGGCTTCTTCGAGCGCGGCGCCCTCGAAGTCGAGGTCTACTACGACACCGCGGTGGTCATCATCGCCCTCGTCTTGCTGGGGCGTTATCTAGAAGCGCGGGCGCGCGGCGGGACCTCCGCGGCCCTGCGGCGCCTCCTCGGCCTCCGCCCCGAGACCGCGACGCTCGCCGGCGACGGCGGCGGGCGGGAGGTCCCGGTCAGCGAGGTGCGTCCCGGCGACCTCATCCTCGTGCGCCCCGGCGAGCGGATACCCGTCGACGGCGAGATCGTCGAGGGCTCGTCGAGCGTCGACGAGTCGATGCTCACCGGCGAGAGCATTCCCGTCGACAAGGAAGTCGGAGGCAAGGTCTACGCCGGCACGGTCAACGCTTGGGGGAGCTTCACCTTCCGCGCCGAGTCGGTGGGAGCGGAGACGGCCCTGGCCCGCATCGCGGCGCTGGTCGAGCAGGCCCAGGCTTCGAAGGCTCCCGTGCAGCGCCTCGTCGACGTCGTCGCGAGCTATTTCACCCCTGCGGTGATCATCATCGCCGCCGCCGCCTTCCTCGTCTGGCTGGCAGTCGGCCCCTCCCCGGCGCTGACCTTCGCCCTCCTCACCTTCATCTCGGTCCTCATCATCGCCTGCCCCTGCGCGCTGGGACTCGCCACCCCCACCGCCGTCATCGTCGGCATGGGGGCGGCAGCGGAGCGCGGCGTCCTCTTCCGCGACGCCGAGGCGCTCGAGACGGCCCGCGCGACCGATACCGTCGTCTTCGACAAGACGGGGACGCTGACGCGCGGCGTGCCCGCCGTCACCGGCGTCGTGACCCACGGCATGGCGCAGGAGGAGCTGCTCCGGCTCGCCGCCGCCGTGGAGTCGCGCTCGGAGCACCCCCTCGCCCGCGCCGTCGTCGACCACGCCGCCGGGGAGGGCATAGCCATCGCCGCGGTCACCGATTTCGAGGCGCGGCCCGGCGCCGGCGCGCGGGCGTTCGTCGACGGCGTCGAAACCCTCGTCGGCAACCAACCGATGATGGAGCGCCATAGCGTGAATGTGAACGGGCTGGAGGAAGCGGCCCGCCGCTTCGCCACCGAGGGCAAGACGCCCCTCTTCGTGGCGGTGGACGGCGAAGCGCGCGGCGTGATCGCCGTCGCCGACATCCCCCGCCCCGAGGCCGCCGCCGCCGTGCGCGCCCTCCAACGGCGCGGCATCGAGGTCGTCCTCCTCAGCGGCGACCGCCGCGAGACTGTCGAAGCCGTCGCCGCCGAGGTGGCCATCGATACCGCAATCGCCGAGCTCTCTCCAGAGGGGAAGGCGGAGCGGGTCGCGGCGATGCGGGAGTCGGGGCACCGCGTCGCCATGGTCGGTGACGGCGTCAACGACGCCCCCGCGCTGGCCGCGGCCGACGTCGGCATCGCCATCGGCACCGGCACCGGCGCCGCGATGGAGGCCGCCCCCGTCACCCTCCTCCGACCCGACCTGCACGGCGTCGCCGAGACCATCGACCTGAGCCGCGCGGCGATGCGCACCGTCCGCCAGAACCTGTTCTGGGCCTTCGGCTACAACGTCGCCCTCATCCCGATCGCGGCGGGAGTGCTCTACCCGGCCTTCGAGGCCGCGGGCGGCGTGCCCGGCGCCCTCGAGTTCGCCTTCGGCGAGCGCGGCTTCCTCAATCCCGTGCTCGCCGCCGCGGCCATGGCCCTCAGCTCGGTCAGTGTGGTGACGAACTCCCTCCGCCTTCGCGGAGCAGGAAGAAAGCAGGGACTGCGGGCGGCCTAGTTCGAGGAGAAGCCGCCGTCGGCGCCGCCTTGGCGGAGGTGTTCTTCGACGTCCCTGACCAAGGCATCGCCGCTGGGAAGCGGGCCGCCGCCGGCCTTCGCCTCGTCGTACTGGCGCTCCAGACGCTTGACGTAGGCGCTGACCTCGACACTCGAAGAGATCGCCTTGGTCACCTCGGCCTCGAACCGCCCGCTGCGGCGTTCCAGGGACTCCAGCGAGATGTCCAAATTGAACGCGGACTTGAGCCAGCCTGCCAGGGCGAGGGCCACCTTGTAGTTCGGCGCCCGCTGGACGTAATGCGGCGCGTGACCCCAGAGGTTGATATAGCCGAGGTCGCGCTTCCCGCAGGCCTCCATGAAGACCGAGGTGATGCCGATCGGGCCCTGGTACCGCGTCTGCACGATCCGCAGGCCCGCCAGCACGACCTCGAGGTCGCTGCTCGTCGTCATGCCGGAGATCGACGTCTCACGGGTGTGGGGGGTCGCGTCCATCAGGCTGCCCACGTTGATCACGTAGCGCGGCGGGCATCCCTCCCACGCCGCGAACAGCGTCTCCACGTAGGTCCGCCACTTCAGGCTCGGCTCGGCCGCGACCAGGAAAAGCAGGTCATGGTCGGCTTTGGGACGTAGATGGTAGTAGAAGTCGTTTTTCGGCCAGCGGATCACCCGCTCGCCCTGCTCGTTGTTGTAGGCCACGGGGCGCACCGACGTGAAGTCGTAGAACTCCTCGGGGTCGATCTCGGCGAACTTCACCGCGTTCAGCCGGCGGATCACGGAGCGGACGGCGCGCGTGCCCCCTTCCTGGGCGTCGGCCCAGCCCGCGAAAGCGGTGATGAGGACAGGGTTCCGAAGCTCGGGGCGTTCGAGGAACCGCAGGTGGTCCATGGGATCGCCTCCCGCTCCACCGAAGGCGCGAATCTTGGGGCGAAGTCTAGCACCGGCGCGGGCGGGGCGGCAAACGGCGGGCCGCGGGCGGGGCCCAACAGGTTTGACAGGCGCCCACTTGCGTTGACTGTGCATAACTCGCGTGGTAGACTCAACAGGTTAGGCGATACGCTGCGAAGGGAAGTAGTAGGGGCCTCCGGACTTGGAGAGAGCCGGCGGGCGGTGCGAGCCGGTAGGACCGAGCCCCGAACTCGTCCTGGAGCGTCCGGTCTGAAGCCCGGTTTACGGGTGTGTAGGACGGCGGGATGGCCCGTTACAGCCGGAGCGAGCGCCCTCGGCGGAAAGAGGTCTGAGGGAATTAGGGTGGTACCGCGGGAAGAATCCCGTCCCTAGCTGGGACGGGTTTTTTGCATCCTGCGGCCGGCACGAAGCGATAGGGGCGAAGAGAAGGAAGAGATGAAACGCACAGGGTCCCAGATCGTTTGCGAGGCGCTCTTGAAAGAGGGCGTCGATACCATCTTCGGGTTGCTCGGCGGAGCGATTCTTCCGCTCTACCAGACCCTCCCCGAGTACCCCGGACTTCGCCACATCCTCGTACGGCACGAGCAGGCGGCCTCCCACGCCGCCGACGGCTACGCGCGCGCCACGGGCGACGTCGGCGTCTGCTGGGCCACCTCCGGCCCTGGGGCGACCAACCTCGTCACCGGTCTCGCCAACGCCATGATGGACTCCGTGCCCATGGTCGCCATCACTGGCCAGGTCCCCCGCAAAGCCATCGGCAAGGACGCCTTCCAGGAGACCGACGTCACCGGCGTCACCCTGCCGGTGACCAAGCACAACTACCTGGTCATGGACCCCGCCGAGCTCGCGGGCACGATCAAGGAAGCCTTCCACATCGCACGGACGGGGCGTCCCGGCCCGGTGTTGATCGACATTCCGAAGGACGTCCAACAGGAAGAGGTCGAGTTTACCTATCCCGAGACCGTCGACCTGCCCGGCTATAACCCGCACATGCCCGGACATCCGCCGCAGATCAAGAAGGCGGCCAAGCTGATCGGCGAGGCGGAGCGTCCCGTGATCATCGCCGGCCACGGCGTCATCATCTCCAACGCCTACGACGAGTTGAAGGAGTTGGCGGAGAAGGCGCAGATTCCGGTCATCACGACCCTGCTCGGCATCAGCGGCTTCCCCGAGAACCACGTCCTCTCCGTCGGCATGCCTGGCATGCACGGCATGGCCTACGCCAACATCGCCATTGACGAGGCCGACGTCATCATCGGCATCGGCATGCGCTTCGACGACCGCGTGGTGGGCCGCGTCGAGGACTTCGCTCCCAACGCGAAGATCATCCACATCGACATCGACCCGGCGGAAATCGACAAGAGCGTCCGCACCACGGTGCCCGTGGTCGGCGACGTGAAGCTCGTCCTCGGCCAACTCAACCAGCAGGTCGAGCCGCGCACGCACGTCGATTGGGTCAACCACGTCGAAGAGTTGAAGCGCGATCACCCCTCACACGTCATCAAAGACACGGACCTGGTGCTGCCGCAATATATCTGCCGGCAGATCTCGGAGGTTACCGAGGGTGACGCCATCATCGTCACCGGCGTGGGCCAGCATCAGATGTGGGCGGCGCAGCACTTCAACTACGTGAAGCCGGGCTCGTTCATCACCTCGGGCGGCCTGGGCACGATGGGCTTCGAGGTCCCCGCCGCCCTCGGCGCCAAAGTCGGCAGGCCCGACGAGACGGTCTGGTCGATCTGCGGCGACGGCGGCTTCCAGATGACCCTCCAAGAACTGGCGACCATCGTCGAGCACAACATCGACATCAAGTTCGCCATCTTCAACAACGGCTTCCACGGCATGGTCCGCCAGTGGCAGGAGTTCTTCTACGAGAAGGACTACGTGGAGACCCGGTTCTTCAACCCGGACTTCGTGAAGCTCGCCGAGGCCTACAACATGACGGGCTTCAAGGTCTCCAAGAAGGCCGACGTCCGCCCGATCATCGAGGAAGCGCAGTCCATCAAGGGGCCAGTGCTCATCGACTTTGTCGTGGAGTCGGAAGAGAACGTCTACCCGATGATCCCCGCCGGGGCCTCGGTCAACGAAATGCTCGAAACGCCGCCCGAACAGCGGCTAGTCGATTCAAAGGACGCATCGACGTGACCTCCACCAACGGATTCAGCCACGGGAGCCAGAAGCACACCATCACGGCACAGGTCCTCGACCGGCCCGGCGTCCTGAACCGCATCGCCAGCATGTTCCGGCGGCGCGGCTTCAACATCGCCAGCCTCGCCGTCGGCCGCAGCGAGACGCCGGATCAGTCCCGCATGACCTTCGTCATCGACACCGACCAGACCGAGGTCGTGGAGCAGGTCACCAAGCAGCTGCGAAAGGTCATCGAGGTGGTGAAGGTCACCGACCTCAGCGACGAGGACATCGTCGCCCGCGAGCTCGCGTTGATTAAGATCAGGGCGGCTACGTCGGCGCTGCGATCGGAGGTCGTCCAGATCGTCGAGCTCTACCGCGCCAAGATCGTCGACGTCTCCTCCGACTCGGTGATCGTCGAGGTAACCGGCGACGAGCACAAGATCGAATCGTTTCTCACCCTGCTGAAGGGCTTCGGCATCTCGGAAGTGATGCGGACGGGCAGCGTCGCCGTCCCGCGGGGCAAGAAGGAGCCGCTGAAGCCTGGAGAGCGCCGGTCCAAATAGCGCGAGGCGGACCGCCCGCGCGCCGAATCCGTAAGGAGCACACATGGCGAACATCTACTACGACGAGGACGCCGATCTCAGCCTGCTCGAAGGCAAGAAGGTCGCCATCATCGGCTACGGAAGCCAGGGCCACGCCCACGCGCTCAACCTTCACGACTCCGGCGTCGACGTCGTCATCGGCCTCTACGAGGGCAGCAAGAGCAAGGAGAAGGCGGAGGCCGAGGGCCTCACCGTCATGACCGTCGCCGAGGCCGCCGAGGCCGCGGACGTGGTGATGATCCTCGTCCACGACACCATCCAGGCCGACGTCTACCAGAAGGAAATCAAGGAACACCTCCGCCCCGGCGACACCCTCATGTTTGCCCACGGCTTCAACATCCATTTCAAGGAAATCGTGCCTCCCGACTTCGTCGACGTCAGCATGATCGCACCCAAGGCCCCCGGCCACCGGATGCGCGAGGTGTTCCAGGAGGGGTCTGGCGTCCCCGCCCTCCTCGCCATCGAGCAGGACGCCTCCGGCAACGCCAAGGCCAACGCGCTCGCCTACGGCAAGGGCGTGGGCGCGACGCGCGCCGGCGTCCTGGAGACCACCTTCCTCGAAGAGACCGAGACCGACCTCTTCGGCGAGCAGACCGTCCTCTGCGGCGGCGTCTCCTCGTTGGTGAAGAACGGGTTCGAGACGCTCGTCGAGGCGGGCTATCAGCCCGAGGTCGCCTATTTCGAGACCCTCCACGAACTCAAGCTCATCGTCGACCTGATGTACGAGGGCGGGCTCAACTACATGCGCTACTCCGTGAGCGACACGGCGGAGTACGGCGACTACA
>DAOUKH010000100.1:0-18021 GCA_034421515.1 Dehalococcoidia bacterium
TGGTCATGGTGAGCCAGCCCATGGGCCAGCCCAGGCTGCGGCTCATCGCCTCCTCGACGGAGTCGCCGAAGACCACGTAGCCGTTCCACCAGCTGTCGACCTCGGCGGGGTCGCGGCCGACCTCGGCGCACCCCTCGGCGATGATGCCGCGGATGTAGCGCACGTCCTCGTCGGAGAAGCCCATGGTGACGATGACGCCGTCGGCGGTCTGCGCCGCCATCTTCAGCACCTTGGGCCCGGAGCAGGCGACGTAGATGGGGATGTGGCGGTCGGGCGCCCAGGCGTCCCACTGCTGGCGGAAGGTCTTCCCTTCCCAGGTGACCTCCTCGCCGGCCAGCAGTCCCTTGACCGCCTGGATGTAGCCTCGGAGGCGCTCGACGCGGGCGGGCTTGAGTCCGACGCCCCAGATGGAGCTGTCGCCGGTGGCGAGGCCGAGGGCGGCCCGCCCCGGGGCGATGGCGCTCAGGGTCGCCATACCGGAGGCGGTCACCGAGGGATGGCGGGTGATGGGGTTGCTCACGCACGGCATGATCCGCATCCGGGAGGTGTTGAGCGCGCACAGCGTGAGCGAGGCGTAGAGCTCGGGGCTGCGGACCGCCGAGTCGGGGATGCCGAAGACGTCGACGCCGCCGTCGTCGCAGGCCTTCCACAACTCGATGGTGTTCTCGATCGGGCCGTCCTGGCCGCCGTTGATGCAGAACTCGAGACCGCCGTTGCGCATGATGCACCCCCGGCGGGGATGCTAGGGAGGCGCGGGGGTTGGGTCAAGGCGGCGCGCTTCTTGCTAGAATGGGGCCGCCGATTCCCGCCCGCCGCCAAGGAGGACTCTCATGGTCGTAGCCGCAACCGGTGTCACCAACCGACTCGCCGAGCACGCTCTGACGCTGCAGTACGAGGCGCTGCCTCCCGAGGTGGTGCAGCAGACGAAGGGGCTGTTCATGGACTTCCTGGCCGTCGCGCTCGGCGGGCGGCAGGTGGCGGAGTCGTCCGCGCCGATCCTGAAGGGAATGCTCGACCTCGCCGGCGGCGCGAGGGGCAAGAGCACGGTGCTCGGCGAGGCCGAGCGCCATCCCGCGCACTACGCCGCGATGATGAACGCGACCCTGGCGCACAGCATGGACTACGACGACACGCACCGCGTCGCGATCATGCACACCGGCGCGCCGATGTTCGCCACGCTGCTTGCGCTGGGCGAGGAGCACTCCGTGTCCGGCAAGGAGTTCCTCGCGGCGGCCGTCGCCGGCTACGACATCGCGAACAAGATCGGCAAGGCGCACGGGCCCGCGATGCACCACCGCGGCTTCCATCCCACCGCCACGACGGGCATCTTCGCGTGCACGGCGGCGGGGGCGCGCCTGATGGGCCTCAGCGAGAAGGAGGCGGCGAACGCGATGGGCCTGAACGGGAGCCAGACCGCGGGCTCGCAGCAGTTCCTGGTCGACGGGGCGTGGAACAAGCGGCTGCACACCGGTCTGACCGCGCACAACGCCATCCTGAGCTTGGTCATGGCCCGGCACGGCTACTACGGCGGGAGCGGGCCGATCGAAGGGAAGTTCGGCTACTTCAACCTGTACTCCAACGACGAGCTGGACGCGACGGCGGCGCTGGCCGGTCTGGGCAGCGAGTGGGAAGTGATGAACATGGCGGTGAAGCCGTATCCCTGCTGCCGGTACAACCACGCCACCATCGACGCGGTGCGGGACATCGTGCAAGAGCAAGAGCTGGCGCCCGCCGACGTCGCGGCCATCAACATCGAGATGGGGCCCACCGGCTACAACCTCGTGGCGAGCCCGCCCAACGACAAGAAGCGGCCGGGGAACATCGTCGAGGGGCAGTTCAGCATCTACTTCGCCGCCGCGGCCAGCGTTCTCGATCCCTACACCTGGGGCAGCTACGGGCTGCTGGGGTCGGCGGAGACGGAGCGGTTGATGGACATCACAACCGTCAGCGTCGACGAGTCGGAACACATGATGGGGTCGCGGGTGGAGGTCGTGGCCGCCGACGGGCGCAGCGTGCGAAGGGCCGTGCCGCTGCCCAAGGGAGAGCCGGAGAACCCGATGGCGTGGAGCGAGATGGAGGCGAAGTTCTCCGAGTGGGCGCAGGGCGTCATCGGCGCTGAAAAGACGGAAGCGGTCTTGGCGTCGATCGCGGGGTTGGAAGGGCTCGGCTCGATCCGCGAGCTTACTGACGACCTGCGGCCGGCCTAGTCCCCGCTGGCGTCGGCGACGATGCGGGCGACCTGTTCGGGCGACGCCCGCTCGATGGCGGTCAAGGCGACTTCGACTCGAGACGCCACGCCGTCCCAACGCTCACGCAGCTGGGCGCCGATCTCCTCGTAACGTCCGCTTACGGTGAAGGCGGCGACGACCTCGTCGCCGATGAGGTCGGCCATCTCCTTCCACTTGCCCTCCCGCGACTTGGCGTGGAGGGCCGGGGTGAGCTCCTCCCACCCGTGCACCTTGAGGATAGTCTGGTAGGCGGGGGTGGAGGCGTAGAAAGCGATGCGCTCGCGGATCACCTCCCACCGCTCGCGGACCTCGGCGTCGGTGTCGCCGGCGGCGATGAAGCCGCTGGAGCTAAGCTCGAAGGCGTCGAGCGAGCGGCCGGCGGACTCAGCGCCCGCCTGGACCGCGGGCCACGCAACTTCTTGCACGTAATTCGGCGAGGCCAAGGGGTGGAGCAGCAGCCCCTCGCACGCCGATCCGGCCAGCCTGCACATCCCCTTGTTCGCGCCGGCGACGAGGACGGGAACGTGGGGATGGTCGATCGGGCCGGGGTTGAATTGGGGCGTCAGCAGGCTCAGCGAGTAGAAGTCGCCGGTGATCTTCAGCGGCTCGCCCGTCTGAAAGCTGTGCCAGATCGCGCGCACCGACTCGATGTATTCCCGCATGCGGCGGACGGGACGCTCCCACGTCGTGCCGAAACGCCGCTGGATGTGGCCGCGCACCTGGGTACCGAGACCGAGCTCGAACCTGCCGCCGGAGTAGCGCTGGAGCTCCCATCCGAGCTGCGCCGTCATGAAGGGACTGCGGGGAAAGGCAATCGCCACCGACGGCCCGATCTTGATGCGGGCGGTGTGCTCCGCCGCCAGGACGAGGGGCAGGAAGGGGTCGAACCGGTTCTCCGCGGTGAGGAGGACGTGGCCGCCGGCCTGCTCGGCGAGCCGCGCGGCGTCAAGCAACGGGGCGAGGGGCATCCCCTCGGAGCGGAACGCGACCTTCAAATCGGCCTCCTCGGCGGCGGAACGGCTAGGCGAGGTGCTCGCGGAGGAAGGCGAGCGTCCTGCGCCAGGCGTCGCGCGCCGCCCGTTCGTGGTAGTTCGGCCTCGTGTCGTTGAAGAAGGCGTGGTTCGCCCCTCGATAGACGCGCACCTGGTGGGCGAGCTCCGACCCTCGGAGTCCGCCCCGCACCCGCCGGACGTGTTCGCGGTCGATGATAGGATCGTCGGCGCCGAAGATGCCGAAGATCGGGCATTCGGCGTGCTTGAGCTGCGCGCCGGGGTCGGGCGCGTTGCCGTAGTACGCCACGGTGGCGTCGACGCCCGCACCCCGGCAGGGGGCGAGATAGCAGACCGTTCCCCCGAGGCAGTAGCCCACCATGGAGGTCTTGCCGTTGCTCCACGGCTGCGCCCTGAGGTAGTCGCTGCACGAGATGCACTCGCGCACCGCGCCCTCCATGCTCATCGCGCCGTAGTAGGCGGCGGCGTCCTCGGACGTGTCGGCGATCTTCCCGTGATAGAGGTCGGGGGCAATGGCGGCGAAGCCCTCGGCGGCGAAGCGGTCGGCGACGTCCTTGATGTGTTCGTTCAGCCCCCACCACTCCATGATCACGACGACGCCGGGGTAGGTTCCCTCGGCGCGCGGTCTGACAAGGTACGCGGGTATCTTGCCGATGCCGTGGGGGACGGTTATGGAGCGTCTGGTCAGCGCGGCGGGCATGCGACTCCTTCACCCTTCGAGGCTAGGCGAGTATAGCAACAGCGTCCGGCGGGTGGGGCGCTTGGCGGCGCGGGCCCTCCCTCAGTCCCTCCCACAGGGAGGGAGGTAGGGGCCCGTGGGGAGGAGGGGGAGAGGATTAAGGTAGCCCACAGCGTGCTAGAGTTAGCGCCGAACGCGTTGCGGGGGATGCGATGAAGGCGAAGGGACTCTTCCACACGGGCATCACGGTGAGCGACCTCGACCGGACGGCGACGTTCCTGAAGGAGTGGTTCGGGATGGAGGAGGTGGAGCGGAAGTCGTTCGGGGACAAGCCGAACGCCACGTGGGACAACCCGGTCACGGGCATCAAGCAGACGTGGACCGACGTCTGCTTTCTGAGGCTGGGCGAGGTCACGGTCGAGATCCTGGAGTACCCGTCGCCGCCGGGGCAGCCGAACTGCCGCACCGGGCCCAACGACGTGGGCAACGCGCACCTCGCCTTCTTCGTCGACGACCTCGACGCCTACCATGAGCGCCTGACGGCGGAGGGCTACCGGTTCGCTGGGCCGATCCGCTACAACGTCGACGAGAACGGCAAGCGTCGCGCCGCCATCTTCTTCTGGGACCACGACGGCATCAGCTACGAGTTGGTCTACCGGGAGGCTGGCGGGCCGTAGCCGACGGGCAGGGATTCAGGTACTCTCTGACAGAGGGCAGACACGGACAGGTCAAGGAGGCGGATATGACACAGACGCAATCGGCGACTCCGTACCGGGCGACAGGGACTCCCCGGCGGTTGACGCACCACAACTATTTTGTGGGCGACATCAACAAGACGATGGATTTCTACAACCAAGTCCTCGGCATCGAGGAGACATTCCGTTTGGAGAACCGTCCGGGCGGCTTCATGAGCAACGGCAACACCCACCACGACTTGGGCTTCGTCCAGGTGGGGGAGCACACGCAGGACCGGGGGAAGAGGGCACAGGAGAAGGGGATCATGGAAGTGCCCTTGGAGTGGGGCACGAAGCCGGGCCTCAACCACTTCGCCTATGAGATGTACAACGAGGCGGAGCTCGTCGCCGCCTACGAGCGGCTCACCGAACTGGGGGTGACGCCCTGGCTGCTGGAGGACCGCCTGGTCACCCGCAGCGTCTACTTCAGCGACCCCGAAGGCAACGGCCTCGAATACACCGTGGACATGCTGCGCAACTGGCGGGACTACCGGAAGCCGGGCGCCAAGGTCTTCCACCAGGAATATGTCCCGGGCCAGGAGGAGCCGAAGACGGAGTCCTTCATCACGTTCGACCCTGAAATCCGGCGCGTCTCCGACGCGGCGCTCCACGCCAAGCGCGCCTCCCACGCCGTGATCGTGGCGGCGGACTTCGTGCGGCTGCGCCACTTCTACATCGACGTGGTCGGGCTCAGGGAGCTGTTCCATTCGCCGACGGGCGAGTTCTCCGTGCTGCACGGCAAGGACTACCCGAGCTACTCGATGGCGCTCGTCGCGGCGGTCCCCGGCCGTGAGCCGGGCGTGCACCGGATCGCGTTCGAGCTGGCGGACGACAGCGGCTTCGACGGCGCGGAGGAGGCGCTGGCCGCGAAGGGCGTCGACGTCGAGTTCAAGGTCGAGCACCCGAAGAAGCGGGCGGTCTACTTCCGCGACCCCGACAACAACCTCGTACAGTGCTACCACGAGGAGCCGGACTTCCTCGACGCCCTGCCTTCGATGGACCCGTCGCTCGCCTTGGTGCTGCTCTAGAAGAGACCGGGCGGAACTGTCATGTCGTTGCCCTTAGAAGGCATCCGGATCCTCGGGTTCTCCCAGTTCGGCGCGGGGCCGTATGGGTCGCTGCAGATGGCCGACCTCGGGGCCGAGATCATCAAGATCGAGGACCCGACCACCGAGGGCGACGTGGCCCGGCGGGTGCCGCCGTATCTCGAGGACGGCGTGAACGACAGCATCTACTTCCAGTCGTTCAACCGGAACAAGAAGAGCGTCACCCTGAACCTCCGCAACCCCCGAGCCAAGGAGGTCGTCGAGCGGCTCGTCAAGGTATCGCACGGGGTCTATTCGAACTTCCGGGGCGACCTGCCGACGCGCCTGGGGCTCACCTACGGGGACCTCTGTCACGCCAATCCGGCGATCGTCTGCTGCCACCTGAGCGGCTACGGGATGAACAACCCCCGCTCGGCGGACCCCGCTTACGACTACTTGGTGCAGGGCGAAGTCGGGGCGATGTCGATCACCGGCGAGCCGGGGGGCCCGCCGGTGCGGTCGGGCATCCCCATCGTCGACCTGGCGGGGGCGATCGCCTCCGCCTACGGGATGGCCGCGGGCATCATCAAGGCGCTGCGGACGGGCGAAGGGTGCGACATCGACGTCTCCCTCTACGACACGATGGCGTCGATGATGAGCTACATGAGCGCCTGGCACCTGACCCGCGGCTTCGAGATGCAGCGGGAGCCGGCGGGGTCGCATCCCACGCTGGTGCCGTCGCAGAACTTCCAGACGAGCGACGGCTGGATCGTGATCATGTGCGCCAAGGAGGTCTTCTTCCAGAATCTGGCCGACCTGTTCGGCCACCCGGAGTGGAAGGAGGACCCGAGGTTCGAGACCTTCGCCGACCGGCTCGCCAACCGCGAGGAGCTGGTCGCGCTGCTCAACGCCGAGTTCCGAAAGCACACAACCGAGCACCTGCTCAAGATCTTCAAGGGGAAGGTGCCGAGCGCGCCCATTCTCGACTTCGAGCAGGCCATGGCAAACCCCCTGCTTACGGAGCGGGGCATGCTCCTGGACGTCGAGCATCCCGTATTCGGGACGATCAAGGAGATGCGGGGCGCCGTCATGGCCCCGGGAGAGAAGACCCCAACGCGTCCCGCGCCCAACCTCGGGGAGCACACCAACGAGGTGCTCGGCGAGCTCGCCGGCTACACGCCGGCGGAGATCAGAGAGCTGCGCTCGATCGGCGCCGTCTAGCGCCTGGGTCTACTCCGGCCCGCGGAGGAACTCAAGGACTTCCCGGTTGAAGTCGTCGACGTACTCGTAGAACGGGCGGTGCCCACATTCGTCGTAGGCGACGAGCCGCGCATTGGGGATGCGGTCCACCCCCTCGACGACCCGCTGGAAGACGGCGCGGGGGTCGTCCTTGCCCGCGAAGACCAGGGTTGGCACCGTGATCTGCTCCAGCCGGTCGTAGATGCGGATGGGGCGGAGCGCGTCGAGGTTTGTTCTCGACGAGGCCATGCGCTCGAAGAACTCCTTCATCCCAGGCTGGGCGTAGGAGGTCATGTGCGAGATGAGGATCTCCTCGGGGGGACCGGCCTTGGGGTGCACCGACGACATGTGGCGTTTGCGCATGGTCTCGACCGACAGGTCGGCGAAGGTCCTGGCGACGTTTCGCGCATTCCCCGACTGGCCCGCCGCGATCTCTTCTTCGGTGTTGAAGCAGGAGCCGCTCGATATCAAGATCAGCTTGCGGGTGCGTTCCGGCATGCGGAAGTAGAGAAGGGCGACGAGGAGCGCGCCCATCGACCACCCCGCCAGGTGGAAGCGGTCGAGGCCGAGGGTGTCGATGAAGTCGGCGAGGTGGTCGACCATCGCCATGTAGGGAATGCCCTCGATCTCGACGGGCTCGGTGAAGCCGTGACCAATGACGTCGGGGGCGTAGACCGTGTACTCGGCGCCCAGGGCGTCGATGTTCTTGTAGAAGTTGTCCGCCAGGGCCCCCGACCCATGCACTAGGAGGAGCGGGTCCCCCGAGCCCTCATACAGGTAGCGGGTGCGAATGCCTTTGACGTCGATGAACGCGGCTCTCATGGTTTCTTTCTCCCTTCGCTAGCGAGGCCCCGGGGGGCCCTTGGCTGCCCCGCCAGGATTCGAACCTGGGTCAAAGGATCCAAAGTCCTCTGTGTTACCACTACACCACGGGGCAGCATGGGCGGCCCGGCGCCTAGCGCTTGAGACGCAACGCCCGGAGCAGCCGGTCGACGATGTTGCCGCGTTGCAGCTTCTCGACTCTCGCCGCGCTGCAGGCGACGCAGGTGCAGGCCGGCGGGTGGCTGCGGTCGTGGGCCTCGCGTTCGGTCATGCTCCGAGTGTAGCGCGGCGGGCGGCTCCCTAGAAGGGGGCGACGAGTTCCCCTTCCGTGGTCGGTATATAGCTGGGGCCGTGGTCGAGGGAGACCGGCGTGTTGGCCTCGAAGGGGTCCTCGATGCCGAGCTCCTTGCCGATGTCGCGGAGCGCGGGCATGACCTCCTCGCCCAGGGTCTTGATGCAGCTCATGGAGTTTTCGTGGTCGACGCGGCCGTCGTTGCCCCAGAGGCAGAGGATCGAGGCACGGGTGCTTTCGAGGATGGTGCGGAGCTGCTTGATGACCATGTCGGGGTTGCCGGCGACGATCATGTTGTTGGCGAGTTGTTCCTCGAACGAGGGGATCTTGCGGCGGCCCACGCCGAGGCGCTGCTTGCGGGTCGTCGGGGAGCCGTAGCCGGAGGGGCTGCCCCAAACGGGGTGGCCCAGCCCAAGGAACTCGCCCTGCATCCACATGAACTGGCGGGCGTTTTCCAGCGCCTTCTCCGCCGAGTCCTGGACGTGGCAGCGGATGAGGTAGCCGCGGTAGGGCGAGCCGCCCTCGAAGCCGACCTCCTTGGCGTTTTCGTCGTAGAGGCCCCAGATGCGGGCGGCGTCTTCGAGCGTGGGGTTGAGCGCGATGTACGGATAGCGGTGGCGGGCCGCCCAGACGATGCTCTCCTTGCTCACGACGCCGGGGCACCAGATGCGGGGGAAGGGCTTCTGCAGGGGGAGCGCCCAGGGGTTCACGCAGCGGAACTGGTAGTGGTCTTTCTCCCAGCGGAAGGGGCCGGGCTCGGTCCAGGTCTTGACGATGAGGTCGTGGGCCTCCTCGAAGCGCTCGCGGGTGAAGACGGGGTTGGCGTTGGTGGCGACGTATTCCTGGCCGGCGCCGCGGAGGATGCCGGAGACGATGCGGCCGCCGGAGATCATGTCGAGCTGCGCCACCTCTTCGGCGATGCGCACGGGATTGTCGATGATCGGAAGAGGGTTGCCGTGGAGGACGATCTTGCAGCGCTTGGTGGCCGCGGCAAGGACGGCGCCGAAGATGTTGATCTTCGCCTGCATGGTGAAGGGGGCGTTGTGATGCTCGTTGAGCATGATGCCGTCGGCGCCGACCTCCTCGGCGTAGATGTACTCTTCGAGGCGCTCCTGGTAGAGACGCGCGCCGGCGACGGGGTCGAAGTACTTGTTGGGGAAGAAGGTCGCGGTGTAGCCGAGCTTATCGCCGGCCTCCTTGGGGTACGCCGACATGGGCTGCTCGGTGAAGTAGATAAGCTGCATCGGGCTCTTCCTCTCTGTTCGGGCGTGTCCGCGGTCCCGTTTCCGCCAGCGCTAGAGGCCGGCTACCAGCTTGGCGAGCTCGGCGGGCTTCTCGTACTCGACGAAGTGCCCGCAGCCGGGGATGACTTCGAGGCGGGACCCCGGGATGAGGCTCTGGTAGCGTCGGCCCGAGCTGAGCGGGACGATGCGGTCGTCCTCGCCCCAAATGAGCAGGGTCGAGGCCTTGATCCCGCCCACGAGCCGGGCCAAGGGGAGACTGAACATGTAGGGCTTCCACGCGACCCGGGTGGTCATTTCGCGGTTGATCTCCCAGATCTCCAACTGGTCGACGTCGGGTTCTTCTTGGAAGAGGCGGTCGAAGTGGGACTGGTCGGCGAAGCCCGCCCGGATGTACTCGGTCGCACTGTAGACGAACTGGTCCATGATCTCGTCGCCCTCGGGTGGCTGGATTCCGGCCGCGCCGACGAGGGCGAGCTTGCCGACGAGCTGGTGCGCCATCGTGGCCATCTCGGCGGCGACCCAGCCGCCGAAGCCGAGCCCGCACAGCGTGATGGAGGTGAGGCCGAGGTCGCGGAGGGCCCAGAGGTGCATCACGGCGAGGTCGCGCGGGTGGCGGGCCCATTCGGGCACTTCCTGTTTGTCGAAGCCGGGATGGGTGGGCAGATAGACGGTGTTCGTTTGCGCCAGCGCCTGGATGAACGGGTCGTCGATGCCGGGGCTGCCGATGTCCTGGTGCAGCACCACGATGGGGTCGCCCGATCCGGCGATGGCGACGTGGAGCCGTGATTCGGCGACGTCCACGAACTCTTCCCGAGCGGTTGCCGAGGTGGTCACCCTGAGGCCTCCTTGCAAGTCACAGCGAAACTCGGCGTCGAATCCAGGCCGTGGACAGGGGAAAACCCGACTCCATGACGACGCGGCAGCCTTCGGAACGATGGCTTCGGGCCGGCGCGCCGTACAGGGCCGCCTCGAACGCGGCGGCTAGCATACCACGGGGTCTAGCGGCGCGAAACACACGGGCGAGCGCGCCCGCGCGGGGCGCTCGGGGGCATAGGTCGAGGAGGGGCGAGCGGGCTTAGGCGGCGCGGGGGTCATGCGAGGCGTTCTGAGCGGCGAAGGCCTCCCAGCGCCCTTCCTCGGCCCTGGAGCGGAGACGGGGCTCCGGCTCTTCCTGCTCCGCGGCCATGCGGGGCTCCAAGCCCGGATGATGCTCGAAACCTCTACCCTGATCGCGGCTCGCGGCGATCCTCTCGCGGGCGTAGCCCTCGACCCGCGCCGGGAGCTGTTCAATCACCTCGGCGAGCAACTGAACGGCGATGAGCGGCATGGCGGCGACGCCCACCGCCAACTGGGCCGCGAGCAGAGGAATGCGGACGGCGCTCGCAATGAGTTGGACGAGCAGGAGCGGCAGCCGAACGATGGCGGAATCGATTTGGTTGGCTAGCTGAGGGACTTGCGATGAATACGACACCCGGCGCCTCCTCGACCAAAACGCAAAACTCAGAACATAATTCTAAACTAATTTTAAGATAACTTCAAACGACGGGGCGCCGTTCCCGGCCCTCCGTGCTATTCTCGATGACCGGCGCGGCCCTTCCCGCCTCTCCCTTGCCCACTCCCCGCTATGAGCACGCCCTCGGAGCCGTCCACCGCAAGACGAAAGTGGATCGTCATGGCCCCCATCACGGTGGGCGTGTTCATGACGGCGCTCGATGTGGGGGCGGTCAACGTTTCGCTTCCCTCGATCAGCACACACTTTCAGACCGACCTGTCGACGATCCAATGGGTCGTTTCGGTCTACCTGCTGGTGCTGGCGGCGACGCTGCTGCCGATGGGGCGCGCCGCCGACCTGCTGGGGCGCAAGCGGATCTACGTGGCGGCCTACTTCGTCTTCGTCGTCGGATCGCTGCTGGCAGGGTCGGCGGTGGACTTCGGCTGGTTGTTGGGTGCGCGGGCCCTGCAGGCGGCGGGCACGGCAGCAATCCAGGCGACGGGCATCGCGATTGCCGTATCGGCCTTTCCCGAGGGCGAGCGGGGCAAGGTGCTCGGCGTCGTGGTCACCACGGTGGGGCTCGGCATCGTGACCGGCCCGGTGCTGGGCGGCGGCCTCATCGACCTGCTGGGCTGGCGCGCCGCCTTCTTCATCAACGCCGTCGTGGGCCCGATCGGGCTGGTGCTTGCGCACTACGTCCTCCACGACGACCGGCACGACGACCGGGTCGGCGGAAGACTCGACTGGACCGGCATGGCCTCCTCCGCCGTGCTGCTCGCTTCGATCGTCTTCTTCATGTCGCGCGGCAACGCCGCCGGATGGGGCTCGCCCATCATCGTGACCGCGGGCGTGCTCGCGGCGGCCGCGTTCGCCGTCTTCATGTTCCATGAAAGCCGCGCCAGCGACCCGATGATCGACCTGCGGCTATTCCGGCGGCGCGCCTTCGCCCTGGGCAGCTTGGCGAGCTTCCTCGCCTTCTCGGCGATCATCTCCAACTCATTCATCATCACCTTCTACATCCAAGGAATCCTCGGCTACGCCCCGGCGGAGACCGGCCTGATCCTCGCCCCGCAGGCCTTCGTGCTCGCGATTGCGGGCGCCGTCTTCGGCCGGCTCGCCGACCGGTTCGACGGCCGCATCTTCGCCGCCGGCGGCATGATCATCACCATGCTCAGCCTGCTCTGGATGTCACGCCTCGACATGGATTCGAGCGCGCTCGAGGTCATGCTCATCTTGATGGGCGTCAGCCTGGGGATGGGCATGTTCGCGCCGTCCAACAACAGCTCGGTGGTGAGCTCGGTCGAGCCGGAGCGCTACGGCCTCGTCGCCGGTTTCCTGGGTGTGATGCGCAGCTTTGGACAGGTCCACGGCATCGCGGCCGCCACCCTGATCGTTTCGGTGGCCATCACTTCGCTCGGCGTCGAGGCCGACATCGGCGCGTTTCGCGATGAGACCCGCGAGGCGAGCCCGCAGCTCATCGAGGGCTTTGTCGCCGGCTTGCACCGCGTCTACTATTTCGGAGCGGCGGCGGCGGCCGGGGCCGCGCTGCTTTCTCTCACGCGGCAGCGCCCCCAAAGGGCAGCACAGCAGGAGCGGGCCACATGAACAAGGCGGCATCGGGGTTCTTCGCGCTGACGGAAATCACGGACCCCTCGAAACACGTCGCCTACAACTGGTGGCACGCCAGCGACCACCAGCCGGAGAACCTCGCCCTCGACGGCACCGTCTACGCCGCCCGCTGGGCCGCCCCCAAAGCCCTGGCCGAGGCCCGGCTGGGAGCGCATCCCGCTCTGGCGTCCAAGCAATACCTGGGGCACTACATGATGCGCGAGCCCGTCGACCGGGCCATCGAGGACTTCTCGGCCCTGTCGCGCCGGACACGGGAGGAGGGCCGGGCCTTCCCCAATCGTTCAATCGTCACCTTCGGCCACCACAGGCTGATGAAGGCCTACGCCGCGGAGCGCGTCATCTGCTCCCCCGAGGCCCTGCCCTGGCGTCCCCACACCGGCGTCTTCTGCACGATCAAGCAACTCCGCGACGCGTCCCTGGACGACGAGATCGGCCGCTGGCACGACGAGGTCCACGTGCCCGACATGCTCGACGTTCCCGGCGTCGCCGGCTGCTACTGGTTCCGCAACGAGGGGCAGGCCGCCGCGTCGATGCCCGATCCCGCGGTCGCGGCCCAACTCGGCCAGCCCGCCCACCGCCACGTCTGGCTCTACTACCTCGACGGCGACCCCGTGGAGGTCATGGCCGAGGTCCTGCGGCGCCTCCCCGAATGGCGCGCCGCGGGCCGCGGCTCCGATCCCGGTTGGCCGCTCGACCCCATCCTCGCCGCGCCCTTCGAGGTCATCCGCCCGGTGGACAACTACGACCTGCCGGCGCTCTAGGCGTGGAGCCAGCGGCCCTCTGAAGGCGCCGCCGGGGTAGCAGGCTCGCATGGCCTGTGGTGGAGATCAGGGGGCCCCTCATCTCAATTTCTCCCAGGGGAGAAGAGGCAAGACCTCCCGGCCCCACCCCGGCCCTCTCTCAGTCTCTACCCTAAGGGAGAAAGGGAAGACACGCCGCTCCGCCCGTTTTCCAACCATCGACCGGTCTGGGCAAACGTCGTCTACGGGGTGACCTCGTACTCGACCTGCGCCACTTTGCGCCCGTCCTCGTACACGTATACCCAGTAGCGCCCCGGCGCCCACGGGGCCGGCGGCTCCACGCCGACCCGAATTCTTTCGGGCTCGGCGGCGAGCTGCTCCTCGGCGGTCAGGGTCACGCTCTGGCGTCGAATGGCGAAGCCGTCCTCGAACACCTCGACGACGTCCAGATGGGTCCGGTGGGGGCCGCCCACAACCTGATAGGAATACTCCAAGGTGAGCCAGAGCCGATCGGTCACCTCCGCGGCGGAGAAGACGGAAATGGGCGGGCCCTCCTCGGTGGTCGAGACGAATGCTTCGTCGATCCCACCGTTGATCCCGGTCAGCCTGGCGTCGACGGATCCGCGGTCCAGGCGGCTGTCGTCATGCGCCACCGTCCCGTCGTACCACCGGGCGGTAATGTTTGCGATGGCGGCGGCGTAGGACCGGTACACATTCCTGATGTCGTCAATCCCTACCGGGACCTCGTTGCCATCGATGTCCTCGACCTCCGAAAGGCGATACAGGGTCCGGAAGCCTTGGCGGAACGCCCCGTCGCCCAGCGTGAGATAGAGGTCGAGGAATAACCGCTCGCCGAGCGCGTCGGCGCAGTTGAAGGCGTCGTAGCCCCGCGCTTCATTCAGCCGTTCGAGCGCGTCAATCGTCTGGACTTGGGCGCAGGGAGCGTATTCAGGGTCTAAGGGGCGGCCGGTGCGGGCGCCTTCGGCGATGGAGGCCATGAGGGCCGAGGCCCCGTCGTCGACCCATTCGGGGTTGTTATTCCAGTAATAGCGGGCGGCCTCACGCGCGATGATCCAAGGGACGGCATCCGCCTTGGGGCTACCGTCGTCGACGTCATAAGCGGGGCGCACCGCGGCGTGGGAGCCGAAGTGAGCGGCAACTTCGGACTCGGTGACCTCTTCCCCGAAGAGCAGGGTCACGTGGCGCGTGGGGAACGGCTCGGACATGAAGGCCTCGGCGCCGCGTACGGCTTGCTCCCACAGGTCCATGCTGCGCAGCGCGCCCGGGCGGGTGCGAATAATGACCAGCTCCACGTCGCCGGATAGCGGCAACGAGACGGTGCGTTGCTCGACGGCGACTTGCTCTGGGTCTAACAGGACGTCGATCAGCTGGGGATTGGTCACGCTCACGTCGTTCAGCACCGCGACGACCTGCGCCCAGAAGTCCGTGATGCCGCCGCTCAGGGTCGGGTGCGATAGGACCCGCTGAAAGTCCCGGTTCCAATATGCGAGCAGGCGCAGGGAGTCGACGGCATCCGCGTCGGCGGGCCCTATGGATTCCAAGAAGGGCATGTCCAGGAGCCGCAGGGCCGCGGCCTCATCGCCATAGGCAACCCAACGGAGGTCCTGGACGACGTCGGTCTCCGACTCGCTGAGGCCGTCGGCGACCCATGGCCTGCCTATGACGGCGCCGAAGACCGGCCGGTAGAACGTCGCGAGGTTGACCAGCCCTTGCACGCCATCGCGTTCAGCGCCGTCGATGCCGTCGGCGACCCAGGGAAGCCCCGTAATCGCCTCTGCCAACGCGGGGTGGTTCTGCTGGAGCCACACGGCGTTGGCCAAGCCCGTCCACGCCGCGGCGTAGGGCGGCGCCGGCCCCGGCGTGGGGGTCGGCCCTCCCGGCGTGGGCGTGGCGGTTGCCGGGCTTTGGGTAGGCGCCGGCGTAGACGTGGGCCGGGGCCGCGCGGTCGGCGTGGGGGTAACGGTCGCCACAGGCGCGGCGGTGGGCGACGGCCGCGGACGCGGGGTCGGCGTGGGCAACCCTTGCCACAACGCGTAGGCATGGGCCTCGGCGGTGAGGGCGGCCTCGTAGGCCACAAGCGCCGCGGCGCGCTCCTCGCCCGTGGCCGCTTCGTAGGCCGCCAGGGCTTCTCGCACCGCCTGCTCTGCCGCCTCCCAGGCCTCGAAGGCCGTCACCGTCGGCGTCGAGGTAGGCGCGGGCGCCGCCGTGGCGATCGCCGCGGGTGTCGGAGTGGGGCTTGGAGCGGGGGTCGACTCTACGCCGGCAGGAGTGGGCGTGGGGGTCGGCGGTGAGGTGGGCGTCGGCGTCGCGGTCGGTGCGACCACCACGATCGTCGGAGGGTCGTCTTGCTCAGAGAGCACCAGGTATACGATCACGCCGACGACGGCCAGCAGGGCCACGACCGCGACAAGCGGCCACGCGGCGCGGGGAAGGCCGCCGGACTTGGGCGGCCCGGGCGGGTCTCCGGAAGCTGGGGGTGGCGTGTCCCGCGGTCCTTCTGGGGGCGTGCCCGGTCCCGGCGACGTTGGCGGCTTCTCTTGTGGCCTTTCCGGAGGTGTCTCCGCCTGTCTCCGCGGCGGCGCCGGTGGCGTCTCCGGAGGCAAGTCCGTTTGCCGTCGCGGGCTTGGAGGTTGCTCCGGTGGCGTCTGTGTTTGCTTCGGCGGAGCCGGGGGTGCCGCCCGTGGCCGCTCCGGAGCCTGCTCATGGCGCCTGCGGCGTTCCTCTTCTTCCCGCTCGGCCTGCACGCGCTTTTCGCATGCGGCGCAGCGGGCTAGGCGCGCGGCTTGGTCGAGGGGCACCCGCTCTCCAAGGTTGCCGTGGGTGCCGCAGACCACGTTGTAGAGCAGGGTCTCGCCCTCGCGGCCCGCGCCGAGCACGGTGGCGGCGAACGGCTCGCTACACCAGGGACACGCGGTGTAAGGCGCGCTTCCCCTCGGCTCCGGGGACACGTGGACGCCGTAGCCGGAGTGGCCGCAGAAGCGGCATATGGCCCAGCCCCGGAACACTCCGGGCGCCGGACGCTCGGGCGGCTGTCCTTCGCCGTAGACTTCTTGGTCGTCGCTCATCGGTTGGCTGCCGCCGGAGGGCGGCGCGCGGGGAATTCCTCACCCACTCAAGTGTACGCCCTAGCGCCGGGACGGGGTTTGACTGGGCAACGGGATGGAGTTGGTCTCCTTAGCCGTAGGTCTCGGGCGGCGGCACCTGGTAGAAGATGGAATACGTCGAGATGAGGACCGCTTCCTCGCCATTGACACTTCCCCAGACGAGGACGGTATAGACCCCGGGGCCGAGGTGCAAGATGGAGCGAAGATCCGCGGCTACGGCTAAGGCGTGCTCGGACACGGCCCACACCGAGGGTGTCATCGCCTGCCCGATGACGCGCAGGGGGGGCGCCGGCGTGGGGGTCGGCGGGGCGGCGGTCGGCGGCGGCGTGTCCGCGGGCACGCCATAGGGGTCGCGGCAATAGGTTTCCGTGACATAGCTAAACGGCGTGTCGAACCCTTCAGCGAGCGGCGCGCTGATCTCGCCGACGAACCTTCCGTAGTTGTAACAGTCGGCCTGCGCGACTTGCCCTCTGGTGAGAGTCTGCGGGGGCGGGTCGTAGTAGATCCTGATGGTGAGGTCGCCCGCTGGGCCGCCTTGATTGCCGCCGGAGGGCTCGAGGTCTCGGAAGGCCGCGCCGTTCTTCAGCGTTCCCGCCATGGAGAGCATGCCGTTGGAGTCGATGGCCGGGAGCAGGGTGTAGTCGACGTAGTCGCCCTCGAAGATCTGATAGGCGGCATAGTGCTGGAAGCTCCAGGCGAGGCCGATGCTCGCCTTCTTGTGGAAGGGGTCGAGGATGTTGCCGCGGTCGCCGGGGTCACCCAGCCAGGCGTTCATGGCGTCGCGGATGACCTGCTCGATGCCGCCATGCGGGATGGCGTTGATCGGGCAGTGGTCGGGGCCGGTCTCGTTTTCGACGTTGGACTGGTAGCCGCCCCCCAAGCTGTACCGCATGTACGGCTTGAGCCCGTCGAGGCCCCAGTGTCCGCTGTAGCAGTCGGCTAGCGCGGACTCCGCCTGGACTTGGGGAGCCCGGTTGTCGCCGAGGTCGAGCGGCGGTACGCCCGCCCTCCGGCGCGCCTCGTTGATGAGCTCGAGCATGAACTCCTTGTAGTCGCGGAGGGACGGGGTGGGGGTTGCGGTCGGACGCGCCGTTGCCGTCGCGGTCGGCGTCGGCGGCAGGGGCGTGGGGGTGGGCGCCGGTGTCGGGGTGGCGGTAGGCAGCGGCGTGGGAGTGTGGGTCGGCGGCAGCGGCGTGGGGGTGGGTGTTGGAGTCGGACGCGGCGTCGGGGTGGGGAGCCCGTGCAGCACCGCGTAGGCATGGGCCTCCGCTTCCAGGGCGGCCTCGTACGCCGCGAGCGCCTCGGGCCGCGCGTCACCCACCGCTGCCTCGTACGCTGCCAACGCCACCGCGACTCCCTGTTGCGCGGCCTGCCACGCCTCATGCTCCGGCCCCGGCGGCGCCAGCGTGGGCGTGGGCGTCGCCGTTGGGGTCGAGGTCGGCGTGGCCGTGGGAGTCGCCGACGGCGTCGAGGTCGGGGTGGGGGTCGGCGTCGGCGTCGGCGTGAGGGTCGCCGTGGGCATGACCGCCGCCGGCGGTGGAAGGTTCACCGGCTCGAAGGAATCATCGCCGCCCGTGAGGGCGTTGACGATCACCACTAGGACGATGACGCCGAGCGCGATGAACATCCAACGCCGCCAACCCCAGCGGCCGGCCGACGGCGGGGCGGGGCCGCCGCCCGGCGGAGGTCGCGGGGGCGGAGGCGGCGCGCCGGTCGGGCCGCCGCGAGCGCCGCCGGTCGGGCCGGAGCGCGGCGGTGGCGG
>DAOUKH010000101.1:0-14782 GCA_034421515.1 Dehalococcoidia bacterium
ACCCGGTTGCGCCGGTGACGAGGACTGTCTGTTGAATCATTGACGGGAGTGTATCAAGTGCCGTTGGAGGGTCCATCGGCCGCGGCGGGTCCCCACGGGGCCATTGACTTCAAGCTATGGTATGATGCACGCGTTCCAAGAGCGACGTCCGGGCCCGGCCCGGTATCAATACGGCAAGCTCGATCAGTGCGAATTGCGAGGTAGGTAGAACACCTTCGACGACCACCCCTGGCAGTGGCCAACCTCGCAATCTAAGAAAGCCAGAAGTCCAATCCCCGCTCCACCGCTCCAACCCCGACCGTCGAAGGTTCTGCTCATAGAGCCTCCGAATAAGCTGGTGGTCGGCTTTAACGCCACCGTCATGGTCGAGCCGCTCGGCCTCGAGTACCTCGCCGGCGCCATCGGCGACATCGCCGACGTCTGCATCCACGACATGCGGATCGACCCCACGCCTTTGAGCGACGTGCTGCGCCGCTTCACCCCCGACGTGGTCGGGCTGCGGCAGAACTACATGGTCGACGCCGACTCCGTGAAAGAAGTCGCCCGCGAGGTGAAGCAGATCGCGCCCGACGTGCCGGTCGTCGTCGGCGGGCACCACGTCAGCCTCTGCCCGGAGGACGCCTTCTCGCCCGACGTCGACGCGATCGTCGTCGGCGAAGGCGAATGGACCTTCCGCCGGATGGTGCAGCAGCTTCAGACATCGTGCCGGCTTGACACCGCCGGGGTCATCCATCGGACCCGCTCGGGCGAGTACGACCGCTCCAACATCGAGGTCGTGCCCAAGAGCGCGCTCAAGCAGTTCGATTCGCCGACGATGAACGAGCGTCCGCAGCCGGCGCGGCACCTGGTCGACCACTACCGTCCCGACTATTACTTCCTCTACCACGAGCGTCCCTACTCCATCGAGATGGCCCGGGGATGCGTCTACCGCTGCAATTTCTGCTCTGTCCACGAGTTCTTCAACGGCACCTTCCGCGTCCAGGGAAACAACCGGACGCTCGACGAGCTGGCGTCGCTGCCGCCGAACTCCTGGATCAACGTCGTGGACGACCTCGCGATCCAGGAACCGCCGGGCGCGGCGCGGCGGCACAACCCCAACGCGCCGGACCCGATGGAGCAGCTCGCCGACCAGATCATCCAGATGAACATGGGGCACCGGTATTGGATGCAGGTGCGGGCCGACAACGTGGTACGGAACCCGCGCAAGTTCGAGAAGTGGGCCGAGGCCGGCCTCGACACCACGTTGATCGGTCTCGAATCGTTCGATCAGAGCGACCTGAACTCGGTGAGCAAGGGCACGAAGTCGGACGACAACCAGAAGGCCATCGAGATCCTGCACTCCTTCGGGGTACGGATCTGGGGCGCGGTGATCATCTTCCAGGACTGGTCGGAGCACAACTTCGAGAACCTGAAACGCAAGGTCCACGAGTACAACATCGAGTTTCCCCAGTTCACCATCCTGACCCCGTTGCCCGGCACCGGCCAATGGACGACGACGGAGCACAAGCTGGTGACGAAGGCGCACCAGTTCTTCGACTTCCTCCACAGCGTCTTGCCGACAAGGCTCAGCCCGCAGCGGTTTTACGAGGAATACGCCGCGCTGTGGCGCACCGTCGGTGGCGGCGGCGTGAGCCGGGCCAAGAAGATGCTCAAAGAGGTCTCGACGACCCGCCGCAGCGTCGCCCGCTTCCTCGGCCAGTATGGGACGCTCTCCGCGCTTCCCACCTACCGCACGGGCATCCAGCTCCTCGAAAAGAGCCTCGCTGCCCGCCCGCGCGGCCACTCCCCCGCCTAGCGGCCTCGTCCCCTCTCCTCCCCCTCGCCGCCCCGTGACGGCCGCCTGTGACACGTCCCCTTTGACGGCCCGGCGGCGGCGCTGATACTCTAACGATAGCGAACGCACGTTCTTAGCTGAGTCCCGTGACGGCGGTCATCGGCCGCTAGCCCGCCCTTAGAGGGGGCGGAGGCACTGCCTCTAACAGTGCAAAGGGGCGAAGCGGAAAGAACGCCGGCTGTGGCCTGTGAGGGTCATGCGCCGGAATTGCCGGAGACGGCGGGCGGATTGCGGGAGTGACAGGGCCATTGCCCCTTGCCGGCAGCGGGAGACAGGGCCATTGCCTCCTGCGGGATTGCGGACGCGGGACGAGCCCCGCTGACGCAAGGCCTCCCCGCGGGCGGAGGCGGGAGCGCTAGCCGAAGACCCCTTGCTCGATGAGAGGGACCCACTCCTCGTCGGGGACGTGCAGGAGCTCGGTGAGGACGTACTCGGTGTGCTGCCCGAGCATCGGAGCCTCGGAGTAGGGGTCGGTGTCGGCGTCGGAGGCGATGACGGGGGTCTGGCGGCGGGTGGTGTAGTCGCCGATTTCCAGGTGGTCGAAGTGCTTGTAGAAGTTGCGGGCGGCGAACTGCTTGTCCTGCTCGAGGTCGGCGCCGTCGGAGACGACGCCCGCGGGCACGCCGGCGGCCTGTAGCGACTCCATGACCTCCTGCGGAGAGCGCCCCCGCGTCCACTCGCCGAGGCGCTCGTCGATCTCGCGGCGGCGTTCCAGGCGCCCGGCCAGAGTGGCGAAGCGGTCGTCGCGGAGGGCCTCGTCGCCGACGACGCTCACGAGCGCCCGCCACTGTTCGTCGGTGAAGACGGAGATCACGCACCAGCGGTCGTCGCCGGCGCAGGCGTAGGCGTTGTGCGGCGCGGCGTAGGTCGAATCGTTGCCGCGACGGCCGGCGTCGCGGTTGTTGAAGGAGTAGTCGAGCACGGCGGGGCCAAGGAAGTGAATCCCCCCCTCGACCTGGGCCATGTCGATGTGCTGGCCCTCGCCCGTGCGGCGCCGGTGGTCGAGCGCCCCCATCAGTGCCGAGATCGCCAGCGGCGGCCCAATGAAGTCGGTGTAGGCCACCGCGCCGAAGGGGGAGCGGTCGGGAAAGCCGGTGATGTTGCAGAAGCCGGCGAAGCCCTGGATATGGAAACCAAGGCCGTGGTAGTGCGCCAGCGGCCCCGTCGCCCCCATCGACGACATGCTGATCATGATGACGTTCTTGTTGAACGTGATGATGTCCTCGTAGGCCAGGCCCCAGTTGCCCATGGCGTCGGGGGCGAAGTTCTCGACGACGATGTCGCACCAGGCGATGAGCTTCTTGGCGATCTCGCGGGCCTCGGGCTTGGTCATGTTGAGGCCGAGGCTGAGCTTGCTGGAGTTCATCGCGGCGTAGACGGCGCTGCGGTTGATGCCTGGCTTGCGGTCCTTGTACGGCTGGAAGGTGCGCATGGCGTCGACGCGCCGGGCGCTCTCGACCTTGACTACCGTGGCGCCGTTGTCGGCGAGGTAGCGGGCGGTGAACGGCCCGGCGATGGCCCAGGTGAAGTCGACGACCTTCAGCCCTTCGAGCATCCTAGGTTTGCCCACTAGACCACCCCCGCCTCTCGGAAGGCGACGAGGCGCTCAGGGGAGAGGCCGAGCTCCTCAATGTAGATCTCCGCGTTGTGCTCGCCGATCAGGGGGGCCCGCCCGCGGACGCGTACCGGCGTCACTTCGCTCTTCCAGTAGTTGCCCGGGTACTTAGCGGAGCGGCCGAGCTCGGGGTGCTCGATCTCCTGGAAGTAGTCGCGCGCGGTGAACTGGGAGTCGGACATCATGTCGCCGACCGTGTTCACCGGATAGAGCATCAGACCGCGTTCGATTGCGCCGCGCACCAGCTCGGCCTTGGTGTGGGTGCGGAAGAACTCGCTGAACTGGACGTTCCACACGTCCATCATCTCGGGCGTTATGTCGTTCATGTCGATCTCGGCCCACTTGACGTCCTTGAGGCCGGTGTCCTGGCCGTCCTGCTCGGCCCAATCGATGATGCGGTGGGTGCGGCGGCCGACGGGCTGGCCGGTAAAGAGGCGCCAGGCCGCATAGCCGTCCTTGCAGGGCCAGATGAGCTGCATCTGGACGTCGCCGCGCCGCATCGCGGGGCCGACGCGGTTGGTGCCGCGCTTCCCCTCGATGAGCCAGTGCTGGAGCACCGGGTCGACGATTAGCATGATGGCCTCTTGGATGGAGAGGTCAAGGTACTGCCCGCCGCCGGCGGTCTCGCGGTGGTGGTAGGCGGTGAGGGTGGCCGCCGCGCCATAGGCCCCGCCGTGGTTGTAGGCCTGGTCGAGGCTCATACGGATCGGCGGCGAGTCGGGGTAGCCGTTCTCCGACATGAAGCCGCCGAGCGCCATGAGCACGATGTCGGAGTCGACGTAGTCACGGTAGGGCCCCTCCTGGCCGAAGGGGGTGATCGAGGTCATGATGAGGTCGGGCTTGACCTTGCGGAGTTCGGCGTAGCCGAGGCCGAGACTGTCGAGGTAGCCGGGATCGAAGGACTCGAGCAGGATGTCGGCCTTCTCGAGCATGTGGCGGAGGAGGCCGCGTCCGTCCTCGCTCTCGATGTTGAGGGTGATGCCCCGCTTGCTGGTGTTGTAGGCGAGCCAGGTGAGGCTGCGGTTGCGGTCGGGCACGTCGTCGGCGAATGGACCGCGGTCGCGGGCGGGGTCGCCGCCGGGCGGCTCGACCTTGACGACGTCGCAGCCCATGTCGCCGAGCACCTTGCCGCAGAAGTGCCCGCGGATGTTCGTCAGGTCGAGCACCCGGAGCGGGGGCAGTGGGTTGGCGGCGGTCGGCATACGAGGTCTACGGCAGGGAGACCGTGGCCGATCCCGGGGTGGTTTTCTTCCCCGCCGCGTTCTCGACCCAGACGTCGAGATCGACGAGCTTCTCCCCGTCATCCTCGCGCTTGGCCTTGACGACGCCCTTGGCAGTGAGCGTCTCGTTGACAGGGTCCATGCCGCGGAAGGAGACCTCAAGGCGGCTCACCCATCCCCCGCCTCCGCGCCAAGCGTCGATCATGTTAGCGATGTAGGCTAGCTTGAGGTTGCCCATGACGATCACGTCGGGCAGCTTAGCCACGTTCTTGGAGAAGTCGGGGTCCATGTGGATCATGACGAACTCGTTGTTGGCCGCGGCGAAGCGGTTCAGCTCCATGTAGCCGGCCTTGACCGAGTAGGGCTCGAGCTCGTCGCCTACCTGTACGTCGTTGAATGCGCGCGCCGTCATTTCGTTGCTCTCCGGAGGCGCCGGGCGCCTAGCCGTTGAGGTCCTCCTTGCCGTACATCCAGATGAGAGTCATGCGGGACGTGAGGACGTCCGCGCCGTCCTGGTTGGTGAAGTTGCCTTCGAAGGTGACGAGGAGCATGGCGCCGCCGTCGTCGCGCGGGCTCTCCTTCAGGTTGGCCAGCTTGCCGCGTCCGGTGAGCACGTCGCCGGGCCGGATGGGGGCCTTGCGGATGTATTCGAGCCCGCCGTTGAGTCCCACGCGGTACTTGGGCAGCGCGTTCTTGACCTTGTCGTAGATGCCGCCGATGAAGCCGAGGCGCGTCCCGAAGCTGGGCGGAGCGATGATCGAGCCGTACTCGGAGGCTTCGCCGGTGGCCTCGTCGTAGTACGCCGGGTCCGGCTTGTTGGGCCACGCGATGGCGGTGGCGAAGTTCTGAATGTCGTGCTTCTCGATCTCGACGACGATGGGATTGGACTCGACGTCCACGAGCGCTTCGGCCTCGGGGGTGATCACCAGGGGCATGGGGCCTCTCTCCTTTTCGCGGCAGGGGCGGGACGCAACGCGGCCCATGATAGCCCGCGGCAAATCGGTGGGCAAGGAAGGCGGCGGGGCGGGAACAGCAGCGGGGGCTACACGCGGAAGCGGTTGAGGAAGCCCAGCTTTGCCTTGCTCGCGGGGCCGGCGCGAAGGCCGCTGAGGAACTCTTTTTCGCCCCTCTCCAACTGCTTCAGCGCCGGTTCGGGTAGGTCCATGATTTGGCGAAGTTCGTTCAGGCGCTGCGGCAGGGTCCGGGCGACCTCGTTGCGTACGCCTCGGATGCCTTGAAGGGTTTCCAGGATGGCTTGGGAGAGCACGGACAGGGCGGCATAGTGCGCGTAGCGTTCGTTCGTCTCGACGGCTCGCCGCAGGTTGGCTCCGGCGACCTTCAGGGCCTGCAGGGTTTCGGCGTCTCGTGCCACGTTGTTCCTCCCGGCGTCGCGGGTCAGTTGCGGCGGAGGTAGAGCAGGAACTCTTCCTTGCCAACTTCGCGGCCTTCCTTCAGGCAGAGGATGGCGTATTGGCTGAACATGCGGGCGAGGCCGGCGTTCTCGATGGCATCGACGCCAAAGACGACCTTGGGCGGGGAGTCGGAGAAGTCGATGGCGAAGCGCTGACCGTCCTCGCGGTCGACCTCGAACTCAATCGCCACGCCGGACGAGGCTTCGATTTTCGCTTTCAACTCGGTGATGAATTCCGCGTCTTCCATGACCCGCCGCCGGGGCCTACGGGGCCCCTACGCACAGTACCACATCGGGGGCCCATGCTAGAATTGCCCAGCCCAGCCGGCTAGGGCCCTACAGAAGGCATGAGTACGGCGGGGCGGTCCGCGCATGAGCCCGAACGACACCCCGATAGAGCGAGATGGCGGCGCGCACGTCGCGGCACGCGGGGTAAGCGTGCGCTATCCGGCGCGGAGCGGCGGCGTCGAGGCGCTGAGGGGCGCGAGCTTCGAGGCGGCGCGCGGCGAGTTCGTCGCGATTGTCGGGGCGAGCGGCTGCGGCAAGACGACGCTGCTACGCGCCGTCGGCGGCCTGCTCGCGCCTTCCGAGGGGAAGATCGAGATCGGCAGCGCGCCGCCGGACATGGCGCAGGCGCGCAAGGCCATCGGCTTCGTCTTCCAAGACCCGTCGCTGCTCCCCTGGCTAAACGTGGAACGCAACGTGCGGCTCGCCCTCGAGGTCAACGGCGGCGCACAAGACGCCGCCGATGCCGCGACGCGGTCGGTCGACTTGGTGGGGCTGGATGAGTTCCGCAGCTTCTACCCCCGGCAGCTTTCCGGCGGGATGAAGCAGCGGGCGGCCCTGGCGCGAGCGTTGGTGATCGGCCCCGAGGTGCTGCTGCTCGACGAGCCGCTTGGCGCGCTCGACGAGATCACGCGGGCGGCGATGCGCTACGAGATCCTGCGCCTCTGGGAGCGGTCAGGCGCGACGGCGATCATGGTGACGCACAGCATCGTCGAGGCGGTTGCGATGGCGGACCGGGTACTGGTCATGGACGGTCCGCCGGGACGCATCGCGGGGGAGGTCTCCGTCGATCTGCCCCGGCCTCGGGAGACGGCCATCGAGCGCAGCGGCGCGTTCATCGGTTATGTCGACGAAGTCCAGCGCCTGTTGGCGCGGGGAGCGGCCTATGGACCGGCCGCTTGAGCGCGCCCGGGCGTCGGCGCCGGACGGCGTGGACGCGGCGCGGCTAACGCGTAGCGTGGGCGCTGCGTTGTGGAACTCCGCGGCGCCTGCCGCGGCGTACTCCTTGCCGCCGGTGCTGGCATTGTTTCTCCTGGGCGTGGGGTGGGAACTCTACGTGCGCATCGACGGGACGCCGGAATACATACTTCCCGCGCCGACGGTGGTGCTTGACCGACTCTTTTCCGACTTCGGCTTCTTCGCCTCGGAGGGGCTGACGACGACCTGGCGCGCCGTGGCCGGATTCGCCGTGGGTGCGGCCATCGCCGTCGTCCTTGCCGCGCTGATGGCGCACTCGCTCTATCTGGAACGGACCATCTACCCGCTGGCGGTACTGGCGAAGGTGACGCCGCTGGTGGCGGTCGCGCCGTTGCTGGTGATCTGGTTCGGCTTCGGCGCGGCGCCCAAGGTGGTTATCGCGGCGCTGCTCGCCTTCTTTCCTCTGCTGGTGAACGGCGTCATCGGGTTCCGATCGGTGAACCCCGGGGCGCTCGACTTCCTCCGGTCGCTGCGGGCGTCGCGGTGGGAGGTCTTCTGGCGGCTGCGGGCGCCGAGCTCGCTGCCGTACCTCTTCGCCGCGGTGCGGATTACGATACCCTTCGCGATCATCGGGGCGATGCTCGCCGAGTGGTTCTCCGGCGACTCCGGTTTGGGGAACGTGATCAACGTGTCGCAAAACAACCTCGACATGCCCACGCTCTTCGGGGCGGTGATCACACTCATGGTGATCGGGCTACTGTTCACCGCCGCCGCCGCGCTCGTCGAGCGGCGCGCGCTGCACTGGCACGAATCGACGATGGAAGGGGATTCCTGATATGACGTATACCGTGCAGGCGTTCGTCGCCGACTGCGAGGCCATCACCGCCAAGGATCTGAGCGATGAGGACGCCGTGGCGGCGGTCGAGCCGCTGGTGGCGAAGCTCATCAGCCGCCCCGACTGTCTGGCCGACCTGGGCGGCGCGGCGTTCCCGGAAGAAAACGTCAACATCCACCTCAGCGACCGGCTCTTCGTGCAGGCCGTCTCGTGGAAGCCGGAGACGGTGACGCCGACGCACAACCACACGACATGGGCGGTGATCGGCGTGCTCCGAGGCACGGAGCGGAACACGGTCTACCAACGCAAGGACGACGGGTCGGCGCCGTGGCGGGTGGAGATCGAGGCGCAGGCCCCAATCGAGGCGACGGCGGGGAAGACGGTAACGATGCTCCCGCCGAACGACATTCACTCGGTCGCAATCGAGGACGAGCAGGCGCTGGCGGTCCACGTCTACGGGGCGAACATCAACAAAGCGTGGCGCTGCTCGTTCGATCCGGAGACCGGCGAGGTGCGGCCCTTCTCCCCCGGGAGCACGTCCAAGGATTAGCGGCCCAACCGAGAGCGGCGTACGGCTTCCAGAGGCGGCTCGTATAATGAAACGAGCCGATTCCCCCTGCGAGGTCCCGCCGTGCCTCCCGCGCCGCCGCACAGCATCGAACGTCTTCGCCGCGCCCTTGCGCGGCGGATTCTCATTGCCGACGGCGCCATGGGGACGAGCATCCAGGCGCTCGGGCTCGGCCCGGACGACTTCGGGGGCGAGGATTACGACGGCTGCAACGAACGTCTGAACCTCACCCGGCCCGACGCCATCGAGGGCATCCACCGCGGCTTCCTCGAGGCTGGGGCCGACGTCATCGAGACGAACTCCTTCGGCGCGATGCCGGTCGTGCTCGCTGAGTACGACATCGCGGAGGAGACGGAGGAGATCGGACGCGCCGCCGCCGAGATTGCCCGGCGCGCCGCCGACGCCTTCGCCACGGAGGAGCGTCCCCGCTGGGTCGCCGGCTCCCTCGGCCCAACAACAAAAAGCCTCTCGGTCACCGGCGGGACGACTTGGGATGAGCTCGTCGATTCCTACCGGACGGCGGCCGCCGCACTCGGGGCGGGCGGCGCCGACTTTCTGCTCGTGGAGACTTCGCAGGACCCGCTGAACGTGAAGGCGGCGCTGGAAGGGATCGACCAGGCGCGGGAGGCGACCGGCCTCGACCTGCCCGTGGCCCTCCAGGCCACCATCGAAACGATGGGAACGATCCTGGGCGGCCAGGACATCGAGGCCTTCTACACCAGCTTCGCCCATCACGATCTGCTCTGGGTTGGGCTGAACTGCGCCACAGGCCCTGAGTTCATGACGGACCACGTGCGCACGCTTGCGGCGATCTCGCGGTTCCCCGTCGCCTGCCTGCCCAACGCCGGGCTTCCCGACGAGGACGGCCGCTACAACGAGACGCCGGAGATGATCGCTGCCGTGTTGGAGCGTTTCGCCGGCAACGGCTGGGTCAACGTGCTCGGCGGCTGCTGCGGCACTGTTCCCGAACACATCGAGCGCATCGCCCGCGCCGCCGAGTCGAAGACGCCGCGGGCCGCCGACGTGCCGTCGGTCACGCGGCTCTCGGGCCTGGACACGCTGATCGTCGACGAGGACACGCGGCCCGTGCTCGTCGGCGAGCGGGCCAACGTGCTGGGCAGCCGCAAGTTTCGCCGCCTGATCAACGAGGGCAGCATAGAGGAAGCGGCGGAGGTGGGGCGAAACCAGGTCAGAGGCGGAGCGCACCTGCTCGACGTCTGCCTCCAGGACCCCGACCGCGGCGAACTCGACGATATGACCGTGTTCCTCGGCGCGCTGACCAAGAAGGTCAAGACGCCCATCGTGATCGACTCCACCGACGCGGCGGTGATCGCGGAGGCCCTGAAGCTGACCCCGGGCAAGTCGCTGATCAACAGTGTGAACCTGGAAGACGGCGAGGAGCGCTTCCAACAGGTCGTTCCGCTGGCGAAGCGCTACGGCGCGGCGCTCGTGGTCGGCTGTATCGACGAGGACAAGGAGCAGGCCCAAGCGATCACTCGCGAGCGGAAGCTCGCAATCGCCCAGCGCTCACATGACATCCTGACGGGGAAGTACGGCGTGGCGCCGGAGGACATCGTCTTCGACCCGCTGGTCTTTCCGGTGGGCACGGGCGATGAGAACTACATCGGCTCGGGTGTTGAGACCATCGAGGGTGTGCGGCTGATCAAGGAGGCGCTGCCCCGGTGCAAGACCGTGCTCGGCGTCTCCAACGTCTCGTTTGGGCTGCCTGCTGCAGGGCGAGAGACGCTGAACTCGGTATTCCTGTACCACTGTGTGCAGGCGGGCCTCGACATGGCCATCGTCAACACGGAGAAGCTGGAGCGCTACCCCAGCATTCCGGAAGAGGACCGGCGGCTCGCTGAGGACCTGATCTTCTGGCGCGGCGACGATCCCATCGCGGCCTTCGCGGCCCACTTCCGCGAGCGCAAACCGGCGGCCACCACAGAGGCACGCGCCGCGCTGCCCCTCGACGAGCGCCTAGCGCGCTGCGTCATCGAGGGCACGAAAGAGGGACTGACCGACGACCTCGACCTCGCACTGGCCGAGCGTGCGCCCATGGCGATCATCAACGGCCCGCTCATGGCGGGCATGGAAGAAGTGGGGCGGCTGTTCAACGACAACCGGCTCATAGTCGCCGAGGTGCTGCAGTCGGCCGAGGCGATGAAGGCAGCGGTGACCCACCTCGAACCGCACATGGAGAAGGCCGGGGGCGCGGTGAAGGGTACGATCATCCTCGCCACGGTCAAGGGCGACGTCCACGACATCGGCAAGAACCTCGTGGACATCGTTTTGTCGAACAACGGCTACCAGGTGGTCAACCTCGGCATCAAGGTGCCGCCGCAAGACCTGATCACAGCGGTGCAGCAGCACGTGCCCGACGCTATCGGGCTTTCGGGGCTGCTGGTGAAGTCGGCGCAGATGATGGTGGAGACGGCGCGGGACCTCACCGATGCCGGCGTCGACGCGCCGATCTTGGTCGGCGGGGCGGCGCTCTCCAACCGCTTCACCCGCCTGCGCATCGCGCCGGAGTACGACGGACTGGTCGCCTACGCTCGTGACGCGATGGACGGCCTAGGGCTGGCAAACAGGATCATGGATGGTGAGGAACGGGAGGAACTCGCGTCGCGCCTGCACGAGGAGAGCGAGACGTTCGCCAGGGAACAGAGGCCGCGGGCCGTTGAGGCCGCGCCCGCCGGGGCGCAGCGGGCCGCATCGGTACGGGCCGATGTCGACATTCCGACACCGCCCGACCTCAAGGCGCACGTGCTGACGGACTACGACCTCGACGAGATATTCCCCTTCATCAACCCGCAGATGCTGTACGTCCGGCACCTGGGTTATCGGGGCCGGTTCGCCGAGGCGTTGGAACGCGGCGACGAGAAGGCGCAGCGCCTTCGCCGGCAAGTGCGGGAGGTCGAAGAGGCCATGCTCGCCGCGCCGGAGATCAGCGCCCGCGCCGTCTTCAAGTGGTTCCCCGCCCAGTCCGACGGCCGCCAACTGCTCATCTACGCGCCAGACGGGAAGACGGTGATCGAACGCTTTCTCTTCGGGCGCCAGCGCGAGGGCGACGGCCTGTGCCTGGCCGACTACGCCGCGCCGGTGGATAAGGGGCGCATGGACTACGTGGCGATGTTCGTGACCACGGTCGGCTCCGTCCGCGCGATAGCGGACCGGTGGCGGGAGGAAGGCGAGTATCTGAAGAGCCACGCGCTGCACGCGCTGGCAATTGAGTCAGCCGAGGGTTTCGCCGAGCTCGTGCACCAGCGGATTCGTCAGGCGTGGAGGTTTGCCGACTCGCCGGAGACGACCAAGGAGATGCTGTTCAAGGCACGGTACCGGGGGAAGCGGTATTCTTTCGGCTACCCCGCCTGCCCACGTCTGGAAGACCAGGAGAAACTGTTCAGACTCCTCGACGCCGAGGAGCGGACGGGCGTCGCGCTTACCGAGGGCCATATGATGGACCCCGAGAGCTCGGTGAGCGCCCTCGTCTTCCACCACCCCGACGCGAAGTACTTCAACCTCTCCGAGGCCGACACCGAGGCGCTGGAGCGGGAGTTCTCGCCGGTCCGGTAGCGCGGCAAGGTTTTTGCCGTGCTATGGTTACGCCGCCGGGAGTCCTTGGCGCAAGCCCTCCTCAGGAGCGCACCGACATGCCGCCCGTCTTGGAAGGCATCAAGGTCATCGAGATCGGCAACATGCTGGCCGCGCCGGGGACGGCGGCCTACCTCGCCGATCAGGGTGCCGACGTCATCAAGGTTGAGTCGCCGATGGGCGACGAGGCCCGCCGGATCGTCACTCAGGCGGACGACACCGGCGACAGCCCGCCCTTCCTTGCCGTCAACCGGAGCAAGCGCGGCATCGTCGTCGACATACGAAAGCCCGAGGGCCGCGAGGTGGTCTTCGACCTCGCCCGCGACGCCGACGTACTCATCCAGAACTTCCGACCGGCGGTCACCGAGCGGCTTGGGCTGGGCTACGAGGTTTTCGAGCGGCTGAATCCGCGCATCATTTACGTCGAGCTTTCCGCTTACGGCAAGGAAGGCCCGTACGCCTCGAAGATCGCCTACGACATGCTGGTGCAGGCCGTCACCGGCATGATGCACCGCTCCCTTCCGGACGGGACGCCGCTCGGTACGGGCATCATGACGTCCGACACGTCGGCTCCGATGTTGCTGAGCTACGGCGTCGCGCTGGCCCTCTACAACCGGGAGCGGACGGGCCACGGGCAGAAGGTCGAGACGTCGCTCATGCACGCGGCGATCGCGTTGCAGGCCGTCGAGCTCGTCGAGCCGGAGTCGCGGCGGGGCAAGGGCCGGGCCGCCTGGAACCAAGCGGTCTACCAGCCGTACCTGTGCGCCGACGGTGAGTGGCTCATGCTGGTGGTGGTCACCGACGCCGAGTGGGCCCGCTTTTGCGATGCGGCGGACCTCGAACACCTCGCTGCCGACCCCCGCTACGCCGTCTCGACAGGGCGGGCGGAACACAGCGTCGAGCTCTACGGCGTGCTAGAGGCCGTCTTCGCCAGCAAGCCCCGCGGGGAGTGGATGCCGCTCCTTGACGCGGCGGACATTCCCTACGCACCCATCGTCAAGCGCGAGGAGGTGTTCGCGTCCGAGCAGGTCGAGGCCAACGGCATGATGACGGACGTGATGCACCCTGAAGCGGGCCGCACACGGCTCCTGGCTCCGCCGACGCGCCTGTCGAAGAACCCGCCGCGCACCACGACGCCGGCACCGCTCCACGGGCAGCACACCGACGAGGTCCTGGCCGAGTACGGCTACGACGCGGCGAAGATCGCGCGGCTGCGCGAGGCCAAGATCATTCTCTAGGCGCGGGCTTCCGTGCCTCGTCCAGCGGCGGTATCCTCGGAGCCTCAGGAGGTCGGCCATGATCCTCGAAGGCGTGAAGGTCATTGAACTGGCGACGATGTGGGCCGCGCCCGGCTCGGCGCTCTACCTTGCCGACCAGGGCGCCGACGTCATCAAGCTCGAACCCCCCGACGGGGATGGGTCGCGGAAGCTATTCACCAGCCGGGCCCTGGGCAACGAAAGCCCCTCTTACTTCGCCATCAACCGCAACAAGCGGTCCATCTGCGTCGACATCAAGACGAAGGAGGGGCTGGAAATCGTCGACAAGCTAGTTGCCGAGGGCGACGTGTTGATCCACAACTACCGCCCGGCCACGGCGAAGCGGCTTGGCGTCCACTACGAGCGTCTCTCGAAAATCAACCCGCGGCTGGTCTACGTCGAGCTTTCGGGCTATGGCAAGCAGGGCCCCTACGCCGACCGCGGCGGCTACGACCTGATGCTCCAGGCGCTGACCGGCATCATGCACCGCCGGGTCCCGCCCGACGACACGCCGATCGGCGCAGGCGTGTGGGCCACGGACTGCTCGATGCCGATGATGCTCGCTTACGGAATCGCGCTCGGCCTCTACAACCGCGAGCGCACCGGGAAGGGAACCCGGCTGGAGACGTCGTTGATGAACGCTGCGCTGGCGATGCAGCACGTTGATCTGGTGCAGACCTCGCGGGACAGCGACTCGGGCGGCGAGCGAGCCGGTGCCGACCAGGCCGTCTTCGCTCCCTACCTCTGCGCCGACGGTCAGTGGATCCTTCCAGTCGCGCTCAGCGACAAGGAGTGGGTGCGCATCTGCCACGCGATGGAGATCCCGCACCTTGCCCACGACGAGCGGTACGCGACGGCGCAGTCCCGCGCCGAGAACTCGGAGGACATTTACGGCCTGCTCCACGGCCTTTTCGAGACGAAGACTCGCCAGGAGTGGCTCGACATCTACCGCGACCACGACGCCCTAGCCGTCCCGATCATGGACCGCGCCGACGTGCTCTCGTCGGAACAGGTTACGGCGAACGACATGCGGCTCGAATTCGATCACCCCACCGCCGGGCACGTGGTCAGCGTCAACACGCCGCTGCGCTTCCCCGAGCAGCCGCCCGAGTTCCGGCGGCGGCCCCCGCTGCAGGGAGAGCATACCGACGAGGTGCTGCGCGACCTCGGTTACAACGAGGCGGAACTGTGCAGGCTGCGGGAGGCGGGCATCGTCAGGTGAGGCCCGCGCGTCCTCTGCTTCGTCTGT
>DAOUKH010000102.1:0-7584 GCA_034421515.1 Dehalococcoidia bacterium
GGTTGGGGGGGGGGGGTGGGAGTCTCGACCCTACTGCTGCGCACCCGGAAGAGGTGGTCCGTCATCTTAATCCTGTCTTTTCAAACTAGGTCAATGTCGCACAGATCATGCCCAGCCGGGCATCGGCGTGAAGCGCTCGAGCAGGCCCTTAGTCGGCCAGGCCCTTAGCCCTTAGCTCCGCGTACACTCTCCGATTGTAGGCATAGTATTCTTCCCGAGCCTGCTGCTTAGCTGCTTCATCAGCGCCTGCAGGGATGACGCACCACTCCCGAGGAGCTTCCAGTGCCTCATACCGTCCATCGGAATAGACTCTTCCATGGCGCGGGTTGGTCATACGGTGTTCGGCAAAGAAATCTAGATAATCCTCGCCGAACACATAAGTGATGTACCATCCGGCCTTGAGGATCCTGCCAGGTTGCTGTAGTGCAACGGCATCGGGAGGCAGATGGATGTCCCACGTCCCGAAATACTCCGCGAAGGCCGCTTCAATTCTATTCACTAGGCTCCTCTGCTGCGTCCCTGCCGCGTGGCAGGCATTGCCCCCAGCCCGCTAATACCCCTTAACAGGGTCGACGCGGTTCTCCAGCGGCTGGCCGTCGAGGTAGCGGCGCAGGTTCTCGCAGAAGAACTGGGTGGCGCGGTCGGCGTGGTCCTTGAGGCCGCCGGTGTTGTGAGGGGTCACGATTACGTTGGGGAGGCCCCAGAACTCGCTGTCGGCGGGTAGCGGCTCCTGAGCGAAGACGTCGAGCGCCGCGCCGCCGAGCCGGCCGCTCTTGAGCGCGTCCAGTAACGGAGCCTCGTCGACGACGGCACCGCGTGAGACGTTGATGAAGAAGGCGCCGGGCTTCATGGCGTCGAATTGGGCCTTGCCGATCATGCCCCGGGTCTCGTCGGTCAGGCTGACGGCGACGACGACGTAGTCGCACTGGCCGAGCATCTCGTTCAGCCGGTCGGAGGGGAAGACCTCGTCGACATTGGGGACGGCCTGGCCGGGGACGTAGGTGCGGCGGGCGGCGAGGACGCGCATGTCGAAGGCCGCGGCGCGCTTGGCGACGCTCCCCCCGATGCTGCCGGGACCGACGATGCCGACGGTCTTGCCGGTGAGCTGGCCATTGGCGTAGCGGGTCCACTCGCGGCGGGCCTGGGCCTCGACGCGCTTCACCATGCTCTTCTCGTTCATGATCATGAACATCATGCAGGACTCGGCGATGGGCGGGCCGTTGATGCCGCTGGAGGAGGTGAGGGCGACGCCGTGTTCGAGCAGGCCGGTGCCCGCGAGGTAGTCGACGCCGGCACCGTAGGCTTGGACCCATTTAAGGTTGGGTGCGAGCTCGAGGAGGTTCTTGGGCAGACCCGCGCCGAGAATGACCTCGGCCTCTCCGATGTGGCGGTCGAACGCTTCGGGATCGCCCTCGAACGTCATGGTGCCGCCGGCCTGGTAGGAGCGCATCATCTCGCGGGCGCGGGCGTCGACGTAGGGGGCGTAGACGACCTCGACGCGCGGGTCCACGGCGGCGATGGTGTCGGCGTCGGCGGGGCGTCCGAAGTAGTGGCCTATCAGTACGTTCACCTTGTCCATCGGCTGCCTCGCTTCGACCGGTTTTGGGGGCGTCCGTCCGTGTGCCGGGCGGCATGCGCCGCGATTATAGCAATGGCATAATGCGGGCGCTCAAAAGAGGGAGGCACGGCATGGTAGTGGAACGGATCCGACTGGACGGCAAGAACGCGATCGTCTGCGGCGCGGGCGGGGGCGGCATCGGCACGGCGACGTCAAAGACCCTGGCGGAGGCGGGGGCGAACATCGTGGCGGTGGACATCGATGGCGCGCGCGTGGAGGAGACGGTGGCGCAGGTGCGCGAGCTCGGCGTCCAGGCGCACGGCGTCGTGGCCAACGTCGAGACCAAGGCCGGGGCTGACAAAGTCGTCGCGGAGGCGGAGCGCGAGTTCGGCGAGATCCACTGCCTCGCGAACATCATCGGCGGCATGATGAGCGCGTCGGAGTGGAACGACCTGTTCAACTACGGCGAGGCGGAATGGGACGCCGTCTTCAGCCGCAACCTGAAGTACCAGTTCCTCATCATCCAAGCCGTCGCCAATCACATGCGGCGGAAGGGAATCGCGGGCAGCATCGCGAGCTTGTCATCGGTGAGCGGCTGGGCGGGGGCCCCGCATCACGGGCCGTACGGCGCGGCGAAGGCCGGGGTGATGGCGTTGTCGCGGACGATGGCCGTCGAGTTCGGCGGCTACGGCATCCGGGTGAACAACCTGGCGCCGGGTTCGGTGATCACGCCGCGCACCATGGCGGCGACGACCGAAGATGCGCGCCACAAGCAGGCGGCGGCCACGACGCCGATCCGCCGCGCCCTCGACCCCACGGAGATCGCGTCCGGGCTGCTGTTCCTTCTGTCGGACCTGTCGAGCGGCGTCTCCGGTCACACGCTGGTCGTCGACGGCGGCGCGATCTCGAAGTTCCCCTTCTCCATGCCCCAGGGCGACGACCCCGACCCAAGCTCCACGTCCTTCTTCGCGCAGGCCGAGGAGTAGGGACGCGCTTACAGCCCCATGAGCTGGGCGACGCGCTCGCGGTGGTATTCGGCGTCGCCGAAGAAGGCCTCGGCGGACTTGGCGCGGCGGTACCAGAGCTGCATGTCGAGCTCCTTGTAGAAGCCGACGCCGCCGAGGATCTGGTGGCCGGTCGCGGTGACGTTCTGGTAGGCCTCGGTGCAGAGCGCCTTCGCCATTGAGGTCTCCATCTCGTAAGGCAGGCCCTCGTCGACGCGCCAGGCGGCCTCGTAGGCGCTGTAGCGGGCGGCGTCCATCTCGATGAGCATGTTCGCCGCGTGGTGCTGGATGGCCTGGAAGCTGCCGATGGGCCGGCCGAACTGGATGCGTATCTTCGAGTACTCGACGGCGTAGTCGAGCGCCGCCTGCATCCCGCCGGACATCTCGGCGCAAAGCGCGACGGTTGAGAGGTCGAGAACCTTCCGAATGGCGGGCCACGCGCCGTGGAGGGGGCCGACGAGCCGCGCCCCAGGCAGCGTCGTCTGGTTGAAGACGATCTCGGTCTGCTTGTCCTCAGCCATGGTAACCAGCGGGGTGACCCCGATGCCCGGCGCGGCGGCGTCGACGAGGAAGAGCGAGACGCCGTCGGCGGGGTCCTCGGAGTCGCGGGTCCTGGCGGCCACGAGGTAGTAGTCGGCGGAAGCGCCGTACTGGATGAAGAGCTTGGTGCCGTTGAGCGACCAGTCCTCGCCGCGAGGCAGGGCGCGGACCTCGACGCCGCCGGCGTCGTAGGAGGCGCTTGGCTCGGTCAGGCAGAAGCGGAACTGGAGGCCGCCGTCGAGGATGCGGGGGAGGTACTCGGCTTTCTGCGCCTCCGATCCCAGCTCCAAGAGGGCGAGCCCGCTCTGCAGGACGCAGGACTGGTAGGGGACGGGACAGGGCTGGCGGCCGATCTCTTCCATCAGTACCACGAGGTCGGTCCAAGACTTTCCGCCGCCGCCGTAGGCCTCGGGAAAAATGAGCCCGAGCCAGCCCCGGCCGGCCATGGCGCGCCACATGTCGGGCGAGTAGCCGAGGTCGCTCTCTTCGAGGTCGCGCACGAGCCTGCGGTCGCACTCGGCGGCCATGAAGGTCTGCAGCTCCTCGCGAAAGGCTTCCTGCGCCTCGCTGAATCCGAGGTCCATGCTTCGCTCCTTGGGCGGCTAGCGGTCTTCGTCGGCGGAGGCGGCGTAGGCCGCGGGACTGCCGATGAACCGGGTGCGGTTGAGGATGCCGGTGAAGTAGTACCAGCGGCCGTCGTAGAGGAACTTGGTGGCGTAGCGCGACTCGCCGCGGTCGACCTCGGCGACCTCCTGGTCGGTCAGCGTTTCGCCGGAAACGGGATCTCGCTCCATCGGAGCCGCTCCTCTTCTCTCTGTCACGGATGTTTAGCGCGGCATGCCCAGGCCGCGCTGGGCGATGACATTCCGTTGGATTTCGTTGGCGCCGGCGCCGATGGTGCTGCTGAAATAGCCGAGCACCTGGAAAAAGAAGACGCCGTCCACCGGGGCGTGGGGCGAGGCCTCGTCGAGGTTGCCGTAGTGCCCCAGGATCTGGTAACCGGTGTTAGCGATGCGCTTGCGCAGCTCGGAGCCGTAGACCTTGGTGACGGAGGCTTCGTAGTTAGGGACGGAGCCACGGCTCTGGAGCCAGGCCACCCGTATCGAGAGTCGGTAGCCTGCGGCGACCTCCGAGGCGAGCCGCGCCAGCTTCTGCCGGACAACGGGGTCCTGGCTCAGCGGCCTGCCGTCGCGCCAATGGGTCTTGCAGTACTTGACCAGCGCCTCGACCCAGCGGCGCGCCTCGCCGTAGGCCGGGAAGCTCGAGCGTTCGACGTCGAGGGCGGCGGCGACCTGGTACCAGCCCCGGTGCAGCTCGCCGACGAGGTCGGTCTTGGGAACACGCACGTCCTCGAAGAAGACCTCGTTGTGCCGCCACTTGGCCATCGTCCACAGGGGGCGGACGGTGACGCCGGGGCTCTTCATGTCGATGAGGAGGACGCTCACGCCCTTGTGCTTGGGGGCCTCGGGGTCGGTGCGCGCGGCGAGCCAGCAGTAGTCCGAGTCGTGGCCCTGGGTGGTGAAGATCTTCTGGCCATTGATGACGAACTCGTCGCCGTCCTGCACGGCGGAGGTCTGCAACGATGCGAGGTCGCTGCCGGCGGAGGGCTCGGAGTAGCCGAGGCAGTAGCGGGCCTCGCCGCTGAGAATCTTGGGCAGATGGTAGGCCTTCTGCTCCTCGGACCCGAAGAGCATGAGCGGCGCGGCGACGAAGGAGACTCCCATGTCGAAGGCGGGGGCATCGGCGTAGGCCGCCTCGTAGCCGAGGATGGCCTGATGCACCATGTCCTTGCCGCGGCCGCCGTACTCCTCGGGCCAGGCGACCCCGAGATGTCCGGCCTCGCCCGTCTCGCGCCGCATCTTCCGCTCGAACGGGATGCTCCAGCGGTACATCTGGGTGGGGTCGCGCTCGTCCTTGACCTCCGGCGCGCTCATCTTCTCCTTGAAGAAGGCGCGCAGCTCCTCGGCGTAGTCCTGCTGCTCTTGGGTGAACCGGAATTCCATGAGACGAGCCGGGGCGCTAGGCGCCGGGGACGATGTGCCGCGGGCTCTTGCGTTTGAAGACACCGGCCATGATGACGGTAGCCCGGCCCTGGCTGCTGGCAACGTAGGGATCTTTGGAGGCCATCGTCTCCTTCAGGCCCGCGCTGAGGGCGGCGTAGTCCTTGGTGTCGAACAGGAACGCGTGGAAATAGTTGGCGGGGGTGTACATCGACTTCCCGTGCTTGAAGCGGTAACCGTTGGTGAAGCCGGGCGCTTCGAGGATCGCGGGCAGGTGGTGCTCGTTATACCAACCGTTGTACCAAGCGTCGTGCTCGTCGGGTATGCCCGCGAGCATGACCTGCATCCCCTCGACTTCGAGCGAGGGCTGATCGCCCAGGCTGAAGATGAGCTCGTGGCCGCCGAGGTGCAGGCCCTCGGCGAGGCCCTCGGACATGCCCCGCCCCTCCTCGCGCTTCTTCCTAGCGACCGCCATCAGGTCGTCGAAGGCCGCGTCCGCGTCGGCGCGGTCAAGCTCGTAAACGTGGAGATACTTCGGCTTGGCGCCGGGGTCGACGTTCTCGTAGCGCGTCCAGGCATAGAGGCCGGAAGTCTCAGCCAGGTCCGGGCCGTGGACATCGTCCATCCATGCGTTGAACGCGGCGTCGGCCTCCGGGCTCGTCGGCGTGGTCATGGCGATGATCACGCTCTTCATGCGTTTGGAATCCATCGGGTCTCCTTAGTTGCCGGCTAGATGGCCGCTGGCGGCACCTTTGGCAAGCACGGCGGCGCGTTGCTCGGGGCCGACGGCGGCGTAGGCAGCGACGTGCCGCATGACGAGGCCGTCGTACCGGCGCATGTGGTCGAGACGGCCGGGCAGCTCCTCGAAAGCAGTAATGGGGTCGGCCCAGTCCGTCTCGTAGACCGCCAAGTAGCGGCCCTCACCCTCGCCGGTCGACTTGTACCGCGTGGCCGCGTAGTAGCAGCCGGTCTGGAGCACGTCGGGGACGTGCACCTCGTCGTACCAGCGGTCGAACTCCTCATCGGTCATCGGCCCATCATTGTCGGTGATGGCGACGAGGATGCCGGTGGGAACGCGGGCTGCCATGCCGCTCCTCTACGCCCGTGCCGGGACGGCGCCCGACACCGTGGAGTAGGTCATGGCGTACGCGGCGAGCAGCCTGCGTTCGATGCAGTCGATGCGGTAGGCGTTCATCTCCTCCAGCGCCTTGATCAACACGTCAAGCTGGCCGACGGGGTCGGCGGCGTCGGTCTCGTAGACGGCGAGGTAGCGGGGGCCGGAGTCGGGGTCGGTGTTCTCGTACCGCGCCGCCGAGTGGTAGGCGCCGGTGGAGAGGACGTCGGGGATGTGCACGTCGTTGTACCAGGCGTTGAACTCACCGTCACGGGCAGGGTCGGCGCAGTTGTTGAGGACGATGAGGACGCCGGTGACGGGCCTCGCCGCGGGAGGCGGGCCGCCGATGCGCTTGTAGACGCCGACGTAGGAGGCCTTCAGCGCGGCGTGGATGCGCCCCTGGGCGCGCAGCCCCCCGGTGTGCTCGCGGTTGTCGACCCAAGCCGCGCCGGGATCGTCGCGGTCGGTTTCGTAGAGCGCGGCGTACCGTGGTTGCTCGTCGCCGCCCGCCGCGTTGGGGTTCTGATAGCGCGTGGCACGAGGGAAGACGCCGGGGTTGCAGACGTCGGGCAGGTGCACCTCGTTGTACCAACGGTCGAAGTCGTCCTCCTGGGCGGGGTCGTTGCAGTTCACGAGCACGACCGCGAGACCATTGGGACGTCTGCCTTCCATGGTGTCTCCTCCGTTGCCGCCGTGCCGCGCTACTCGGCGGGTGCTTCGATCCTCGAAAGCTTGCGGTAGGTCTGTTTCATCACGACCTCGAGGCAGTCGACGGTGTAGGTGGAGCCCTCTTCGCGGCGCTCCGTCATGCGCCGTTGCATCCCGCCGAAGACCTCGGTCGGGTCGCCGGACATGTCGTAAATCGCCGCCGAGAGCGGCTCGTCGGGGCCGGCCTTGGGGTTCTCGTAGCGGCGTGCCCCGTCGAGGCCGGCCGTGCCGTTTTCGAGGACGTGGGGGATGTGGACGCCGTCGTACCAGGCGCGCCACTCGGCCTCCCGTTCGGGGTCGTCGCACCGGCTCAGCACAAGGAGGATGCCGCTCACCACCGCTCCCGCCTTCCGTCCAGAGTCGGGGCCATGCTAGACGAAGGAGGGTCGGCCTGCAACGCGGGTAGCCACACCAAAGCCTCTCCCCCTCTGGGGACTTTGCACGACTCCCCGCCGATGGTTGAGAAAGGGTGGCGCGGGGTGGTCTTCCCTCTCCCCCTCTGGGGGAGATTGAGAGAGGGTACAGACCGGGGAGATAGGTAACAGGTAAACCGGGCACATGGGTAACACATTGGAGGATTGCAGGAAGCGATCCATGAGGAGGAGCTGTGTTGCCCTGGCAAGAGACGAGTGTCGAAGCGGAGCGCTTGCGGTTCATTGA
>DAOUKH010000103.1:0-9272 GCA_034421515.1 Dehalococcoidia bacterium
TCTACGTGGCGGCAAAGATCACCGAGGAGCAGTTGGACCTTCAGCGGAAGTTCATCACCGAGCGGCTGGAGAGCTTGAGGGCAAAGGTGGACGACTACCGGGCCAGGGAGGCCGGTGGCGCCACGAAGCGGGAACTGACGGAGGCGGTGCTGGCGTGGGCAAGCAGCGTTGGCGAGGGTCTCGACAAGCTGAGCCCCGAGCAGCGTAAAGAGGTCCTCGGTATGGTCGTGGAGGAGGTCACGGTGGACCGGGAGAACAACCTGGACATCACCCTGGCCATACCCTTAGAAGAAGAAGGGGAGTCAGTGGCGATTGCATCGCAACCATCCCCAAAGTGGGGAGAGGCTTAAGGTGGCCCCCGGAGGGGAGAGGCCGGAGGGCAGGGCGCCAACGCGGTCGCGGCGTCTATCCTTTGTAGTCGGGCTTGCGCCGCTCCAGGAAGGAGATCTGGCCTTCGTAGGCGTCGGGAATGACCCGCTGCATGGCTCCCAGCACCCGGGCGTACTGCAGGACCATGTTGCGGGGCACGTCGCCGGTGACGGAGGCCATTTCTTTCTGGACGCGGAGCACCTGAGGAGGGAGCTCGCTCAACTTCCGGGCGTACTCCTCGGCCACCGGCAGCACCTGGTCCTTGGGAACGATCTTGTTCACCAGGCCGATCCGCCAGGCATCCTGCGCGTCCATCATCTCCCCGGTCAGCAGCAGCTCCATGGCGATGGCGTAGGGAATCTGCATGGTGACGCGGGTGTTCGCCCCGCCGGCCAGGCCGCGCAGCACTTCGGCGAAGCCGAACTTGGCGTCCTCCGAAGCGACGCGGATGTCGGTCATGCAGAGAAGGATTTCCAGCCCCGCCGCCAGGCAATAGCCGTTGACCGCGGCGATGACGGGCTTCCACATGTGCAGCTCGAAGGTCTCGTGGAGGACGGCGGGATAACCGAGGGGTGGCGTGTGGGGGTACCAGACCCGCTCGAAGATCTCGAGGTGGTCGAGCTCGTCCGCCGACTGCACCATCCGCTTGAGGTCGCCGCCTACGGAGAAGGCCTTGCTCCCCTCGCCGGTGATGAGGGCCACGCTAGCCTGCCGGTCGTCGCGGAAGTCTTTGAAGACGTGGTAGAGGTCCTGGTACATCTCCGGCGAGAACGGATTGACCTCATTGCGGCCGTTGATGGTGATGTAGGCGATCTTGTCTTTCTTCTCGTATTCGATAGGCACGCGTTGCCACCTTTCCGCTAAGCCGCCGCTTCTTCGTCCCGCCGAGCCTGAACCCCCGCCTTATATGTCGGGCATGCGGAGCGTGTCAAGGCAGGCGCTCGTGAAGGGTTGCGCGCTCATTGGTGCCGGGGCTCCGTGACGATAACGTTCACCGCCAGCAGTTGCTCGACACGCCGGGCCGATATGCCGAGGAGCTCGATGACGTCGCCGAGGTGATGGTTGAAGAGCGGTGCGGGCTCTTGCGGCTCCGGGGTGAAGGGACGCCAGCCGAACCCGGCGAAGGGGCTGGGGGGAGCCTGCGGATGCTCGTCGAACTCGAAGTAGCCTCGCTCCCGCAGATGCGGCGAGTGGAGCAGGTCCGCCGAACTCAACACGGCGACGGCTGGGACGCGGGAGGCCTGGAGCCGTTCCTGGAGATCGAAGCGGTCCTGGGGTGCGGTCCACTCGGCGAGGCGACGATGGAGGTCTTCCCGCCGTTCCCACCGCGTTCCCGAATCGCCCCAACGCTCGTCTTGGGCCCACGAGGGACTGCCCATCGCGTCGCGCAGCGCCTCCCACTGCTCGCCGTTTTCGACGGCAATGGCGATCCAGGCGTCTTTGCCGGCGCAGGGGAAGCAGCCGTGGGGCACCATGGCCTCGATGTCGTTGCCTTGCCTCTCCGGAACGGCGGTGCCCGACGCTGCCGCGATCAGCTCCCCGCCGATGACGTGTTCCATCCCTTCGAGCATGGAGAGGTCGATCTGTTCGCCCATTCCCGTCTCGCGGCGGCGGTAGACGGCCATCAAGACGGCCCAGGCGAGGTAGAGGCCGGCGATGGGGTCGGGGACGAAGTTGCCAGGGCGCAGCGGTGGACCGCCTGGGTAGCCGGTCAGCCAGGCGATGCCGGAGGCCGCGTCGATGGCAGGGCCGGCGGCGCTCCAGGAGGCCGCCGGGCCGGTGGAGCCGTAACCCGAAACCGTGGCGTAGATGATGTCCGGCCTTGTCTTTGCAAGGGTGTCGTAGTCGAGGCCGAGGTTGTTCATGACCCGCGTTGAGAAGTTGCTCACGATGACGTCGCTCAGCGACGCTATTTCGAGAAGGACTTTTCTCCCCTGCTCCGACGAGAGGTCGATGGCGACGCTTCGCTTGCCCCGGTTCACCTCGTTGAACCAGAGCACGCGGTTGTAGGACTCGTCCGGGGTGCCGGCCTTGGGAGGTGGCGTGATCCGCCGTCCCTCCCGCAGCTCCGAGATCCAGGGGCGCTCGACCTTGATGACCTCGGCGCCCAGGCTCGCCAGCGCCAGCGTGCCGAACGGCCCGGCGACATTGTTCGTGAGGTCGAGAATGCGCAGCCGGCTCAGCGGCTGCACGGACTGGGGCTGACGCTCCGGTGCGGGCGTGGTCTTCGCGGCGGCCGGCGGAGTCACGTCGACTTGCGAACCGCCCAGGAGTTGGTCGAACACCGGGGCGTTGTGCTCGCCGAGGGCCGGCGCCGGCCCGACCTGCCAGGTGAGGTTCTTGCACCGGACCGGGGCGCCGAGGGCCGGAACGCCGCCAAGGCCGAGATGCGAAACGGTTTGGAAGAACTCCCGGGCGGCGTGTTGAGGGTTCGCCAAGACCTCGTCGAGCGTGAGCACCGGCGCCACGGCGATATTGAGCTCCTGCGCCTGCTGGGTGACTTCTTCGCGAGTCCGCGGCAGCGTCCAGGCTTCGATTGCCGCGTCGATCTCGCCGGCGTGCGGGCCGGGCTCGCGCCACAGGTCCGGGGAGCCCAATTCCGGCCGCTCGACGAGGAGCCCGATCATGTCCTGGTTGTGCCCTGTGCCGAACCATTGGTAGCCGTCGCTGCACCTGAGGATGTTGCCGGAGTAGGCGTTGCGCACGATCGACTGGGCCACACGGGCCCCGACGCGCGTCTGCGTCTGGTCGAAGTGATGGACCCAAGCCGGGCCCCCGCTGAGGAACATGCCGACCGCCTCTTGGACCGAGACGTCGACATGGCGGCCCGTCCCGGTCGCCTGGCGGAGACAGAGGGCGGCGGTGGTGGCCAAGACGGCCTGGAGCCCGCCAGCGTGGGAGGCGAGGTAGGCGCCCGGCTTGATGGGTTCCCGGTCCGGCTCGCCGGTGATGTAGAGCGCCCCTCCGGCGGCCATCATTCCCAACTCGGTGGCCTTGTGCCCACGCATGGGCCCGCTCTGCCCGAACGGCGTGACCGAGGTGAGAATGACGTCCGGCCTTACTTCGCGCAGCGACGAGTACCCCAGGCCCATCTCGTCGAGGTCGCCGGGTGGCAAGTCTTCGATGACCAAGTCGGCGAGGGAGGCGAGTGCCAGGACCGACCGCCTGCCCGCGGCCGAGCCCAGGTCGAGGGCGATGCCCTGCTTTCCGCCATTGAGGTGCCAAAAGTAGGCGCTCCGGTCCGGCCCCGGCCGGTCTTGGAGAAAGGGCGGGAGGCCGCGCGTGGCGCTGGGGCGCCGCGGGTCCTCGACCTTGATGACCTCGGCGCCGTAGCCGGAGAGGAGGCGGGCGCAGAACTCGCCGGCGATGCCGCGGCTGAGGTCGAGCACACGGACGCCGTGCATCGTGCTAGGGGGCGAGGTAGGCGCGGATGACCTCGGCCTTGCCCGCCGCCCAATCGGCCTGCCCGAATGCGTGATTGATGTCCGCGAGGTCGAAGGTGTGGGAGGCAAGGCGTTCGAAGGGGTAGCGTTCGCGGTTCTTCACCAGGAAATCGAGCACCTTGGGAATCATGGAGGGGTGAGAGCCGGCGGAGCCGACGATGCGCTTGTTCTGGAGGATGGTCGAAGGGTCGAAGGGGACGGTGCGCCCCCAGATCATGTTGCCGATCTCCAGAAACGTCCCGCCGCGGCGCAGCATCGCCACGCCTTCCGGCAGCAGCTCTGCCTTGCCGACCAGCTCGACGACGAGGTCGGCTCCCAGGCCGCCGGCCAACCCGCGGACGTGCTCGATCCGCTCTTCGTCCGAGGGGAAGTCGTCGACCTTGACGGTGTGGTCCGCGCCAAACTCGGCGGCCATCGTCAGGCGGTGCTCCAGCATGTCGAGCACGATGATCGGGTGCGCGCCGAGGTCCTTGGCGAAGGCCGTGGCCGAGATGCCCAGCGCGCCGGCTCCCTGGATCACCACCGATTCGCCTTCGGTGACGCCGACCGTCGTCAGGCCTTGCAGCACGGCGGCCATCGCGCAGTTGACCGGGGCCAGAACCTCGTCCGACAACTCCGGCGGCGCCTTGAAGGCGAAATGGTTGGGCGGAAGGTAGAAGTAGTCGGCGAAGGTGCCGGTGAAGTGCGGCCACTCGCCGGCGGGCAGGGCGCCGCGCCGGTTGGGGCAGATGTTGTACTCCCCGCGTACGCAGATCGGGCAGCGGAAGCAGGGGAAGTGGATGCTGTAGCAGATGCGGTCGCCTTCCTTCAGGGGCTGCCCCATGGCGTCCGTCGTCACGCCCTTGCCGAGACCATAGACGGCGCCGGTCATCTCGTGCCCTTGGGCGAGACCCGGCGCTTGCGGGCTGTTGAAGCTTGGAGAGGAACTCTGCGAGAGCTCACCGCGCCAGGCGTGGAGGTCGGAGCCGCAGATCCCGGCAAGGGCGACCTTGACGACCATCGCGCCGGGTTCCGGGTCGGGGACGGGATGCTCCTCGAGGTCGTAGCCCTCGCCGTAGCCCCGCAGGACGGCGACTCGTCCCTTCATCGCTTACTCCTCAGGCAGGCGCGCGAACGGCGAGCGCCGGATGCATCAGGCCGCGCAGACGATCAGGAGAGATTGTAGTAGCGCGAGCAGTTGTCCCAGAGGAACTTGCGCTTGGTGTCGTCGGGGAACGGCATCTCCAGGAACCGGTCCACCGCTTCCGGGAACTTGGAGTCGAGGTGGGGGTAGTCGGTGGAGAAGAGGACGTTGTCGTCGCCGACCCAATCGACCATGTACTTCGCCGGCTCTTCGTCGCACTCCACCGACGTGTAGCACTGGCGCTTGAAGTACTCGATGGCGCTGAGCTCGAGGTCGAGATGAAGGAAGCTGGCGTAGGAGCCCGGTTCGAGGTGCTCATTCAACCGCCACAACATCCAGGGCACCCACGAGCAGTTCGCTTCGAGGAAGGCGACCGTGAGGTTGGGGAAGCGGTCGAGGACGCCGCCGCCGATCATGCTCACCATCGCGATCATCATGCCCATGGGGTGCGAGCAGGTGTGGTAGAGGGCCGAACTCTCGAAGTTGTTGCCGATCTGCGGCAGCCGGATGCGCCCGCCCTCGTGGAATCCCAGGGGAACGCCGAGGTCTTGGATTTCGGCCCAGAGCGGGTCGTAGTAGGGGTCGTGCCAGTTCCGCCCCGCCACCGCGTTCGGCCGCAGGAAGACGCCTCTGAACCCGAACTCCTTCACGCAGCGCCGGACTTCCTGGACCGCCGACTCGACGTCGTGCACCGAGAGCATCGCCGCGCCGTACATCCGTTTCGGGTCGGCTTGACAGAACTCGTGGAGCCAATCGTTGTAGGCGGCGGCGATGGCGGCGCCGAGGGCGGGGTCGAGGCCGTCCATGGCCAGCGGCATGAGCCCGCGGCTAGGGTATAAAACGGCGACGTCCAGCCCCTCCTCGTCCATGGCGTCGAGCTGGGACTTGGCGTCCCACGACCGCGAGATGGCGTGCTTGTATTGCTCCGCCTGCATCGCTTCCGCCTGCTCGCGCTGGTAAATGTTGTCGGCGGACCGATGGCCCGAGGGGACGGGGATAAGCCGGCCCTCGACCTCGACGGTCATGTCCCGCGGCTCCGTTGTTTGGCAACGCGGCGCCCGGTCGCGGAATGCGGGGTCGATGTAGCGCTCCCAGAGGTCGGGAGGCTCCAGCACGTGCATGTCCGAATCGAAGACTTGGAAACCGCCCTTCGCCATGCCCAACCCCCCGTGCTTCGCCCCTCTTGGGTCGGCGAGACCGCCCGCTCAAGAGGTCGACGAATACCTGCCCTCAAGTGCCGTGCCGAACCTTGAGGAGTGGTGCGAACTATAGGTAGAATCCGCGCACCCTGTCAAGGAAAATCAGGTGTGCCATGCCGCCCGTAGACTCGACTCCCCACATGGTCGAGGAAAGCTACCGCAAGACCGAGCGGAACCTGCAGGTCGTCCGGTCGAGGCTCGGCAGGCCGCTGAGCCTCGCGGAGAAGATTCTCTACGGCCACGTGACCGACCCCGCCGGCCAAGACCTGACCTCGGCCGATAGCTACCTCTACCTCAACCCGGACCGCGTCGCGATGTCCGACTCCTCGGGCCCGATGGCGCTCTTGCAGTTCATGTTGGCGGGACGCAAGGAAGTCGCGTCGCCTACAACGGTCCACTGCGACCATCTGATCCAAGCCCGCCAAGGGGCCGGCCGCGACCTCGAGACCGCCTCCATCGAGAACCACGAAACGTATGCCTTCCTGCGTTCGGCGGCCCAGAAATATGGCATCGGATTCTGGGGCCCAGGCTCCGGGATCATCCACCAGGTGATCTTCGAGCGGTACGCCTTCCCCGGCGGCCTCCTGCTGGGCGTCGACTCACACACGCCGAATGCCGGCGGTCTGGGCATGCTGGGCGTCGGGACCGGCGGCGCCGATTCTGTCGACGTGATGGCGGGCCTCCCCTGGGAACTCAAGCGTCCCGGCGTCATCGGCGTGCGCCTCACCGGGGAAATGAACGGCTGGACGGCACCGAAGGACGTCATTCTGCTTCTCTGCGGCATCCTCACCACGCGCGGCGGCACCAATCGGGTCATCGAATACTTCGGCCCCGGCGCGGAGACGATCAGCTGTACCGGGAAGGCCACCATCACCAACATGGGCGCAGAGCTCGGCGCTACCTCGTCCATCTTCCCCTACGACGAAGGGATGAACCGCTATCTTCGCGCGTCGGGACGGGCCGAAGTGGCGGCGCTGGCGGGCGAGCACGCGCGGCTGCTCCGGGCCGACCCGGAAGTCGAGGCCGACCCGGAGCAGTTTTTCGAGCAGGTCATCGACATCGACCTTTCGGCGCTTGAGCCGCACCTCGTGGGGCCGCACACTCCCGACCTGGCGCGGCCCGTCTCCGGCATGGCTGCGGCCGTTGCGCAGGAGGACTATCCGGACGGTATCTCGGTGGCCCTGATCGGCAGTTGCACCAACTCGTCGTACGAGGACATCGCCAGGGCCGCGGACATCGCGGAGCAGGCGCGGGCGCAAGGAGCCAAAGTACGGACGCCGTTACTGGTGACGCCGGGGTCGGAGCAGATCAGGGCGACCATCGAGCGCGATGGACAGATGCATTCTTTGGAGGCCATCGGCGCGACCGTCCTCGCCAACGCGTGCGGGCCGTGCGTGGGTCAGTGGGGCCGCTCCGACGTCGGCCCCGGGGAACGAAACTCGATCGTCACGTCGTTTAATCGCAACTTCCCCCGCCGGAATGACGGCAGCCAAGAGACGCTGGCTTTCATCGGCAGTCCGGAGACCGTGGTGGCCTACGCACTCTCGGGGAGTCTTTCCTTCAACCCGGTGAAGGACACGCTGTCCACCGGAAACGGAGATTCGTTCAAGCTCACGCCGCCGAAGCCGGCGCCCGACGTCCCGGAGGGAGGGTTCGTGCGGGACGAGGGCGGCTATCTCCCGCCTGCCGCCAACGGCGACGCGGTCGAGATCGTCATCGACCCGGCCAGCAAGCGCATCGCGCCGCTCGAACCCTTCCCGGCGTGGGACGGGCGCGACTTCTCCGAGTTGCCGGTGCTTCTGAAAGCGTCCGGGAAGTGCACCACGGACCACATCTCCCCGGCGGGGCCGTGGCTGGCCCTGCGCGGCCACTTGGACAAGCTGACCGACAACCTCTTCCTCGGCGTGACCAACGCCTTCGCCGAAGGGCCCGGCAATGGCACGAATCAGGTGACCGGCGCCAAAGAGGAATCGTTGATGGTTATCGCCCGCGACTACAACCGCCGCGGCCTGCGGTGGGTGGTGGTCGGCGATTGGAACTACGGCGAGGGAAGCAGCCGCGAACACGCGGCGATGTCGCCGCGCTACCTCGGCGCGATGGCGGTCATCGCCAGGAGCTTCGCCCGGATCCACGAGACGAACCTGAAGAAACAGGGTCTGCTGCCGCTGGCCTTCGCCGACCCGGCCGACTACGACCGCGTGCTGGAGACCGACCGGGTGAGCGTCACCGGCTTGACGTCGCTTCGGCCCGGCGCGCCGGTGGGGGTCGTCCTGCACCACGCCGACGGCGCCAACGAGGCAATCGAAGCGCGGCATTCCCTCAGCGAGGAGCAGATCGGCTGGTTCAAGGCCGGCTCCGCGCTCGGCGCTTTGGTGGAGCGGGGCGCCGACGCTACGGGACCATGAGACTTGCCGGAAGGAAAGCCTTCGTGACCGGCGGCTCGCGGGGTATCGGCCGGGCCATCGCCTTGGAGTTCGCCGAGGAAGGGGCAGACGTAGCGGTCACCTACCTCAGCCAGGGCGCCCAGGCCGAGGAAACCGTCGCGCGCGTCGAGAACCTAGGCAGGCGCGGCGTCGCGCTGCAGTGCGACGCCGGAGATTCTGACCAGGTGCGGCGTGCCGTTGCCGAGGCCGAGGGGGCGCTCGGTGATTTGGACATCCTGGTGCATAACGCCGGAGTCCAGGGGCGGCTCTGCCACGTCGCGGAGACGACCGAGGCGGAGCTCAAGGCCGTGCTCGACGTCAATCTCCTCGGCGCCTTCTACCTCGCACAGGCAATCCTCCCCTCCATGCGAAGGCGCCCCAGAGGCGACATGCTCTTCATCTCCAGCTCGGGGACGAAGCATGTAAGGGACATCGGCCTGCCCTACGACGTGGCCAAGAAGGCACTGGAGGTGATGGCCCAGCAGTTCGCCGCCGCCTTCTCTCAGTGGGGAATACGGGTGAATGTCGTGGCCCCGAGCATGGTGGACACCGAGATGACGCGGCAGACCCTCCGCGAGCTGGCCGAGCGGGAAGCGGCAGAGGCCGGCCCTGACGCCGAGACCAATCTCGAGTTCCTCAGGTCCCCGTCGGAGTTCCCCTTCGGCAGGATCGTCCAAGCGGAAGAGGTGGGCAAGGCCTGCGTCTTCTTCTGCTT